>JAIPAM010000010.1 GCA_021740105.1 Flavobacterium sp.
AATCTAAGGGCCAATATTTATTGTCAAATTCTGAGGGTATTTTTGAGTTTTTTGAAAATCAAGATTTAACCATACAATGCCTTGGATATAACTCTTTAGAACTACAATATAAAGACTTAATTTCTAAAGACACAATATATATGCAACCTAAAATTTTTGAAATGGAGGAAGTTGTTATAGTTGCGGAAGATGTTTATCAGAAAATGGTAAAGACAATCTTATCTGAATATGCTTTAGAACCACATTCTGAAAAATTTTATTTACGAGTTGTAGTAAAAAGAGATGAAGAACTATACAAAATAATTGATTTTTCTGGATATGTTGAAAAGCAAACTCTTTTTGGAACTTCTCAAAAACCTTATCCAAAGAATAATTATAAAGTTCAAATTAATAATGTGCGTAAAGTGGGCAAGGAGGACAGAACAATTGATTATGCATTATATAATTTTAATGAGTTCTTTACTGTAATTGCTGCTATCGTACTAAAACCTGATATTAATAAGTTAAAATATGAAATAAGTGATGACAACACAATTTCTAAAATTGTTGCTAGACCAAAAGAACCAGAAAATAATTTTACAAGTGGTTTCTATATATTGAACGAAGATAATACAATTGGAAATGCTCAAATAACTTCAAATTGGATTTCTTCTCCATATTTAAAAATTGGCAAAACAAAACATAGAACTACGCATTATTATAAAAACACTAGTTTTGAAAGAAATGCGGTTAGTAATAAAATGCAATTAAATAAATCAATAATTAAAGCAATCACAGAGGTAATAACAAAAGACGAAGAAAAGCAAGTTTTTGAAGCAACTTATTTTTATTATTCCAATCCTGTTCAAGATATAGTTGTAAAAGACAATGTAAATTTGAAAAAGGATATTTTTAAGATTAATATGAATTACAATGAAGATTATTGGAAACAGATTGATAAAATCTTGCCATTAACAAAAGAAATGCAAGAATTTGTATATAAAATTAACTTAGAACAGAAAAATAAAGAATTTAGAGCCATAAGTAATTTTAAATAATCATTTCTGCCAACAGACGTTTGGAAAGATTAGCAAAGTTTCGTGTTTTTAAATTATATCTCTAAAGTGCTCATTCCTTCAAATAGATGATTTTCCGCTTGTAGAAAATCAGAACCATCAATAAAGCAAAACCGCTGAAGTTATTTGTTAGATATTAAAACAATTATTTGACTTTTTTTAATAAGTCGTTATAATCTTCTAATAGTTTTAAATATTTATTTTTCCAATAATCTTCTTCCTTTAAGTAATTTGGGAAAGGCTCATTTAAGGTGGGAGTTTGTGAATTTAACCCTTCAATTTCATTTGAAAAATTATAATGGATAATTATCCCAATTTGGAGAATAATATCTATGGACACAGTAGGATTTTCAAAAAGCAAATACACCCATCTTCTGCTTTTGCCCATTCTTTTGGCTAATTCCGTTATTGGATACCCACTTTTATAAATTGCCTCTTTTATTATTTCACCTCTATGTTGCATATTTCAAAATTATGCACTTTTGTGTGTACATAAATACACGTATATTATACACAAATGTGTATAATATGTTTACTTTATGTAAAAAATGTGAAATATTTTATTAAATTTGTGAAGTTAATTATCACAGTGTATGATAATTAATAAGAATCTAACGAATTAAAGAATCTAATTAATGTAAATAAACTTCAAACTATGAAAACAAAACTCTACTATTTATTGCTGACACTACTATTCTTAGGATACAATCAAAATTCTTTTTCACAAGATACCGAATTATCAAATAGTTTAATGAATCAGATGAATGAGGTTACTAATCAGACAAATAAAAGCGTTGGGTTAAATAAGCCTATAACAAGAAATTGCATAACCTCTATTTTACTCGAAGCCAAAAAAAATTGGGATAAGTTAACACCACAAGCTATATCTTTATTTAGTCCCTATATCGCAAGACCTGTTATTACAAATGAACAAATAGGTTGCTCAACAAACTTTTGTTTTCATTATACACTTAGTGGAGCAGATGCAGTACCGTCTGTTGATACAAATAGTAATGGTTTTCCAGATTATGTAGATCAAATGGCTAGTGTTTTTGAAAATGTATGGACGCAATATCAAACAAGAAGTTATACAATGCCTCCTTTGGATGGTACAGCAGGAGGTTCAAATAAATACGATGTATATATTATTAACTTGGGTTCGGGTAGATATGGTTCGGTAACCCCTGATATTTTAATTGGTAATAATCCTCAATCATCCAGTTTAACAGAAGTTGATGCTTATACTAGTTTTATGAAAATGAATAATAACTATTCGTGGGCAACACCAATAACTACAGATAATGCAATAAAAGTAACTGCAGCACACGAATTTTTTCATGCTGTTCAATTAGGTACTTCATCCTCAAACACCAATTTTATTATGGAAGCTACTGCGGCATGGTCAGAGGATGAAATTTACCCTGGAATTGATGATAATTTTCAATATTTGAGAGATATTTTTTCAACTCCAGATATAGCTTTAAATTATAACAGTTCTAGTTTTGATGGAAATGGGGCAACATATAACGGACATTGGTATGGAGCATGGATTTTCTTCAGATATTTATCTGAAAAAACTAATCCGGATATAATAAGACAAATTTATAATAATACAATAAATTTGTACGAAATACCAGCTATTAATGATGTGTTAACATCGAATTATAGTTCTAATTTTAATACAATTTTAAAAAATTATCTTACATCTATTGATGTTTTAAGTTCAACTGCTACATATGCACCATACACATATAATAGAGCAACAGCATATAAAAATTATTTAACAAATTGCACAGGATGTTATGGAGGTGTCTATTATGAGAAAGCTTTTAATTTCTCAGGGAGTCAATTACTTCATTCTAGTATTACAACAACTTCAACAACTTCAACATTTGGTAATGGAAGGTTAATGAGATTAGGCGCTGACTACTTTGATATCACTACCAATCAAAATTTTAAAGTGAGATGTTTGCCAACTTTGGCGGGTTCTCCTATTCAAACAATACTCTTAAAATATAACTTGACTACAGGTATAGTTTCAAAAGTAGAAGGGCAATTGATTGGTGGTTACATTGAAACCTCAGTAGGAGATTTCCAAAATTACAATGCTTACACTTTAATAGTTTATAGACCTGATTATGTTGCTAATAACCAAAACAATTTAAACTCAGAGCAATATGTATTTGACATTACACAAAATATATTATTAAATGATTCTTTTAATGAGGATAATATTGTTTTGTTTCCAAGTCCATGTAATTCTGAATTTTTTATTCAAGGAAAATCTTTCAATAATTACCAATTAATAAATTCTTTAGGTCAAATTGTTAAAAATTCAAAACTTGATGAGAATCTTGAAACTCAGAAAATTTCAGTTTTAGATTTGAGCGAAGGTATTTATTATTTAAAACTATCTGGATTAAATGGTGTTTCAAATAAAAAAATTGTAGTTAAGAGATGATGAGATTTATTTATATTATCTTTTTGGCAATATTCTGTTTCTCTTGTAGCTCTATTAGAAAAGCCTCATCTATAAACAATATTTTGATATCATACGAGAGTGGTTCTTGTTATGGTAAGTGTGAAGTTTATAAGTTTAATTTAAATGAAAATAAAACTATTGAATATGAAAGTCTTAAAAATGCTGAAATAACTGGAAAGTATAGAGCTGAAATTTCAGTATATGATTTTAAAGAAATTAATAAATTGATAGATGGTTTAGATTTAAAAAGTTTAGATACAGTCTATACTTCAAATTCAACGGATTTACATTTAAGAGTGTTAAATTTAAAACAGAAAAAACTAAACAAAAAGATATTATTATTAGATAATGTTCCTTTTGAATTAAAGCAAATTGAAAACAAAGTTTTTTACATAATTGAAAAATATAAATCTAATTTTTTGAGAGAATTATAACATTATTGAACTGAAAATAAAACAAATAAACATTAAAACCATGAATATGTCTAAAATAAAATTGCTCCTTTCACTTATAGTTTTAACTATTGTAGGGTGTTCTTCAAATGACCCAATTGCCCCAGAAGTAGTGCCTCAAACTCCATCAAGTTTAACAGGGGTTCTTATTAATAATCAGGTTAATTTAACTTGGGTTGATAATTCCACGAATGAAGTGGGCTTCAAAATAGAACGAAAATTAAGCACAAGTAGTTTTAGTGTAATTTATACAGCGGCTGCAAATAGTACAAGTTATAGCGATACGTCAGTTTTGGCGGGGCAAACCTATATTTACAGAGTTAACTCTTTTAATGGCACTGGTAACTCTGCTAACTATACCAATGAGATTACAATTTCTATTCCAAATGCAGTAGTATTACCAACAGTTCAATCTACGGCAATTTCCTCTCTACTAACCACTTCTGCCGTATCTGGTGGAAATGTTACTGCAGATGGAGGGGCAACTGTAACTGCAAGGGGAGTGGTTTGGAGTACTTCATCAAATCCAACAGTCGCATTGGCAACAAAGACAGTTGATGGAACAGGAACAGGAACAGGAAGTTTCACAAGTAATATAACTGGTTTAACTGCTAATACAGCTTATTACGTTCGCTCTTATGCTACAAATAGTGCAGGAACTAGTTATGGAAATGAAATTAGTTTCACTACAATGCCAACTATTGGACAAAGTTATCAAGGAGGTGTTGTTGCGTATATTTTGCAACCAGGAGACCCAGGTTATGTTGCAGGTGCCTATAAAGGATTTGTAGCAGCAGTGTCTGATCAAGTAATTAATATCACTTGGGGTAATGGCAGTAATTTACAAGTTGGTGCTTCTGGGACAGCTATTGGCACTGGACTTACAAACACAAACACTATTGTTAATGTTTTAGGAACAGGAAGTTATGCTGCAAAACTTTGTTTTGATTTAGTTTTAAATGGATATAGTGATTGGTATTTGCCAAGTAGAGATGAAATGGCTAAAATGATATTAAATAAAAATGCTATTGGTGGGTTTTCAAGTGCAAATTATTGGAGTTCAACGGAATATGATATTACTACTGCCTATTACTCAAATTTCACCAGTGGTTCAGCTAATTTAGTTGGTTCAAAAAATTCTGTTGCTAATGTAAGAGCCGTTAGATCTTTTTGATTTAAAGTTGTCTTAAATTAATTAATAAAAAAGACTACTCTTAGGGTAGTCTTTTTTATTACTACTTATTAATTTTATTATAAATGATACAATTTGTCTAAATACGTTAAATAAGAAATAACGACGATAACTAATTATCATTAGCGTAGTTACAAATAATAATATATATTTGATTATACATATTAACATTAATAAATAAACATGAAAACAAAATATTTTATTTTTATTGTAGCAATATTATTTAGTGCTTTTACCGCTCAGAGTCAAGATTCTACAAAAATTGAAATGATTTCCAAATATGACTCCCCGGAATTTGGTTCAAATGAATTTATTATTCAACAATTTCAGGGTATTGAAAAACTAAATATTAGTTTCTTAAATTCTGAAAAACTGAAAGACAAGAACTTTAAGATTATTATTCGTAAATACAAAAACGGAAAAATAGAAATTGAAAAAAATGTTATTGATACTAAAACTGAGGGGCTTCCAAAAATTGGAAAGAACTTTAACTTTTCTATTGTTGCCCAACATTTAGTTAACAAAGAAAAAATCGCTTTCTTTTTCCCTAACTTTTTCAATAAACAGATTTTTGATATTAATAAAAAATTTAAAGATGGAACTTTTTTGCTACGAGATGTATGTGGTAATGAATCTGAAAAAGTTGATTTTGAAATTGGTAAAGAAATACAAATTGGACTTATTACGCCACCAAACGACAACCCCGAAAAAGGAAATCTAGGTTATTGCGAAGTATCTAAAGGGAATATTGATGTTGAGAAGTGGTACAATCAATATAAGATTTCTGAATTTTTCTTGTTGTATTTGATAATTGAATAAATAGAACTGCTACTAAAAGCCGTTTTGCCAGATTGCAATTTTTATGATAAATTCACGTTTGGGTTACGTAAGAATTTTATTTTAGTTAAAAATAATCAGTTACAAAGTTCATAATCTTGCCAAGTGACTGATGTATGGACACAATTTAAAATAGCACCTTAAAAACCAATTATGGCAATAAATATGAATTATCGAATAGTAATGTGTTTTATTCTAATAACACTTTCGACAAAAATGTTTTCTCAAGATAACGCACCGCGTTTAAAAGGCAAAGTGAACATATCGATAAAAGAAGGAACGTTTGAATGTGACTTAACCCTAAGTAATATTCCTAGAATTAAAGATTACTTAATTCGTTTAAATTCTGGGATGAATTTATTGCATATTAGAAGTAAAAAACCCAATAATTTTGTGCTCGGTTATGATAAATCGGATAAAGATTCAACTTCAACAGGAGAATCATCTGCTTATTATTTTCCCGGAAATGCAAAAAATACTAAATTTTTACCAGAAGAGTTACAATTTCGGTATGTTGGTAAATTTCCAGTAGCAAACGATACTATAGATAACTTCTCTAAACAAGATTGGAAAGGGAATATTGCATTTAATGGTATGTCAGTTAGAAGCGATGGAAGTCAAAGTGCTTGGTATCCGATTATATATGATGCCAAAAAAGATATTGCTTATGATAGAGTGGTTTATGACATTGAATTTAATTGTACTGATTGTTCAACAATTTATGTAAACGGTAATAAACCTGTAAGTTCAAATTCGGCACATTTATTAAGCAATGAACCACAAGAAATGGCTCTATATTGTGGAAATTACGATGTTGTAGATGATGGCAATATTGCTATATTAAATCCTAAATTCCCTGATGAAAAAATCAAACAATTTTCAATACTAGTCTCTAGTTATAAAAAATATTACGAGCAGAAATTAAATATAAAGTTCAATCAAACCCCAACATTTATCAATACAACTCCAACTTCGAAAAAAAACGGTTGGTTATTTGTTTCTTATCCAACAATTATGGGAATAGGTTGGGGGAGATTCGGTTTAGCAGGAATATTTGAAGAGAAATCTCAGAAATTCTATAAACCATTAATAGCACACGAATTAGGGCATTATTATTTTGGAACTGTAAAAGTATTCAATTCAGAATTAGGAGATATGATGTCAGAGGGTTTTACTGAATACATGTCCTTGAAATTGACTGAAGATATTCAAGAAGTAACAGCATATAATGAAGTATTAGAAAAAAAATACAAAAACCTAAAAGACTTTAAGCCTAACCCTTTATCGATGATTAAATCTATAACAGATATAACTGATAGAGAAACTTTCGTTTACGATTACGCCCCAATAATTTTTATTGCAATTGAAAAAGAAATTGGTAAAAAGAAAATGTGGGAATGGTTGAAAAACATTTTAGAAACAAAAGCTGAGTTTACTAACTATGACTTTTTGGTTTTCACTTTAAAGAACACATTGAAGAATGATAAAAAATTAGAATTGATTATTAATGACTATTTTAATAATGTTAATTCAACCCAAAATGCAATTAAAAAAATAACCGAAAAATAATAATACTAATTTTTTAACTTCATTTGTTTTTTGAATTTCGGCTTTTTAAAAATAAGTAGACTCCTATTGTGTTAGTTATGAAAACCTCACTTTACCTTTTGATATTAATTTTGGCAACACAAGTTTTTGCTCAAAAAAACAAACCAGAGGACTTCGGATTCAGACATTTGACAACAACTTTTAAAGGGGATAATATCGATATTTTGATAAAATCAAAAAAAGGAGAAGAACTAAAGCGAAAGCCAATTTTTCTATTTTGTCAAGGGAGTTTGCCTCAACCTTTAATTAAAAAGGATGGAGATAAAACCTATAGTGTTTTCCCATTTAAAACCGATAGTTTAGAAATCGATTATCATATTGTAATAATTAGTAAACCATTTGTTCCTTTAGTTGTAGAAGCAAAAACATTGGAACGTAATTTTGTTTATCAAGACCCAGAAACTGGCAAAATACCGAAAGAGTACTCCAACAGAAATATACTTGACTATTATGTAGAGCGAAATTTAAAGGTAATTGATTATTTAGAAAAACTCCCTTATATTGACAATTCAAAATTAATAGTAGCTGGACATTCAGAAGGAAGTACAATTGCAGCAAAACTTGCAGTGAAGTGTAAAAAAATAACTCATTTAATTTATTCAAGCGGTTGTCCATTAGGTAGGATAATGGCAATGATAAGCCAAGACAGAGCCACAGAATCCGACACAGATAGTAAAAGATATGGAGAAAGTGAGTTTGATTATTGGGAGCAAGTTGTAAATGATAAAAGCAATATGGACGACACTAACGGAGATACTTTCAAAGCAACTTATGACTTTTCTATTCCACCGATTCACTATTTAGAAAAATTGACAATTCCTGTTTTGGTAAGTTATGGTACAAAAGATTGGAGTGCTCCTTACAATGATTATTTACGTGTGGAAATGATACGACAAAAGAAAAGGAATTTTACTTATAAAGCCTATATTGGTTTAGAACATAATTTTTTTCCACTAACAACAACTGGGCAACCCAACTTTGATATATTCAACTGGGATAATGTAGCAAACGATTGGGGGAAATGGATAAAACTTCCAAAAAAATAATATTTTCTTACAGAGCTCTGATTGCCAAATTTTAAAATAATTGGATAATTAAATTGTACTTTTTTTAGGTACATTTTTGGAGTAAATTTCTTTTAAAAGACAATACAAATTCCTATTGTTTTTGTTTATTAGTTTCTATTAGTTGTTTAAATAAGTTTTGCCGAATAGTTATCCAATAATAAATCATTGAGCCATCATAAATTATAGAAACAAATAAATAGGTTTACTCAGGTATACCTCACGTTTTTCTGGAGTTTCTGTAAGATTTCTCCCAAGTAAACCAAAAATAAAAAGTAAAGAAATACGTTAGGTTTAGCTTACAGAAACCTAAGGTTTATTTATATTTTTTACGATGTTTTTTATTGATAATTTAGTTAATGTTTTTATAGTATTTTATGAACTACAATTCCATTAAAGTTTATTCTAGTAAATGGGAATAATCTTCTGGTAGTTCTGCATCAATATCCCTCAAATACAATTCAAGAGCAGACATTGTTGAGTGGCCAGTAATATTCATCAAAATACTTTTGGCTTCAAATGGAGAATAGGATTTGCGAAGTTCTCTATAAAGTTTGGTTATAAAAGTATGTCTAAAACTATACATTCCATAATCGGAACCCAATCCAAAATGATCTTTTACAATTGACTTGAATCGTTTGGAAAAATGGTCTCTGCGATTGTTTTCTGTAGCAATCCATTGACCACCTATTTTAGTTGGAGTGAATAAAAAATCTTCTTTATTCATTTGGGTTAAATCAGGTAAATCTTTAATTAAGATTTCAGGTATGATTTTGATTTTAACAAGTTTATTTTTCGCTCTAACATATAGTTTTTTGTCCTTAACATCCAAGTCACCTACTTTTAATCGACAAACCTCCACAGGACGTAAAAAATTATAGGAAATAAATTTTATAAAAAGTAGGAGTAAAGCATCGTTTTTCTCAAGATAGGAGTAAATGGTTTCCTGCATATCTGGAGTGTAGGTTTTGTTTCGCTGAGGTTTAGTTTTTAGGGTGTTTATTCTTTTTATGAAATTCTCGGTTATGATTTCGTCATTGGCTAATACTTCAAATAAAGAGCTTAAGTCTATTCGGGTATTATTTCGATTACGGGCACTTGTGGTTTCTAAAATACTATTTAGATATTCGTTAGTTTGTTTGCGATTCAGTGAGGTAATTGGAGCATTTTCATCCAATGCTTTTTTGAATCGATTAATTCTTCCTTCAAAGTTCATATAAGAGGTATCGTTTAGCGATTTTTTCTTAATCTTTAAAGCGTAGGCAAAAGCTTCTTTAATAGACAAAACGGGTTCAATTATAACTGGTTTTACTGGCTGAGGAATTACCGCAACTTTAGTATCATTTGAAGCAGAAGCAACAACAACCATTTTATTTTTCTTTGGAGGTGCTTGTTCTAATTCAAGCAAACTAGTGTCGGAATCTGAATAAGGGTTCAAACCTTTTTCCAATAGATATTCAAGAGCATCTCTTAATTGAGTTAATACCAACAATCGCTCTTTTTTAGTTTTATATCTATTACAGCCACCTTTTATATTAGGCATACGTTTTAGATTTCCAGTGGTGGAATCGATAAATTTATAATAGATATACCAATCTTTAGAAAGGGCTTGTTTTTGCTCTTCTTTGGAAAGTTCATTCCATAAAGTGATATCCACACCACCGGTGTAAATTTTGGGTACAGAAAAATTTTTTTTATCCAAAGAGTGTCTGTTTTGGTGTACGTTTTGGTGTACTCTTTGTAAAAGTAATAAAATATTCGACATAAAAAAAGCGGTTTAGTGTACACTAAACCGCAGTTTCATTGAATTTTCTTTTGTAGCGAGAGAGAGATTTGAACTCTCGACCTCAGGGTTATGAATCCTGCGCTCTAACCGACTGAGCTACCTCGCCATTTACGGTTATTTGCATTTATCAATGCGGGTGCAAATATAAAACATAAATCAGATGTTGCAAATATATATTGAAGAAAATAAAATATATTTTAATTTGCTTTTTTATTAGTTATTTAATCTATATATTTCACAAAATTTTTCAGCAAGTCATGAATACAAAAGTAAAATACGAATTAGAATTTCAATTGAATTCTTCACCCCAATTATTGTATCAATACATATCAACTCCTTCAGGACTTTCGGAATGGTTTGCTGATAATGTAAATTCGCGTGGTGAGTTTTTTACTTTTATTTGGGATGGATCCGAAGAAAAAGCGAGATTGACTGCGAGAAAATCCGATGAAAAAGTTAAATTCCGTTGGATAGATGAAGATAATAAAGACACCGATTATTTTTTTGAATTGCGAATTTTAGAGGATGAAATTACTAAAGACGTTTCGCTAATGGTAACTGACTTTGCTTTTGAGGAAGATTTTGATGAGGTGAAATTGTTATGGGAATCTCAAATTTCCGATTTAAAACATGTAATTGGTTCTGTTTAGTTTTTCCATTTTTAAACTTATATTTGTCACGCCTAAAGCGTGACTTTTTTTATGATAAATTTTAACGGTACAATTACTACTTCAGAAACCAATTTATTGGTGAACAATCGCGCCTTTCTTTATGGAGATGGTGTTTTCGAATCTATGAAAATAGTAGATCAAAAACTTCTATTTCTTGAAGATCATTATTTTAGATTAATGGCTTCAATGAGAATTGTGAGAATGGAAATTCCAATGAATTTCACCATGGAATTTTTTGAAGAACAAATTCTTAGTTTGGCTAAAGCGAATAATTGCGCCGAATCTGCTAGAGTTAGAATTACAGTTTATAGAAATGAAGGCGGGAACTATTTGCCTAAGCAAAGATCCGTTTCGTATTTAATCAATTGTACCCCCCTTGAAAATAAGTTGTATTCGATTGATTCTAAAGCCTATGAAGTGGATTTGTACAAAGATTTCTATATTGCCAAGCAATTACTTTCTAATTTAAAAACCACCAACAAAATTCTTAATGTAACCGCAAGTATTTATGCCGATGAAAATGGTTTGGATAATTGCTTACTACTAAATGAAAGTAAAAATGTTGCAGAGGCTTTGCAGGGTAATATTTTTATGGTTTTAAATGGAAAGTTAATTACTCCGCCTTTATCCGAAGGCTGTTTGAACGGAGTAATGCGCAAGCAAATTCTGAATTTAGCATCAAAAGTGGAAGGTTTACAAGTGGAAGAAAGTGAAATTTCTCCTTTTGATCTTCAAAAAGCAGATGAATTATTTATATCCAATGTGATAAAAGGAATTCAGCCCATAAGTAAATACCGTAAAAAAGAATTTGGAACCATTTTAGTGACCAAGTTAGTTGCTCTTTTGAATGCACAAATCAGGTTAACTTAATTCCAAAAAGGGTTTTCAGGGGCGTTGGCCCAAAGTAAATAATCACCACCCAATTCTTGGATTTCCTCTTTCCAAAAATCACTTGCTTCTTTGCTTAGAATATCGTTTTTGTAATTATTTTCTATTACAATCCAATATTTAGAAACTATCTCGTCTTCTAATTGATCAATTTCCCAACCTGAATAACCTAGAAAAAACCGAATGTTGTCTTTCTTGATGGTTCCGTTGCTGATTTCAGTAATGGTATTTTCAAAATCACCACCCCAAAATATACCTGGGGCTATTTCTATACCACCACTGATAATTTCGGGAACATTATGAATAAAGTAGATGTTTTCTGGGCTTACAGGTCCGCCATAAAAGACTGAAAATTCTGCAGTTATTGTTGGAATTAAATCATTAATAGAATAGTCAAGCGGTTTGTTAATGATAAACCCTACCGTTCCTTCTTCATTGTATTCAGTTAAAAGTACTACAGATCTATTGAATGGCTGATCATAATCCGAGGAGGGTTCAGCAATTAGTAAATTTCCTTTATTTATTTTTAATGAAGACATTTTAGACTATTATTACTGCAAAAGTATTCAAAAAAAAAGCCACGCTTGGCGTGGCTTTAATTTATTTTGGTAAATTATTAGTTTACAGCTGATTCTAATTCAGCTCCAGCTTTAAATTTAACAACTTTTTTAGCAGCAATTTTGATAGTTGCTCCAGTTTGAGGGTTTCTTCCGTCTCTAGCTGCTCTTGCAGATACTGACCAAGATCCGAATCCTACTAAAGATACTCTACCACCTTTTTTCAAAGTACCACTTACGTTTCCTAAAAATGATTCTAAAGCTGATTTTGCAGCTGCTTTAGTAATTCCTGCGTCAGCAGCGATTGCGTCAATTAATTCTGATTTGTTCATAATAATAGATATTAAATGTTGGTTAAAATTTCATTACGTTAACAAAATTAATAGGAATTCATTACCGTGCAAGTGTTTTTTTAAAAATCTGCCGCTTTTGTTGATAACTTACTACTTTTGTTGATAAAGACGTCGATTTTGGTCTTTTTTTAATTAGATTTAACGCTTCAACACCCTATAAAACCAAGGCTTTGTCTGAAAATGTCATCCCGTTTAAAAGTTCTGATGCCGTCATTTTTTTCTTTCCTGGGAATTGTAAACTCAAAATTTGAATAAACCCATTAGATACAGCAACTTTTATTTCTTTTTTAGTAGTTATAATTGTACCAATAGCTAATTCATGATTTTCACTATTAATTTTAGATTCATAAATTTTTATATTCCACTCTTGATTTTGGTCTTTAACATAGCACCATGCCACTGGATAAGGGGAAAGTCCTCGAATTTGATTGTGAATTTCTGTTCCCGATTTGCTCCAATCTATTTTGCAATTGTCTTTGTCTAGTTTGTAGGCTGTTTTAATTTCTGAATGGTCTTCTTGAATAATAGGCTTTACTTGTCCAGTTTCAATTAATTTTAAAGTTTCTAACACGGTTTGACTTCCTAAAACCATTAATTTATCGTGAAGTTGTCCTGCATTTTCATTTGGATCAATTGCTATTTCCGAACTTAATATCATTGCACCCGTATCTATTTTGTCATCTATATAAAAGGTAGTAACACCAGTTTTAGTTTCCCCATTTATTACTGCCCAATTAATTGGTGCTGCTCCACGATAATTTGGCAACAAAGAAGCATGCAAATTAAAGGTTCCATATTTAGGCATTTCCCAAACTAATTTAGGTAACATTCTAAAAGCGACAATGATCTGTAAATTGGCATTTAATGCTTGTAATTCTTCTAGAAAGTCGGGGTCCTTTAGATTTGTAGGTTGTAAAAGTGGAAGATTTTTTTCTAATGCATATTCTTTAACGGCTGAATATTTTATTTTTTGACCCCGACCAGCAGGTTTGTCTGCAGCAGTTATTACTCCTACTACTTCATAATTATTCTTAATTATAGTATCCAAAATGCCAACAGCAAATTCTGGAGTTCCCATGAAAACGATTCTCAATTTATCCATTTCTATTTTAAGGTATATTTGTTGTTGGGTGTAATTATAACTTCTCCACTTTCTAATAAATGCTGGAGTGCAAAGATAATTGCATCGGATGACTTATCAATATGAATTTGAATTTCTCTTGAATTTAATGCTTTTGTTTTCAATAATGTGAGTATTTGATTTCTCAAATCCTCAGTAAGATTGTCTTTATTAGATATAGAAATACAATAGGAGCAGATGCCACAATTTTCGTTGGATTGTTCCTCGAAATAATTCAATATTAATTTGCTTTTGCAATTGGATTCGTCATTTACATATCCAATAACGGATTTTAATTGCTCTCTTTTTAATTTATTCTGAATTTCTAAATATTTTGAAATGCTGTTTATCGTGCGTTCATCTTCTCGAATTACATTAAATAATATGCTAGTATCATCACTCTTAGCATGATATTCTATTAGGCCTTTCTCTGCTAATTTCAATAACAATTCACTTACCTTATTTTCTGTAGCGTCTGATTTTTTAGCAATTAAGGTTAAGTTTATTGCTGCTGGCACCTCGTGAATTCCTGGATAGGTTCGAAGTAAAGCTAATATTATAGGTTCCTCTTTAGTATTTAAACTCATATATCGAATAACTTCTTTCGAGGGAATAATAAATTGAACCGTAACTTTTTCTGAAAATTCTTGCGATAATGTGACTATTCCCTGTCGGTCTAGAAACTGTAACGCATTATAAGTTTTAATAATTGGAAATTGATATTTACTACAAAACTGATTTAAATTGAAGGTAAATTGTTCCTCTATCCCTTCGCCATAAGCTATTTGAAAATAATTACACAATTTAATAAACATACTATTTAGGAATTCTTTATCTGGTAAAACAGAAATAAACTGATTTTCTGCATTCAATTTATCATACGAACTGGTCAATAGTATAGCGTAGGCTTTTTCTTCGTTTCTTCCAGCGCGACCCGATTCTTGATAATAATTTTCTATGTTTTCTGGAAGTTGTATATGGATTACGGTTTTAACATTTGCTTTGTCAATTCCCATTCCAAATGCATTTGTGGCAACAATAACTTGTACCTCTTCCGTCATCCAAAGGTTCATATTTTTTTCTTTTTCCTTTGCAGATAAACCTCCGTGGTAGTAGGTGGCTCGAAAACCCATAGATTGCAGTTGTGATGAAATATCCAAACATGATTTCCTATTGCGAACATATATTATTGAAGGCTCTGGATTTTTCTTCAAAATTTGTTCCATCTTGAAAAGCTTATCTTCGGCTTCTGTTACAAAATAGGCAATATTATCTCGTTTGAATGATTTCTGAAAAACAGCAGTTTCATTTAAACCAAGTTGTAGAATTACATCCTCTTGAACTCTTTTTGTTGCAGAGGCGGTTAAGGCAATAAAGGGGATTTTTGAAAAATGCGATTTTAATTTTACTATTTTTAAATAGGCAGGTCGGAAATCATGTCCCCATTGCGATACACAATGTGCTTCATCTATTGCAACCATAGAAATGGGCAATTGTTTTATTCGATCTAAAATCCAATCGGTTTGTAAGCGCTCAGGCGATAGATAAATAAATTTGTAATTCCCATATTGACAGTTGTCTAAAAGCACTGAAATCTCATCTGATTTTAATCCGCCAGTAAGTGCTATCGCTTTTATATCTCGACTTTGTAAATTCTGAACTTGATCTTTTATTAAAGCCACCAATGGCGAAATCACTAAGCAAATCCCTTCTTTCATTAATGCGGGAACCTGAAAACAAATTGATTTTCCACCGCCTGTTGGTAACAAAGCAAAGGTATCTTGACCACTCAAAACAGAATCGATTATTTCCTTTTGAAGTGATCTAAACTGATCGTGTTTCCAATATTTTTGAAGAATTTCTAACGCTTTTGGCATTTAATTTGGCTTAAATAGTTCAGGTAATTAAAGCAATCCTGATTTAAATTTTATCTAAGATAAAAAGAATTCTGTTATCTAAGCTATCTTTTGGAACTTCAATTAATTGGTAGCCATATTGTGTGTAGGTTTCAACGAGATGGTTGTGGATTAAAACCGATTGTTCGTAGTTTTCATATCGAGCCTCGTCGCTAACATAAATTTCTTTCCAAGGCGGAAGAATATATACTTCAGAATAAATATTTTCGCGACAAGCAGCATCAAAAAAAGAAGGGTAGGAGTCGCCTATATAATGCATGTAAGCCAAAACATCGGGTATTCCACGATCTATAAAAACTACTTCATGCGACTCTTTTTGAGCGTCTAGATATTGTTTTTTTCTACCTTCCAATAATAGTTCGCTGAAAAGTAAAGGTTGTTCAAGGAATAATTGGTCTATTCCCTGTTTTTTGGCTTCCATCGTTACCTCACGGGAAATCTCGGGATAGCAACAATATCCTCGTGCTTTAAGCGCATCGATAATTGATGTTTTTCCGGTACCAGGACCGCCAATAATTACTTTAATTTTCTTTTGCACCTTTAAAAAATTGGTTACAAACTTACTTAAAGAAATTGGTAATTAAAAAGATATTTTTCAAACGTCCATTTATTAGTTTTAACCACTTTATATTTCATAATATTTACCTTATATTTGCTATATTTTATTTTTAATGGACAAAAAGACAACTGATTTTTATGAAAGATTGCGCTTAGAATTGAATAATAACACTTCTTGGCCAACGAAATACTTGTTTAAATTCATAGTTCCAAACGACCAATTTAAAATTGATAAAGTTGAAAATGCATTTAACAATATGGGTGCTGTAATTGATACTAAACATTCAAAAACAGGTAAATACACTAGTATTTCGATTCATGTTCAAATGCAAGATGCACAAAATATAATAGACAAATACCTTGAAGTTTCAACTGTTGAAGGTATAATTTCCCTATAATTATGGAACCAAAATATCAAAAAGAGGTAGCGAATGATGTTGTATTTAATTTAGAATACAATTCAGAAAGACCCCACCTTATTATTCCTGAATACGGCCGTCATTTGCAAAAATTGATTGATCAAGCAACAGCTATCGAAGATCCAATCGAAAGAAACAAAGCCGCAAAATACATTATCCAGGTGATGGGAAGTTTAAATCCGCATCTTCGTGATGTACTGGATTTCCAACATAAATTATGGGATCAATTGTTTATTATGTCCGATTTTAAATTGAATGTTGAATCCCCTTATCCAATTCCAACCCGTGAAGTATTGCAATTAAAACCGGATGTATTGCATTACCCTCAAAACTTTCCTAAATATCGTTTTTATGGTAATAATATTAAATACATGATTGACGTTGCCAACAAATGGAATGAAGGTGAAATGAAATCGGCCTTAGTTAAAGTGATTGCCAACCACATGAAAAAATGTTATTTGAGTTGGAACAAGGATACCGTTAAAGATGATGTTATTTTTGAACATTTATATGAACTCTCCTCAGGTAAAATTAATATGCTTGAAAGTTCAGAAGTGCTTTTAAATACGTCAGATTTGATGCGTACCAATAAGAAAATATCTAATAAAACAAATCCTGGAGGGCCAATTATCAAGCCCAAAATTTCAAAAGTAGGTAAATCAAATAATCAAAATCATAAAAATAAAATTAGAAAACCATTATAAAATAAATACTTTTTATAAGGACTCAACTATTTCAAAATTTATTATAATAAAATATGGGAACATTTAAAATTGAAGGTGGCATTCGACTAAAAGGGGATATCACTCCACAAGGAGCAAAAAATGAAGCATTACAAATTTTATGTGCTGTACTATTAACTCCCGAAAAAGTCACTATCAACAATATTCCAGACATTATTGATGTCAATAAATTAATAACATTACTTGGGAATTTAGGGGTTAAAATTCAAAGAAACTCTCCTAGTTCTATCACTTTTCAAGCAGATGAAGTAAATGTAGGTTATCTAGAAACCGAAGCTTTTAAAAAAGAAGGTGGTTCTTTAAGAGGTTCCATTATGATTGTTGGTCCTTTATTAGCTCGTTTCGGAAAAGGTTATATTCCGAAACCTGGTGGTGATAAAATTGGTAGAAGAAGATTGGATACCCACTTTGAGGGATTCATTAATCTTGGAGCCAAATTCCGTTACAATAGAGAAGACCATTTTTATGGTGTTGAAGCGCCAGACGGATTGCAAGGTGCTGATATGTTATTAGATGAAGCATCAGTAACAGGTACAGCAAATATTTTAATGGCTGCAGTTTTAGCTAAAGGAAAAACCACCGTTTACAATGCGGCATGTGAGCCTTATTTGCAACAGCTAAGCAAAATGTTGAACTCCATGGGAGCTAATATTACTGGCGTTGGATCTAATTTATTGACTATTGAAGGAGTTGAAAGTCTTGGAGGTTGCGAACATACTATCCTACCTGATATGATCGAAATTGGTTCTTGGATAGGACTTGCTGCAATGACCAGAAGTGAAATTACAATCAAAAATGTAAGTTGGGACAATCTTGGAATTATTCCAAATACCTTCCGAAAATTGGGAATTACCCTTGAAAAAAGAGGGGACGATATTTATATTCCTGCTCATAATGATGGTTACGAAATAAAAACAGATATCGACGGATCGATTCTAACTATTGCTGACGCACCATGGCCAGGATTTACTCCTGATTTATTGAGTATTGTTTTAGTAGTAGCAACGCAAGCAAAAGGGGATGTGTTAATTCATCAAAAAATGTTTGAAAGCCGTTTGTTTTTCGTTGATAAATTGATTGATATGGGCGCTAAAATCATGCTTTGTGATCCACATAGAGCAGTGGTTATGGGGCATAATTTCCAATCTCAACTGAAAGCGACTACCATGTCCTCGCCAGATATTCGTGCAGGAATTTCGTTATTAATTGCGGCACTTTCTGCAAAAGGGACGAGTACCATTCAAAACATTGAACAAATTGACCGAGGTTACGAAAGAATAGATGAGCGATTGCGAGCAATAGGGGCAAATATAGTTAGAGCCTAGAAATTATTTAGGATAGCAACAAATAGACTTAATGGAAACAATTGAACAAACTGCTGTAAAAGCTACGTACTTTAGCATTTTTGGAAACACTTGTTTGGCCATTATAAAAGGGCTTGCTGGTTTTTTCGGAAATTCGTATGCTTTGATAGCCGATGCTATTGAATCCACGACGGATATTTTTTCTTCCTTTTTAGTTTTGTTCGGAATTAAATATTCCAATCGCCCTGCTGATGCAAATCATCCTTATGGTCATGGTCGGGTGGAACCCTTAATCACTTTTTTAGTTGTTGGGTTCTTAATTACCTCTGCTACAATTATTGCCTATGAAAGCATAGCCAATATTGGAACTCCACATGAATTACCAAAACCCTGGACTCTAATTGTATTAGGCGCAATTATTATTTGGAAAGAATTTTCTTTTCGATTGGTTATGAAAAGAGGGGAGCAAACCAATAGTTCTTCCCTTAAAGCGGATGCTTGGCACCATAGAAGTGACGCAATTACCTCTGTGGCTGCATTTATAGGTATTTCAATTGCTTTGTTTTTAGGGAAAGGGTATGAATCTGCAGATGATTGGGCAGCACTTTTTGCATCAGCATTTATATTATATAATAGTTATCTTATTTTTAGACCTGCTTTAGGCGAAATTATGGATGAGAATTTATACGAAGATTTAGAAGCTCAAATCCGAAAAATAGCGGTTAGTGTGGAGGGTGTTATAGCAACCGAAAAGTGTTTCATTCGAAAATCCGGAATGAAGTTTCACATCGATTTACATGCTATAGTTGACGGTACAATTTCGGTTAAAGAAGGGCATGATATTGCCCATTTATTGAAAGATACCTTAAGAGATACTATTGTGGAGTTGGGCCACGTATTAATTCATATTGAACCGAATTAATTTAAATTATTAATAAAAAAGCGGGTTATTACCCGCTTTTTTATTTGTTTAAAACAATTAGTCTATTGCATTTAGGATTTTTAATCCAATAATTACTCCATCTCCGATATACCCATTCTGATACGATCGTATGTAATCCAATCTAAAGAGTTTAAATTTTCCAAAACCTAAATTATCAAGACCAATAGTGTATTCAGTATAGGGCTTTCTGTTTGGAACGGCCAATTCATGAAATCCAAGTACTAATGTTGATTTTAATTTGTTTAAAAGTGGGATTTTATTGGTAAAAAAACCTTGGTCATTGTGTTCTATATGGGCTTCAAAATAACTGTCATTAGTACTATTTGTGTAATAAGGCATAAAATTAAACACGTTTAAATAGCGATCAGTACCTCCAATATGAGTTTGATTACCGTTAAAATGTTTGTAGTCCATAAAAGCAATATTCGAGGCGTTAAATAATTTCCCCGCTTTTAAATTTATCCCCAGATTTCCTTTATTCCCCAGATTTAGATCGTAGAAAATACGGGTGTTTATATGTTCAAATTCATATTTTTTATCACTTCCTGCAACTGCTTTTTCAAAACCTAAGAATAGGGTAGGATATTTATCATTTCTAAAATTGAATTTTCCGTCTGGACGTGAAAAATATTTATTTCCAAAATTTATTCTAGCATTTAATCCCAATTTTACTAAATGATGTTCTTCAAATCCTGGGTTTAAATAATCATTTTCATTTAATGGATTGTTTGAAGTGTAAGGCGAATCATTTTTTAAAATGGTAAAATCCGTGGTATTGAACAGCGGTTTTCTTTGAACGTATTCCACTTTACCATTAAGATTAATTCCGTTGGCAACATCTTGACCGTAATTAATTCGTGCAAATTCTAAATTGTACAATTTCATGTAATTACTTTTAAAGAATAGCGTACTTGTAGAATTGATAAAGGAGCTGATAGGTTCATTACTATTAAATTGTTCTACTTTACTACCTCCATTAATAGATAGATTGGCATAATTTTGATTGTTAAATTGGTGGTAGAATCGACCAGTAACTCGTAATCGATCTTCTGAAAATCCATAATTAATATCTGATCTAATTTCTGTTCTTTCTCCATTTTCTTCATTTCGCTTGTAGTAACTAAATCCCGTAGAAAAATTATAGCCTTGAACAGTGTTGAATGTAAGGGAACTTAAATCAAGTAAACCTGCATAATTGAAGTTTCTTTTTTTGAACGAATTTTTATAGGTGTAACCAAATACAAGATTTCTAAGTTTGAATTTATTTTTTACATTGTCTATAGAATCCAAATAGGTTTTGGAGGTTCTAATTAAATAAATGCTGTCCTTTTTTGTATAATCAATAGATTCTTCTGCTGTTAATGGAATTGGTCTATTTTTATTCCAATAAACAGTATCTTTTTTATTCGCATTCTCTTCAAAACTGAGTATTTCATTGCTAAAGGTTTTCTTTTCGAATGAATTTATAAATTCGTAATTACTAAATACATAATTGAATTTTCCATTGAATTTGATTCCAAATATTCCAGCATTAAAGGACAAGCTTTGAGAATTTTTTGCCCAAATTTTATTTTTAGAATTGTAACTGTAGTTTTGTTTTAAATTCATAACTTCTAAAAATTCATTCTTCATTCTGTAACCTTTAATATCCAAATCAACGGCGTAAATAGCCCAGCTATCGTCAACTATATAAATGTAACCTTCAAAAACAGGTTCTTTATCTCTTTTAGGAATGACTTTAATTTTACAAATTTGTTGTCTGTTTTCATCGAAGAAAGTGCCTTCTAGTTTGTATTTGTAATAATTAAAAGCATTATTTGCTATAGGAGAAATCATGCTGTTATTAAAATCTATTGTATTGTTATAAAAATCATATAGTGAGGATTCTGCCGTATTATAGCTAAAACCGTTATTATTCCCGCTAATTTTTGAAGCAATAATTTTCTCTTTTAAGTTATTTGGTTTTTCATAGGAAATTTTGGATACCGTTTCTGACAAGTAAATAATGCCACTTCCCGTAGAATCTATGTTTGCACCCATTTGTTCGCCAAGATCTATTTTTTGACCAAATATTTTCTTAGGAAGGTCTTTCACTTTAAATATACCTCTTGAATAAAAATCGGCTTTGAATTTTCCAGTTTTGTCAGAGTTTTCTTTTTTACTAGAAATAGCACTTCTAATAATGGCATTGGCTGGATTTTCTTTCTGATTGATCACTACTTCATTTAAAGAGTAATTTTCTTCAATCATTTTTACATTCAATTGGTAGGGTAATTTCTCAATATCAATGGCAATTTTTTGAGTTTTGAATCCCAGATATTGAAAAACTATAGTGTGTTTTCCAATTTTTTTAATGTTCAATTCATAAATACCATTGTCATTTGAAGTAGTTCCGTTGTAGGTGTTCGATGAAAAAATAGTAACAAATGGAAGTGGATTTCCTTTTTCATCTGTTACGGTTCCTTTAACTTGTGCAAAATTTGAAATGCAGGCTAGTAATAATAAGTAAGTAATTTTTTTCATGGATTATTTTTTATAGGTTAACGACGATTAAAAAGGAGCTATGTTACAATTTAAACCAATTAGTTTACAAAAAGGACTGCAAAGCCAAATCGTAACTATTCAATCCAAAACCGATTATTACCCCTTTGGCATTAGCTGAAATAAAAGACTGATGGCGGAATGTTTCCCGGGAGAAAGTATTGGATATATGAACTTCTATTACGGGTGTTGAAATTGCTTTTACGGCATCTCCAATTCCAATTGAAGTGTGCGTGTAGGCTGCTGCGTTTAAAAGTATACCATCGTAGGTAAAACCTACTTCTTGAATTTTTGATATTAGCTCCCCTTCTATATTACTTTGAAAATAGTCCAACTCTATACTTGGGTATTTATTTTCTAATACTGAAAAGTAATCTTCAAATGTTTGATAGCCATATATTTCTGGTTCTCTTTTTCCTAACAGATTTAAATTTGGCCCATTGATAATTATGATTTTCATTTTTTTTAGTAAAAATAGGAAATCTTACAGATTATAATTGTTTTAATATTGTTAAAACTATTTAAAATTTGTAAAATATAGTTAGTTGTCAGAAACCAATACACTAATTTGTTAATAACTATAAGTCACTACATCGATTGAAATTAAGTATTGTTAATAAGTTTGTTAATAACTACATTCTTACCTAGTCAATTTTATTTTCTTAATATCTCTAATTTTACTATTATTAATTTTAAACTACACAAAAATGAAAAAAATTATTTTAACTGCTGCTGCAGTATTCGCATTTAGCTTTGCTAATGCACAAGATTCAAAATCTTTTGGTTTTTCAAAAGGTGATATTATGGGAAGTGCTACTGTAAGTAGTATGAGTTCATCTGCGAGTGGTTCAAGCTCTGCTACTAGTTTAGCTCCATCAATTGGTTATTTTGTAACTGATGCTATCGCTTTATCAGCTGGATTTGCTACAGCTAGTATGGGTGATGTAAAATCAACAGATTTTCAAGTTGGTGCTGCATATGTATTTAATGCTAAGAATCAATTTTCAACAAACGTATCATTAGGCTTAGCATTTGGTTCTGGAACTGATGGAGGTGATTACAAAGCTATGGGACTTCAATTAGCTTATGGAGTTAATTATTTCGTATCCAATCATTTTGCTGTAAGAGCAGATATTGCTGGTTTAAGATACGTTTCTGTAACACCTGATGGAGGAACTGCAGTAAGTACTACTTCAATTGGATTAGATATGTCTAACCTTTCTTTAGGATTAGTTTACAAATTCTAATAAAGAGATTTTAAAATTATTAAAACCACGCTTCAGGCGTGGTTTTTTTATGAAAATAGTTTTCCTTTGTATTAATGAATTGGACTACGTATATTAAAAGTTATCAATGTTATTTGAGAATTGAAAGAGGAATGTCTAAAAATACCATTGACAATTATTCTTTTGATATCGAAAGGCTTTGTCTTTTTCTTGAGGAGAATTCAATTTCCGTTTCTCCAATTACAATTAGCGAAGAGACTATTCAACAGTTCGTTTACCACATTGCAAAACAATTGAATGCAAGGTCACAAGCTAGAATAATTTCCGGATTAAAGAGTTTTTTTTCTTATTTAATTTTTGAAGATTATCGGTCAGACAATCCCTTGGAATTAATTGAGACCCCCAGAATTGGAAGAAAACTCCCCGATACCTTATCAATTGTTGATATTGACCGACTTATAGCAGCTATTGATTTAAGTTCCAATGAAGGAGAGCGGAATAGGGCCATGCTTGAAACACTTTATGGTTGTGGATTGCGAGTATCTGAATTGGTAACCTTAAAAATATCGGATCTTTTCTTTGAGGAAGGATTTGTCAAAATAACTGGTAAAGGGAACAAGCAACGTTTTGTTCCAATTGGTTCTTATACTCAGAAATACATTGCCATTTATAAAGACAATGTGAGATCTCATTTAAATATTCATAAAGGACATGAAGATACTTTGTTTTTAAATAGGAGAGGACGTCAATTGACGCGAGCAATGATATTTACAATTATTAAAGATTTAGCTGTAAAAATCGATTTAAATAAAACCATTAGTCCGCATACCTTTCGACATTCTTTTGCTACACACTTATTAGAAAATGGTGCCGATTTACGATCGATCCAATTAATGTTAGGGCATGAATCAATTACCACCACAGAGATTTATGTGCATTTAGATAGAAAACATTTGTCGGAAATTATGAATACGTTTCATCCGAGAAAGTGATTTGAGATTTAAGATTTAAGATTTTTGATTTCTGAATAATAAAAAAAGGCTTACTAATAAAATAATAAGCCCTTGAATTATTTAATAATAAAACTATTTAGCAATATTAACCGCTCTAGTTTCTCTAATTACTGTTACTTTAACTTGACCAGGATAGGTCATTTCTGTTTGAATTTTTTGTGATATTTCAAATGATAAAGTGGCAGCATTGTCATCTGATACTTTTTCACTTTCTACAATAACACGCAATTCTCTACCAGCTTGGATTGCATAAGCGTTTTTAACTCCATTGAATCCAAATGCAACTTCTTCTAAATCTTTTAAACGTTGGATGTAAGAATCCAATACTTGTCTTCTTGCTCCAGGGCGTGCTCCAGAAATAGCATCACAAACTTGGATAATTGGAGATAGTAATGACTTCATTTCAATCTCATCGTGGTGTGCTCCAATGGCATTACAAACTTCTTCTTTCTCGCCATATTTCTCAGCCCATTGCATTCCTAATAAGGCGTGTGGTAAATCGCTTTCAGCATCTGGCACTTTTCCGATATCGTGTAATAAACCAGCTCTTTTGGCTAGTTTAACATTCAAGCCTAATTCTGCCGCCATGATTCCACAAAGCTTAGAAACTTCTCTTGAGTGTTGCAATAAGTTTTGACCATAAGAAGAACGGTATTTCATTCTACCAACCACTTTAATCAATTCTGGATGCAAACCGTGAATTCCTAAATCGATTACCGTTCTTTTACCAACTTCAATAATCTCATCATCAATTTGTTTTGCCGTTTTTGCAACTACTTCTTCAATTCTTGCTGGGTGAATTCTACCGTCAGTAACTAATTTATGAAGTGCCAAACGAGCAATTTCTCTTCTAACAGGGTCAAAACAAGATAAAATAATTGCTTCTGGAGTATCATCAACTATAATTTCTACGCCTGTTGCCGCTTCTAAAGCTCGGATATTTCGACCTTCACGACCAATAATTCTTCCTTTTACATCGTCAGATTCAATATTGAAAACAGAAACGCAATTTTCTACCGCTTCTTCTGTACCCACTCTTTGGATAGTGTTGATGATAATTTTCTTCGCTTCTTGTTGAGCAGTTAGTTTGGCTTCTTCAATAGTGTCTTGAATTTGAGCCATCGCTTTGGTTTTGGCTTCTGCTTTTAAACCTTCAATTAGCTGGTTGCTTGCCTCTTCCGCTGATAAACCTGAAATTACTTCCAACTGGTTTAACTGGCTTTTATGCATTTTCTCAACTTCCACTTGCTTCTTGTCAAGAATTTCAATTTTTGAAGTGTATTCCACTATTTTAGCTTCAAAATCGTCATTGATTTTTTTAGCTTTGGCCAATTCATTTGAAATTTGAGATTCTTTATCACGAACTCTTTTCTCAACTTCGGCTACCTTTCTTTCTCTTCCTAGAATTACTTCTTCGTGTTCCGATTTCAATTCGATAAATCTTTCTTTAGCTTGAAGAATTTTATCTTTTTTGATGTTTTCTCCTTCTAAATTTGCGTCTTTTAAGATTGAAGCGGCTTCTTTTTTAGCATTTTGAACTAAACTAGAAACACTGCTTTTTTCCATCACTTTTGCAAGAATAAATCCTCCTGCAACCCCAACTATTCCCGAAATAATTATTATTAATGTACTGTCCATGTTTTGTAAAATTTATATATAAAAAAAGCCCACATTAGATTTCTTGAATAAACTCGGAAATACAAGTTTTGAGCTAACTCATTGTTCAAGCTTTCACGCAGAGGTGACATGCTATAGTAATGAAGATTCGCTCATTCTAAATTGTTAGTGTTGAGTTTACCAAATAGGAACTAATGTAGGCAGTATCTTAGTTATTGTTAAGAACGTATTTATTTATCGAGATAATTCGCTAATAATTCATTTATTTTTTTAAGTCTTTCGTTCGTTTCTACATTATCGACCGACTTATCAATTTGCTTTTGTTCTAATTGAGAGGCAAACTGTAAGGCACACATGGCCAAAACATCTTGCTTATCTCGAACCGCATAATTTTCTTCAAATTGCTTAATCATAATATCAATTTTTTTAGAAGCACTTCTAAGTCCTTCTTCTTGAGATATATCTACCGTTAACGGATATACCCTGTCTGCAATTGATAATTTAATTTTAAGCTTCTCATCCATAGTTTTCTAATCGGACAACTGTGCTATACAGTAATCAATTTCACGGATTAATGAATTTATTTTTAGCTTCGTTTCTCTTTTATTTTCTTCACTGCCAAGTAAAGAATTAGCTATTTTGATTGAATTGTATTGCGATTTTAAAAGTTCAATCTCTGAAGATTGATTTTTAATTGTCTGTGCAGAATCGCTAATTTCTCTATTTAAAATAGTATTGTTTTTCTCTAAAGTTTCTATTTTACTAAAGAGTTTTTCAATATTACTTTCTAGAGTTTTAATTATTTCTGCAAATTCACTCATTATGAAACTAAATCATTACTTAATCTACAAAGTTAGTATTCCTATTTAATTAATCGTCTATTTTTGGTAATTTTTTTTGCCAATCGGATTATTATTTTTTAATAATTTGAAATTTAGTAGTTTATACTCCTTTTCTTTTTTTGATGTAAAACTTTTTTTTAATTTAGCAAAAACCTTTACCATGAAATACATCCACATATTTTTACTTTTATCCGCCTCCGTTTTTTCACAAAATAATTACCCAAAAGATTATTTTTCTAGTCCTTTAGAAATCCCAACTCAATTGTCAGGAAATTTCGGGGAATTAAGACCCAATCATTTTCATGCTGGATTTGATTATAAAACACAAAAGAAAGAAGGATTAAACGTTCGTGCAGCAGCAGAAGGATATGTTTCTAGAATAAAAATTTCCACTTTTGGTTATGGAAAAGCTATTTACATTACTCATCCTAATGGTTTTACAACAGTCTATGGGCATTTAAGTTCTTTAAGTCAAAAAATTGATTTGTATTTAAAAACGGAACACTACAAATTGAAATCGTATGAAGTTGATTTGTATTTAAAACCTTCAGATATTCTGATTTCTAAAAATGAAATAGTTGCTTTATCCGGAAATACCGGTGGTTCTGATGGTCCACATTTGCATTTTGAAATTCGTGATTCCCAAACTGAAAAAATAATCAACCCGATTTTTTTTGGGCTTGACACTGAAATTAAAGATTCCCAAAAACCGGCTATAACTAATTTGTTTGTTTATCCTTTGGACGAAAATTCTGTTGTAAATAAATCAAAAAATCCTTTTATGATTAGTTTGTCCTTGCAAAAAGATGGAAATTATAATTGTGATAAAATTCTGGCAAAAGGACCAATTGGCTTTGGTATCAACACCTACGATTTGTCTGATTTATCTTGGGATAGAAATGGCGTTTATAAAGTAGAAACATTCTTAAATGGAAAAACGATTTATGGATACCAATTTGACACTTATGCTTTTGATCAAATGCGATACATAAATGCTTTAATTGATTATGAAAGGTACAAGAAAACCGGTCAAAGGGTTCAAAAATTATTCATGAAAAACCCATTTCCTCTTAGTATCATAAATCAATATGAAGATAAAGGAATATTGAATGTTTCTCAAAGCACGAATCTAAATTATAGAATTGAAGTATCTGATTTTAATTCAAATAAAACAACCATTACCATTCCAATTGAATTTTCAAATCAGGAAGCAACGGATACTCTAAAAGTTAAAAAAACCAAATTTTTTATAAAATCTGATAAAGAATACAATTTTGAAAAAGGCAATTGGTCATTTTATGTTCCAAAAGGTACTTTCTACGATGATTTTTATTTAAACTTTGAACAAAAAGAAAATTCATTATTATTAGAAAATGAAAATATTCCCGTTCATTCTAATTTTTTAGTTTCCGTTATTGATTCTATTTCTTCCAAAGAAGACAAAGAAAAAATGTTTATTGGATCTATTGAAGACAAAAAAATTAATTTCAATTATACCAAACTAAAAGACAATACGTTTTCTACCTATACCAAAAATTGGGGGAAATTCTCTTTGATAAAAGATGCCGTTCCTCCAACGATTAAAACAGCGAAAAGCATTGAAGGTAAATGGATTAGTGATAAAAAATCTATAGAGTTTACAATCAACGATGCATTATCTGGAATAAAAACATATGACGGTTATTTAAATGGGAATTGGATTTTATTCGAATACGATTATAAAACAAAAAAAATAGTACACAATTTTGAGGATGGAATTGTTGCGGAAGGAACAAACAATTTAAAAGTAGTTGTTACCGATAATGTAGGAAATTCTGCTATCTTTGAAACGCAATTTTTCAGAAGTCAAATAAAAAAATAAATTTTCTTGAAATTCAAAAACCTTCTTTTTTCACTCGTTTTATTCTTCATAGGAAATTTTGTTTTTGCTCAATTTGCCCGGGTAAAAGGAATTATTTTAGATGAAAATAATAATCCTGTTGAAAATGTAAATATTTCCTATCAAACGAAATCAACGATTACCAACGCCAATGGGTTTTATTCTTTGACAGTTCCAGCCAATAAAAAAATCACCCTGTTATTTACTCATATTTCTCTTAAAAAATCGAGCGCAACATTAGAATTAAAAACTAACGAAGACTTTGAATTCAATGTTACTTTGAATAATAATGCGGAGCAAATGGGCGAGGTAATTGTTACCGCAAAAAACAGAAAAAGAATCCAAGGAATCACCACTATTGAACCCGAAATGATAAGAAAAATTCCGGGTGCCAACGCAGGAGTAGAAAATATTTTGAAAACATTACCGGGCGTAAATTCTAATAACGAATTGAGTACCCAATATGCTGTTCGTGGCGGAAATTATGATGAAAACTTAGTTTACGTAAATGAAGTGGAAGTGTATCGCCCGTTTCTAGTTCGTTCTGGTCAACAAGAAGGGTTAAGTTTTACCAACACCGATTTAGTTCAAAATGTTGATTTTTCTGCCGGTGGTTTCCAGTCAAAATATGGTGATAAATTATCGTCTGTTCTAGACATTACCTATCGCCGACCGACAAAATTTGGTGTTGCTGCAGAAGCGAGTCTTCTAGGAGGTAGTTTTGCGATTGATGCCGTTTCGAAAAATCAAAAATGGTCCGCAATTACAGGAATTCGTTATCGAGATAATAGTTTATTGGTGAACAGCCAGCAAACAGAAACAAATTTCAGACCTACCTTTGCTGATTTGCAAACCAATATCATTTATAATGCTTCTACAAAATGGCAATGGAGTTTTTTAGGGAACATTTCTCAAAACAAATACAATTATCAGCCCATTTCTAGACAAACTAATTTTGGAACAATTGATGAACCCATTGCTTTGCAAGTTTATTATAAAGGGCAAGAAAAAGATAAATATGACACCTTTTTTGGAGCTTTTAAAACTACTTATAAACCGTCAGATCACTTCACGCTTAAATTCATCACCTCTGCTTATCATACCTTAGAACAAGAATATTTTGACATTTTTGCTGGATATTATTTAGGCGAAGTAGATACCAATATTGGTTCTGAAACTTTTGGTGGTGTTACTTTTAGTCGTGCCATTGGTACTCAATTAAATCACGCTCGAAACGATTTAGACGCTTTAATTGTAAATGCTGAGGTTAAGGGTTTTCACGATATTAAAAAAAATCAAGTAGAATGGGGCTTCAAATACACTCGCGAAGACATTCGAGATCGAGTAGTAGAGTGGGAGGTGATTGACTCTGCAGGATTTTCAATTAATCCGCCGCATTTAAATTTACCCATTAACGATCAACCTTATCATCCTTATATTGGTCCATTAGTGCCTTTCCAAAATGTAAGGGCTTTGAATTTTGCCACAGTTGACAGGCTATCCGGATATGCACAATTAAACAGAAAAACAAAGATTGGTAACCATGATTTTTGGTTTAACGTAGGAGCTAGAATGCACCAGTGGAAAGTAAATAGTGCCAGTCAAGTTGGAAAAAGCCAAATGGAATTCAGTCCTAGAGCCCAATTTGCAATAAAACCCGATTGGGAAAAAGATATCGTTTTTAGATTTTCAACCGGTTTATACGTTCAACCTCCGTCGTATAGAGAACTAAGAGACTCCTCGGGGACGGTGCTTCCCAACGTAAAAGCGCAAAAATCAATACATTTTGTGTTGAGTAGTGACTACAGTTTTAAAATGTGGAATCGTCCTTTTAAATTAGTTTCTGAGGCTTACTATAAAATTTTAAATGATGTAAATCCTTATACTTTGGATAATGTCCGAATTCGATATGCTGCCGATAATAATGCAGTAGCTTACGCCCAAGGTTTGGACCTTAGATTGAATGGCGAATTTGTTCCTGGAACCGAATCATGGTTTAGTTTTGGTTATTTAAAAACAGAAGAAAATATTGAAAATAAGGGATTTATTTCAAGGCCTACCGATCAAACATTAAAATTTGGAATCCTATTTCAAGATTATATGCCGAATCTTCCAAGTGTAAAACTATATTTAAATTTAGTATATAACACAGGACTTCCTGGAGGATCTCCATCTTATGCTGATCCCTATTTATATCAAAATAAAATGCGGGATTATCGTCGTGCGGATGTTGGATTTTTCAAAGTATTTACCGACAACAATAAAAATTTACCTTCAGGTCATTGGCTAAAAAAATTCAAGGATTTATCGGCTGGGTTGGAGATATTTAATTTATTCAATAATTTAAATGCAATTACCAATACTTGGGTTCGTGACGTTTATACCAAAAATCAGTATGGAATCCCTAATTATATGACTACAAGGGTTTTCAATTTTAAAATTTCTGCAAAATTCTAAATTAAAATATCACTCTCAAGATCGGATTTTTCAATTTGAAAATCAAATCCCAAACGCTTTACCAGTTCAATTACTAGATTTTTATACCAGTTTTCCGATTTTGGATGGATGTAAATTTTTTCAATCAATTGGTTGATATCGACATCAATTTTCAAACCGTTGTCAATTTTCAAATCAAATGAAGTTACATCAGTAATAATTCGTATTTCTCTTTCGTATTGAAAACTCTTTCGTTTAAATAAAAAGGGGAAAAAGGCATTGTCAAACGGGATGTATTCTTTTTTATAATCGATATAATTTACTTCGCCAATGTGTTGTTCATACGTTTTGTCCAAGTGTAAGGCCTCTTGAATTCTCCCAACGGTAGATTGGATGGCTAATCCTTCACTTTTTTGAGTGAAAATTTGCCACATTGCAAAGGATTCATATTCATTAATATGCCAACTGCTAATCACCACATTTTCACGATGTGATTTATAATAATCTAAAAACGCCGGGTTGTTAATGGATAATTTTCGAATTTCTTCAAATGTAGGCTCGCTAAAGGTGCCTTCATATTGGTCTTCGAATTTATCCGAACGAGAAAGAAATAGTTTTTTATAAAGCAGTAAATCAACAAATTTGGACAAGTCCAAGTACTTCCACACAACAGTGTCTGGATCTTCAGGAAGCTTGATATTTTTGTCGTCGATAAACATTTATAAAATTTAATAGGTTTATTTACTCAAAACTTTGCATAGAAACTAGTTTGTTGTAAGTTCCGTTTAAGGCAATTAACTCGTCGTGTGTTCCTTGTTCTACAATTTTACCTTTTTGTAAAACCAAAATTTTGTCTGCTTTTTGAATAGTTGAAAGTCGGTGCGCAATAACAATTGAAGTTCTGTTTTGCATCATATTTTCTAATGCAACTTGAACAAATTTTTCACTTTCGGTATCTAAAGCTGAGGTTGCTTCATCCAAAATCATAATTGGTGGATTTTTCAAAACCGCACGTGCAATTGATAATCTCTGTTTTTGTCCTCCTGAAAGTTTGTTTCCGCTGTCGCCAATATTGGTATAAATACCGTTTGGTAAATCTTTTACAAATTCGTAGGCATTTGCGATTTTTAAAGCCGCAATAATTTCGTCATCGGTGGCATCTAATTTTCCTAATGAAATATTCGCTTTTATGGTATCATTAAATAAAATACTGTCTTGAGTAACCAATCCCATTAAGCCTCGTAAAGATTGCAAATTCATGTCTTTAATCGCAACAGAATCAATTTCTATATTGCCTTCATTTACATCATAAAAACGAGTCAGTAAATTGGCAATAGTACTTTTTCCACTTCCCGATTGACCGACTAAAGCAACAGTTTGCCCTTTCTTTACATCCAATGAAAAGTCTTTTAAGACGTAATCGTCTTCGTATTTAAAATTAATATTTTTGATGCTTATTTCAGATTCAAAAGTATCTTTTTCTATTGCATTTACTCTATTTACAATAGGATTTTCTTGTTCTAATATTTCTAAAATTCGTTCCGCAGCTGCATTTCCCCTTTTGATATTATAAGAAGCTTTTGATATTGATTTCGCAGGCGTTAAGATGTTATAAGCCAATCCCATATAAGTTATAAAAGCCGCTCCATTTAAAGTATGCTCAATTAAAACCATATGTCCACCAAACCACAATAATACGGCAATTACCATAATTCCCATGAATTCACTCAAGGGAGAGGCTAGATTTTGGCGATTACCAATGGTATTAGACAAACCAAAAAATTTATCTGTTGAATTTTGAAAAATTTTACTGAAGTATTTTTCTGAATTGTAACCTTTTACCACTTTCAATCCGCCAAGGGTTTCTTCAATGATAGATAGAAATATCCCTTGTTCTTCTTGCGCTTTTGTAGATTGTTTCTTTAATTTTTTTCCAATAAATGAAATCACCGTTCCCGATATTGGAATAAAAATAAACACAAAAATAGTCAGTTTCACACTAATTGTAAACATGGCAATTATGGTAAATAGAATAGTTAGTGGCTCTTTTACAATTAGTTCTAAAATCGATAAAAAAGAACTCTGCACTTCATTGACATCTCCGGCAATTCTTGAAATGGTATCTCCTTTTCTTTTTTCTGAGAAGAAGGCCAATGGCAAATCAAGTGTTTTCTTGTACATGGCATTTCGGATGTCTTTCAAAATACCATTTCTTAGAAAAGTGATAAAAAATAAGGCCAAATAATCGGATAGATTTTTTAATAAAAATATGGTGATAATTCCTGCTACCAAAACTCCTAATGTATACCCAATTCCATAGGTATCAGTCATATTGGTTAAATAATAACTTGAATAGTCAGAGAGGTATTTTTTTAATTCCCAAATTCCCGTATAGGTTGGCTCAACATAATTTTGCTTTGCTTGACCAAACAATACATCCATCATTGGCATTAATGATATGAAAGAAAGTGTTCCAAAAAGTGCGTACAAAACATTAAAAAAAATGTTCAAATAAGCGTACTTTTTATAGGGAAGTACAAAGGGAAATATTTTTTTAAAGTTACTCATTAATCAATCTTTAAATCCTCTAAAATTCTTATGATTTTAGTGTCTAATTGTGCGTTTACTTCCTTAAAATCATCAACTGAATCCAAAGTGGTATTGACACTTACATAAAATTTAATTTTTGGTTCTGTACCACTCGGTCTAGCAGCAATTTTAGAACCTTCATCAGTATAATAAATCAATACATCTGATTTTGGAATGGACATGGTTTCTTTTTCTCCAGTCAATAAATTAGTAGCAATTGAAGTTTGATAATCTTCCATCATGATAATGCGCTCACCATTAATTTCCTTCAGTGGATTGGTTCGCATGTCAACCATCATTTGTTTAATTTCTTCTAAACCTTCAATTCCTTTTTTAGTAATTGAAACTAAAAATTCTTTATAAAATCCGAAATCTACGTATAAATTTAATAACTCTTGATATACCGAACTTCCATTTGCTTTAGCGATAGCTGCAATTTCGCAGATAAGTAGGGAAGAAGCCACCGCATCTTTATCGCGAACAGCATCTCCAACCATAAAACCAAAACTTTCTTCACCACCCCCGATGAATTCTAGGTCTGGAAAATCATTAATCATTTTTGCAATCCACTTAAAGCCGGTTAATCCCACTTTGCATTCTACGTCGTAAGCTGACGCTAATTCCATCATCATTGGAGTGGATACAATTGTAGTTCCGACAAATTGATTTCCAGTGATTTTTCCAGCTTTTTGCCATTTTTCTAATAAAAATCCCGTCATCAAAACCATCGTTTGATTTCCGTTTAAAAGTATCATTTCACCTTCATTGTTTCTTACAGCAACTCCCAATCTATCGCAGTCTGGATCCGTTCCAATGACAATATCAGCTTGAATTTTATCGGCTAATTCCAACGCCATTTTCAAAGCTTCAGGCTCTTCAGGATTTGGAGATTTTACCGTTGGGAAATCACCATTTGGTTCAGATTGTTCGGGAACCAAATTTACATTGGTATAACCGGCTTGTGCTAAAGTTTCAGGAACCGACATAATTGAAGTTCCATGTAAAGACGTAAAAACAATGTTCAAATCACTTTTTGCAGCAGCAGGAGTATTGAAACTTGCGTTTTCAATAGATGATTTTATAAATGCTGCATCAATTTCTGAATCGATGAATTCTATTAATTCTTCGTTTGCCTCAAACTTAATTTCGTCGTATTTCAGTTCTTCAATTACATTAATTATTTCGGCATCTTGTGGTGGAACGAGTTGGCCGCCATCTTCCCAATACACTTTGTATCCGTTGTATTCCGGCGGATTGTGGGAGGCTGTTAAAACAATTCCAGCTTGGCAACCTAAATATTTTACTGCAAAACTCAATTCTGGTGTTGGACGCAAGTCGGAGAATAAATACACTTTTATTCCATTGGCAGAGAAAACATCAGCAACCACTTTTGCTAAAGTTTGGCTGTTATGGCGACAGTCGAATGCAATAGCCACTTTTAAATCTTTGTTTGGAAATACTTTTCGCAGGTAATTTGAAAGTCCTTGCGTGTTTTTCCCTAGGGTGTATTTATTGATTCTGTTGGTTCCAACGCCCATAATTCCGCGCATTCCTCCGGTTCCAAATTCTAAATTTTTATAAAAACTCTCTTCTAAATTTTTAGGTGATGAGGTCATCATTTCCTTTATTTCATCGTGAGTTTCTTTATCGAAAATAGGTGTTAACCATTCGTTTACGGCAGTTTGAATTTTGGTGGGTAGTTCCATTATTTTAATGAGTTTAACTCAATTCTTTTGAGATTTTATATCGTTCCTCGTTGTTCTTAGTTCTTAAAATAATTTCACCTAAAAATCCGGCTAAAAATAATTGCGTTCCAATAATCATGGTGGTTAATGAAATGTAAAACCAAGGATTATTTGTTACCAATTCATAGGGCATTCCGTGATATAATTTATATAACTTAAAAACCCCAATAAATCCGGCAGCTAAAAATCCAATTAAAAACATAATTGAACCTAAAGCACCAAATAAGTGCATGGGTCTTTTACCAAAACGGGAAAGAAACCAAATAGTAATTAGGTCTAAAAAGCCATTGATAAATCGTTCCATTCCGAATTTTGTTTCTCCGTATTTTCTCGCTTGGTGCAAAACTACTTTTTCGCCAATTTTTCCAAAACCAGCATTTTTGGCCAATACGGGAATGTATCGGTGCATTTCACCTGAAACCTCAATGTTTTTTACCACCACATTTTTGTAGGCTTTCAATCCGCAATTAAAATCATTTAGTTTTACACCAGAGGTTCTTCTTGCAGCCCAATTGAATAATTTTGAAGGTAAATTTTTAGCAAATACCGAGTCGTATCTTTTCTTTTTCCAACCAGATACCAAATCAAATTGTTGATTGGTAATTAGATCGATTAAACCTGGAATTTCTTCGGGACTGTCTTGCAGATCGGCATCCATTGTAATTACGATATCACCTTGCGCTTTTGCAAAACCAGCATGAAGCGCCTGAGATTTTCCGTAATTTCTTAAAAAACGAATCCCTTTACTATTCGAATTTTCAGATGACAATTGCTCAATAATATCCCATGATTTATCGGTGCTGCCATCGTCTATGAAAATAACTTCGTAAGAATAATTATTAGATTTCATAACAGAGATAATCCAATTATGGAGTTCTAGTAATGATTCTTCTTCGTTGAGAAGTGGAATAATAATGGATAAGTTCATTTAATTAAGCGCTATGAGGGTTTTCATTCTTTACAAATGCTCCAATTATTAATGAAAAAATTAAACCCATAAAAGAGAACATTGCTACGGTTGCAGGAATTACAATAGCAGGATTCATGAATTTTTTCGTCATTGAAATTGCCATTTCTGCTTGTTCAGAAGTCATATTTGGATTTTGTTGTAACATTACTTGTCTCGTCTTTTTCATAATTTCTTCTACAAATTCAGGAAAAATCATGTTGAATACAGCGCTAAAAACACCGTATATTAATCCAGCTATCAAACAAATAGTAACACCAATTTTTAAACATTCACCAAAAGATATAAAACCATTATTTAGGTTTTTCTTGTAATTTAGGCAGCCAATTGAAATTATACTTACAGGAAACACAAGGTAATTAAGCGTATTAATAATAATTCCTGTTGTAGGATTTGTAATAGGATCTACATCCATAACGTAAACAATTACAAATTCTAAAATCATTAAAACTCCGAATAAAGCACCGTATTGTAATGCTGATTTTGAAGGTGAAACTTTCTTTTCCATAATACTATTGTTTTAAATTAATTTACAAATATAACAATTCCCAATTTACCGATGTTACAATTTTCAATTTCCTTATAAATAAAAAAAAAGAAGTATTAGGTTTGATTATTGAAAAATAAGTGTAAATTTGCAGACTCAAAATAATAAAGTTACAACAAAAAGTTATAATGAGTTGATACCTTTTCCGTCAAATGAAAAGCTTCACAACAAATTATAATTGAAACAAATAAAAAAAGATTTAAGATGAAAAAAGGTGTACACCCAGAAAATTACAGATTAGTTGCTTTTAAAGACATGTCAAACGAAGACGTTTTTATCACTAAATCTACTGCTGAAACAAAAGAAACAATCGTTTACGAAGGTGTTGAATATCCAGTTGTTAAAATGGAGATTTCTAGAACTTCTCATCCTTTTTACACAGGTAAATCTAAACTTATTGATACTGCAGGACGTATTGATAAATTCAAAACTAAATACGCTAGGCACGGTAAATAATTGTTATCGCTGTTCAAATTATATAAAACCTCGCTATTTGCGGGGTTTTTTATATTTAAATCTTTTCCATTTTCTTGTTTATCTTTGTAACTTTGATTTTTATAGTTTTTAAATGGTTTTTTTCTTTATCGAATCAACAAATAACCAAATCAACAAATAACCAATTCTATGAATTATATTCTTTTTGACGGACCTGCTAGAACGGCACTATTGCCCTTTACTTATACTCGCCCAGTTGCCGATATTAGAATCGGAATTTTAACAATTCGGGAAAAATGGGAAAAACATTTGGGTTCAACCACAACTACATTAACCGAAGAATATTTATCTGATAAATATCCAATGGTGGAATTGGAAGAGAATGTGATGATTAATGCTTCCTATTTGCCAAATGAAAATTTAGTAGAGATTATATCCAATTTAAAATCCAATCAAGCGGTTTTTAAAGGAAATGCGGTAATTGCTTTTTTTACTAATGATTCTCAGGAAGAAGTCGATTTTGATCAGTATGAAATTATTGAGTTTACCGATGATTGTCTTACAGTGGAGCATACTTGGGATATTTTTGCCAAAAATGATGCAGCAATTCGGGAGGATTTTGCACTTTTAACCGAGGACAGAACTTCTCAGCGCATTTCTAAAACGGTAAATGTAATTTCACCAGAAAACATTTTTGTTGAAGAAGGTGCAAAAATGGAATTTGTGACTCTAAATGCTTCTACGGGACCAATTTATATTGGTAAAAATGCCGAGATAATGGAAGGTTCTGTAATTCGTGGTCCATTTGCATTGTGCGACGAAGCGCAAGTTAAATTAGCTACCAAAGTGTATGGTGCAACTACTGTTGGTCCGCATTGCAGAATAGGTGGTGAAATCAATAATTCGGTTTTATTTGGATATTCAAACAAAGGGCATGATGGGTTTTTAGGAAATTCAGTTTTGGGAGAATGGTGTAATATTGGAGCCGATTCTAATAATTCCAATATGAAAAATAATTATGAAGAGGTTAAATTGTGGAGTTTTGAAACCGAGAGTTTCGCTAAAACAGGATTGCAATTTTGCGGATTGATGATGGGAGATCACAGTAAATGTGGAATAAATACGATGTTTAATACAGGAACGGTTGTGGGCGTTAGCGCCAATATTTTTGGTAGTGGTTTTCCTAGAAATTTTGTTCCTAGTTTTTCTTGGGGCGGCGCATCAGGATTTGTAACTTATCAAACCCACAAAGCCTTTGAGGTTGCAAAAAAAGCGATGATCAGAAGACAAGTTGAATTTACCGATCAAGATAAAGCTATTTTAGAACACGTTTTTGAACTATCGAAAAAGTGGAGAAATGAATAGTTATATTTAAATATACTTATGACAGATAGAAAAAAAGTTGCTTTTTACACCTTGGGTTGCAAACTCAATTTTTCGGAAACTTCTACAATTGCTAGAAATTTCACGGAGGAGGGTTTTGACCGTGTCGATTTTGAAGAAGTTGCGGATATTTATGTGATAAATACGTGTTCGGTGACGGAAAATGCCGACAAGCAATTCAAGCAGGTGGTACGAAAAGCGATGAAATTGAATGACAAAGCTTTTGTTGCGGCGGTGGGTTGTTATGCACAATTGAAGCCCGAAGAATTGGCAAATGTAGATGGTGTGGATTTGGTTTTAGGGGCTACAGAAAAGTTTAAAATCACCGATTACATTAATGATTTGTCCAAAAATGACATGGGCGAGGTTCATTCTTGTGAGATTTCTGAAGCCGATTTTTACGTTGGAAGTTACTCGATTGGAGATAGAACTCGGGCGTTTTTAAAGGTGCAAGACGGTTGTGATTATAAATGTACGTATTGTACAATTCCTTTAGCACGCGGTATTTCTAGAAGTGATGCCTTGGAAAATGTGTTAAAAAATGCTAAGGAAATATCGGAGCAAAACATCAAGGAAATTGTTTTGACTGGGGTTAATATTGGTGATTATGGAAAAGGAGAGTTCGGGAATAAAAAACACGAGCATACCTTTTTGGAATTGGTTCAAGAATTGGATAAAGTAGATGGAATTGAGCGATTGCGAATTTCGTCGATTGAACCTAATTTATTGAAAAATGAAACAATTGAATTTGTTTCTAAGAGTCGCACTTTTGTTCCGCATTTTCATATTCCATTGCAATCGGGGAGTAATGAAATTTTGAAATTAATGAAGCGTCGATACTTGAGAGAAGTTTATACCGAGCGCGTAAATAAAATTCGAGAAGTGATGCCTCACGCTTGTATTGGTGTGGATGTTATTGTTGGATTCCCTGGTGAAACCGACGAACATTTTTTGGAAACTTATCATTTTTTAAATGATTTAGACATTTCCTATTTGCACGTATTTACCTATTCAGAGCGTGACAATACCGAAGCGGCAACTATGCCAGGTGTTGTTCCTGCAACTGTTCGTGCGAAAAGAAGTAAGATGTTACGTGGATTATCAGTTAAAAAACGCCGAGCTTTTTATGAAAGCCAACTAGGATCGGATCGAATTGTATTGTTTGAAAGTGAAAATAAAGAAGGATACATTCACGGATTTACAGAAAACTATGTAAAGGTAAAAACGCCTTGGAATCCGGAATTAGTGAATACATTACATCCTATAAATCTAACCAAAATAGATGAAGATGGTAGCGTTAGAATGGAGTTTATGAACGCTTCAATTACAACTTAATTCCCGGAGGTAACAAGTCTTTATAAATAGAATTTTTTCTAAAAAATGTTGCTATTTTTGGTAATATTGGAACTACTTTAAGTTTTCTTTCGTAAGCAATTTCCATAATATTTTTTAGGAAATCATTTATAAACTCATCATTATCAAAATGTTCGGGAGTGTGAATTTTAGTTAGAAATATCTTTTTCTCTTGGAAAGAATATTCTAAGGAAATCAATTTACCGTCTAAAATAGTTTCAAATTGTCTTGAAAACGTATTGTCTTTAATTTCCATATTTTGTTTAAGCCCATTTAATTATTTGGTCGGGATTTCGATAATTAGAATCGTTGCCTTTTCTAAAATTTCAATATCAATTTCATTTAAATTTGAAATTCCAATAGCATCTTTTGAAGATAATATTTGATTGTCTATCAGTATTTTACCTTCAATGAGAAACAAATATACGCTATTATCAGTAAAGTTATTTCTATAAGAAGTTTTGCCCATTTCAAATATCCCCATATTAAAAAATGTTTTTTGGTGAACCCAAAGTGCATTTCCATCATTGGAGTCTTTTGGAGATACGATGTTTACAAAAGAATTGGTGTTTTTTTCTAAATCAAATGCTTTTTGGTCGTATCTGGGAGCAACATTTTCAGTATCTGGGAAAATCCAAATTTGTAATAATTTCAAATATTCAGTGGTACTTGCGTTAACTTCTGAATGTTGTACTCCTGTTCCAGCGCTCATTACCTGCACTTCGCCATAAGTAATTGTACCTTCATTTCCCATGCTGTCAATGTGCTTTAAAGCGCCTTCCAACGGAATAGTAATAATTTCCATATTTTCGTGAGGATGCATTCCAAAACCCATTGCCGGTGCAATGATATCATCGTTTAAAACTCGGAGCATTCCAAATTGAATTCTTTGAGGGTTATAATAATTAGCAAAAGAAAAAGAATAATTGGCATTTAACCAACCAAAATTAGCAGTTCCACGTTCAGAAGCTTTAAATAATTGAGTGCTCATAACTTTGTAAAATTTATTATTGGCAAAAGAATCTTTATTAAATTAAAAGATATAATTTTATGCAAATTTCGTGATAATTTTCTTTTAATTCTTTATTATATCATTAAAACATTCTCAATGGAAAAAATCTCGGTTTATTTTATGCCAGGTTTAGCTGCAAATGCTTCAATATTTGAAAGAATAGCTCTTCCTAAGGATCAGTTTGATACTTATTTTATGGAATGGGAAATTCCTTTTGAAAAAGAAAGTTTGAAGGAATATGCACAACGAATTTCCAAGAAAATAAAACATAAAAATCCCGTTTTGGTTGGCGTTTCTTTTGGAGGAATTTTAGTTCAAGAAATGGCTCCATTTTTAAATCCTAAAAAAATTATTATCATTTCCAGCGTAAAGAGTAATCAGGAATTCCCGACAACTTTTAAATTGGCTAAATCAACTAAGGCCTATAAATTAATTCCAACAAGTTTAATCGCCCAGATTGATAATTTAGCTAAATTCACCTTTGGTGATAAGGTTAAACAGCGTTTAAAATTGTATCAGAAGTTTCTTTCTGTGCGTGATATAACTTATCTTAATTGGTCTATAGAGAAGATAATTTTATGGGATAGATTAAAAGCGGATAAAAATGTAATTCATGTTCATGGTGATGCAGATGAGGTTTTTCCGATAAAAAATATAAATAATTGTATCGTTGTAAAAGGGGGTACTCATATTATGATACTAAGTAAATATAAATGGATCAATGTTAATTTACCTAAAATTATCATTGGCTAATGCATGTTAAATTGGTTTAAACTAAAAATTAAATAATATGAAAATGAATTGGTTAAATAAAGGAGTAGCACTAATCGCCATAGTTTCACTAAGTGGCCTATTTATTTTTGCTTTATCAAATGAAGATAAAAACAAAATTACCCATGAAGGTACTTCTTATTATTTTCCTACCGAGGTTGATTTTGCAAATGAAAGGATGCCTATGGAAATACCCGATGTTAGAGAGCGTTTTGACAGAGAATTGTTGGTAAATGCCAACCTACATGCATCGACAATATTGATAATAAAAAGAGCAAATAGAGCATTTAAAATCATTGAACCGATATTAGAAAAAAATGGTGTCCCCAATGATTTTAAATATTTAGCAGTAATTGAAAGCTCACTCATTAATGCGGTTTCTCCATCTGGAGCCAAAGGGGTTTGGCAATTTATGCCTGCTACAGCCAAGGAAATAGGGATGGAGGTTAATGAATGTGTGGATGAAAGATATCATCTAGAAAAATCAACTGAAGCTGCTTGTAAATTTTTATTGGCTGCGAAGGAGAAATTTGGTTCTTGGACTCTAGCAGCCGCTTCTTACAACGGTGGAATTACAGGAGTGAATAAGCAAATTGACCTTCAAAAAGTTTCCAATTATTATGATTTGTTATTGAATGAAGAAACTTCAAGATATGTATTTCGAATTTTAGCTTTAAAAGAAATTATGAAGGCGCCAGAGAAATTTGGATTTGAAATTCCTAAACAGGATTTATATGAATTATATCCAACTCGTAAAATAGAAATTGACAGTTCTGTGACTAGCCTAGCTGATTTCGCAATCCGTCAAGGCGTAAATTATAAAATTTTGAAATTGTATAATCCTTGGTTAAGAGATACCAAATTGGATAATAAAACTAGAAAAAAATACTTGATAGAAATACCCAAGTAGTTTATTACTATTTATTATTTAGGTTAAGTAAATAATTAAATACTTTATCGGTAGGCATTCCCATTACATTTGCATAGGAACCCTCAATTTTTGAAACGCCAATAAAACCAATCCATTCCTGAATTCCATAGGCTCCCGCTTTGTCAAATGGTTGGTAATTTTTCAAATAATAGTGAATGCTTTCGTCACTTAAAGTGGAAAAAGTAACTTTAGTTATTTCATGAAAAACCGTGCTATTTTTTGATGTCTTAAAGCATACAGAGGTAATTACTTCATGTGTTTCATTGGATAGCATTTTTAATATTTGAAAGGCATCATCATAATCTTTTGGCTTCCCTAAGGCTTTATTATTGTGCCAAACGATGGTGTCGCTCGTTACTAAAATTTCATTTTCATTTAATTCTCCTTCAAAAGCATTTGCTTTAAGCAAGGCTAAATAGTCGGTGATTTCATGTGCTTTTAAGTGGTCAGGATAAATTTCTTCGATTTCTTTTAATCGTATTTCGAAATCTAAATCTAAATCTTTGAAAAATTGTTGTCTTCTTGGAGATCCAGAGGCTAAAATCAACTTATAATTTTTTAGACTTTCTTTAAGCATTGTATCGAATATTTAAAATAATTACTAGTATTGATAAGTAACCTAAGACTAAAATCCAATTCAAAATGAGATACAAATGGCGAATCTCTTTTGGGTCATTTGCCTTGAGTATTTTAATCGAGAAATAGATTAACGGCATTACAATGAATATCAATCCGTAGATAAAACTGTATAACAATTTTGCATCAAATAGGTAAACTTTAAGATAATAAAGTACACAAAATATTGGAATTAAACTTATTACTAAAGCTACTTTTTTAGCTTTTGAAGTACCAATTACAATGGCTAAAGTGCTTAATCCTTGGCTTTTGTCTCCGTTAGTATTTTTTATATCAGAAACTAGTTCAATTAAAAAACAGATGATAAATGTAAAAATGGCATAATCAATTAAAATGCTAAAATGAATTCCCATAACGGTTTGATTTCCTTCAAAGGTTGATGGTAATAAATCAAAGAGACCAATTATTAATAGGTAAATTGAATTTACAAATGCGATAATTATATTTCCAACCAAAATACTATTTTTCATACTTGACGCATAAAAATAGAGTGTTGAAGCAATTAGAATAAATAGAATTGCAAAATTGGGTTTTTGAATCACATTTGATAAATAAAAACCGATGGAAACACCAATAAAGGTAAACCCTGCATATAAATTATAAGCGGTATTTTCAGATATATATTTACCTATTACTTGAAATTCAGGTTGGTTTTCTGAATCTGAATCTTGTTGAAAAATAGCATTTACTATTGCTCCTCCAGCTGCTAAACATACAGTTGAAAGTACTAGTAAAAGGTATTGCCAATCGCCAAGAGACAAGGGAATATTCTGTAGCTTTAAAAAACCGAATCTAAAGATTAATTGCAGGAAAGCAAGTACTAATAAATGGCGGTAACGTATTAATTTTAAGTAGTTTGTCATTGAAATTGATCGGTTTTAATCGTGCTTTCCGTTATAATAAAGATGCCATTTTCCTTGAACTTTCATCACTTGTTCAATTACATCGCGTACAGCACCTTTTCCTCCATTTACATGAGAAATATAATTGGAAATTGACTTTATTTCAGGTGCAGCATCCTGAGGGCAAGTTGGTAATCCAACCAATTGCATCACATGAAAATCGGGAATATCGTCCCCCATGTAAAGCACTTTTTCTGCAGAAATTGAATACAATTCACAATATTCTTTGAAAGTTTCTACTTTGTCAGGGGAACCCAAATGAATGTCAGTAATTCCAAGATTTTTCAACCGAATGCGAACGCCTTCATTGCTTCCGCCAGAAATAATACACACGTTATAGCCACTTTCAATCGCAGCTTTCATGGCATAACCATCTCGAATATTCATTTTACGAAGCATTTCACCCGTTGGGGATATGTTCACGGAGCCATCGGTTAGTACGCCATCTACATCGAAAACGAATGTGGTAATATCATTCATTATTTCCTTATAACTTTTTGCCATTATTTTGAATAGATTGGGTTAGTATTTTATAAATATTTTTTTGATTTTCATCAGATAAGAACGCCAAATGTGAGTTTATAGTTTCTTCATCATTCCTTTTTGCAGGCCCTGTTTGAGCGTCTTCGGGTGATAATTGTTTAATTTTTTTTGAAGTTTCCTTGATTAAAGGCAACAGTATTTCAAATGGAATATTATTTTCTTTACAAATGTCATTTCCTATTTTGTAAAGTTGATTGGTAAAATTATTTACAAAAACTGCTGCTACATGCAACGCTTTTCGTTGATCAGAACTGATTTCATAAACCGAATCGGAAATTGAATTTGCAACTTTTTTTAATAGTTCTATATCAGCATCTTTTTCACTTTCTAAGCAAATGGGAATGGATTTAAAGTGGACAGCTACATTTTTTGTAAAGGTTTGTAAGGGATAAAAAACGCCATTTCTATTTTTGGCATTAATAGCATCTAATGCAACGGCACCGGAGGTATGAGCTACCAATTTGTTTTTAAATGGTATTTTCTCTGAAACTTCAGCAATCGCATGATCTGAAACTGCAATTAGATAGATGTCAGCTTCTTTTAATTGGTTCCATTCGGAACAGATAATAGAAGAATCCAATAGGTTGGTTAGAGCTGTTTTTTGTCTTGAAAATACGGTTGTAATTTCAATTTGAGCTCCTTCGGAAATAGAATTCTGGATAGCTACAATTAAATGTTGAGCCACATTTCCAGATCCAATTATACCTATTTTTACCATTTTGCTAAATTATTGATTTTTTTTAAACTACATCCTATTTAAGAATTTAAAAAACATCACTTAAAAAATACTTAAATAAGAGTTCAAAACTAAGAATTTAACAAAATTGAATTACTTTTGTACCACTTTTGAAATAAAACCATCTCTACAATGGATAAAAAAATACTTTCTTTATTGTTTTCTACGCGATTAATGGCGTTTTTATTTTTGTCATATGCAATAGCAATGATTTGCGGAACTTTTATTGAAAGTAAATACAACACAGATACTGCAAGAATTTGGATTTACAATGCCTGGTGGTTCGAAGCAATTATGGGTATTTTTCTAATTAATTTTGCTGGAAACATAAAAAGATACCAGCTTTTAAGAAAAGAAAAATGGGCTACTTTATTACTTCATATTTCTTTTGTTTTCATTCTTTCAGGTGCTTTTATAACTCGCTATATAAGTTATGAAGGAGTCATGCCAATTCGTGAAGGTGCTTCGGAAAATCAATTTTATTCTGATAAAATGTTTCTGACTGTTTTTGTGGATGGAGATTATCAGGGTCAAATGAGAAGACGCGTTTTTGAAAAATCTTTGTTGTTATCGCCAGTTGCCAATAATAATTTTAGCATTTCAAATAATTTTGGAGATACTCAATTTGAGATTTCCTGTAAAGATTATTTATTGGGTGCCACCAAAACTATAAAACCTGATCCAAACGGCGTATTGTATTTTAAAATGGTAGAATCTGGTGATGGAACTCGACACGAACACTATTTGAAAGAAGGGGAGGTTCAGAATATTCACAACATGCTTTTCTCATTAAATAAATTTGTAAAAGGAGCTACTAATATTACTATAAATGAAGTTTCATCAACCATTCAAACTCCATTTGAAGGGCAATTTATGCGAATGGCCGACCAATTTAAAGGAAGAGTAGCAAAAGATTCTGTTCAGCCCTTAATGATGCGTTCTTTATATAATGTGGGCGGAACGCAATTTGTTTTTCCCGATCCCGCGATTAAAGGGGCCATTTCCTATGTTGCCAAAAATGATTATAAAGCAAAAACACATGAAGATGCTTTAGTGTTAAATTTGAAAGTCGGAGGTCAAAACAAAGAAGTTACATTATTGGGTACAAAAGGTTCGGTAGGGGAGTCTAAGGTGGTAAAAATTGGAAATTTAGATTATACATTTTTCTTTGGCAGCAAAGCCTATGTCTTGCCATTTAATATCAAGTTAAACGATTTTAAAGCACTTAAATACCCTGGAACTGAGAAAAGTTATTCTGCTTTTGAAAGTGATGTAACTGTTTTAGATGGAAAATCTAAATTTGATGCAAAAATTTATATGAATCATATTTTAGATCACCAAGGTTATCGTTTTTTCCAATCTTCATTTGATCCAGATGAAAAAGGAACTATTCTTTCTGTTAATCACGATTATTGGGGAACTTTGATTACCTATATTGGTTATTTTATGTTGTTTTTTGGGATGATGGCAATTTTATTTACCAAACATTCCCGTTTTGCTGATATAAAAAGAAAGTTGGAAGTAGTAAAATCCAAGAAATCAAAATTGGTTACGATACTTCTGTTGCTTTTGAGTTTCAATTCGTACTCACAACACAAAGATGAGCCCTTATCAGTAAAACAAATAGATTCTTTACTATTAAAGTTTAAAGTAGCTGAAGCGCATGCGGCTAAATTTGGTCGATTGGTAATTCAAGATGCTGGCGGTAGAATGAAACCTTTAAATACCTTCTCGTCTGAATTGTTGCGAAAAGTGAGTCATAAAGACACCTACAACGGAATGAATTCTGATCAAGTGTTTTTATCAATGACACAATTTCCAACGGCTTGGTATGAAATCCCGCTGATCTATATAAAATCTGGGAATGACAGTATAAGAAAAATTATTGGAATTGAAAAATCGGCTCAATATGCGCCATTTATTGCTTTCTTTGATAAAACTGGAAATTATAAATTATCCCCTTATTTAGATGAAGCCTATAAATCGGCCAATCCAAATAATTTTGAAAAAGATTTCGTTGAAACCGATAAAAAAGTCAATTTATTAAACCAGGCTACTTCGGGAAGTATTCTAAGAATTTTCCCCATTCCAAAAGATGAAAATAACAAATGGGTTTCTCATTTAGAGTTAAGTCACGCAGGTTTGAAAGGAATGGATTCAATTTTTGCGTCACAAATAGTGCCATTGTATCTCAATTCTTTACAAAATGCGGCATTAAACAATAATTATAAAGACGTAGATTTTTACTTAAATGGGATTAAAAAATACCAAAGTAAATTTGGGATGCAAGTGATGCCTTCAGAAGATAAAATTACCGCTGAAATCTTATATAACAAATATGACATTTTCAAAAAGTTATTTTATTTATACATGACAGCAGGGTTTTTAATGTTGCTATTTACCATTTTGAGAATATTTAAAGACAATAAGTTCAATAGCATTTCTGTGAATGTTATGCATGTTGTTATTGCCATTTTATTTGGTTTGCACACATTGGGATTAATAGCAAGATGGTATATTTCGGGTCATGCACCATGGAGTAATGCTTATGAATCTATAATATACGTAGCTTGGGCAACCATGTTTTTCGGGTTGGCATTCGACAGAAAATCTAAATTAACGGTGGCTTCTTCTGCATTTGTTACCTCTATGATTTTGATGGCGGCCTATATGAATTGGATTGATCCAGAAATTGCCAATTTACAGCCGGTATTAAATTCCTATTGGTTAATGATTCACGTGGCAGTTATTGTTGCTAGTTACGGGCCTTTTGCATTAGGAATGATTTTAGGATTTGTTTCTTTATTGCTTATTTTCTTTACTAATGATAAGAATAAAGAAGTCATGGCATTGAATATAAAAGAGATCACTTATATTAATGAAATGGCTCTAACCATTGGGTTGGTGATGTTAACCATCGGAAATTTCCTTGGCGGTCAGTGGGCGAATGAGAGTTGGGGTCGATATTGGGGTTGGGATCCAAAAGAAACTTGGGCCTTAATTAGTATAATGATTTATGCATTTGTAATTCACTCTCGTTTTGTTCCTTTGTTTAGAGGAAAATGGGTTTTCAATTTGATGAGCATGTTTGCCTTTGTCTCGATATTATTTACTTATTATGGGGTAAATTTCCACCTGGTAGGATTGCATTCTTATGCTAGTGGCGAGGCAACTTCACTAGATTGGATTTGGCAATCTTTATTAGCAATTACTATAATAGGATTGGTTTCGTATCCTAAATATAAAAAGTATTATAAATAGAATACAAAATAAGCATTGTTCTTCTAGAATTTTATTTTATTCTCTAATAAATAAAGGGTTTTAGTGTTATTTTCTGATGCATGGTAATAAGTTTTTAAAAATTTTTAATTAATAATTTAGTTTTTTAATATTAATTTTTATATTTGTGAATTATTCACATAAAATTAACTTGCTTTGAAAATAATTTTATTTTTATTAGTTACATTCACAGGGTTTTCCCAAACTTTACACCATCAGATGTTGTCTTCACAAGGAACTTCTACTACAGTTGGTGGTTTGAAAGTTTCTCAAACCATTGGACAGCAAAGTGTTATTGGAAATTACAGAGGAACTGACGTAACGGTTGGTCAAGGTTTTCAGCAAAGTCATTTAATGAAAACTGTAAAGGCTCCTATCATAACAGTGGTTACGACTACTTATCCAAATCCATTTATTGATCAAATCAATTTTGAGTTTTCGTCATTAGTTACCGGCCCAATTAAATTCTCTTTATATGATGTTATGGGTCGTTTAGTTGCCTCTGAGGAGAAGCTGGCTATTGATACACTATTAACTATTAACGAACTCTTTTTAGCAGAGGGACAATATTTCGTTAAGCTAACTGCAAAAAATTACAATTATTCTACTAATTTATTAAAAACAAAATGAGAAAATTCTACCTATTATTAGTTGTTCTTTTGGCTTTAACCAATTCTTATTCACAAGAAGTTTATTTCTTAACGGGAACCAATATCACCAAATATAATTTTACTAGTCAAGCAGAGCCCATGGCTACGCCACTTCAAGCGGGAACAGGGTCTTTCTATGAAATAGGATATGATTTTTCATTAAATAGTGATGCCTTGTCTTACTCAGGAGCAATAACTCTAAACGATTACAATGCATTAGCAGGTACCCCAGCGAATTCTTACAGCTGGAATACCAAATATGCTGGAGCTCAAAGTTCCTTAAATTATGTTCATAAAATCACTAAAAGATTCAAATTGGGTGTTAGAGCTGGATTGAACCTATCGAAAATGATTTATGGAAAGCAAAATCTTAATGGTGAGATTTTGGATTTAACAGATCAAAAAGAATTTTCTGGACTTTATTTTTCATATTTCGGTGGCGCAAGTGCCAACTATAAGTTAAATGATTCAGGTTATTTAAGCATCGGTTATGGTTTTGGTAATGGATTAAACACAGCCAACAGTACTCAAGAAAAAGTTATATTCAATAATTCACAAATACAATTTGGTATTCACTTCAATATCAATAAATAATTAGCAACATGAAAAAGATAACATTACTTTTATTATTATTCGTTTCAACAGCATTTTATGCTCAATCTACTGGCATTAGCTATCAGGCTATTATTTATAATCCAAATGGAGAAGTAATACCAGGTTATAACAATACCAATTCACCATTGGCAAATAAGAACATTTGTCTACAATTTACAATCATTGACAGTGCTTCTTTAACAGAATACCAAGAGAAAATTACGATTACCACCGATGAATATGGTATGGTTAACACCGTAATTGGAACTGGAATCCAAACTGGAGGTTATGCTACCTCATTTGCTAATGTTAATTGGAGCTTACCTTCAAAAAGATTGAAAGTAGGATTAGATAAGTTCGCACTTTGTACGAACTTCACAGAAATTAGTAACCAATTGTTCACCTCAGTACCGTATGCCTTTGCAGCAAATAGCGCTGAGAATGTTACTGGTGTAGTTCAAATACGTAATGGAGGAACTGGTGCAACAACAGTACTTGGAGCAAAAACCAACTTGGGATTAGAAAACGTAGACAATACTCGTGATATCAATAAACCAATAAGTATAGCAACTCAAGCGGCATTAAACCTAAAAGAAGATTTGTCTAATAAATCGATTAGCGTTGCCACTGACGGAACTTCAAATACGAAATACCCTTCAGTAAAAGCGGTAAAAGATTTTGTAGATGCAGGAACAACAGTTGTAAATGCATCTTTAAACCTAAAAGAGGATTTAGTAAATAAATCTACAAACGTTACTGCTGATGGGGCTTCTAATACCAAATATCCAACAGTAAAAGCAATAAAAGATTATGTAGATGCTGGAGTTAATTCAGGTGGAACAGGTTTATCAAACGAAGCAACCATTAGAGCTGCAGCAGATTTGGTTTTGACGAATAACTTATTTACAGAAATTACCAATAGAACTAACGCCGATTTATTAAAAGAAGATTTAGCAAACAAATCTTTAAATGTAAATACGGATGCTGCTTCAAACACAAAATACCCATCAGTTAGAGCAATTAAATCTTATGTTGATGCTGCAGATGCGAATTTAACTACCAATCTAAATGCTGAAATTGCTGCAAGAATAGCTGGCGATAACTCTTTAACATTTAATTTATCAGCTGAAGTAACTAGAGCAACAGCAATTGATAATACTTTAACTAATAACTTATTACAAGAATTAATTAGAGCTACTGCAGCCGAAAGTACTTTGACTACTAACTTAGCAACTGAAGTAACTCGTGCTACTGCAGCCGAAGCAACTAAAGAAAACCTGTCTAATAAGTCAACCAGTGTGACTACAGATGGAACATCAAATACAAAATATCCTTCAGTAAAAGCAGTAAAAGATTATGTAGATACTACTGTATCTTCAGCAACAACCCCAGATGCTTCTACTACTGTAAAAGGTAAAGTTCAATTAGCAGGAGATTTAACAGGAACCGCTGCGTTACCAACTATAGCTGCCAATGCAGTTACAAGCGCGAAAATATTAGATGGAGATATTGTTGATGCTGATATTTCAGCAACTGCAGCTATTGCAGATACTAAATTAGCTACCATTGCAACAGCTGGAAAAGTAAGCAACACCGCTACAACAGCCACTGCATTAAATACGCCAAATACAATAGTATTGAGAGATGGAACAGGAAACTTAGCGGCAGGAGCAATTACTGCAACTGGATTTGCAGGACCATTAGCAGGAAATGTTACTGGTAACCTAACAGGAAATGTTACAGGAAACGTAACAGGAAATGTTAGCGGAACGGCTGCTAACGTTACTGGTATAGTTGCGATTGCTAATGGTGGTACAGGTTCAACAACTCAAAACTTTGTTGATATAACAACTGCACAAACCATTGCTGGTAATAAAACATTTACGGGTACTATTACTGCAGCAGATATAAATGCTGGAGCTGTTACGGCAAACGCCTCAATAAGTTCTGAAATTACAGCAAACTTTACAATTAGTAATGCTAACGCCAATGATTATAAAGGTAAAGTTTTGATTTGTAATCCAACGAGTCAAATTACAATTACGTTTAGCAGTGATTTGCCAGTAGGTTTTAACTGTATGGTACTTCAAAAGAGTGTAGATGCAAACAAAATAAATTTTGCAGCTGGTTCAGGTGTTCAATTAAAAAACAGAAACAATTATACTGCAACAGCAGGTAATTATGCTATAGCTACTATTGTAAATATTGGTGGTGGTATTATAGTTACTGCTGGAGATATGCAGTAATATGAATTATATTAAACTCTTTAAAATCCCTCAAAAATAAAAAAATTATTATTAGTTACATTTCTATTCTTGGCTTTAAGCTTTCAAAGTCAAGCAAATAATTTGGTAGTTGGTACTCCAACAATTAGTGGAAGCACTGTAACATTTACTATTAAATGGGACAACAGTTGGTATGTTACCACTGGTCCATCAAATTGGGATGCAGTTTGGATTTTTGTTAAAAGACAATCTTGCGTTAGTGGAGCTATTAGCCCTTGGTTGCATGCTCAATTATCACCAACTGGTCAGTCTGTGACTGGTTCAATACTTCAGGTAGATACTGTTTCAGATAATGCTGGAGTTTTTATTAGAAGATCGGCATCTGGAATTGGAAATATTACTCAAGAAACCATAACATTAACTTTAGCTAGCCCAGTTGGCGGAGATAATATTGGGGTGTTTGGTATGGAAATGGTGAATGTACCAGAAGGTCAATTTTACATCGGTGACGGAGGATATAATAGTTATCAAGTGTTTGGTGATGCTACTAATCAACCTGTTCAAATTACAGCAGCAACTACTAGTTTAACAAAAGCTCAATATGGTAATCAACAGCAATTAGGATCTTCGGTAACATTACCAAGTACTTATCCTTTTGGTTACAGTCGTTTTTATTGTATGAAATATGAAATTACGTGTGCTCAATATGTGGCATTTTTGAACTCACTGAGCTACGAACAACAACTTCGTAAGCAACAAGATATGAATTTTAACACTACTCCACCAACTTCTCCGGCAGGAACAGCATTTATGAATAGTTGGAATTATAGAATAGAAATTAAAACTCCAGGAGTATCAACTACCACATTAACTCCTGCTGTTTATGCTTGCGAGGCAAATAACAATGGTGTTTACGATGAAGACTGTGATGGTTTAGGACTTCCTGTTTCATTAAGACAAGAGCATTGGTTATCCTATTTGGAATGGGCGGCTTTAAGACCAATGTCTGAATTTGAATATGAAAAAGCTTGTAGAGGTCCACTTGCGCCTGTTAGAGGAGAATATTCATGGGGAACTACGGATATTTTTCAAATGCAATTTACCAATGCAAATTGGGGCTGTTCTACAGATATTCAAACCGTTTTTGCTTTAGGCCTTTGTAATTGTTGGACAGGACGTATGTATAGAGCTGGTAGTTCTGCTTCTTCAAATACCGATAGAGTTCATGCTGGAGCTACTTATTATGGTATAGCTGATATGACAGGTGGTACTTATGAGCGTAGTGTAGGAGGTTGGAATTATGATTATTCTACTTTTACTACTGCTAATGGAGATGGAAATATCAATGCGGATGGTACTTGTGGTAATACAATTTGGAACAATATGCAATATTGGAATAGAGGTGGTTCTGTACAAAATCCTAACTCTGCACAAGTTTCATCTAGAAATTATGGAAATGATGCAAGTTATGGTCAAGGTCAAGCTGGTAGAGGTGTTAGATCTTATTAATTTTATTTAAGTGTTAAAAAAAGTAATAATTATAGTCCTATTTTGTTTAGTACAAAATACTTTTGGACAAATTGTGCTTCCTTCTATGCGTGGGGTATTCAATTCAAAAATACCTTCTACTATGTTTTCAGGAGGAAAAGGATATGGTTCTTTTCAGCAAAGTTTGTCGCAAAACGTTTGTCCTCCTCAAATTGTTGAGTCCATTTTTTATGGAGGAATCGGATATGGTGATCAGCAAAAAATTATAGTACAAAATTTTTGTACTCCTGTATTTGTTGAGTCTATTTTTTATGGAGGAATCGGATATGGTGATCAGCAAAAAGTAATAGTTCAAAATGTTTGTACTCCTGTAGCAGTTGAATCTATTTTTAATGGTGGTATTGGTTATGGAGACCAACAAAAAATAGCAATTCAAAGTGTTTGTTTAGCTCCAGCTGTAGAATCTATTTTTAGTGGTGGAACAGGTTATGGAGACCAACAAAAAATAGTAATTCAAACACCTTGTTATCAGTTATAGTAAGTAAGATAAACTAAATCTCAATGCTTAAGCATTGGGATTTTTTTTAAATACCCATATTTTTTTATTGTATTTGTAAATTTAACTTTTATTATAAAATTACTTTAACGTTTGTTGATTTTCAATTATATCTAATTTTATATTTTACTTCAGAACTTTATAAGTAATTTTATAAAAAAATAATCATGAAAAATAATTTACTACTGTTTATAATATTCATCTTAACCTCGTTTTCTGTTAGTGCTCAGAGTAACAACTCAATCTATCAATTTAAAGTAGAAGATTTATCAGGGAATACCTTTGATTTCGCTTCGTTAAAAGGAAAGAAGATTTTAATTGTAAATACCGCTTCAAAGTGTGGTTATACCCCCCAATACGAGCAATTAGAAGCGATATATAAAAAATATAAAAACCAAAATTTTGTAATCATTGGTTTTCCTGCTAATAATTTTATGTGGCAAGAGCCAGGAACCAATGCTGAAATAGCCACTTTTTGCCGAAGTAAATACGGGGTAACTTTCCCAATGATGGCAAAAATATCTGTTAAAGGAAAAGACATGCATCCTATCTATCAATTTCTAACCCAAAAGAAATTAAACGGAGTCTTAGATTCTAAAGTAGAATGGAATTTTCAAAAATACTTAATCAACGAGAAAGGACAGTTAGAACAAGTTTTTATGTCTGGTGTGAAACCCAATGATGAGAAAATAATAAACTGGATAGAAAGGTAATTATTTCAATAGCAATTGCATAAATACCGAATCCAACCAACGGTCAAATTTATACCCTGATTCCTTTATTATTCCAACGGTTTTAAAGCCAAATTGCTCGTGAAAAGAAATACTACTTTTGTTTTTGGAATCAATAACGCCAATCATCGTATGTAAGCCTTGTGCTTTTGCTAAGGCAATCAATTCTTTTAGGATCAATTTGCCAATGCCTTTGCCCATTTCGTCTGGGGAAACATAAACCGAATGTTCAACGGTAAATTTATAAGCTTCCCGAAATCGAAATTCACTGTACATCCCAAAACCAACCAACTTACCATCGGATTCAGCAACGATTACCGGAAATCCTTTTTTGATTTTTTCCTCTAACATCCTTTTTTGATCATCAAAATTCCGAGTTTTATAATCGTATAATGCCGTCGAATTTATAATATTATAATTGATAATATCTAAAATGGATTGGGTGTCTTTTATTTCGAAGGATCTGATTTGAACTTTCATTAGGGAATTTTGTTTTTCAAAAATAATAAATCTATTTGTAGTTTCTAGTATAAACCTTTACAACTTTGTACCTTTGCATTTTAATTTGAACCGAATAATGATTTATCCAAAAATACCCTTAGCGCAAAGCATAAACGAAATTTGTCTCGCTCAAGGAGTAACCCATATCGTTATTTCTCCCGGTTCAAGAAATGCACCACTTACAATTGGATTTGTAAACAATCCAAAATTTACTTGTTATAGTGTTGCAGACGAAAGAAGTGCTGCCTTTTTTGCATTAGGTATAGCGCAGCAAACAAAAAAACCAGTAGCTTTAGTTTGTACATCTGGATCGGCAGTATTAAATTATTACCCAGCTATAGCAGAGGCTTTTTATAGTCAAATCCCTTTGGTGGTAATTAGTGCCGATCGTCCTTCAGAAAAAATTGATATCGGGGACGGCCAAACTATTCGTCAAGAGAATATATTTCAAAATCATTCCTTATACAATGCCAATTTAGTTGAGGGAGCTTCATTTGAAAATGATCTAAAAATTACCCAAGCTATTCATTGTTCTATAATTAATAAAGGACCAGTTCATATTAATGCTCCTTTTGAAGAACCGTTGTATGAAACTGTAAATGCACTTTCAATTAAGGTAAATACTTCCGCTATTGCAAATAGAACTCCTGCCGTTGAATTGCAAAATACGTCCAAATTCGCAACTATTTGGAATACAACAAAAAAGAAATTAGTACTTGTTGGAGTGAACGATCCAAATTCAATTGATGCATCAATTATTGATTTTTTAGTAAATGATCCTTCCGTAGTCGTGATGACGGAAACTACTTCCAATTTACATCATCCTAGTTTTATTAATAACATTGATTCTATAATTACCCCGTTTTCAACCTCTGATTTTGAGTTTTTTCAACCAGAAATACTCCTTACTTTTGGTGGAATGGTGGTGTCAAAAAGGATAAAAGCGGCTTTGCGCAAAAACCAACCAAAACACCATTGGCATATCGATTCGCTTAGAGCCTATAATACTTATGGTTGTTTAACCGAGCATTTTCAAATTAATCCAAATGACTTTTTCAATCAAATTATCCCATTATTAAAACCAATAGAAAGTGACTATTTTGCACACTTTGAAGTGATAAATCAACTTCGAAAAGTAAAAACAGCAACCTATTTATCTAAAATCCCTTTTACGGATTTTAAAGTGTTTGAAAAAATAATTCAAAGTTTACCTGTAAATTCTCAATTGCAAATTGGCAACAGTTCTGCTATTCGGTATGCTCAATTAATAGATATTCATCCTTCAATTGAAGTCTTTTGCAATAGGGGAACAAGCGGAATTGACGGAAGTACATCTACAGCAATTGGTGCTGCAGTAGCTAATAATAAACCAACTATTTTGATTACTGGAGATATCAGTTTCTTTTATGATTCTAATGGATTATGGAATAACTATATTCCAAAGAATTTCAAGATTGTCTTAATTAATAACGGAGGAGGTGGTATCTTTAGAATTTTACCCGGACATGATGAAACTCCCGTTTTTAATACCTTTTTTGAAACTTCTCATTGCTTGACAGCGGAAAAATTAGCCAGCATGTACAATTTTGATTATGCAATAGCAAGTGATGAAACGAGCTTGACTGCAGGAATTGACCAGCTTTATGCTAATAATAATAAGCCCTTTATTTTAGAAGTTTTTACACCAACTCGTGAAAACGATAAAGTATTACTTCAGTTCTTCAAAGAGTTGGTATAAATTCAATTTTTTATTTGATTGGCATTGGGAAAACAGGCAAACTAGCATGCCCTAATTCATCTATAGATTGTACCGAAAAGAGATAATTATCTTTTGAATAGGGGATTTCTGCCTTGGTATCTTTTACAAAAATGGTTTTCTCCCAATGGGTAGCCGAAGTTTCTCTAATTAAAATGGTATAACCATAAACGGACTTTCCTTCTGGTTTATCCCAAACTAAAGTGGAGAAATTAGAAAGCTCTTTTACTTCAATACCAACATTTTTAGGAGCTTTTGGCGACCAAGCAAGGTTACTCAAAGTGGCTAGGTTGGAACAAGCTACTTTTCTTAGGTAGTCAAAATCCATAAATTCAGGAAGATCTCCATATTGAATTCCGTTTTCTTTTCTAACCGTTTGATGTTGGTGGTCAAAATTTTCGTTCATTTCGCAAAAACGAATGGCGGTAAATCCATTTTGACTGAACGGCGTGTGATCGCCCCCACGTAAAAAACGATCATTTCTATAAACTAACTTTATATCTAATTGTTCCACATATTGATTGGTTACAGTTTTAATGTAACGCGCCAATTGTCTCGAAGGACTATCATTTTCTCTATTGGTTGCTTTTCGTACTTTAGCTTCAGCCTCCGTTTCTAGATAAGGAATGGCTTCACTAAATACGCGTACTTGTCTGTTGTCTCTTAATTGAGTGCCACTGGACAAGCTATTTCCAATCATATCATTGTTAATCATAGCAATTACATTCCATTGCTGTTCTTTGGCTTTATCGGCTAAATATTTTGCGCCATACAATCCTTGTTCTTCGCCTACAACAGCAACAAATACTATTGTAAACGGAAATTCTCTTTTACTCATAATTCTCGCCAATTCCATCATTGCAGCTACTCCCGATCCATCATCATTCGCCCCAGGCGCATCAATTGTACTGTCCATAACATCGGTAGCTCTAGAATCTAAGTGGCCGCTAATAATTAAAACACGATCGTCAGTAGCGTCAGTTCCTTTTAAAGTCGCCATCACATTACCCAATTGGCTGTCATTTTTAATTCGTCTTCCATCGGCTTTAATAGTAAAATAATCAATAATAGAAGTCAATCTCCCATTGGAAGCCAAAGCATAATTGTCAAATTCTGATTTTACCCAGCGTTGAGCTGCTCCAATTCCTCGTGTGGAACTTTTGGTATCACTTAAAGTATGTCGGGTTCCAAAAGATACTAGTTTCTTTACTGTTGCTTCCATGTTCTCCGATTTAACCTCGGATATCATTTTTCTTATTTCAGGGTCATTCACAGTAATTTGACCAAAACTTGTAGAAACTGAAAATAGTAACAATAGGATTCTTAGAATAAAAGTTGGTTTCATTTTTTTATCTTTTTTACTTTAAATTATTTCGTAAGGATTCAAATATACAAATTATTCACAACGAATTTTTGTATCCTAAATTATAGACAATTAAAAATCCAAAACTATAAATCTATTTCTATAGCTTTCAATTTTGTACCTTTGGCCATTAGAAAAGTAGAATAATGATTGAAATAGGAAAATACAATACGCTCACCATATTACGAGATACTAAAGTTGGTTTATTTTTAGGAAATCCTCAAGAAGATCCTGAAGGGATAAATGACATTCTTTTACCCAATAAATACGTGCCTAATAATTTTGAAATTGGTGATGAATTAACGGTTTTTGTTTATTTAGATCATGAAGAACGACCAGTTTCCACTACACTTGAACCCTACATTCTATTAAATGAGTTCGCCCTTTTACGTGTTAATTATGTAAATCAAATTGGTGCTTTCATGGATTGGGGAATGGAAAAAGACATTTTAGTCCCTTTTAAAGAACAAGCACGTCCTATGGAAAAAGGGAAACGCTATTTGGTTTATCTCTATATGGACGAAAAAACAAATCGATTAGTAGCCTCCAGCAAAACCAATCAATTTTTGAACAACGATCATTTAACAGTTGAAAAAGGGGAGGAAGTAGATTTGATTGTTTCGCATATTACAGAAATAGGAATCAATGTAATTATAAACGAGCAACATAAAGGGTTGATTTATAAAGATGAAGTTTATGATGATAGTATTCGAACAGGGGATCGATTACGTGGTTATATAAAAACGATACGTCCCGACAATAAAATAGACGTTGCCCTGCAAATACAAGGTTACCAAAGTATTGAGCCGAATGCACAATTAATATTAGAAGAACTAAAAGCTAGTAGAGGTTTTTTGAGATTGACCGATAATTCTCACCCTGAGGATATTAAAACAGTTTTAAAAATGAGCAAAAAAACATTTAAAAAAGCAATTGGTTCACTTTACCGTGAGAAAGTAATTGAAATTAAGGAAGATGGAATTTACTTGATTAAAGAATAATTTTTCTATAATTAAATTACAACACTACAATATTGGGATTTATTCTCAGCAACTCTTCAAGAAAAATAGCTTCCTGATTGGGAGAAATATAGATGTCATCATAGCTATTGTAATAGACAATTAGTCCCTTGGTATTCAAAGCAGGTTTATACGTTACTGGAACTATTAAACCAGAATGATGTTCAATTTTTCTGATGGAATTAATAGTAATTTTTCCTCGAAAGGGTCCTGAATAAAAATACAAGATTTCCTCTTTGATACTGTACTTTGTATCTAACAAAATCCAAATTAACATTGAAATAATTCCAATAATAATTGTATTAAAAATAAAAAGGGGTGGCGATTCTGCTTCCGGCTTTTCAATAAATAGTATTATTAGAAGCCCAATAGCTATTATCCATAAAATCGCATAGGAAAAGCCATTTTTTGAAGAAGCAAACGTTTTCAAATTAGAAAGATTTTGTTAGCGATAAGGTGACACCGCTGCTTGGAGGTACAAATCGGCAGATTCCACCAGCACAAACTAAACCGCCACGTTGTCTTCCATAGCTTAACGCAATTCTTGAACTTCCTTTGGTATAAGCACTTCCTATGTTGTAAAAATGAATTTTAAAATGATCGCTTACATCATCAATCAAATTGGAATTTTTATCAAATCCATAGTTGTACATGTCAGAAACGTAAAACGACCAGTTTAAATTATGATTGTATTCTACCATTAAAGCAGCCCAATTTTTTCTATCAGAATCAGTCCACATATGTTCTGCAGCAATCCTAACAGATTTTGTTGGGGTTAATTTGTAGGATATTTCTGGAGCAATGATAAATGAATTAACTTCAATTCTCAATGAAGCTGCTATTAATCGGTGATTGTAAAATTGATTAATAAATACTACGCTTCCCTGTAAATTGGAATTGAATTTTTTTGAAATTTCAAGATTGTAATCCGAAAAATATTTTTCCCCTGTTGCAAAAAAATCGGTTTTATAATCGGGTGGATATAAAGTATAATCACCATTTAGGTTAAACCAATTCGAAGCATTTATGGCTATTTTTGTCCCGTATTTTCCTCCAAGAGCTGAGCCTTTTTTGAATTCATAGAAAAAATCAATTTGTCCTCCAATTTCTCCAGCTTTAGCAATTCCATTATCAGAAACGATACTTACACTTTTTTGAGCCTGAAAAACGTAGATATTTGCTAAATTAGAATGGTGTTGTTTGGTTAAACTTGGAACAAAATTCATCATCCGATCATTAAAGGCCAAACTAGTTTGTTCTGGAGAAAACACTTCAGGATTTCTTTCGGATAGAAAATTCATGTTTTCAATTCGCCTAAGTGATACGTCTAAACCAACTCCTTTTTTAGAATATCCAAAATTGGTAAGTAGCGCACTTCCCGACTTTACAAATGTATTACTTACAGTTATAGGATATAAAATAGCATCTTCAGATATATAGTTGTACTCTGAATTTATATAAAAAGAGTCGTGACTGTAATTAATTCTCCCTGCAAATGAATTGGTAAGTTCCTCAAAATTTGGATTTTCAATGGTTGTTTTTTCATCTCTTCCAACGTAGGAGAATCCAACAGAGACATCCGAACTTTCCATTTTTAAAATTCCAGAAAGATTGATATCAGAGTTAAAACCGTAAATAGTTCCTTTGGCAACATCAAATCCTGTTCGTTGATTTCCGTATAATCCAGTAAATGATAAATTTTCTGAAGGTCGCAAAACTATTTTTCCTCCTCGAATAGCATTATTTATTCCTAACGAACGATCTTCCCAGCTTCTTAATAATAAACCACTTCCAAATTGTTCGTAAAAATATCCTGCAGTGACGTCTATTTTTTCAGTTTTATAATTCAGAAAATAAGTTCCTAAATTGGTTTTTTCATATTTTGGATTGAAATTCAAAAGCGGTTTTGGAGCGTAGGATTCCGCTTGGATTCCAGCTGTCCATTTGCCATAATTGTAGTTTAATAAAAGGTAATTGTTTGATCTAATAGGTTGCTCAGGGTGATTTATTCCTCTTTCAACATCGTTTAAATACCATTGTGAATTGGATTCGAAACCACCAAATAGTCTGCCTTTAGCCTTTTCAACGTTTGAGGTAGTTTGAGAAAATACTGATATCGAACTGCAAATTGCTATAAAAAACAGATACTTCTTCATAGTTATAAACTTTTTAATTTTTCAAAAAACTCACTTTCACCACCCGGAGAATGACCATTTTGCACATATACTATTTTATTGTTTTTAACCACAACAGTATAAGGAACGTTTGCAATTGATAAACTTCTTTTGAATTCTTGATTGGTATCCAATAAAACAATGTATTCCCAGCCTTTACCATTTACCATTGGTTTTACTCTTTTTTCAGTTCTAGAATCATCAACAGAAACAGCAATTAATTCAATATTTATTTTTTGTTTCCAATTTCCATATACTTCACTAATTGCATCTAATTCCTGTACACACGGGGCGCACCATGTTGCCCAAAAGGAGTAGACATATACAACATCTTTTTTCTGAAAATCTAAATTAGAATTCACTAGCTCCCCTTTTAAATTTTTCAGTTTGACATTTGGAAGTTGGTTTTGAGAGTATGTTATAAAGTGTATTAAAGTAAATAGTACTAAAAGTGTTTTTTTCATGATATTTTGAATATTAAAAAAATTATCAATGCAAATAAAGAATAAATATTGCATTTATTTAAAAAAAATTAGTTTATTTGTAAAGTAAAATAATTTAAACATCTAAATATGAAAAAATTACATTTTTTATTTGCTCTTTTAACTTTCGGATTATTTATTTCTTGTAGCAAAGAGGATAACAATTCTGGAGGATCAGCAATACAGTCCATAACCATTACAGCAAATCCAGCTGAAGCATACGTGGGAGATAACATTCAATTTACAGTTAAGGGAAATAACAATGTCGATGTTACTGGAACCGCTGTTATTTATGTAAATACTTCTCCAATTGTAAATAATTTCTATACAGCTAATGCAGCCGGTACACTTTCGGTTTATGCCGTATATCAAGTTTCTAGTACCGTTTCAATAACCTCACCAACAATTCAAATTCCCGTAATACAAGGTATTAATTTCAATAAGAGAGTATTAGTTGAAGATTATACGGGTACTTGGTGTCAATATTGTCCTCGTGTATCTTATGCGATTAGTCAAGTCCGTTTGCAAACTTCTGATGCCGTAATTGTTGCAATTCACAGAGGAAATGATCCTTATAATTTTAGTGCAGCTTCTGTATTAGAAAATATGATTGGCCTTACAGGATATCCAACAGGAATGCTTAATAGAAAAACAGATTGGACTTATCCAGAGAATAATAATGTTGCACAAGTAGTTAATTTAACTTCTGGAACCAACCCTAGAATTGGATTAGCAATGACCAATTCAGTTAATTCAGCTAATGGTAATGTAACTGTTCAAGTTAATGTTAAATTTGGTAAAAATTTCTCAGGTCTTAAATTAGTAGTCTATGCATTAGAAGATAATTTACTATACAATCAAACGAACTCTACAAGTTTTTATGGAGGGGTAAATCCTATTGCAAATTTCAATCACAAAGATGTATTGAGAGCATTTTTAACTACAAGTATTTTAGGTGATGATATCACTGGAGCAACTACAGTAAATAATGTTTTCACAAGAACGTTTGTTTATAATTTGGGTGGAGCACAAGCTTCTAATATCCACTTTGCAGCTTTTGTTGTTGATGCAGCAGGTAATGCATTAAATTCTAGAGATGCTTCAACTAATGTAACTCAAACTTTTGAAGTGGAATAAATAGTTGTATTTCAATATATAAAAGAGGCTGAAAAGCCTCTTTTTTTTATGACTAATTTTTATATAAATAACGTCACTAAATTATTATTAAATCAATAGGCGATAAAAAGTAAAAAATGCCTTAATTTTACACAAAATAGTTTCAATAATGGAAAATATAGCCTGGAAAATAGCTAAAGAATTTGAAGATATAACTTATAAAAAATGCAATGGTGTTGCTAGAATTGCGTTCAATCGCCCAGAGGTTAGAAATGCATTCCGACCAAAAACAACTTCTGAATTGTATCAAGCTTTTTACGACGCTCAAGAAGATACTTCAATTGGCGTAGTTTTACTTTCTGCTGAAGGACCTTCTAGTAAAGATGGAGTTTATTCTTTTTGTAGTGGTGGAGATCAAAATGCTCGCGGCCATCAAGGATACGTGGGTGATGACGGCCAACACCGATTGAATATCCTAGAAGTACAAAGATTAATTAGATTCATGCCTAAAGTGGTGATTGCTGTAGTACCAGGATGGGCTGTTGGTGGAGGTCATAGTTTACATGTAGTTTGCGATATGACTTTGGCAAGTAAAGAACATGCAATTTTTAAACAGACGGATGCTGATGTAACCAGCTTTGATGGTGGTTATGGATCGGCTTATTTGGCCAAAATGGTAGGTCAGAAAAAAGCTCGTGAAATTTTCTTTTTAGGACGTAATTACTCTGCACAAGAAGCAATGGATATGGGAATGGTAAATGCCGTAATTCCTCACAACGAGTTGGAAGCTACCGCTTATGAATGGGCACAGGAAATTCTACAAAAATCGCCAACATCAATAAAAATGCTAAAATTTGCGATGAACCTTACCGATGACGGAATGGTTGGACAGCAAGTATTCGCAGGTGAAGCCACTCGTTTGGCCTACATGACCGAAGAAGCTAAAGAAGGTAGAAACGCTTTCCTTGAGAAAAGAAAACCGAATTTCGAGAAAAAATGGTTGCCGTAACCAATAGTATAAACTACATTTTTTACTAAATATTTCATGCTTTTAATTTCTTTAATCTTATAATTATGAAGAAGAATATAATTTTTTGTTTTCTATTGCTGGTTTCTCTTAAATCGTATTCTCAGGATAAGAATGCAATTAAGAATGGTAAATTTAATATATCACTTCATTATATTGGGAATAACCGAAACAATAACTTTGTAAGTGAAAATTATAATGGAATTGCAGGATTAGATGCTAAATATAAAATTTACAACAATCATAATTTTAGTATTCAAGCCGGATTAGGATTGGATTATTTTGAAGGAAGAGAAAATGATTTTCAATTTAAATTAGAGAATTCATTAATGATCACTCCAAATATTGGGATTTTTTTGGAAGGAAATAAAGTGTTCCATCCCTTCATAAACCTAGGATTTTCCCTATTTACTGCAAAATACCAACCCCAACAATCTTCTGTTTTTGATCCTTTTGATCCAATTTTTGGCCCAACTCCCTCTTTATTATCATATAATTTCGACAGCTTCTCTATTAATCCAGGTTTGCAACTTTATATAAATGAAAAAATTTATTTCCAAACAGATTATAAGTACTTACCAATTGAATCGAATATTAATGTCCATTTATTTTCAATTGGATTTGGATTAAATTTCTAAATATTTTAATTAAATGAAACACTGGATTCAAGCAGCACGCCTCAGAACTTTACCTTTATCTGTCTCTGGAATTATTGTAGGCAGTTTTTACGCGATGTCCCAAGCTCTTTTTAATTGGAGCATCGTGATTTTGGCGCTTTTAACCACTTTAGGATTTCAGGTATTATCCAATTTTGCTAATGACTACGGAGACGGAATCAAAGGGACTGATAATGAAGATCGGGTTGGACCAAAGCGAACGATACAAAGTGGCGTAATTACTCCCCAGCAGATGAAAAAGGCTTTAAAAATCACTTCTTTATTAACGCTCCTTTCTGCAATTGCACTAATTTATGTTGCCTTTAAAGATCATAATCTGCTTTTTTCTTTTATTTATTTACTTCTTGGGATACTAGCTATTGCTTCAGCAATTCGATATACTGTTGGTAATTCAGCCTATGGATACAGAGGTTTTGGAGATTTATTTGTATTTATTTTCTTTGGTCTGGTTAGTACTTTAGGAATCTATTTTATGTTTGCTAAAGAAATGGATTGGCTGTTACTGTTACCAGCAACTTCCATTGGATTTTTAAGTGTTGCCGTTCTTAATTTGAATAATATGAGGGACGAAGAATCGGATAGAAAGTCCAATAAAAATACTATTGTTGTGAAAATGGGAGCTAGTAATGCCAAAGTATATCATTACTTTTTAATCATTTCAGCGATGATTTTAATTTTAGTATTCTCTTATTTTAAAGATTTCACTTTCGATCAGTATTTGTATGCTATTGCTTTTTTTCCGCTATTGAAACATTTGAAAACGGTTTACACCAATAAAAATCCGAAAGAATTGGATCCAGAATTAAAAAAAGTAGCATTAAGCACCTTTGGATTGTCAGTTTTATTGTCGCTGAGTATGATTTTCTTTTTTCAAGATTTATTTGTGAACCTATTTTTAGGTGGTAGATAATAATTTAATTAATTCATTACAAAATGAAAATAACTTTTTACGGACATGCTTCTTTAGGAATTACCATTGCAGATATTAACATCATTGTTGATCCCTTTATTTCAGCCAATCCGAAGGCTTCACATATTGATATAAATAGTATAGAAGCTGATTACATTCTCCTTACTCATGCCCATCAAGACCATGTTTTAGACGTTGAGGCGATAGCAAAAATAACGAATGCAGTTATTGTTTCCAATGCCGAAATCGCTACGTACTATGCTAAAAAAGGGTTTCAATCGCATCCAATGAACCATGGTGGAAGTTGGAATTTTGAATTTGGGAATTTAAAATATGTAAATGCGATTCATTCAAGTTCTTTTCCTGATGGAACTTATGGTGGAAATCCTGGAGGTTTTGTGATTGAAGGAGAAAGAAAGAACCTCTATATTGCTGGAGATACAGCGCTAACCATGGACATGAAACTGATTCCAATGCGAACAAAATTGGATTTAGCGATTTTGCCTATAGGTAATAACTTCACCATGGATATTGAAGATGCTATTATAGCCTCTGATTTCGTGGAATGTGATAAAATTCTAGGATACCACTTCGATACTTTTGGTTATATTGAAATAAATAAAGAGCAAGCAATCAAGAAATTTTTTGATAAGGGCAAAGACCTAATGCTTTTGAATATCGGTGATAGTATAGAATTATAATTGATTTAAAATTTGAAAGCGACCTATCACAAATACATACTAGAATTTAAAATACCTTCCGGAACTTCTCGCGGCGTGATGACGCATAAGGAAACGTGGTTTATTATCATTGAAAATGATCAAAAAAAAGGAATCGGGGAGTGTGGAATTCTGCGTGGTTTAAGTTGTGATGACCGACCTGATTATGAAGAAAAATTAGCTTGGGCTTGCGCCAATATTCATCTTGGAATAAACCAACTTTGGGAGGCACTAATTGAGTTTCCTTCCATCCAATTTGGGATCGAAATGGCCTTTCAATCTATGGCTAGTGAAAACCCTTTTTTACTCTTTCCTTCAGCTTTTACAAATGGCCTAAAATCCATTCCGATAAACGGATTAATTTGGATGGGAAATGAAGCTTTCATGAAGCAACAAATTGAGACAAAATTAGCCGAAGGATTTCATTGTTTAAAGCTCAAAATCGGGGCCATTGATTTCGATGAAGAAATAAAATTATTGAGTCAAATTAGGCAAAATTTTACTTCGGAGCAAGTAGAAATTAGGGTAGATGCGAACGGTGCTTTTGATAAAACTGAAGCTTTAAATAAATTAAATCAATTATCTGTTTTTAAATTACATAGTATAGAGCAACCTATACAAAAAAACAATACTGACAGTATGTCAGAGTTATGTAAAACCAGTCCAATTCCAATTGCTTTAGATGAAGAACTGATTGGAGTGTTTTCATTTGATGAAAAGGAACAACTATTAGTAAAAATTAAGCCGCAATACATCATTTTAAAGCCTAGTTTTGTGGGTGGTTTTCGAGGGACAAATGAGTGGATTTCATTAGCTGAAAAATACCAAATTAAGTGGTGGATTACTTCTGCATTGGAAAGTAATATTGGATTAAATGCAATTGCTCAATGGACTTTTTTAAAGCAAAATAAAATGCCACAAGGACTCGGAACTGGAGCATTATATACCAATAATTTTGATTGTCAATTGGAAGTTTCTAATGGGCAATTGTGGTTCAATAAGGATAAAGAATTTCACTTCGATTTTAGTCAATTTTAAATTAATTTTAAAAATAACAATATGAAAAATATAGTAGGTTCTCTAATTTTATTTTTTTGTTCAATTTCAATTTGTAAAGCTCAAAAGGTCTTTTCAGTAAATTATGAAAATCAATCAGATGTAAAAGTCTTTGTGGTTGATTATGAAAACCAAGCTGATTTATTGGTTTATAAAGTGAAGTATGAAAATCAAGCGGGACAAAATAATGGGAAGTGGTTTTTTACCAAATACGAAAATCAATCCAAAAAGAAAATTTACTTTGTAAAATATGAGAATCAAGCCGATTTGAAAATCTATTTCGTAGAATACGAAAATCAAGCCGGGTGGAAAAATAAATCAAAACAATATCTGCTGTATTAGCAAGTTTAAAAACACAATACATTATAAATAAAATGGGATTAATAAAAATATTTTCAGGGAGTGAAGTTTTAGCAATATCACTTCAAGAAAAAATCGAAGCTGTAGGTGTTGCTACAGTTAAAAAAGACAACATACAATCGGCAAGATTGGCTGGTTTCGGTAATTCTGATCTAGCAGTAGAACTTTTTATTCAAGAAATAGATTTTGGAAAAGCCAGCCCTGTTATTGAGGAGTTTCGAATGAGTATTTAAGTTTGGCTCTTATTTTTTCAATTAACTATATCTGATTTTAAACTATCTTCGCCTTCAAAATCTAAAAATATAAAATGATTACAGTCAATGATATTTCTGTTCAGTTTGGCGGAACTACCCTTTTTAGCGACGTTACTTTCTCGATAAATGAAAATGATAAAATTGCCCTTATGGGTAAAAATGGCGCTGGAAAATCAACGTTATTAAAAATTATTTCAGGCCAAAGCAAACCCTCAACTGGAAATATCTCTGCTCCAAAAGAAGCGGTGATCGCCTATTTGCCTCAACATTTACTAACTACTGACGGAGCCACTGTTGTAGAAGAAGCCTCCAAAGCTTTTGGAGAAATCTTTTCTATGAAATCGGAAATTGATGCTATCAACGAGCAATTAACAATTCGCACGGATTATGAAAGTGACGATTATATGAAATTGATTGAAAGAGTTTCAGATCTAAGTGAAAAATTCTACGCAATTGAAGAAGTGAATTATGAAGCTGAGATTGAAAAAATATTACTTGGATTAGGATTCGTTCGGGAAGATTTTACACGTCAAACATCTGAATTTTCAGGTGGTTGGAGAATGCGTATCGAATTGGCGAAAATCCTTTTAAGAAAACCGGATCTCATTTTATTGGATGAGCCTACCAACCACATGGATATTGAAAGTATTCAATGGCTGGAAGATTTCTTGATCAATTCTGCAAAAGCCGTGGTAGTTATTTCTCACGATAGAACCTTTGTCGATAACATTACCAATAGAACTATTGAGGTTACTATGGGAAGAATCTACGACTATAAAGCGAAATATTCTCATTACCTAGAACTTAGAAAAGACCGCAGAATTCACCAACAAAAAGCCTACGATGAGCAACAAAAAATGATTGCCGACAATAGAGCTTTTATCGATAGATTTAAAGGTACGTTTTCAAAAACGGACGCCGTTCAATCGCGTGTAAAAATGCTTGAAAAACTAGTAATTGTTCAAGTAGATGAAGTGGACACATCAGCCTTAAAATTAAAATTTCCACCCGCTGCTCGTTCGGGCCAATATCCTGTAATCGTTAAAGAATTATCCAAATCCTATGGTAATCATGTGGTTTTTGAAAATGCTAACATGGTTATTGAACGTGGTCAAAAAGTAGCATTTGTAGGAAAAAACGGAGAGGGTAAGTCAACGATGATTAAAGCCATCATGAAGCAAATTGAAATAAATGGTGGAAGCATTGAAATTGGTCATAATGCTCAAATAGGTTACTTTGCTCAAAATCAGGCGGCATTATTAGATGAAAATGCAACTATTTTTGAAACGATAGATAATATTGCTGTGGGAGATGTTCGAACAAAAATAAAAGATATTTTAGGGGCTTTTATGTTTCATGGAGACGATGTTACCAAAAAAGTAAAAGTACTTTCAGGAGGCGAAAAAACGAGATTAGCAATGATAAAGTTGTTGCTTGAACCGGTAAATCTTCTAATTCTAGATGAGCCTTCGAATCACTTGGATATGAAAACAAAAGACATCATTAAAGATGCACTTCGTGATTTTGATGGAACATTAATTTTAGTTTCGCACGATAGAGATTTCCTTGATGGTTTAGCAACCAAAGTTTTTGAATTTGGGAATAAACGAGTAAAAGAACACTTTGAAGATATTACAGGTTTCCTTGCGCATAAAAAAATGGAATCTTTGCGAGAAATCGAAAAGTAGCGACAATTAATATTAAGAGTATCTCTAAAATAGAATTCATGCTAAATTTAAATTAATTAGAGATTATATAATTACTTTTGCTGAAAATAAAATAAATTGAATTTATCTCAATACACAAAGGAATTTTCCTACAATATTAAATTGGCCTATCCTGTAATTTTGGGGATGTTGGGGCATACCCTAATTTCAATTGTAGACAACATAATGGTTGGTAATTTAGGTTCCACCGAATTGGCCGCGGTTTCCCTAGGAGGAAGTTTTGTGTTTATTGGAATGTCAATAGGAATAGGCTTTTCCACAGCTATAACCCCGCTAGTTTCTATGGCAGATGCCGAAAAAGACGACAAAAAAATACGTTCTGTTTTTCATCATGGGCTACTTTCTTGCGTGATTTTAGGGGTATTTATATTTACCCTAATTGTATTGGCTAAGCCAATAATGTATATCATGCACCAGCCTAAAGAAGTGATTGATTTAGCGAGTCCTTATATTGATTGGGTTGCTTTTTCTTTAATTCCGGTAATTATTTTTCAAGGTTACAAGCAATTTGCCGACGGATTATCGAGAACTAAATATTCAATGTATGCCATTTTTATGGCCAACATAATTCATATTTTCATCAATTACATGCTGATCTACGGTGTTTGGATATTTCCAAAGTTGGGAATTATAGGAGCTGCACTTGGAACAGTAATCTCTAGAATATTAATGGTGGTTTTCATGCATTACATCATGAAAAATAACGCTCAGTTAAATCCCTATTTTAAGAATTTTAGTTTTCGAGAAATTAAAAAAACAATGCTCAAAAAAATCGCAAGCCTCGGAATTCCCTCCGCGATGCAAATGTTATTTGAAGTAGCGCTATTCACTGCAGCAATATGGCTTTGTGGTTCTATTGGTAAAACAAGTCAAGCCGCCAATCAAATTGCATTGACTTTGGCCACAACCACTTTTATGTTTGCAATGGGATTAAGTGTGGCAGCAACGATTCGAGTTGGAAATAATAAAGGATTAATGGACTATAAAAATTTGATCATCGTTGCAAGATCAGTTTTTCTTCTTGCTATTATATTAGAAACTTTTTTCGGAATCCTATTTGTTATTTTGCATAACTTTTTACCGCATTTGTTTCTTAACATGGAGAATGTAAATCAAGCTATCGAAAATAAAGAAGTAATTATTATTGCCTCAAAATTACTTTTAGTAGCCGCCGTTTTTCAAATTTCAGATGGGATTCAAGTGGTAGTTCTTGGTGCTTTGAGAGGATTACAAGATGTGAAAGTTCCAATGTATATTACCTTTGTAGCCTATTGGGTAGTAGGTTTTCCAATTTCCTTTTACCTCGGAAAATACACTGAATTGGAATCGGTAGGAGTTTGGATTGGGCTATTAGCAGGATTGTCAACGGCAGCATTATTTTTGTATCTTCGCTTTCACAAATTGACAAAACAACAACTTTTAAAATCAATTAATTAAATTTATATATAATGGTAGTATTTACAGTAATTATTGGAGTTATTTTATTTTTAATAGGAGCTACATTTTCAAATAACTCTTCGCTTTCTAAATTTGCACGCCCATTTAAAGTTGGTGCAGTGATAACAATAGTTATAGGATTAATGTCTTCTATGTTTAAGCAAATTGATGCCGGAAAAGTTGGCGTTCAATCGCTATACGGTAACGTTCAGCCTGATATTTTAGAAAGTGGTTTGCACGTGATAAATCCACTGTTGGATATCACCGATTTCGATATACAAACTCAAAATTATACCATGTCGGCAATACACGAAGAGGGAGCAAAAGAAGGAGATGATGCTATCCGAGTGCTATCCAATGACGGTCTGGAAGTAGTAATCGACTTAACTGTTTTATATCGGGTATCGCCAACTGAATCTCCAAAAATTTTCAAACAAATTGGTGTCGATTATATCGATAAAATCGTGCGTCCCGTAACTAGAACCCGTATTCGTGACAACGCTGTTTATTATGATGCAGTAGCATTGTATTCCACAAAAAGAAATGAATTTCAACAACGAATTTATAAAAGTATAGAAGATGACTTCAAATCGAGAGGGCTTGTTTTAGAGCAACTTTTAATCAGAAATATCAACCTTCCAGCTTCTGTAAAATTGTCTATAGAAAGTAAAATTAATGCGGAACAAGATGCTCAAAAAATGACTTTCGTGCTTCAAAAAGAAAAGCAAGAAGCGGAGCGTAAAAGAGTAGAAGCACAAGGTATTGCAGATTATCAAAGAATTATTTCGCTTGGATTAACGGACAAACAATTACAATACGAACAAATTAAAGCCCAAAAAGAATTGGCCGCCTCTCCAAATTCAAAAATTATTTTTATGAATGGAAAAGGAAGTACGCCAGTTATTTTATCAGATAAATAGTTTTTAGAGTTAGTTTGTAATAACCAAATCAACAAATTACCAAATCAATAGCAAACATGGAATTACCTAAATTTTTACTTGGCGACAACACCGATTTTCCAGACGATATTTTCGTTATTCACCTTGATTATCCTAGATTTATTATCAATTTAAATGACGATGAGGTGGAATTTATGGAAGAACCCGAAGACCTTGACGAAGCAGAACTCAATGCCGAAATGGAAGGTTTGATCGTTCAAGCCAATGAATTTTACGATCGCGAAATGGAACGATACGAAAAAGAATAACAATTCAATCATCTACAAAGCTGCATTTATTTGCGGCTTTTTTTTCAGCCCTCTCCGGCTTTTCCCTCCAAGCCCTTGTTAAAAAACGAGTTTTAGCACGTCTAAAAAGGAGCTTTTTTTGGGTCGCTCTTTTTCTCCTGCAATACTATGTTTTTCACTTTCGGGGCTTTCGTTGCACTCCGGGCTAGGGTA
>JAIPAM010000011.1 GCA_021740105.1 Flavobacterium sp.
CTGGGGTTCTTTTTTTTAATGGAACGACGTGTTCGCCCTTCAGCTAAAGCCTCGGGTCTTTGAAAACCCTGTTTGTAACGAAATAGGGTTTTTTGTTTTTTTGCGTGAGCGATGGTAGCGGAAATCCGCTGTGGAGCAATGCGCAACAGCGATTGTAGCGGACAGCGCGACCGAGTTGAACATCAATTCCTTCGTCACCACATACTATCTAAACGAGGGCACGCCCAAAGAAATTAAGTTATAAAATAGAAAGGGTTTTCATGCACGACTTCATACTTTGATAGGTTCTTTCAATGTCGTCATCGAGACCTATGGAGAAACGGATTAGACCATCGGTTAGTCCCATCTCAATTTGTTCTTCTAGAGGAATTTCACTGGATGTTGATGTTCCTGGTGCGCTAAAAAGTGTTTTGTAGAATCCTAAACTTACAGCTAAATAGCCTAAATTTTCTGTTTGCATTAATTCCATTAGTTCGTTAGCTTTATCTAAATTTCCAACATCTAAAGTCATCATACCTCCAAATCCATAGTCTGGATTGATCATATTTTTATATATTTGGTGACTAGGATGGCTTTTTAATCCTGGATAAACAGTTATGATACCGTCTTTTTCGAATCGTTCTGCTAAATAGTGTGCATTATAGCTGTGTTGTTTCATGCGAATATGTAATGTGCGTAGGTTTTTCATAACGCTAGCTGACCGAAAACTATCCATTGTAGGTCCTAAAAGCATACTTGCTCCATTATTTACATTTTTCAAACTATCTATAAATTCCCGAGAGGCGCAGGTTACCCCACCAACAGTATCACTACTTCCGTTAATGTATTTTGTTAAACTGTGAATCACAATGTCTGCTCCTAAAAGAGCTGGTGAAACTGAAAGAGGAGAAAATGTATTATCGACAACTAAAGTCAAGTTGTATTTTTTGGCAAGAATAGATAAACTAGCTATATCAGCTACTTCTAATAAAGGATTACTTACTGTTTCACAATATATGACTTTAGTTTCTCGAGTTATTGCTGCTTCAACAATTTCAATTTTTGTAATGTCAACAAAAGTTGTTTTGATACCAAATTTTGGTGTGAAATTTTTCAAAAATGCATACGTTCCACCGTAAATAGTTCGGCTTGAAACTATGTGATCTCCTTGATTACAAAGTTGTAAAAGAGTAGGTGTTATTGCTCCCATTCCAGATGCCGAAACATTTGCAGCTTCAGTTCCTTCCATAGTCGCCATCGCTTTGTCAAGATATAAATTACTTGGTGAGGAATGTCTTGAATATAAATAACAACCTTCTGCGTTTCCTTCAAATGTATCGAACATTGTTTTGGCTGATAAAAAGGTGTACGTTGAACTATCTGAAATAGAGGGATTTACTCCGCCAAATTCTCCAAAATATTGTAAATCTTGAATATTGTTTGCAGGTTTGAAATTTTTCATAGTAGTATTAATTTAATTATGTCAAATGAATAAAATTATAATTATTAATACAATACTATTCTATTTATTTAGATTATAAATTTATATATGTTTAATTTTGTAGATAAATATTCTAAATATTATTTATAAAATCAATTTTTATAGATATTTTTAAATTAAAATAAATACCTATGGATTCTATTGACAAAAAATTATTGATTTTACTTCAAAAAGACAGTAAAAAAACTACAAAGGAACTTTCTTTAATACTAAATTTATCAGTTACCGCTGTTTATGAGCGCATCAAAAAATTGGAACGCGAGGGTTTTATTAAAAATTACGTCGCCTTAATAAATCGTTCTAAAGTAGGTAAAAGTTTTATAGTCTTTTGTCATATCAAATTAATTCAACATACCCGAGAATTTTTAACAAAATTTGAAAGTCAAGTAGTTAAATTGAGTGAAATATTGGAGTGTCATCATGTGAGTGGTGATTATGACTATATTTTAAAAATTGCAGTAAGAGATATGGAGGAATATCGTGAATTTTTAGTGACTAAATTAACAACGTTAGAACATATTGGCAGCACACACAGTACATTTATGATTAGTGAAGTTAAAAATACCACTGTAATTGAGTTATAAATTATGGTTAAAAAAGTATTAGATTAGGTTTTAATTTTCTTAATTTTGTACCACTTTTAATTATACACATATAAAATAATAAATTATGAGTTCATTTGACGTAGTCATCATCGGTTCAGGACCTGGAGGATATGTAGCAGCTATTCGTTGTGCACAATTGGGAATGAAAACTGCTATTATAGAAAAATATTCAACTTTGGGAGGAACTTGTCTAAATGTAGGTTGTATTCCCTCAAAAGCGTTACTTGCTTCTTCTCATCATTATAGTGAAATTGCCCATTTTGCTGAACACGGAATTGAAGTTTCAGGTGAGGTAAAAGTGAATTTGGAAAAAATGATTGCTCGTAAACAAGCCGTTGTTGACCAAACTTCCGGTGGAGTGAAATTTTTAATGGATAAAAATGAAATTACTGTTTTCGAAGGAAAAGGTTCTTTTGTGGATGCTACGCACGTAGCTATTGAAAAAACAGACGGAACTAAAGAAATACTAGAAGCAAAAAATATCATTATTGCAACTGGATCAAAACCATCTTCGTTGCCTTTTATAAAAATTGATAAAGAAAGAATCATAACTTCTACGGAAGCTTTAAAATTAAAAGAGGTTCCAAAACACCTTGTAATTATTGGTGGAGGAGTAATTGGTATTGAATTAGGTCAAGTTTATTTACGATTGGGAGCCCAGGTTTCAGTGGTTGAATTTATGGATAGAATTATTCCAGGTATGGATGGTTCGTTATCTAAAGAACTAATGAAAGTGCTTAAAAAACAAGGAATGAAATTTTATGTTTCTCATAAGGTTAAATCGGTGGCTCGTAAAGGAAATAATGTAACTGTTCAAGCTGAAAATGCGAAAGGGGAAACGGTAACGTTAGAAGGAGATTATTCTTTAGTATCTGTTGGACGTCGTCCTTACACTGATGGATTAAATGCAGATAAGGCAGGAGTTAAAATTTCGGAGCGAGGTCAAATAGAAGTAAATGATCATTTACAAACTTCGGTTCCAACTATTTATGCAATCGGTGATGTGGTTCGTGGAGCCATGTTAGCCCATAAAGCGGAGGAAGAAGGTACAATGGTTGCAGAAATTTTAGCAGGTCAAAAACCACATATCAATTATAATTTAATTCCTGGTGTAGTTTACACTTGGCCAGAAGTTGCTGCTGTTGGTCAAACAGAAGAGCAATTGAAAGCTGCAGGTGTAGATTTTAAATCGGGTAGTTTTCCATTTAAAGCATTAGGAAGAGCGAGAGCTGGCGGAGATTTAGACGGTTTTGTAAAAATCCTTGCGGATTCGAAAACAGATGAAGTATTGGGAGTTCATATGATTGGTGCTCGTTGTGCTGATTTAATTGCGGAAGCTGTTACTGCTATGGAATTCAAAGCATCAGCAGAGGATATTTCAAGAATGAGTCATGCGCATCCTACATTTGCAGAAGCAATTAAAGAAGCGGCATTAGCAGCAACTGACAACAGAGCATTACACGTGTAATATTTAATTCTATACAATAAAAAAACCCACTAATTTAGTGGGTTTTTTTATGTCTATATTTTTTATTGATTAAGCTTTTAACATTGAGTTGTAGCTACTCCAATTGCTATAAATAACAAATAAATTCCCCAATAAAAGGGCTCCCGCAATAACTACTCCATCGGGCATTAAGTTCACATTTATGAAAAATATGTTCACGGTTATTGGTAATAAAACAATTCCAAAAAGTCTAGTAAATTTTCCAGTTACAAATGATAATCCGCATAATAATTCTACTATTTTCGCCATTGGCATAATATAACCTGAAGCGGCAATGCCATCAGAAAAAACTTTCATTTTTCCAGTAAATGCTGGCTCTGATGCAAAATGGAAGAAGTAATTTAGTGAAGCAAAAAGCATCAAAAGTCCAACAAGTGTTCGGATAATAATAGTTGTAATTCTCATAATTTAATTTGTTTTAGTGGTTTCTAATGAAATCAAATATAATAAAAATTATAAAAACTTTATTTTAAGCCAAATTATTTTTCAATTGAATTTATTTCAAAGAAACTGAAAATGGAACCTCCATAACTCTTTTTAAATGAAAAATGAGGCATATGATCGAGTTTGGTATATTTGGAATGCTCGATTATCATCATTCCATTGTGATCTAGTAAATTCTGTTTAAATACAAGTAAAACGAGATTTTCAAATATTTTTTGGTCCAAAGCATACGGAGGATCTGCAAAAATAATATCGTAGGAATTGGTGTTTTTTTCTAAGAATTTGAAGACATCACTTTTAATTGCGGCAATATTAAAATCATATTCTTCAGCAATTTGTTTAATGAATTTAACACACCCAAAATCGCCATCTACAGAAGTAATGTTCTCACTTCCTCGTGAAGCAAATTCGTAGCTGATATTTCCAGTTCCAGAAAATAAATCCAACACTTTTAAACTCTCAAAACTAAAATGATTATTCAAGACATTAAATAATGCCTCTTTGCTCATATCGGTTGTAGGTCGTACAGGAAGGTTTTTTGGAGGAAATATTCTTCGTCCTTTAAATTTACCAGAAATTATTCTCACGATTGTAAAAGTATAAAATGCTTTAAATTGTCCTCTTTTGATAAATCGTTTTTATTTTCAATATTGGAAACATCAAGTAATGAAACGTTTCTGATATATTTATAAGCAATTTCGAACAATTCAGAATCGTCAGAAATTAATCCAAGAAGTTGAACTTTAAAATGTTCCGGATTTAAATTAAGTTGCTCTGTAGTGAAAAGTAGATAATAAATAAAATCCTCTTTGGTTGAAAAATCGAAAGAATTGTAAAGCAATAACTTTTGGTTATGAACAATAGCTATTTCAAATTTGTTTTTTGAAAAATGAACAAACACTTGTTTTTCATCATTGTTTTTTGACAATTCTAATAGTTTTGTTACCAAAATCGTATTTACATGTTTGTAATTGAAAGTCGAAAATTGATCCAAAAGGTAATTGTTAATATTCACAAATGGAATAAAAATGTGGTTCATTTCGTAATTTGAAAGGGAGTCAAATGCAAAAAAATCGGTTTCAAAAACCTTGGTATTGTACTGTAAATAACTACCCAAAAATTCTTCGTCGAATAAGGCAGTAGGAACAAAAGTACTTAAGTTACTATCGTGTAAAACGATCACTTCATCGTATTTCTCTTTCAGTTCTAGATTATCATTAAATGCTTTCCAATATAGGTCTTCAACTTTTGTTGTTGATGGGAAATCACTAAAATCAATTTCTTTAAGTACTACTATTTCATTACTTAACTTGTTAATTATACAAAAGGAAAAGCCATTCAAAGTAACTTGAAGGCTTAATTTTTTGTAATTTTTGTCAGTAATATTAGTGCTCATAGAATTATCATCTTGATGATCGACGCAAACTTACAATTTTTTTATATGACAATAATTTTTTAGCCCATTTTCTTGCAAATAAACTCATGTATTTTTAAGATAATTTGAAGCTAATAAGAAAAATCTCAAGAAAACTTTGCGTAATTTGCGTAGAAATATTTTAGTATGAATTCTAGTTTTTTTTATTCCCTTTTGAAAAGACAATTTCCGTTTACTCCAACGAATAAACAAGATTTATTTTTTCAATTAATTGCTGAATTTTGTACTAACAATGATGATAATGAAATCTTTGTATTAAAAGGGTATGCAGGTACTGGTAAAACAACTGTAATTTCTACTATTGTAAATAACTTAATAGAAATTAATAAAAAATATGTGCTCTTAGCCCCAACGGGACGCGCAGCTAAAGTGATTGCCAATTATTCTCAAAAACCCGCTTTTACGATTCATAAAAAAATATACTTTCCAAAGAAAGTTGCTGGCGGTGTTAGTTTTACAATGCAACAAAACAAACACAAGAATACTATTTTTATTGTAGACGAAGCCTCGATGATATCTAATACCAATACCGATAGTAACGCATTTGAGAATGGTTCTTTACTTGACGATTTGATTTCATATATTTATTCGGGCACCAATTGCAAGATGTTATTATTGGGAGACACCGCTCAGTTACCACCAGTTAATCTTGATATTTCACCTGCCTTGAATATTGATACTTTAGGAATACATTATAACAAAGAAATCAAGCACATTGAGTTTGATGAAGTAATGCGTCAAGAGGAAAAATCAGGTATTTTGTTTAATGCAACAGAACTTCGTGAGGTATTGAAAGAGGAATTCTATGAAAGCTTCAAATTCAATTTAAATGGTTTCAAAGATATTATTCGATTAACGGATGGATACGATATTCAAGATGCCATAAATTCCGCTTATAGCAATTATAGCATTGAAGATACGGCATTTATTGTTCGGTCTAATAAACGCGCGAATCAATACAATGATCAAATTCGAACTCGGATTTTAGACAAAGACAGCGAATTGTCGACGGGAGATTTTTTAATGGTTGTAAAAAACAATTACTTTTGGCTTAAAGATGTTGATGAAGCTGGTTTTATTGCCAATGGTGATATTATTGAAGTCTTAGAAATCTTTTCTATTTTGGAATTGTACGGATTTAAATTTGCCAAAGTAAAAATTAGAATGGTCGATTATCCCAACCAAATTCCATTGGAAACGGTTTTATTGATGGATACCTTAACCAGTGAATCACCTTCATTAACTTATGAAGAATCAAACAAATTGTACCAAGAGGTTATGATGGATTATGAAGGAGAAACAAAATATAAAAAGTTTCAAAAGGTAAAGGAGAATGAGTTTTTTAATGCACTGCAAGTTAAATTTTCGTATGCAATTACGTGTCATAAATCGCAAGGAGGACAGTGGAACACGGTCTTTATTGAGCAACCTTATTTACCTAATGGTATTGATAGAGATTATGTTCGTTGGCTTTACACTGCAATTACAAGAGCTAAAGACAAACTTTATTTGATCGGTTTCAAAGACGAAAATTTTGAAGAATAGTTAGAATTATAAAATCATTTGTAAGTTTGTATTTCAAAAGTAAAACATGAAAGTAATAGCAGTAATTCCCGCAAGATACGCATCAACAAGATTTCCCGCTAAATTAATGCAAGATTTAGGTGGTAAAACGGTTATTACCAGAACCTACGAAGCGGCTGTAAATACCAAATTATTTGATGATGTTTTTGTGGTTACCGATTCTGATTTGATTTTCAATGAGATTGTTTCTCAAGGTGGAAAAGCCATTATGAGTATCAAAGAACATGAATCAGGGAGTGATAGAATTGCTGAAGCGGTTGCTAATTTGGAGGTTGATGTTGTGATAAATATTCAAGGTGACGAGCCTTTCATTGATAAAGATTCACTTGAAAAATTAATTCAAGTGTATAAAAATGATATTAAAAAGGAAGTAGATTTAGCCTCACTAATGCGAGAAATTACTGCTATTCAAGATATTGAAAACCCTAACAATGTTAAAGTTGTGGTTGATCAAAGTGGTTTTGCTTTGTATTTTTCAAGATCAGTAATTCCCTATCCAAGAGAAATCAATGTGGGAGTTACCTATTTTCAGCACGTTGGAATCTATGCGTTTCGCAAGCAAGCGTTATTAGATTTTTACCATTTACCAATGAATTCATTGGAAGCTTCTGAAAAATTAGAACAATTGAGATACTTAGAATTTGGAAAACGAATTAAAATGGTGCAAACTGATCATGTAGGAATTGGAATTGACACCCCTGAAGATTTAGAAAAGGCGAGAAAGATGCTTTAACTTTTTTGCGTAAGGGATTGCAGAGTAAATCCTTCGCTTTTTAGCGAAGATTGCAACAGAAAGCCCGACCGAGTTTACTAACTATTTCTAATTACCACTTCAATTTCTAACGAGGTTACGCCATAAAAAAACCTGCAATTCAATTACAGGTTTTAAAGTGTTTTATATAAAAAGCATTATTTTAAGCTACCTACCATTTCTTCTGGTTTTACCCAAGCATCAAAATCTTCGGCAGTTACATAGCCTAAACGAACGGACTCTTCCTTTAAAGTAGTTCCGTTTTTATGAGCTGTTTGAGCGATTTCGGCTGCTTTATAATAACCAATTTTAGTATTTAAAGCGGTTACCAACATTAATGAATTGTTTACCAATTCTTCGATTCTTTTATAATTTGGTTCAATTCCTTGAGCACAATGTTCGTCAAATGACAGACAGGCATCACCTAATAAACGAGCCGATTGTAAGAAATTAGCTGCCATTAAAGGTTTGAAAACATTCAATTCATAATGTCCTTGCATTCCACCAACAGTAATTGCTACGTCGTTCCCCATTACTTGGGCGCAAACCATGGTTAAGGCTTCACATTGCGTTGGATTTACTTTTCCTGGCATAATTGAAGATCCTGGTTCGTTTTCTGGAATTAATATTTCTCCAATTCCTGATCGTGGACCTGAGGCTAACATACGGATATCATTTGCAATTTTATTCAATGATACAGCTACTTGTTTCAAAGCACCGTGAGTTTCTACAATTGCATCATGAGCGGCTAGCGCTTCAAATTTATTTTCAGCCGTTACAAATGGATGTCCTGTGAATTGAGCAATATATTGGGCTACTTTAACATCATATCCAGCAGGGGTGTTTAATCCAGTTCCTACTGCAGTTCCCCCTAAAGCTACTTCAGATAAATGGGCTAAAGTATTTTTTATCGCTTTTATTCCAAAATTCAACTGCGCTACATAACCTGAAATTTCTTGTCCTAAGGTTAGTGGAGTAGCGTCCATTAAGTGGGTACGACCAATTTTCACTACATTATTAAATGCTACTGCTTTTTCTTGAAGGGTATCTCTTAATTTTTCAATACCTGGAAGGGTAACTTCTACAACTGCTTTATAGGCTGCGATATGCATTCCGGTAGGGTAGGTGTCATTAGAAGATTGTGATTTATTGACATCGTCATTGGCTTTAATATATTGTTCTCCTTCACCAATTTTAAATCCTTTTAAAACCTGAGCACGATTGGCAATAACCTCATTCACGTTCATATTACTTTGTGTTCCTGAACCTGTTTGCCAAATTACTAATGGAAATTCATCGGCTAGTTTTCCAGCTAATATTTCATCACAAACGGCAGCGATAGCATCTCTTTTATCAGTTGGAAGTACACCTAAATCACAATTTGCATAAGCAGCTGCTTTTTTCAAATAAGCAAACCCCTCGATCACTTCAACTGGCATTGATCCTGAAGGACCTATTTTGAAATTATTTCTTGAACGTTCTGTTTGAGCTCCCCAATACTTGTCTGCAGGAACTTGCACTTCACCCATGGTGTCTTTTTCGATTCTGAATTCCATTTTATTATGTGTTTGTTTTTATTAAGTGTTATCAAATAATTTATAAAGGATTCTATTTAAAATTGTGAAGCAAAATTACGCATAAAAAACTATTTTTTAAAAAATTGATTGAGGATTTATTGGTGGAAAAAAATATTAAACTTACATTTGTAATCATTTTCAATAATTCCGATAATCATGTTTGAATTTTCTCAGTATTTAGGTTTTTTACTTTTCTTAACTATCCTTACTATGGGATTTTGGTTAATGTTTTTCTTAATTGGTTTCGTTCAATATTGGGTTGGCGGTGCTTTATGGGAGATGTATAAAGAAAGAAAAGCTAAAAAATCACAAGCAGAGTAATCTGTTTCGTTTTTTAAAAAATAATAGCTGTCTGAATTTAATTTCAGTCAGCTTTTTTTTATGAAATAAATGGAACAAAAAAAAGTGCTTTCCAATTGGAAAGCACTTTTTATATTTGAATTAACACTAACTATTAACCTTGAAAATCGTCTCCGTTTTCACCGCCACCTCTTGTTGGTTTTGTTCTCTCTTCTTTTTTCTTATTGAATCTATAAGTAAAAGATAAATTAATTTGTCTCAAAGCCCATTGCATTTCAACATACGAATTCAATACATTAGGAATGTTGTTGTTGTACATTCTTTTTCTCGAATTGAATACGTCTTGAACATTTAAAGCGATTGTTCCTTTGTCTTTCATGATGTCTTTACTGAAACCTAAATTAGCACCTACAACTGCTAGAGAGTTTCCTTGCGCATTTCTTTCTGGACCATTATAGGTAACGTTGCTTTGCCAATCAATTTTATAAGGTAATGTGATTTTTGAAGTCAATCTTGTAAACCAAGAAGAAGCCGAGTTGTCAAAATTTTGAGTTACAACAACATTTTGAGAATTCGTATATACGTAATTTCCTCTCGTTTCAAACTTATAAAAATTAAAGTTAGAGTTTAATTTCCACCATTTGAATGGAGAATAGTTTAAAGTAAACTCAAAACCATATCTAAATTCAGTTGCTAAGTTAATCGGAGCACTTAAAATTACAGGAACTCCATTAACAAAATCACCACTTTCTCTTCGAATAAATTGAAAAGCATTAGTTGTTTTATTCATATAAGTTGAAGTACTTAAAGTAATTTTATCCCATTTTTTTAAAAATCCAAGATCCAATGCATCAGTGAATGCAGGAGTTAAATTAGGATCTCCTCTAAAAATATTGATATTACTGGTATAACTAGAAAAAGGGTTTATTTGTCGACCTCTAGGTCTTGAAATTCTTTTGCTATAACTAAATGAAATACTATTTTCATCAGAAATTTCATAGGTAACAAATAAACTAGGGAAGAAGTTACTGTATTTTTGAGTATTAAATTCATTAGTTACTAATTGGTTAATTTCAATTTTAGAATCTTCCCAACGTAAACCGAATAGTAAAGAGAATTTATTTACTTTAGTTCCAAATTGTGTATAAAGTGCGTTGACATTTTCACTATAGTCTAAAGTGTTAGTAAATTGAAGGTTTGGGGTGTAAGCTCCAGAAACCAGGTCAATACTACCTACTTTAAATTCGGTGGTTAATTTATTAAAATCTCCCTTATAACCAAATTCTAATTGATTTGCTTTACCAAATGGCAATACATAATCCGATTGGATCATATTACGATTTTGAGATTGTATGTTACTTGTAATTTCCGTGATTGCACTTGTAATTAAGGAATAGTCATTGTCTAAATTTTTAGAAAATGTTCCGTCGATAGTAAATTTGTGACCATCACGTTTAAATTTCTTTGTGAAATTGGTTGTGTATTCTTTATTAATTCCATCATTTGATTGATCACTATTTCTAAAATTGGTTCCAGTGAATAGCATATTGACGTCATAATTATTGAAAGTAACATATTCAGGGTTGTTACTATTATTATTTCTTAAATTAATTGCATTAGACCAAGTTGTATTATCATCAAAATAGATATCAAAACCAACATTAGAATTGAAACCCTTTCTCAATCTTTCATTATTTCTAAATTCGTCAATATAATTTCTAACGGTTCCATTAGAATTTAAATATTGGGTAATAAATTTTGCTTTTCCTGGATTTTCTCTATAATTATAACCAGACGTGGTGTATACATTATAAAACTTTGATTTGTAGTTTATATTACCCGAAATACCGTAATTTAAAGGGTTTCCAGTAGAAGCAATAATGGCTCCGTTCAAACCTTTATTTTTCCCTTTTTTCAAAATAATATTCAACAAACCACCACCACCTTCAGAATCATATCTTGCAGAAGGATTGGTTACTACTTCCACTTTATCAATTGCATCTGCAGGAATTTGGCGTAATGCTTCAGCAATATTGATGGCATTTGAAGGTTTTCCATCAATTAATATTCTAACATTCGCGTTTCCTCTTAAACTCACTGCACCATCTGAATCTACCGTCACAGAAGGAATATTGTCTAAAACATCACTTACTGTTCCTCCTTTAACCATTAAATCGGAACCTACATTGTAAACCTTTTTATCCAATTTTATTTCTACAGTTGTTTTTTCAGAACGGATAACAACCTCATTTAGTTGGTTGGCGTCTTCGTCTAGAAAAATAGTCCCCAGATTAGTACTTTCTTTATAGGTTTGTTGACTCAGTACAATGGCTTTAAAAGAAATAAATTCAATTTTAACATTATAACTTCCTTCATTTATTTCTATATTAAATTCTCCTTTTCCATTTGTAATTCCTCCAAAAATAACTTTAGGATTTTTAGTATTTGTAAATGTTAGCGTAGCATATTCAAGAGGTTGCTTGCTAACCTTATCATTTACAGTACCGTTGATTTTGATTTTTTTTATATCTGGTCGAGTTTGACCAAAACTAAATATTGAAAATAAAAGGACTATAATAATAAATGATTTGTTGAGGATTTTCATGTTTTTTTCTAAATTAGACTGCAAAAGTAAAACTTGGTTTAAGGGTGGATTGCCAAAGATATGTTAAATAAAAATTATATAATTCCAAGTGCTTTTTCGATAGTTCTGGCTACAACTGCTTTAGTTCCATTAATTACAATCGGTCTCTCAATTAATATTGGATTTTTTGCCATTATTTCGATTATTTTTTTTGGAGAAAGTACTTTATTTTTGAATTCTTCAATCCAAATTTTTTCCTTCTTTCGAACTAAATCTAGAGGTGCAATTTCTAATTTTGAAATTAATTCGGTGAGTTCAGCAATAGGAGGAGGATTTTCCAGGTATTTAATAACTTCAAATTTCTTACCTGAATTTTCGATTAATGACAGGCATTGTCTTGATTTTGAGCACCTTGAATTATGGTATATTTGGATCATTCTATAGTTGACTATTTTTTTTACAAAGAAATTGATTTTCCTTAAAATAATGGTTAAATTGGCTAAAATTTTTAAATAATTTACAAATGTTTATTGAACAAGCTTATAAAGGAAATAATAAATGGTGGCGTGTTTTATTGACGACACTATTAACTTCAGGAGTTTTTATCGCAAATTTCATAATGTATTTCCTATCTACTAAGGAGCAATTGCAAGCTGCCTATGATTTAATGAAAGACATTCCAAATAATTTAAGTTTGGTAGTTAATCTTATCCCATTTGTATTCTTGTTGGGTTTATTGTTTTTATTGGTTTATGTTTTAAATAATAGAAGTGTTTTATCTTTAACAACATCTCGATCTAAAGTGGATTTTAAACGAATCTTTTTTTCTTTTGGATTGATCGTATTTATTTCAATTGCAGGGTTTTTAGTATCTTATTTTACTGATAATTCAAATATTGTTTGGAATTTCAAACCCATAAATTTCTTCCTTTTATTATTTATAGGTTTGATTTTATTTCCTTTTCAAATAGGTTTAGAAGAATATTTATTTCGTGGCTATTTAATGCAACAAATAGGAGTTGTTGTTAGAAACAGATGGTTTCCATTGTTGTTTACTTCAATAACTTTTGGATTTTTACATAGTGCCAATCCTGAAGTCGCAGAAATGGGATTTGGAGTTATGATTTTTTATGTTGGAACTGGACTCTTATTAGGAATAATGACCCTTATGGATGAAGGAATGGAATTGGCACTGGGTTTTCATTTTGGGAATAACCTAATGGTGTCACTATTACTAACATCAGAATTTTCAGCTTTGCAAACCGATGCATTATTTAAATATTCTGGAGTCGAAAACACTTCAGGAACTTTAACAGAAATGATCATTTCTATATCTGTTACCTACCCAATAATACTATTTATTCTTGCCAAAAAATACAAATGGACCAATTGGAAAGATAAATTAACAGGTAGTGTGAGTCAACCGATTCAATCTTAAATGAATAGTATAAATTACAATAATGTTCATCCTGACTTCAAATGGAATGGTATTCTGTTTGACAAAAGTAAATTACTTCAACTTGCCTATGATTTTATTAAAGAGGGGGAAGAATTTGAAAGAATTACAGGTGAGTTTATTTTAGATTGGTTCAATACTGATTCATTTATAACCGTTACCTCTTCTGGTACTACAGGTACTCCAAAGCAAATCAAGATTGAAAAACAAGCAATGGTTTATTCAGCTTTGGCAACAGCTGAATTTTTTGATTTAAAACATGGAAATCGAGTTTTGAATTGTTTGTCTACCAATTATATTGCAGGTAAAATGATGCTTATTCGTAGTATTGTTTTAGGTTTCGATATGGATTTTGTAGAACCCACTTCTAATCCTCTAAAGGACAATCTCAATATTTATGATTTTGTGGCCATGGTTCCTCTTCAAGTGGAAAATTCCTTAAATGAATTGATTAATGTTAAAAAGCTAATAATTGGTGGGGCAAAAATTAATGAGAATCTTAGAAATCAACTTTTAGATTTGCCTACATTAGTTTATGAAACCTATGGAATGACCGAAACAATAACGCATATAGCCGCTAAGAATATTAAAGATAAATATTTTTCGGTATTGCCCAATGTCACTATTTCAACTGATACTAGAAACTGTTTAGTAATTGAAGCTCCACTTATTTCTAACGCTTCAATTGTCACTAATGATGTAGTGAATATTATCAATAATTCAGAATTTGAATTGCTTGGAAGATATGACAATGTGATTAATAGTGCAGGTGTGAAGCTATTTCCAGAGCAAATTGAAATGAAATTGGCTCATAAAATTTCAACTCGATTTTTTGTAATCGGAATTCCTGATGATAAATTTGGGGAACAACTAGCGCTATTTGTTGAAGGAAATCCAATTACAATTGATGATGGTTTTTTTGATGATTTATTACCTTATGAAAAACCAAAAGCAATCTATTTTGTAGCTAAATTTTTAGAAACCGAAAGTGGAAAAATTAAGAGATCAGCAACATTGAATTTAGTTTACTAGAAAATCATTTTTTTGAATTTCAATATCTTTTAGCGATTCAACAACAATTCTAGATTTTACCCATTTGCTTGTAGCGTTAATTCTAACTTTTTCTCCTTTTATTTTAATATCAACTGGCATTTCAAAGTTGGGTTCTGATGCATTCCATCGGTAACATAACTTATAGTTTTCAATTTTAAGTTCTAATTTAGGGATGGAAGTATAACGTAAATATTGATTGAACACTGAAGTTAAATCAAAACCTGTTTTGTCATTAAAGTAAGCTAATACAGTTTCTGTATCGATAATTTTATGTTTGAAAGTGTTGGAATAATCCAAAATAATTTTCCACCACTTTTCATCATCATTTAAGATATGTCTTATCGTGTTTAACATCAAAGCACCTTTGTAATACATATCGCCGGAACCTTCTTTAAAAACTCCGTATTTAGCAATTATAGGCTCGTCGTTTCTAATATTTCTCTTTAATCCATTAATGTAAAGTTGTGCTTTTTCTATACCGTATTGGCATTCTAAAAACACAGATTCCGAATAACAAGTGAATCCTTCGTGAATCCACATATCGGCAATGTCTTTGGAGGTAATGCTATTTCCAAACCATTCATGACCACTTTCATGAATTATAATAAAGTCGAATAACATTCCAACTCCAGTTCCAGATAGATCACTTCCTAGATATCCATTTCCATATTTATTTCCATATGCTACAGCACTTTGGTGTTCCATTCCTAAATAAGGAGTGTCAACTAATTTATAACCATCTTCTTTAAATGGGTATTCGCCAAATTTACTTTGAAAACAATCTAACATTGGTTTTACTTGCTCAAATTGTATTTTTGCGCGTGCTTCATTTTCTCGTAAAACATAAAAATCTAAATCCAAGCCTTTATAGTTTTCTCCAAAATGAATATAATCTGCAATATTTAAGGTGATGTCATAATTATTTATTGGATTTTTTACTTCCCAATCCCAACGGGTGTATCCATTTTTTAAATCTTCACTACCTATTAATCTTCCATTAGATACATTCATTAAACCATTTGGAACAGCTATCTTTATTGTTACCCCTAAATCCGGTTCATCGGATTGAGTGTCTTTGCAAGGATACCATAAGCTAGAGCCTGTTCCTTGAACCGCAACACCCACCCAATCTTTCCCGTTACTATCTTTATTGTAAACAAATCCACCATCCCAGGGCGCTCTCTGAGCAATAATTGGACTTCCAGAATAGTAAAAACGAAGTTTGTTTTGAGATTCGGCTGTTAGTTCTTTTCCTAAATTGATAAATATGGCATCAAATTCTCTTTTATATTTTAATTTTTTACCATTAAAAATGATACTGTCAATAACCATGTTATCAAATAAATCCAATTGAATTTTCTTCGTATTAGTGACCACTTTGAATGAAATATCATTGTAACCAACAATAAATTTTTCAGAGGGAGTAACTTTTATATTCAAATCGTAACGCAATATATCAAAGCAAGTTCGTTCAATTCGTAAGCTGCCTTTTAAGGAATCTTTTCTCGTAGTAGGTTCCTGTGCTGATACTAAATTGAAAAAAAATAATAGGAATAATAATGTAATTTTCATAAATAGTAATTTTATTGATAGGGTATAGCTTCCATAATAATTAAATCGGGTATTGAATCTCTATCTACATCTTCATAAAAAGAATAAACCAGTTTGGTATCTGTTAATGATATTACTTTGAAATTTGTTATAAATACAGATCCAAAGTAAAAGGAAATAGTATCATTTTTTATTCTCCAATCCAGATACAAACTATTTGTAGAGCAATTATTATTTATAAATACAAGTTCGTTGTACTGTCTTATTTGACCTTGCTGATTTGCAAAAGTAAATTCATCTTTCATACAATTGGGTTGATGCATATAATCGAATGTATTTCCATTGAAAGTTATTTTGTTAAACTCCCATCTTTTTAATAACAAATCAACCTGAAATGTTGGGGTTTGAATCGGTTCGTCAATTGCAATATCATCTGATGAACAGGATACTACTACTAATGTCAATAAAAAATAAATTATTTTTTTCATTTTTCTAAACTTGTAAAACTCCCATGTTAAACTTCTTTTCGATAGGCGAGTGGTTGGCTGCTTCAATTCCCATAGAAATCCATGTTCTAGTGTCCAATGGATCCACTATTGCGTCTGTCCAAAGTCGGGAAGCTGCATAATAAGGGGAAACTTGTTCGTCGTAACGCGCTTTAATTTTATCAAAAACTTCTTTTTCTTTTACTTCATCAACGGTTTCGCCTTTAGCTTTAAGGGAAGAAGTTTCTATTTGTGCCAATACTTTTGCTGCTTGTGTTCCTCCCATGACGGCTAATTCAGCGCTAGGCCATGCAAAAATTAATCTTGGATCGTAAGCTTTTCCGCACATTGCATAATTTCCTGCTCCATAAGAATTACCTACAATCACAGTAAATTTAGGAACTACAGAATTAGCAACTGCGTTAACCATTTTTGCACCATCTTTAATAATTCCTCCGTGTTCTGATTTTGACCCTACCATAAATCCAGTTACATCTTGAATAAAAACTAAGGGAATTTTTTTCTGGTTACAGTTGGCAATAAAGCGAGTTGCTTTGTCGGCAGAATCAGAATAAATTACTCCACCAAACTGCATTTCGCCTGTTTTTGATTTTAAAACAGTTCTTTGGTTGGCAACAATTCCTACCGCCCAGCCATCAATTCTAGCATAACCTGTTATTATTGTTTGTCCGTAGCCGTCTTTGTAAGTATCAAATTCTGAATTATCAACCAATCGTTTGATAATTTCCATCATGTCGTATTGTTCGTTTCTGGCTTTTGGCAATATCCCGTAGATATCTTTTTCGTCAAATGCTGGTTTTTGAGATTTTTCTCTGTTGAAACCTGCTTTATCAAAATCACCAATTTTAGAAACAATATTTTTTATTCGGTCCAAAGCGTCTTTATCGTCTTTTGCTTTATAATCAGTAACTCCAGATATTTCACAATGGGTAGTTGCTCCTCCTAAAGTTTCATTATCAATGCTTTCACCAATTGCGGCTTTCACCAAATAGCTTCCGGCTAAAAAGATACTTCCTGTTTTGTCAACAATCATCGCTTCGTCACTCATTATTGGTAGGTAAGCCCCACCGGCAACGCAACTCCCCATAACAGCAGCAATTTGGGTAATTCCCATGCTACTCATTTGAGCATTGTTTCTAAATATCCGACCAAAATGTTCTTTATCAGGGAATATTTCATCTTGAAGAGGCAGGTATACCCCTGCAGAATCTACCAAATAAATTATTGGCAAACGATTTTCCATAGCAATTTCTTGGGCTCTTAAATTCTTTTTACCCGTAATTGGAAACCAGGCACCTGCTTTAACCGTAGCGTCATTTGCAACAACAACGCATTGTTTGCCTTTGATATATCCAATTTTAACGACAACACCCCCGGATGGACAACCACCGTGTTCTTCATACATTCCGTAACCAACGAAACCTCCAATTTCAATATTCTTTGAATTGGCGTCAAGCAAATAATCGATTCGTTCGCGAGCAGTCATTTTGCCTTCACTATGCAATTTTTCGATACGCTTTTCGCCACCACCTAATTTTATTTTAGCAAATTTTTGCTTTAAATCAGTGATCAATAATTTGTTGTGATCTTCGTTTTTATTGAAATTAATATCCATATTGATAATTGAAATTTTGAAAAATTTAATTTTTGCTAAATTAATAAAAACGAACGATATAAACTGACGTTAACTATTTGCATTTTAATAATTAATACCAAATTTTATTAATTAACTAAAAAGTGATTCTATATTGCCTAATTCTTGACAATGCTCTTCAATTATATATTAATAATTTTAGTATTAATTTCTATTAATTAACGTTTAGCTAACATTGAATGGATATATTTGTCCTTTAAAAAATCAATAAATCTCAATTTATGAATGCTAATAGTATTTTTCAGTTTTTAATACCTAAAGACAAAAAGTTTTTTCCATTATTTGAAGAAGCTTCTTCAAATTTGATTTTAATTGCAACAGAACTTCATGAGGCGGTTAACTTACCATTAAGCCAACGAGACGAAATTTTTCAAAAAATGACCGACCTGGAAACAAAAATTGAGGATATTACTCGTCGTACAAATTTAGAATTAAGTAGAAATTTTATAACTCCATTTGACAGAGAAGATATTTATTTATTAATAACTTCAATTGATACTGTTGCTGGAAATTTAAATGGAGCTGCAAGTAGAATGAAATTATTTCCAATTGATAATATTACTAAATCTATCAGAAAATTAACTGAAATTAATTTAGAAGCGTGCCAAAATATTGATATTGCTGTAAGAGAATTGAGAAATTTAAAAAAAGTTAAAAATATTACGGATGCTTGCGCTAGAATTAACAAACTAGAAAATAAATCGGATAACGTTTATGATAAAGCAGTTTCTGAATTGTTTGAAAATGAAACTGATGTAAAAAACATCATCAAGTACAAAGAAGTACTATCTGTTTTAGAATCGGCTACAGACAAATGTAAGAACGCAGCGAGTGTATTAGAATCTATCGCGGTTAAACATTCATAAACTCCTCAGAAATTTCTGAATATTCATTATGGAATTTAATATACTTATCCTCATTATCGTATTGGCATTGTTATTTGATTATATCAATGGTTTTCACGATGCGGCAAACTCAATTGCTACAATTGTTGCAACTAAGGTTTTAACTCCTTTTCAAGCGGTAGTTTGGGCTGCCTTTTTTAATTTTGTTGCCTATTGGGTTTTTGGTTTTGGTGTAGCAGATACGGTTGCAAAAACCGCTCACACCAGTAGTATCAATCTAACCGTTATTCTTGCAGGTATAATTGCCGCAATAATTTGGAATTTAATTACCTGGTGGAAGGGAATACCGTCCTCTTCTTCTCACACGTTAATCGGTGGTTTTGCCGGTGCAGCAATAATGCACGGCTTTAGAGACGTTACAGATCCTGAACATGCCGGTTTTAAAATTGTAAACTGGTTAAAAGCTGCGAAAGAAGGGGAACTATTGCCATCAGGCGTATTGATTGTAATTTTGTTTATTCTTTTTGCTCCTTTACTTGGAATGATCATTTCTTATTTTATTTCTTTATGGATGATTTATTCTTCCAAAAAGAATATTATGCCAAAACTATTGACTATCGCTTTAATGGTATCAGCTCTTTGGTTTCTAAATTCTGTTTTAAAATACGATATTGATCCTAAGGATGCTCGTTTTGAAAGTAATTTTCTATCTATAATTACCTATCCCGCAAATATAAAATGGCTTTTAGTTGGTATTGTGTTTTTCAGTTTGGCACTATTTAATTTGGTTTTCAGCAGTTTCTCATTTTCAAGATCCGAAGCTATATTAAAGAAAATGCAGTTGCTATCCTCTGCTGCTTTTAGTTTAGGACATGGTGGAAATGATTCGCAAAAAGTAATGGGTATTATAGCGGCGGCTGTAGCTGTTTATATTAAAACAAATCCAAATGCTAATTTATCAGATGGGTGGTTGGATTTAAATGTTATTTTACCTTCTGAAAGTAATGGAGTTAAAATTGACGGTTCTATTCCCTCTTGGATTCCATTAGCTTGTTATTCAATAATTGCTTTAGGAACCTTGAGTGGTGGATGGAAAATTGTAAAAACTATGGGGTCTAAAATCACTAAAGTAAATGCTTTTGAAGGTGTTGTTGCTGAATCTGCAGGTGCTTTGACATTGTTTATGACAGAACATTTTAAAATTCCTGTTTCTACAACACACACTATTACTGGATCGATTATTGGAGTTGGAATTACTAAAAGAGTTTCTGCAGTTCGCTGGGGAGTAACCATCAACTTAATTTGGGCTTGGGTTTTGACCATTCCTATTTCAGCTATTTTAGCAGCTCTCACTTACATGTTATTGTCATTATTTTTATAATAAAAAAAAACATCTTAATTTCTTAAGATGTTTTTTTTTGCTATTTATTATCGAATTATTTTCCTGAATCTCGAACCAATCTTTTCAATATAGCCCATTGTTTTAATGCTTCTCGAGCTTCAACAGCTGGATATCCTAACATCGTTTTCCCTGCTTCAATATCACCAGTAACACCCGATCCAGCTCCTACAATTGCACCACTTCCAATAGTTGTGTGGTCTTTTATCGAGGCACTCCCGCCAATAATAACTCCATCTCCCAAAGTTACGGATCCCGCTAAACCTGAATTTCCAGCCATGATACAGAATCTTCCTAAAACGCTGTTGTGACCTATTTGAACTAGATTATCAATCTTACATCCATCACCAACAATTGTGGAGCTAAATTTACCCCTATCTACACAAGAGTTCGCGCCGATCTCCACCCAATTTCCAATGATTACATTTCCTATTTGAGGAATTTTAACTAATCCTCTTTCAGGACATGGTCGGAATCCAAAACCATCCGCACCAATTGTCGCATTAGGATGAATGACACAATCTGTTCCTAAATGACAACGTTCTCTAATCACGGCTCCAGACCAAATGACTGTATTTTTTCCGATGGTACATTCATCTAAAACGATAACATTTGGATATAAAGTAACATTTTCTCCTAGAACTACTTTCGGACCTACATAACATCCAGCACCAATTCGCGCTCCTTTTCCAATAGTTGCAGAGGCATCAATTGTTGCTGTAGGGTGAATTTCGGTATTGAAAATAGGAGTAGGAGGGGCAAACATTTCAAGGACTTGAGACATCGCTAAATCGGCATTTTTTACTTTTATAAATGCACGATTAGTTCCAGGTTCTACTGAAATATCTTGGTTTACAACGGCCACACAAGCTTTAGAAGTTTCCCATAATTTCTCGTATTTTTTATTTCCAATAAATGAAATTTCAGAGGTAGTAGCGCGTTCCAATTGCTCAGGTGCAGTGATTACTTGAGTTGTATTTCCGATAATTTCCCCCTGAAGGATTTCGTTGATTTGTTCTAAAGTGTAAGTCATTTTTTAAAATTTAATACTATAAAATAAGTCATTTAACCTAATATTTGCAAGTTTAATAATCAGTTGATTTAATAATTAAAAGATTCAAAGATGAAAAAGTTCAAAGGTTAAAAAATAAAAAGTTCATTTTACAATTCACAACTTACAACCTAAAACCAACAACTCCTCATTTACTTCTCTTCTTTTTGCCCCATCATCATTAAGAAGGATTTTAAAAACTCGTCGATATCGCCATTTAAAACCCCGTCAACATCGCTACTTTCATAACCGGTGCGCACATCTTTTACTAATTTATAAGGTTGCATTACGTAATTTCGAATTTGAGAACCCCATTCAATTTTCATTTTTCCAGCTTCAATATCGGCTCTTTGGGCTTGTTTCTTTTTTAATTCAATTTCATACAGTTGAGAACGCAACATTTGCATTGCACGTTGGCGGTTGTCTTGTTGCGACCTGGTTTCTGAACATTGAATTTGAATTCCTGTGGGTTTGTGAACCAATTGTACTTTGGTTTCCACCTTATTTACATTTTGTCCACCGGCACCACTAGATCTAGAAGTGGTAATTTCAATATCGGCAGGATTAATGTCAATTTCAATACTATCATCAACTAATGGATAAACATAGACAGATACAAAAGAAGTATGTCGTTTGGCATTACTATCAAAAGGGGAAATTCGTACCAATCGATGCACTCCATTTTCACCTTTCAAATAACCAAATGAATAATCACCTTCAAATTCCAATGTAACCGTTTTTATCCCTGCTACGTCACCTTCTTGGTAGTTTAATTCCTTGATTTTGTATCCTGATTTTTCACCCCACATCATGTACATTCGCATCAACATCGAAGCCCAATCACAACTTTCTGTTCCACCTGCGCCAGCCGTTATCTGAAGTACCGCACTTAAGGTGTCACCTTCGTCTGAAAGCATGTTTTTAAACTCAATTGACTCAATATGGGAATTGGTCAAATGGTATTGTTCGTCTAATTCTTCGAAAGTTAATTCACCTTCTTTGTAAAATTCGTATGCCAATTGCAATTCTTCGGCCATATCATTGGCTTTATTGTAATCGTCTACCCATTTTTTCTTGGATCGAAGGTTTTTTACAAACAGTTCCGCTTCTTTTGGATGGTTCCAAAATTCAGGTGCTAAGGTCTTTTCTTCCTCGTTGGTAATCTCAATTAATTTGGCATCAACGTCAAAGATACCTCCTCAACGCACCAAGGCGCTCCACAATACCTTTAATTTGTTCGGTAGTTGTCATAAATTATACTAATTTTGTGTAGCAAAAATAGGAATTTTTTATCAAGAGGCAAGTACACACTCTTGTATTTAATAGCAACAATATGGATATTAATTTAGTTAGCGATACCGTAACCAAGCCTTCACAGGAAATGTTACGTTTTATGTTTCAAGCAGAAGTAGGTGATGATGTTTACAAACAAGACCTTACAGCTATAGAATTAGAAAATAAAGTAGCGCATTTTTTCGGTTTTGAAGCTGGTTTGTTTTTTCCTTCTGGTACCATGGCCAATCAAACGGCGATTAAATTGCACACCCAACCTGGAGAACAATTAATTGCTGATAAATGGGCTCATGTTTATAATTATGAAGGAGGTGGAGTCTCTTTTAATAGTGGGGTTTCCTGTTATTTATTGGACGGAAATAGAGGGATGATTACCGCAGAACAAGTATCGGGAGCAATAAACAATCCAGAGTTTTATCACAGTCCATTAACGAGTTTGGTTTGCGTTGAAAACACCACCAACAAAGGGGGAGGCGCTTGTTATGATTTTAATGAATTTATTAAAATACGCCAAGTTTGCGATGCTAATAATTTGAAATTTCATTTAGATGGTGCGCGCATTTGGAATGCTTTGGTTGCCACTAATGACATTCCGTCCAACTATGGAAAAGTATTTCATACGATGTCTGTTTGTTTTTCAAAAGGTATGGGAGCACCGGTTGGTTCAGTTTTATTATCAGATAAAGTAACCATCAATAGAGCACTCAGAATCAGAAAGATACTAGGTGGTGGAATGCGACAAATAGGCTATTTAGCAGCCGCTGGTTTATTTGCCTTAGAGCACAATATAGAAAGATTAACTGAAGATCATCGACGAGCAAAGGAATTGGGAATTTTATTGAATAATTTACCTTGGGTAGCTTCAGTAGAACCGGTTGAAACCAATATTTTGATTTTTTCAGTTCAACAATCTGTTGATGAGAATCAACTAATGGTAAAATTGAAACAAAAAGGAATTGCAATTAGTTCAATGGGGCATGGTAAATTAAGAATCGTTACCCATTTGGATTATCGTGAAGTGATGCACAGTTATGTCCTAGAGACTCTAGAAAAGTTGGAAGTTTAAAAGTTTTATTCATTTCAAATATTGCCTAAATATTCAATTCCAATTATCTAATTTATTTCGTAAATTTGCACCACATAAAAAAACAATAAAAAATGGAAAACGGTATATACGCTAAATTCAACACTACAAAAGGGGCTATTTTAGTAAAATTAACTCACGATTTGACACCAGGAACAGTTGGAAACTTTGTGGGCTTGGTAGAAGGTAATCTTGAAAATAAGGTAAAGCCTCAAGGAAATAAATATTACGACGGATTGAAATTTCACCGAGTAATTCCTGATTTTATGATTCAAGGGGGTTGCCCTCAAGGAACAGGAACCGGTGGACCTGGTTATAGCTTTGAAGATGAATTTCATCCAACACTAAAACACAATCGTCCAGGAGTTTTGTCAATGGCAAATTCTGGTCCTGCAAGTAATGGTTCTCAATTTTTTATTACCCACGTTCCAACAGAATGGTTGGATAACAAACACACCGTTTTTGGGCATGTTGTAGAAGGACAAGATATCGTTGATGCTATTGCTCAAGGGGATTCTTTGGATTCAGTTGAAATTATTAGAGTGGGTGAAGAAGCTCAAAATTGGAATGCAATCGAAGCTTTTATCACTTTTAAAGGTGCTAGAAATAAACGTGACGCTGCTCTAAAAGCGGAATCGGAAGCAAAAATGGAACAATTAGCTGCTGGATTTGATAAAACAGAAAGCGGTTTGCGTTATAAAATGATCCAAAAAGGAAATGGTAAGAAAGCGGAAAACGGAAAAACAGTTTCTGTTCATTATACCGGTCAATTAGAAGACGGAAAAGTATTTGATAGTTCTTATCCAAGAAAAAAACCAATTGAATTTCCTTTAGGAATGGGGAATGTAATTGAAGGCTGGGACGAAGGAATTGCCTTGTTGCAAGTGGGTGATAAAGCTCGTTTTGTAATTCCATCTGACTTGGCATACGGAACTCGTGGGGCAGGTGGTGTAATTCCTCCAAATGCGACTTTAATATTTGATGTAGAATTAATGGACGTAAAATAAAACATTTATTACTCTAAATTATTTAATTTATAAATCCCAATAGCTACTTGTTATTGGGATTTTTTATTATTTTTACCAAAATTGATAGTGCTATGAAAAAAAAATTAATATTTTTCGCTTCTCTTTTATTGTTATTTTCTTGTGCTACAAAATCGGTAATAGCCGATGCTCCAAAAGCTACTTCCCCTCAAGAAATAATTGTGGTTCAAGAAGTAGTTCCAGTTGAAAATTTGGTAGTTCCGGAAACTAAACCAGTTCCAAAAAATATGGTTATGCTAACAAGAGAACTTTACGAAAGTAAAAACCTTTACGAGAATAGTTGTAACAAATGCCATAATCTTTATGCTCCGTCCGAATTCAGTAAAGAGCAATGGCCAAAAATCATGAAAAGTATGCAGAAAAATGCAGAATTAAGTGATCCCCAAATTGCTGGGATTCTAGATTACATTAATTCTCAAATTTAATATATAAAAAACGGAAGCCAATAGCTTCCGTTTTTTATTATGATTGATTATAAATTAAATATCATCAAAATCTATATCTGTAAAACTTGAGGAAGAAGGAGTTTCACTATCTTCGATTTTATCAGTAGTATATTCCTTTTTGAAATCTTTTTGATGTCTTTCCGAAATAACTTCTTCTCCTTTGTGATTTAAAACATAAGAAGTCATTTCTTCTAATATTTCTGCAAATGCACTAAAATCTTCTTTATACAAATAAATTTTATGTTTTTTAAAGTGAAAAGACCCATCTTCTTCAGTGAATTTTTTACTTTCGGTAATGGTGATGTAATAATCATCTGCTTTTGTAGCTCTAACATCAAAGAAATAAGTTCTTCTTCCAGCTCTCAAAACTTTAGAAAAGATTTCCTCTTTTTCTAACATATCATTTTCTCTCATAATCATTTTTTAAGTTTAATTTCATTTCAAAAATGATAAAAAAAGGAATAAAAAACAAGATTTATTTTAAATCTTTTTCAGAAAGTTGTTTCAAATAGAGCTCTTTGTAATAGCCTTCTACGTTTACTAATTGATTATGAGGTCCTTGTTGGATTATCAAACCTTCTTCAATAATGATAATATTGTCTGCATTTTTAGCTGATGACACTCGATTACTAACAATTATGGTCGTTTTATTTTTACAATATTCTTTTAGATTGCTCAAAATAACCTCTTCGGTTTCCGTGTCAACGGCAGATAAACAATCGTCAAGTAATAAAATGGCAGGATTTTTTATTAAAGCTCTCGCAATAGATACCCTCTGTTTTTGACCTCCAGACAAGGTAATTCCTCTTTCACCCAATATGGTATCGTATTGGTTGGTAAAATTCACAATATTATCGTGAACAGCAGCTTGTTTGGCTACAGCTATAATCTCTTCATCTGTGGCGTTTTCTTTACCAAACTTAATATTGTTTTTTATGGTATCGGAAAATAAAAAGGCATCTTGAGGTACAATTGCGATACTATTTCTTAAATCAAATAAATTCACAGAATCTATAGGCTTCCCATCAATCAATATCTTTCCGCTACTCACATCGTACAAACGACTAATTAAAGTTAGGATGCTCGATTTTCCAGATCCTGTTTTTCCTAAAATTGCTAGGGTTTCCCCTTTTTTTACTTTAAAAGAAATAGTGTTTAGCGCTCTAATATTCGTATCATCATAAACAAAGGAAACTTCTTGAAATGAAATTTCACCATTGATTTCGGAATTTGATTTACAATTATTTTTTATCTCTGGAACTATTTTCAAAAATTCATTGATCCGTTTTTGAGAAGCCTCAGCCTCTTGAACCATGGATGAAATCCACCCCAAAGAAGCAACAGGCCAAGTTAGCATGTTTACATAAAGTATAAACTCAGCGATAACTCCAATACTTTTAATTGTTCCATTGATATATAACATTCCACCAAAGTAAATAACTACCAAATTACTTACACCAATTAACGCTAACATTAACGGGCCAAATAGCGATTGAACTTTTGCTAAACTCATACTTTTTTCTTTACTTTCAACTGATAAGTTAAGCATATTTTCTTGCTGTTGTTGCTCTAACGAATACGCTTTTATGACTCTAATTCCACTGAAAATTTCTTGAGTAAAACTGGATATTTTAGATAAATATTGTTGAAAAATAGTACTTCTTTTATTGATTTTTTTACTCAATTGAAAAATCGCATACGACAAAATAGGCAATGGGAGCAGCGTATACAAAGTTAATTCTGGAGAAACATTGTACATATAAACGATCACAATTGCAAATCGGATAAAAGTATTTATGGTGTACATAACCGCTGGACCAACGTACATTCTTACTTTTCCAACATCTTCACTTATTCGATTCATCAAATCGCCAGTTCGGTTTTGTTTGTAGAAAATTTGACTTAGATTTTCATACTGTTGGAAGACTTCATTTTTAAGATCAAATTCGATAAGTCTTGACATAACAATTAATGTTTGTCGCATCAAGAAGGTTAGAAAACCTGCAATTATAGTGGTAATGATAACAATAATGACATTGTGGAATAATTCATTTCGAATTAAAAGGGTATCGGCAACATTCGATTTTGAATATCTTTCTATAGATTCGAATGATTTACTGATTAATTTGGGTGTAAATAATGAAAAAATTTGAGCAATTATTGTAATAAAAATACCAAGTAGGAATCGGTATTTGTATTTAATAAAATACTTGTTAAGGTATTGTAATTCTTTCATTAGGTTTTGAAAATTATAAATTTAAATTGAAATGCGAAATAGGACAATTATAACTGCAAATATAAAGCTTTTAAGGGATTATTTTTTAAAGTCATTTCTTAATTTCAAATAAATAATAGTGTTGAAGCCAATTTAAATATTATTTGAAAAATGACATTTGGATTACACTTTTTTATAAAAAATAATACTATTTTTGCACCTTAAAGATTTTAAAATAATAATCAAACAAGTTCTTACCAAGTGTTAAATAGAAGACATATCCGCGTTAAAGTAATGCAATCGATATATGCGATGCATCAAAATGGTTCTGATAGTATTGAAAAACAAGAGAAATTCTTGCTTTTTAGTGCGGATAATATTCTGGATTTGTATCTAGTAATGTTGTCCTCTCTAATTGAAATTGGTAAAAAAGAAACTACGTTTATTGAAAAATCATCTCAAAAACACATTACCACCTCACAAGAAAGAAATCCCAACAAAAAATTTATCAATAATAGTATTTTACAATTATTAACTACTAATAATTCGTTGAATAAATTTATTGTAGATAGAAAAATTAACCATTGGGAATTAAATGATGAGTATTTAAAAATTCTTACAGAGGCTATTAAGGAAAGTGATTTGTATAAAAAATACATGTTAAATGAAAAGAATGATTTTGAGGAAGATAAGCAGTTTATTATCAATATATTTACAGATATTCTTGTTCCTAATGATAAATTTTACGAGTTTTTAGAAGACAATAACTTAACTTGGATTGACGACATCCCGGTTGTAAATACACATATTGTTAAGCAACTTAATTCAATAAAGTCAATTAATGACACTTCATTTTCTATTCCTAAAATTTTTAAAGATCAAGAGGACAAAGAATTTGTAACCGATTTATTCAAAAAAACGGTGCTTAACGAAGTGGACTTTGCAAAAGAATTTGTTGATAAAACACCCAATTGGGATTCAGAACGAATCGCTGAATTGGATACTATTGTGCTGAAAATGGCCATTTGCGAGTTTTTAAAGTTTCCTTCTATTCCTGTTAAAGTTACAATAAATGAATATTTGGAGATCGCAAAAGAATATTCTACTCCAAAAAGTAGTATTTTTATCAATGGAATTTTGGACAACTTAGTTAAAGAGTTCTCCGCTAAAAATAAATTAAACAAAATAGGAAGAGGTTTACTATAATAATTTTAAATATGATTAAAAAAATAATTATCCTGACTTCAATAAGTTTATTACTATTATTGGGAGCTTGCAAGAAAAAAGAAGAGGCGAATTCCGAGCAACATTCTTCTATTTCTAATCCAGCTCAATTAGGAATTCCTGAAATGGAAAAACGAGTAGTTCCAGCTGATGGAAAATACCCAGAAATGACATTTGCATCTAAAGAACATGATTTTGGCTCTATTGAAGCCGATTCTAAAGTGAATTATTCTTTCACCTTTAAAAATACAGGTCAAGCCGATTTGATTATTTCAAGAGCGGTGGGTTCTTGCGGATGCACTATTCCAGAATATCCAACAGATCCAATTAAAGCAGGTGATTCTGGCAAAATTGATGTTTCGTTTAATTCAGCTAACAAACACGGAAACCAACAAAAATCGGTTACAATATATACCAATACGAAAGCGGGTGCTGAATCTTTATACATAACCGCTTCTATTAAAGAGTAAATAATTAATACTAAATAAATAAAACTATGGAATCATTACAATCATTTTTGCCTTTTATATTAATGTTCGTTGTTATCTATTTTTTCATGATACGACCACAACAGAAAAGAGCAAAACAAGAAAAAGAATTTGAAAGCGCTTTGAAAGTAGGCGATAAAATTATTACTAAAAGCGGAATTCATGGTAAAATCGCTGAATTAGCCGACACGACTATTGTTATTGAAACCATGTCGGGAAAATTAAAAATGGAGCGTACTGCAATTTCTATGGAAATGACAGCTTCATTAAACAAAAAATAAGATATTTATCTTTTAAAAAAGCCACGCATTGCGTGGCTTTTTTCATTTAATCTAATAGCTAACAGATTTATTATTTCTGTTTGCTAAAATCGGTAGTTGCGGTTAACTGAGCAATCTTCACAATTACCTCAATTGCTTTTTGCATACTTTCAACTGGAACGTACTCGTATTTCCCGTGAAAATTATGACCCCCTGCAAAAATATTCGGACATGGAAGTCCCATGTAAGACAATTGAGAACCGTCAGTTCCACCACGAATGGGTTTAATTAAGGGTTTAATCCCCAATTCACGCATCGCTTTTTCAGCTATATCAACAATATATTTTACTGGCATCACCTTTTCTTTCATGTTGAAATATTGGTCTTTTACTTCTGCTATGCAAATGTCTTCACCAAACTGTTTTGCGTATTGTTTGTTGATTTTTTTGGCTATTTTATGAATCGCTTCTTTGCGTTTTTTGAATTTACTCGCGCTATGGTCTCTAATAATTAATTCCAAAACAGTTTCTTCAATACTTCCATTTAAATGGTGAACATGGAAAAAGCCTTCATATCCTTTAGTTTCTTGAGGAGTTTCTCCTTTAGGTAATTGATTGATAAAATCGTTGGCAATCAACATCGAATTGATCATTTTCCCTTTTGCATATCCTGGGTGAACGCTTTTCCCTTTAAAAATAATTTTAGCTCCCGCAGCATTGAAATTCTCATATTCTAATTCTCCAATCTGACTTCCATCCATAGTATAAGCCCATTGAGCACCAAATTTCTTTACATCAAACTTATGAGCGCCACGGCCAATTTCTTCATCGGGTGTAAATCCAACTCTAATTTTTCCGTGTTTGATATCAGGATTTTTAACTAAATATTCCATCGCAGTAACAATTTCTGTAATTCCCGCTTTATCATCTGCGCCAAGTAAAGTCAATCCGTCTGTGGTAATTAACGTTTGCCCTTTATATAAAAGTAGGTCTTTGAAGTATTTTGGAGACAATATGATATTTTGTTTTTTGTTCAGTACGATATCATTTCCATCATAATTTTTTACAATCTGCGGATTCACATTTGCTCCAGTAAAATCAGGAGTCGTATCAAAATGAGAGACAAATCCAATTGTTGGAACATCATGACTCACGTTACTTGGCAAAGTTGCCATAATATATGCGTTTTTGTCAATGGTTACTTCCTCTAAACCAATTGATTTTAATTCCTCAACTAATTTATTTGCCAAAACCCATTGTTTTTCAGTACTTGGAGTAGAAGTAGAATTAGGATCTGATTCGGTATCAATGATTACGTAACTAATAAAACGATCGATAATATTTTGCATAAAATTAATTTTAATTGGCAGCAAATATAACTATATTTTTAAGTAATATTTATCAGTTGTAAACGAAATTAAAATAAATAATGTTATAAATTGCATCTTTTAAATTGACTAAATTATACCCCTTGAGTTCCACTAAGAATAGACATTTAAAAGTACCTGCAATTATTATTTACATTGGTAAAACACTACAATTTTTATCAATTAAATGGACCACATTGTACCTTTCCAAATTGTTTACGACACCCATTAAACATAAAATTCCAAAGCGGGAAATACAAATGGATCGCAACAGTTTTCAAACAAAAATGGTAGTCCCAGAAATAAATAAAGAAATTGTAGTTTACCAATTAGGAACTGGAGAAAAAAAAATAATTTTGGTTCATGGATGGTCAGGTCGTGGTACCCAGCTGGTTAAATTTGCAGATGCCTTGGTTGCAAAGGGATATTCTATTGTTAGTTTTGATGCGCCGGCACACGGAAAATCCCCAGGAAGTGCCACAATTATGACTGATTTTATAGCTTCAATTGCGGAAGTTGATAGGAAATTTGGCCCTTTCGATGCTGCAGTTGGACACTCTTTAGGTGGGATGTCATTATTGAATGCGATTAAATTAGGATTAAAAATCAATCGTTTAGTAACCATTGGAAGTGGTGATAAAGTCAAGGATATATTAATAGATTTCGTTGCAAAACTAGAATTAAAACCCGAATTTAGTAGCCATTTGCAAAAGCATTTTGAAAAGAAATACAATACTGAAATGGAATCTTATTCCGCTTATCTAGCCGCACAATCGATAACTATTCCCGTTTTGGTAATTCATGATGACAATGATGATGAAGTGCCAGTTGCTGCATCTAAGAATATCTATTTGAATTTAAAAAACGGAGAATTAGTTCTAACCAAAAATTTAGGGCATCGAAAAATTTTAGGAAACCATGATGTCATTGATAAAACCATTAATTTTTTAATTGAATAACTATGAAAAACACATTAATAATCTTACTATTTGCTTTTTCTTTTGTGGGTTTAGCGCAGAAAAAAACACAAAAATTTGAAGTTCAAAAATCTGAAGCACAGTGGAAAAAAGTGCTTACAGTTGAGGAATATGAAGTTTTAAGAGAGAAAGGTACCGAGCGTCCTTTTTCTGGAAAATATGTTAACAACTTTGATAGAGGAATTTATGTATGTGCTGCATGTGACAATTTACTTTTTTATTCGGATGCTAAATTCCATTCTGATTGTGGTTGGCCTTCATTTGACAAAGCGGTTAAAGGGTCTGTAATTTATGTCAATGATTCGAGTCATGGAATGGATCGAACCGAAGTGAACTGTGGAAAATGCGGTGGTCATTTAGGTCATGTTTTTGACGATGGGCCTACCAAAACGGGCCAACGTTTTTGTACCAACTCCGTTTCCGTTAAATTTATACCTACAAAAAAATGAGTAAAACAGTTGAAAAAACAGAGCAAGAGTGGAAAGACCAATTGGGTCTAGAACGCTATCGAATTCTTCGTCAAAAAGGTACTGAATTTCCTAATTCAGGGCAGTATAACCTGCATTTCGAATTGGGAACTTATGTTTGTGGCGGCTGCGCTGAACCCTTATTTGAAAGTGATTCCAAATTTAATTCCCATTGTGGCTGGCCCTCATTTGACGATTCAATTCCTGGAAAAGTGGAATATATTAAAGATACTACCCATGGAATGATACGAACGGAAATTGTGTGCGCTAAATGCAATGGACATTTGGGTCATATTTTTGATGATGGACCAACAAAAACAAAGCAGAGGTACTGTGTAAATTCTCTTTCAGTTGATTTTATAAAAAAATAAATTATTAAATTATAATTATCCGAAAATACAAACGGGAAAATTCAGTGTAGTTTTCAAATAAATCATATCTTCGGGCTTTAGAAGTAATTTAATTCAAATTAATCCCTCCTAATTTATGGTAAATCTAGAAAAAGGAAATTCAAAATTATTAAACGCTTGGGCTTTCTATGATTGGGCTAATTCTGTTTATAGCTTAGTCATTGCTTCAGCAATATTCCCGATTTTTTACGGCGCTTTATTTAAAATAAAAGGTAGTTCCTACATTGATTTTTTTGGTACCACTTTAAAAAGTACGGCCTTAATTAGTTTTGTAACTGCTGCTGCCTTTTTATTAGTAGCTTTAATCTCTCCATTGCTATCAGGAATAGCTGATTTTGTTGGAAATAAAAAGAATTTTATGAAGTTCTTTTGCTATTTAGGTGCTGTATCTTGTATTTCTTTATATTGGTTTTCATTGGAAAATATTTATTGGAGTTTGTTAGCTTATTTTCTTGGATTAGTAGGTTTTTGGGGTAGTTTGGTGTTTTATAATTCGTATTTACCTGACATTGCTTTTCCAGAACAACAAGATAGTATTAGTGCTAAAGGTTTTTCGTTAGGATATTTCGGCAGTGTTTTATTATTAATTGTAAATCTTGCCATGGTAATGAAACCGGAATTGTTTGGAATCTCAGGTACTTCAGGAGAAGCTAAAATGAAGGCCATGCGTTATTCCTTTATTACGGTTGGTTTTTGGTGGATACTATTTAGTCAATATACTTACTATTACTTACCAAAAGGAAATAGTGGTCAGAAGGTTACTAAATCGGTTATATTTAATGGCTTTCGCGAAATACAAAAAGTTTGGAGTTCATTGGGTGACAACTTACAATTAAAGCGATTTTTAGGTAGTTTTTTTGTTTATGGAATGGCAGTTCAAACCGTTATGATTGTAGCTGTTTATTTCGGAGAACAAGAAATTTCTTGGGCTACAGATAGTGAAAAAACAACTGGTTTAATAATTAGTATTTTATTGATCCAATTGGTTGCTATTTTAGGTGCGGTTATCACTTCAAAGGCTTCAGCAAAATTTGGAAACATTGTAACCTTATTATTTCTAAATTGTGTTTGGGCAGTTTTATGTATGGTTGCATTTTTTGTAACTACACCAATAGAATTCTATCTTACAGCTGGATTTGTAGGTTTGGTAATGGGAGGAATCCAAGCTCTTTCTAGATCTACTTATTCTAAATTATTACCAGAAACAGATGATACTGCTTCGTATTTTAGTTTTTATGATGTAACTGAAAAAATAGGAATTGTAATCGGAATGTTTTTGTATGGAATAATCGATCAAGTGACAGGAAGTCCAAGATATTCTATCGTTTTTCTTTGTTTGTTTTTCGTTACCGGAATAATATTGTTAATGAGGGTTAGAAAAATTAATAAAGAATAATATTTTTAAATTATATTTGACAAAAATTAATATCATTAAAATGAATACAATTAAATTTTCAGCAGTAGTTGTTGCATTAGTATCACTTTTTTCTTTTTCATCTTGCTACATTGAACCTGTAGATTCAGATTTATTAGGAAATGTAATCAATCCTTCAAGTGTTGCAGGCACTTACAGAATGACCGCTTTTAATACTGGGATTCCAACCGATTTAAATAATGATCGTGTCGCTTCGACCAATCAAATGCTGGAAACTACTTGTTTTAATGGGAGTGTAATTGTGATTAATCCCGACGGTACTTTTAGAGCAACTTCTAAAGGTGTAGAGATTAGTAGTTCCACTACATTACAATGTTTTTCAGACCCAGACTATACAGGAACTTGGACCTTAAATGCAACGGTGTTGAAATTAACTTATATTGATGCAGGTGTAATTGTTGATGAATTATTTTCTGTTTCAGCAAATTCATTGCTTTATTCTGTTCCTCAAGGTCAGGTTGTTGGAACTTCTGCAACTAATGTTCCAATATTTTTAAATACAAGTTATAATATTATTTATACTAAATAATACGCAATAGCATTTATTAATGAGGCTATCTTTCTGAGATAGCTTTTTTTTTGAATGGCACAATGATTGCAATAATGTTAAATAAAAAAATTATAATAAGGGATCATTTATGTTGTTAAAGCACCTAAATAGTTGACTTTTAAAACACTATTTGCTAGATCAAACATTTAACTCAAATAACAATACGAATTAATTTTACCTATGTCAAATCCTAAAATAATTACCATTGACAATTTGTCACTTCAAGAATTTGATTCAGAAGCTGAATTAATTCCCCTTTTGACTCCTGAGGATGAAGCAGAAATGAACAATGAAGTATTGCCTGAATCATTAGCTATTTTACCTCTAAGAAATACGGTGCTTTTCCCTGGAGTTGTTATCCCAATTACTGCGGGAAGAGATAAATCGATTAAACTGATTAATGATGCCAACGCCGCAGGAAAAGATATTGGTGTAGTCTCTCAAAAAAATGAAGATGTTGAAGATCCAACTGAAAATGATATTCATTCCATTGGAACTGTAGCAAAAATCCTAAGAGTTTTAAAAATGCCTGATGGCAATATTACTGTAATTCTTCAAGGAAAAAAGCGTTTTGAACTTGATAAGATAATTTCTGAAACCCCATACCTGACAGCTACTGTAAATAACATTAAAGAATCTCAGCCTTTAAAGAAAGACAAGGAATTTGATGTAATTATTGATTCAATCAAGGAATTATCAATACAAATTATTAAAGAAAGTCCAAATATTCCAACTGAGGCTACTTTCGCAATAAAAAATATTGAAAGTAAATCTTTCTTGATCAATTTTGTTTCTTCTAACATGAACTTATCAGTTAAAGAAAAACAAGAATTATTAAATATTACCGATCTAAAAGCGAGAGCTTTAGAAACTTTAAGGTACATGAATATTGAACTTCAAAAACTGGAGTTGAAAAATGACATTCAATCTAAAGTTCGCTTTGATTTGGACCAACAACAGAGAGAATACTTTTTGCACCAGCAAATGAAAACAATCCAAGAAGAATTGGGAGGTGCTTCACAAGAGGAGGAAATTGAAGAAATGGCAGCCAAAGCTTCAAAAAAGAAATGGAATGAGGAAACTCAAAAACATTTCGAGAAAGAGTTGGCCAAAATGAGAAGAATGAATCCGCAAGCTCCTGATTTTGGTATTCAACGCAATTATTTGGAATTGTTTTTAGATTTGCCTTGGAACGAGTATTCTAAAGATAATTTTGATTTAAAAAGAGCTCAAAAAATTCTTGATAGAGAACATTTCGGATTGGAAGAAGTAAAGAAAAGAATGATTGAACATTTGGCAGTTTTAAAATTGCGAAATGACATGAAATCACCAATTATATGTTTAACAGGACCTCCGGGTGTGGGAAAAACCTCTATAGGAAAATCGGTTGCTGAAGCTCTAGGTAGAAAATACGTTCGTATTTCTCTTGGTGGGCTTCGTGATGAATCAGAAATCCGAGGGCATAGAAAGACCTATATTGGTGCGATGTCAGGAAGAATTATTCAGAGTTTGAAAAAAGCTGGCACTTCAAATCCGGTATTTGTTTTAGACGAAATTGACAAACTAGCATTAGGAAATCAAGGCGACCCATCTTCAGCTTTGTTGGAAGTTTTGGATCCAGAACAAAACAGTTCTTTTTATGATAACTTCCTTGAATTGGGTTATGATTTATCAAAAGTGATGTTCATCGCTACTTCGAATAATATGGCAACTATTCAACCAGCCTTGCGCGATAGAATGGAAATTATAAAAATGTCAGGTTATACGATTGAGGAAAAAATTGAAATTGCACGACAACATTTATTTCCACGCCAATTAAAAGAACACGGATTATCTCTTAAAGATTTGACCATTGGTAAAAAACAAATTGAAAAAATTGTTGAAGGTTATACTCGTGAATCTGGGGTTCGTGGTTTAGAAGCTAAAATTGCACAAGTAATTAGAAATGCAGCTAAATCAATCGCAATGGAAGAGGAGTACAATAAAAAAGTTACCGATCAAGACATTGTAAAAGTTTTAGGTGTTCCAAGATTAGAAAGAGATAAATACGAAAATAATGATGTTGCAGGAGTAGTTACAGGATTGGCTTGGACTAGTGTTGGTGGTGATATTCTCTTCATAGAATCTTTGATTTCTAAAGGTAAAGGAACCATGACTATTACTGGGAATCTTGGAACGGTAATGAAGGAATCGGCAACAATTGCATTAGAATATATTAAATCAAATGCAGAAATTTTTGGAATTGATCCAGAACTGATATCGAAATACAATGTTCATTTGCATGTTCCTGAAGGAGCTACACCAAAAGATGGGCCGAGCGCAGGAATCGCAATGTTAACCTCTTTGGTTTCTTTATTTACTCAAAAGAGAATTAAGAAAAGCCTTGCAATGACTGGAGAAATTACTTTGAGAGGTAAAGTATTGCCTGTTGGTGGTATTAAAGAGAAAATCTTAGCTGCAAAGAGAGCAAACATTAAAGAAATTGTCCTTTGTCATGAAAACAAGAGCGATATTGACGAAATAAAACCCGAATATTTGGAAGGCTTGACTTTTCATTATGTTAAAGAAATGAGCGAAGTGCTTAAAATTGCGCTTCTTGATCAGAAAGTCAAAAATGCTAAAGTATTATAAATCAAAAACGGCTTAGAAATTAGCCGTTTTTTTTATTAAAAATAATATCTTCGCAATTACGTTATCTATCCATAAATAAATTAGATGCTTAACAAAAATACATATGCTTTTTTTCTACTTTTTTGCACCGTCACGTATGGTCAAATAGGCGGACAATCCGTATATCAATTTTTAAATTTAGTAACCTCGCCTCGTCAAGCGGCCTTGGGTGGAAAAACGGTAACTATTTATGATGAAGATGTCAACCAAGCCAATTTCAATCCAGCTACTATTAACCAAGAAATGCACAATCATTTGGCAATGAATTATGGAAATTTTTTCGGCGAAGTTACCTACGGAACAGCTTCTTATGCGTATACATTTGACCGTCATATACAAACTTTTCAAGCGGGTATAAATTATATTAATTACGGTAAATTTCAAGGAACTGATGAAACGGGTAACTTTACCTCGGAATTTACCGGAAGTGAAATTGCACTTTCTGCAGGATATTCATTTATGATCCCTGATATTCCAATTCATTTTGGAACTTCAGTAAAATTAATTTCCTCTAATTTAGAAAGGTACAGTTCATTTGGAGGTGCAATAGATATTGGAGCCTTGTTTATCGATGAGCGTAATGATGTGAATTGGGCATTGGTGGTTAGAAATATTGGAACACAATTTACAACCTTTTCAGGTTTGAATGAGAAATTACCGATGGAAGTATTAATTGGGGTTTCTCAACAAGTTGAAAATGTTCCTGTTCGTTGGCATCTAACTTTAGAAAATTTACAACAATGGAATATCGCATTTTCAAATCCCGCTAGAGCTGTTGGATCTATTGATGGTGGTTCCACACCGGAAAAAGTATCTTTTTTTAATAACGCCTTGCGACACGTAATTATTGGAGCAGAATTATTTCCAAAAAAGAGCTTTAATCTTCGTATAGGTTATAATTTTAGAAGAGGTGAGGAGTTGAGTGTTGTAGAGCAACGAACCTTTGCAGGAATATCAGTAGGATTCGGATTAAAATTCAATAATCTTAAATTTAATTATTCGTACTCAAGATATACAATGGCTGGAAATACCAGCTTATTTGGTTTAACTATTAACTTTCAAGAATAGTTTTGGATAAAAAAATTACAATCGCAATCGACGGATTTTCCTCAACTGGAAAAAGTACCTTGGCTAAACAATTGGCTAAATATTTAGGATATGTTTATGTTGATACTGGCGCAATGTATCGTGCTGTAGCCTATTTTGCAATGAAAAGTGGGTTCATTAATAATGATCATTTTGATAAATTGGCATTGATAAATAGTTTGTCAAATATAAAATTGCACTTCCAGTTCAATTCCGAATTGGGTTTTGCAGAAATGTATTTGAACAATGAAAATATCGAAAAACAAATTCGTACCATCGAAGTGTCCAACTTTGTAAGTAAGGTAGCTGAAGTTTCTGAAGTTCGTTCTAAATTAGTGGAACAACAACAAGAAATGGGTAAAAATAAGGGGATTGTTATGGACGGAAGAGACATTGCTTCTGTAGTTTTTCCAAATGCTGAACTTAAAATTTTTATGACTGCCAGTGCGCAAACCCGTGCTCAAAGACGTTTTGAAGAATTACAACAAAAAGGAGATTCAGTAACTTTTGACGAAGTATTGAATAATGTTGAAGAGCGTGATTATATAGATACCCATCGTGCCGATTCCCCTTTATTTAAAGATGAAAAAGCGATTGAAATTGATAATTCCAATTTATCAAGAGAAGAACAGTTTGAAAAAGTATTGAATTTAGTGACTACAATTTTAAAATAATTTGTTTGAGTGTATCCATAAATTATTAGATTTACAAAACTATTATTTAACAAAAAAACAAACCTATGAATATTAAAAATCGACTTACCATAATGAGTTTCCTTCAGTTTTTTGTATGGGGAGCTTGGTTGATTACTGTAGGAAATTATTGGTTTGCTTCAAAACAATGGAGTGGGGCTGAATTTGGAGCGGTATTTTCAACATTGGGACTTTCCTCCATATTGATGCCTGCTTTAACGGGAATCATTGCGGATAAATATATTAATGCGGAGAAATTATACGGAATTTTACACATACTAGGTGGTTTGATTCTTTGTTATATTCCTCAAGTTACTACTCCAACTTCTTTTTTCTGGGTGATTTTTATGGCGATGCTGTGTTACATGCCAACCATTTCGCTTTCTAATTCAATTGCTTATACGATTTTAAAAAACAATAAATTTGACGTTGTAAAAGTTTTTCCACCAATTCGAGTTTGGGGAACCATTGGATTTATTGTTGCAATGTGGATCACTAATTTGACAGGAAATAAAGCTTCTGCAAATATGTTTTATATTTCAGCAATAGCGGCAATTTCATTAGGAATTTATTCTTTTTTCTTGCCTAAATGCCCTCCTCAAAATCTTATTTCTAAAGATTCCACGTTGACACAAAAATTAGGATTAGATGCCTTCAAACTTTTTGGTACTTATAAAGTAGCTTTGTTTTTATTGTTCTCCATGTTTTTAGGAGCTGCATTACAATTAACAAACATGTATGGAGATACTTTTCTATCTGATTTTTCTAAAGTTCCTGCTTACGAAAATTCATTTGTAGTAAAATATTCAACTATTATAATGTCAATTTCTCAAATATCGGAAACCTTGTTTATTCTTGCTATTCCATTTTTCTTAAAACGATTTGGAATCAAGCAAGTAATGTTAATTTCGATGGTGGCTTGGGTATTGCGATTTGGATTGTTTGCCTATGGAGATCCTTCAGGTGGACTTTGGATGATTATTTTATCATGTATTGTTTACGGTATGGCATTCGATTTCTTTAATATATCGGGTTCTTTATTTATTGAAACTTCAACCGATTCTTCCATTCGTTCCAGTGCTCAAGGATTATTTATGATGATGACTAATGGCTTTGGAGCAGTTCTTGGAAGTTCTGTTAGTGGCTATGTAATTGATAAATATTTTACTTTAGATGGTAATAAAGACTGGCATTCTATTTGGCTTTGTTTCGCAATCTATGCGGCGGTGATTACGGTTGCCTTTGCAATTATGTTCAAACACCAACACCATCCTGAGGAAGTCGCAGAAGTAAGGCATTAAAATAAAATAGATAAATTTTAATAACCCGATAGCATTTGTTATCGGGTTTTTTATTTAGTTGCTGAGACAAGTAAACATTCATCGAGAGGCACGAAGTAATCTAATGATGTTTACCTTTTTTACTTGTGGTCACGAGCGAGTCGCTCGCGCTAGGGGGGGTAGAAAAAAAATCAAGATTCTTTAGTCCCGATTGAGGCGTAATGCTCGCAGCAAAGCGAAGAGATATAGTCGAAAGCGGGAGTTACAATTCCAAAAATGCCGTGACAATTCGCTTAAAAACAATTTATTTATATAATTGATAGTTAAGGGTTTAGTTTTCTGAAAAAAACTTTGCGAATAAATAAAAAAGAATTACTTTTGCCAACCCTTATAGTGAGAAAGAGTTTCTATTTGGGATTATCAATTAAATCAAACAACTTCTGTTGTTTTCTATCACTTTATGAGACTCGAGAAAATGCAGAATACAAATTTATTATCAGCATGTCTGAACAATTAAAATCACAAGAGCAGTTTTTAGCAGAATTTAACTGGCACAACTTTGAAGAAGGTATTGATGCCGTTGATGAAAAAAACTTGCAAGAATTTGAACAATTAGTTTCTGAAACTTTTATTGATACTGATCAAGAAGAGGTAGTTGAAGGTGTTGTTGTTCGTATTACAGATAGAGACGTTATCGTTGATATCAATGCAAAATCGGAAGGTGTAATTTCTTTAAACGAATTCCGTTACAATCCAGCTTTAAAAGTAGGTGACAAAGTAGAAGTATTAATTGACATCCGTGAGGATAAAACAGGTCAATTGGTATTATCTCATAGAAAAGCACGTACAATTAAATCGTGGGACAGAGTTATTAGTGCAAATGAAACAGGAGAAATTGTTACTGGTTTCGTGAAATGTAGAACTAAAGGTGGTATGATCGTTGATGTATTTGGAATCGAAGCATTCTTACCTGGATCTCAAATTGACGTTAAACCAATTAGAGATTACGATGTTTATGTAAATAAAATGATGGAATTCAAAGTAGTGAAAATCAACCACGAATTCAAAAACGTAGTTGTTTCTCATAAAGCGCTTATTGAAGCAGATATTGAAATCCAGAAAAAAGAAATAATTGGTCAATTACAAAAAGGACAAGTATTAGAAGGTATTGTGAAAAACATTACTTCTTATGGAGTCTTTATTGACTTAGGAGGTGTAGATGGATTGATCCACATTACTGACCTTTCTTGGAGTAGAATTAACCACCCAAGTGAAGTGTTAGAATTAGATCAAAAATTGAATGTTGTTATCCTTGATTTTGATGATGAGAAAACAAGAATTCAATTAGGATTGAAACAATTAAATGCTCACCCATGGGATGCTTTAAATGCGGAATTAAATGTTGGTGATAAAGTAAGTGGTAAAGTAGTTGTAATCGCTGATTACGGTGCTTTCATCGAAGTTGCTGAAGGTGTTGAAGGTTTAATTCACGTTTCTGAAATGTCATGGTCTACTCACTTGCGTTCGGCTCAAGATTTCGTAAAAGTAGGTGATGTTGTAGAAGGAGTTATCTTAACATTAGATAGAGACGACCGTAAAATGTCATTGGGTATCAAGCAATTAACGCAAGATCCATGGACAGATATCACTTCTAAATACCCTGTAGGTTCTAAACACACAGGAATTGTTAGAAACTTTACCAACTTTGGAATATTTGTTGAATTAGAAGAAGGAATTGACGGATTGATTTACATTTCTGATCTTTCTTGGACTAAGAAAATTAAACACCCATCTGAGTTTGTAAATGTAGGTGAAAAATTAGACGTAGTTGTATTAGAATTAGATGTTGAAGGTCGTAAATTATCTTTAGGACACAAACAAACTACTGCTAACCCTTGGGATCAATACGAAGATTCATTTGCTGTTGGAACAATTCACACAGGTGAAATTTCTGAAATTGTTGACAAAGGAGCTACTGTAGAATTTGGTGATGATATCGTTGCTTTCATTCCTACACGTCACCTTGAAAAAGAAGACGGAAAGAAATTGAAAAAAGGAGATTCAGCTGAATTTAAAGTAATTGAATTCAACAAAGAATTTAAAAGAGTAGTTGCTTCTCACACTGCTATCTTCCGTGAAGAAGAAGAGAAAAATATGAAAGCGGTTACTGAAGCTGTTGCAAATAATGCTAATGCGCAAGCATCTACATTAGGAGACAACAACGATATGTTAGCTGAATTGAAAGCTAAAATGGAAAAAAGCGAGAAAAAATAATTCTTGATTTTTAATATAAAATCCCCGCAATAGCGGGGATTTTTTTTGGTTAAAATTTAAGATGTTTTTATTTTATAATGACTATTAAAGTTTTCGCAAAGGCATATTTGTCAAATCTATCGTCGTCTTTTGAATGATAAATAATTCATTATAAACTTCCACTTTTGGTAGAGAATAGATCGAGAATTCTTCCGTATTGAAATGATTGCTATACTGTTTGTTTCTCTCTTGATCACTTTTTGTATGAATCATGGTATTAAAAAGTAGGTAGCCACCAGAAGTTAAAAGGGATTTTGTATTTTCTATAAATTTACTTTCAAATAGAATTTCGGGCATGTAATTGTCATGAAAAATATCAATGATAATTAAATCGAATGTTTTATTGGTTTTTTGAACGAATTTAATAGCGTCTTCATTAATGATAGTAAGATTCGGAATTTCATTTAATTTGAAATATTTATTAGCTATGGAAATCATTTCTAAATCAATTTCAACTCCAGTTATTTCGCTTTTAAAGTTAATTTCATTTACCAAAGTTTTAATCACACTGCCACCAGAACACCTAAAACCAGAATGGAGTTACAATTTTTAATGTTTTCAAAACCTATTGATTGTAATCCTTTGCGTAATATTCGTTGCAAACTTCCATAGGAATAATTGGTATTCTTGGAATCCATAACGAGATGGCCATTATTCCAAGTAATTTTAATTGAACTACTTACAGATGATTTTTGTTTAAAAACAGAAATTGGGATTAGAAAACTAAGAATTTTATTAAGCAATGTACTTTTTTTCTCAAAAATAAGAGATTAATATTACTTTTACATAAAAATTGTAAAGAATGAAAAAGCTTATTTATAAATTCATTTTTTTCCGATTGATGGGATGGAAAATTGTTGGAGGAATCGATAGAAAATTAGAAAAATGTGTTTTTATAGTTATCCCTCATACCAGTTGGATTGACTTTTTTATAGGTCTATTTACTAGAGGAATAATTGGTGTAGAAATGAACTGGCTTGGTAAAAAAGAACTCTTTGGTTTTCCTTTAGGTTGGTATTTCCGATATATGGGAGGCGCACCTTTAGATAGAAAAGGTGGATTAAATATGGTAGATTCTATAGCACAGGTTTTTGAAGATAGAAAAATATTTCGTTTAGGACTTTCTCCAGAGGGTACCAGAAAAAAGGTAACAGAATTAAAAACGGGTTTTTACTACATCGCCGAAAAGGCCAATGTTCCAATAATTCCCGTTGCTTTTGACTACGGTAAAAAAGAAGTTAATTTTGGTAACCCTTTTTACACCACCGGAGATATAGATGCCGATTTAAAAGTGATATTACCTCATTTTAAAGATGTTACAGGAAAGATACTTGAGAATAGTTTTGTTGTTTAATAACATTTGGTTACTTATTAATTAAATAGAAATATGAATTACGAGAATTTATTCAGTCAGAACTTAGAATCCAATTTGAAAGGTCGCTATATCACTTTGAATGATATTGAACTTTTATTGTTAAAATTTAATTCTGATAGTCAACTTCAAATTATAGGAGAATCAGTTCTTGGGAAATCCATTTATAAATATGTAGTGGGTACTGGTAAAACAAAAGTCTTACTATGGTCTCAAATGCATGGAAATGAAAGTACTACAACCAAAGCACTTTTCGATTTTTTTAATTTGTTAAACTGTAATTCAGAATTTGCTCAACAACTTTTAAGCAAATTTACTTTTTGTTGTTTGCCGATGTTAAATCCAGATGGTGCCTTACTTTATAGTCGAGAGAATGCTAATAATATAGATTTAAATAGAGATGCTCAAGATTTAACACAGCCTGAAAGTAGATTGTTGAGAAGTACTTTTGAGAGTTTTAGTCCCGATTATTGTTATAATTTGCACGATCAAAGAACGATCTATGGTTTAGGAAATGCGAATACTAAACCAGCTACCGTTTCTTTTTTAGCACCAGCATTTAATGAAAATAGAGATATTAATGAAGTAAGAACCAAAGCAATACAGGTAATAATTGCTATGAACAATAAACTGCAAGAGTTTATTCCAAATCAAGTAGGGCGTTTTGATGACACTTTTAATATTAATTGTGTTGGTGATACATTTCAGTTTTTAAATGTTCCAACAATATTAATTGAAGCAGGACATTATCAAGGAGATTACGATCGAGAAGTAACAAGGAAGTTTGTGTTTATTGCATTAGTGGAAGGTTTGAAAAAAATCTACGAAAACGATATAGTTAGCAATAAAATCGAAGATTATATGAATATTCCTCACAATAAAATCTGTTTTTATGATTTTATTTATAAAAATGTCAAAATTAATTATGATAATAATAAAATAATCACCAATTTTGCGGTTCAGTTTAAAGAAGAGATAATTGACAATCAATTAGTTTTCAACGCTTATACTGCTGCAATAGGAGATTTAAAGGGTTTTTCAGGTCATTATGAGATCGATGTCGAAGAAGCTTTGTACGAAGATTTAGAATTAAACATTCCAAAAATTGACCAAAAAGCAGCGTTTTCTATAGGAAAAAGTATAAAATTTGTTAACGGTTTGATTGATAATTAGATTTTTTTGAATTTTAAAATGAATAATTAAAGTACACAAAAAAACAAACTTATGAGCAAGTTCCGATTAGATGAAGTAGATCATCAAATTTTAGACATGTTGATTGATAATACCAGAGTTCCTTTTACCGATATAGCAAAGAAACTATTAATTTCTGCCGGTACGGTTCACGTTAGAGTGAAAAAAATGGAAGATGCTGGGATAATAATGGGATCTTCATTGACTTTAGATTATGAAAAATTAGGTTATTCTTTTATCGCATATGTTGGTGTTTTTCTTAATAATACCTCACAAACTAAATTTGTATTAGAGCGTATTAATGAAATTCCATTCGTAACTGTTGCGCACATTACTACAGGTAAATTCAATATTTTTTGTAAGATTAGAGCAAAAGATACCAAACACGCTAAAGACGTTATTTTTATGATTGATGATATTGAAGGTGTTTATAGAACAGAAACTATGATATCATTAGACGAAAGTTTAAATGACAAAAAACGTTTAATGCATACTATTTTTAAAAGCTTGTAGTTTTAATAAAAATTATCATTTTATGAAGCCTCAAGTTTATTCTTGGGGCTTTATTGTATCTTATAATTAAACTTTCTTATTGAATTTTACTTAAATTATTTAACTATGAAATTAAATCAATTACCAATAAATGAATATGCCGATTTTTATAAAACCTATATCCAAGCACTTGATGATGTAGAATTAATTGATGAATTGGAAATTTGTTTGCATGAATTTATCAAATTTGTTCAGAACCTTCCCATGGATAAATTTGATTATCAATATGAAGTAGGGAAGTGGACAATTAAAGAAATTATTCAACATTTGATAGACTCTGAAAGGGTATTTAGTTATAGAGCGCTTCGGATTTCAAGAAACGATAAAACACCCTTACCCGGTTTTGATGAAAATTATTATGTGGACAATTCCAATGGAAAAGAGAGGAGTTTGCAAAGTTTATTAACTGAAATGGCTGTTGTTCGCCAATCTACTTTGTCTTTGTTCAATAGCTTTTCACAAGAACAGTTAACAAAAATTGGATTTGCATCAAATAGAGAAGTATCGGTCAGAGCGATTGGTTTTATTATTATCGGACACCAAAAACACCACCAAAAAATATTTCTAGAAAGATATTTCTAAATTAATATATAATAAAAAAGGAACTCAATTGAGTTCCTTTTTTATTCTTCTTCTTCGTCATCTGATTCTTCGTCAGCAATGTCATCAATATCGTGATCGTCATCGTCTGTTTCATTTGAACCTTCAGGATCTTTTGTAATATCAACTTCCTCTTCTTCTTCATCCGTGGCAACATCATCAAGATCAATACCTTTGATTGCATCTAATGGAACCACAATATCATCGTCATCTTCAAAGTTGATTAATCTATCCGATAATTTAGTACTTATTTTTACTAAGTAAATAGTGTCTTCAGTACGGACTTCAACTGCTTCAATAGTTTCGTCTTTGTGATTTTTAAATCGGATGATATTAGAATCATCATATCCGTCAGGAAATTTCTCGACTAATAAGTTCAAGATTTCATTGGTTAGTTTTGCGTAATCAACAATAACTCTTCTCATAAATTGTATTATAAATCTAGTAAATAAGCAAAAATTAATGGGGCTACAATGGTAGCATCCGACTCAATTATAAATTTTGGGGTGTCAATATCTAATTTTCCCCAAGTGATTTTTTCATTTGGAACTGCACCAGAGTAGGAGCCATAGCTAGTTGTTGAATCTGATATCTGACAAAAATAACTCCAAAATGGTACTTCATGCATTTCCATATCTTGGTACAACATTGGAACCACACAAATTGGAAAATCTCCAGCGATTCCTCCACCAATTTGGAAAAATCCAATTCCATTTTCACTGTTTTTAGGATACCAATCGGCAAGATAAATCATGTATTCAATTCCTGATTTCATAGTCGAAGCCTTCAAATCTCCTTTTATTACATAAGAAGCGAAAATATTCCCCATGGTACTGTCTTCCCATCCTGGTACAATAATAGGAAGATTCTTTTCTGCAGCAGCATACATCCAACTGTCTTTCAAATCGATCTCATAATATTCTTCTAAAACCCCAGAAAGTAATAATTTATACATGAATTCATGTGGAAAATAACGTTCTCCTTTGTCATCGGCGTCTTTCCAAATTTTGTAAATATGTTTTTGTAAACGTCTGAAGGCTTCGTGTTCTGGAATACAAGTATCGGTTACACGATTCAAACCACGCTCCATTAAATCCCATTCCTCTTGAGGAGTTAAATCTCTGTAATTTGGAACTCTTTCGTAATGAGAATGAGCAACCAAATTCATAATGTCCTCTTCAAGATTTGCTCCAGTACAAGAAACGATTTGAACTTTGTCTCTTCGAATCATTTCTGCGAATATTTTTCCTATCTCAGCAGTACTCATTGCGCCAGCTAAAGTAACCATCATTTTGGCTCCTTTTTCTAATTGTTGCTCGTATGCTTTGGCAGCATCGACAACAGTTGCAGAATTGAAATGCAGATAATACTTCTCAATAAACTGACTTATAGGACCTTTACTCATTTTTAAATTTTTAGTTTTTATTGATTCAAATTAACAAATTAATTATTTGATATACAATTTGAATTTTATTTTTTTTTACTTTTTTTCTAATAAAATTATACTACTTATCTATCTACAATAGTATATAATCGTATTCGCTTTAACTTATACAATTATAATTATTTGTTGTGATATCCTAGTATTTTTAGCACTGCATCTGCGGTTTGTTGTTCAGAGAAAACACTGGTTTTAATTTCTCCATTTTCGTCGTGATCAATTAAAAGATGCTTAGGTTCAGGTATCAAACAGTGGTGTAGTCCTCCGAATCCACCTATTGTTTCTTGATAAGCGCCGGTATTGAAAAAACCAATATATAAAGGTTTTTCTTTATTGTATTTTGGCAAATAAATAGCATTCATATTCTGTTCGGAATTGTAATAGTCATCACTATCACAAGTCATTCCGCCCAATAACACCCTCTCATAAGTATCGTTCCAACGATTTACGGCCAACATTACAAAACGCTTATTTATAGCCCAAGTATCGGGTAAAGTAGTAATGAATGAAGAGTCAATCATATTCCATTTTTCTCTATCATTCTGTTGTTTTTGATACAATACTTGGTAAATAGCTCCACCACTTTCTCCAACAGTAAAAGATCCAAATTCAGTAAAAATATTCGGAACATCAACCTCTGCTTCATCACAAGCAATTTTTACTTGATTGATGATTTCATCTATCATGTATTGGTAATCATATTCAAATGCCAATGAGTTTTTAATTGGAAAACCTCCACCTACATTCAAACTATCTAAACTTGGACATTCCTTTTTTAAGGCTACATAAACTTTAATACATTTTATTAATTCACTCCAATAATAAGCATTGTCATTAATTCCAGTATTGATAAAAAAGTGCAACATTTTAAGTTCCAAATTTTTATTTTCATGTATTTGTTTTTTGTAAAACGGAACAATATTCTTGTATCCAATACCCAATCTAGAAGTATAAAACTCAAATTTAGGTTCTTCTTCGGCTGCAATTCTAATTCCAATTTTAAATTTACCCTTTATAGCTGCTTGAAGCAAATCCAACTCTTCGTAATTATCTATTATTGGAATGGTGTTTTTATGACCATTATTAATAATTCTTGCAATGTTTTCAATGTATTGATCTCTTTTAAAACCATTACAAATCACATAGGTACTTTTGTTTATTTTACCAGATTGCAATAAATTTTCAACAATATTGATGTCAAATGCAGAGGAAGTTTCAATATGAATATTGTTTTTAAATGCCTCATTCATAATGTATTCAAAATGAGAGCTTTTGGTGCAATAACAAAAGTAATATTTCCCTTTGTACTCACTTTTATCCATTGCATTTTTGAACCACGTTTTGGCTCGTTTAATATTTTTGGAAATTTGTGGTAAATAGGTGAATTTTAATGGTGTACCATATTCTTCTACCAATTTCATTAAATCAATATCATGAAATTGTAGGGTATCTTTGTTAAGATTGAATTCTTCCTGAGGAAAATAATAATTTTGATTGATTAAATCCGAATATTTTGTATTCATTTGTTTGTGAGTAAATTAGAATTAAAAAAGTGTTATTTCTTTATATAATCTAATTTTCAAACTCGAATATTCGCATAGATGATTTGAAGTTCATCATCGTTGATTATTGAATGCCTTAATTCATCAAAATACAATAGACCTACTAATCCAAAATATCGATTCAATAAAGCCTGAAAAGCCATATAAGTCTCGTTTTTTGAGAAGGAAAAGTGGGTGCTATTTTGTTTTTTATTCATCGGAGCAAATGTAAAAAAATATTAATTCTATATAACAAACTGCTGCACTTTTTTTTTATATTTTGTAATCTTCAAATGAAGCTCTAATAAGTTCATTTTCAACTTCTTGATTAATAATAAAAGAGCCAATTCCGTCAAGAAGTACAAATTTTACTTTACCATTTTCATTTTTCTTATCATGAATAAGTAAATCCATTATTGATTCAATATCGTTTTTATCGAAAATCACTTCACCAAAAATGGATTTTATAGTAGATTTAATTTCTTGGTATTCTGTTTTAAAAATTAGATTTTTAGTCATAGAAATATAACTTTCTAATACCATTCCAATTGCAATTGCTTCTCCATGAAGTAATTTCTTTTTTGATTGCTGATCTAAAAAATAACTTTCAATTGCATGCCCCAAAGTATGTCCAAAATTCAATGCTTTTCGAATTCCTTTTTCTGTTGGATCTTGCTTTACAATTTCATTTTTTATAGTTATCGAATCAAATATAATGGTATCAAAATCGGCAAAATCTAATTTTGATAAATCTAAGAATTGCTTCCAATATAATTGGTTAGATACCAAGCCATGCTTCAATATTTCGGCTAAACCGGAACGCATTTCTATTTGCGGAAGCGTTTCTAAATATTCAGAATCTATTACTACTAATTTTGGATTGTTAATTACGCCAATTTGGTTTTTTAGGTTTCCTAAGTCTATTCCGGTTTTCCCTCCGATTGAAGCGTCAACCATTGCCAATAATGTAGTTGGTATATTTATAAAATCAATTCCTCGTTTGAAAGTTGAAGCGATAAATCCACCAAGATCTGTCACAACGCCACCTCCCAAATTGATTATTAAACTCTTTCTGTCTGCTCCCAATTCCGTTAAAACATTCCAAATTTGAATACAGGTTTCAATGTTTTTATTGATTTCCCCAGCTTCAAATTCAATAATTTCAATTGAACTTTCAGTTTCAATTTTAGGAAGTAATTTTGGTAAACAAACTTCATTGGTAATTGAATCCACAATAATAAATAGGGTAGAATAATTATTTTCAGAAATTAGTTTATTCAGTTCTTTATAACCTTCAAAATTGAAAATTACTGAATATCCATTTGCTTTTATTGACTGCATTTGCTTGCTACTAGTTAGTCTAAATTGATGATGCAAAATAAGGTAATTTTTGATTAATAATCAGTATTGTGTGCTTATATTTGCATTATTATTAAAATTCACATGGATAAAATTTTCAACAATACCGAAGTTGCTTTTTCATTAAAAAGTAATTCTGAATTAGAACGTGCTTATTATCTTTTCAAATTGATAGGTAACCAACCTTTAGTGAGAATTGGTACTGCATTAACCAATTTTGCTATCAAGGCTCATTTACCTGTTGAAGGATTAATTCGAGCTACTGTTTTTGATCATTTTTGCGGAGGAGTAAATGAAACAGATTGTCTTTCTGTTGTGGATAAAATGTATACTAAAGGTGTTTCATCGGTTTTGGATTATTCTGTTGAAGGTAAGGAAGAAGAAGATCAATTTGATGCTGCTTTAAGAATGACTTTAAAAACGATTGAATTTGCTAAAGAAAGGGCCGCTATTCCATTTGCAGTTTTTAAACCTACAGGATTTGGTAGATTGGATTTATATGAAAAAGTAGGTGCTAAATTAGAATTAACGGAATCAGAAAAAACCGAATGGAATAGGGTGGAAGCGCGTTTTGACAAAGTTTGTAGTGAAGCTCACCAAAAAAGTGTTCCTTTATTAATTGACGCCGAAGAAAGTTGGATGCAAGATGCAGCCGATGATTTGGTTGCGAAGATGATGCTAAAATACAACAAACAAAAAGCGATTGTTTTTAATACTTTGCAAATGTACCGTTGGGATAGGTTGGATTATTTGAAAAAATTGCACCAACAAGCAAAAGAAGATGGGTTTTATATTGGAATGAAAGTTGTTCGGGGTGCCTATATGGAAAAAGAGAATTTAAGAGCTATAGAAAAAGGATATCCAACACCTATTTGTGTATCTAAAGAAGCTACCGATTTAAATTATGACGCTGCAATTCATTATATGTTAGAAAACATTGATAGAATGGCGATTTTTGCCGGAACTCACAATGAATTATCATCTTATAAGTTGATGGAATACATGCAGGATTTAAATATTGAAAAAAAAGATGCGAGAATTTGGTTTGGACAATTGTATGGTATGAGTGATAATATTAGTTACAATTTATCGGAAAATGGCTACAATAATGCTAAATATTTACCTTTTGGTCCTGTTCGTGATGTGATGCCGTATTTAATTCGTAGAGCCGAAGAAAATACTTCTGTTGCTGGACAAACAAGTAGAGAATTAAAATTAATTACTTCAGAGCGAAATAGGAGAAAAGGAAAGTAAAAGAAAGTAATTAGCTATCAGTTTTTAGTAATCAGTAATTACTAGATTTTTTTTAATGAAACAATTAAAAGTTATTAAACTGTAGATTACTTAGGTTTTTGTAAATCCCATTTTCCACGGCAATTAACTCTTGGTGTGTTCCTTGTTCTTTAATTATTCCTTCATCCAAAACGATAATTTGATCCGCTGAACGAATGGTTGATAAACGGTGAGCTATTATAATACTTGTTCTTCCTTCCATTAAAATTTCCAATGCTTCTTGAACTAATTTTTCGCTTTCGCTGTCTAATGAAGAAGTAGCTTCATCTAATATTAATATACTTGGATTTTTTAACAAAGCTCTCGCAATAGCTATTCTTTGGCGCTGACCCCCAGAAAGTTTTATTCCACGTTCACCAACAATAGTCTCAAACTTTTCAGGAAAACCTTTTATGAATTGGTAAGCGTTGGCTTGTTTTGCTGCTTTGGTAATTTCTTCTTCGGTAGCATTTGGTTTTCCATAAGCTATATTTTCACGAATGGTGCCGCCAAATAAAATGACATCCTGGGGAACGATACTCATATTTCCTCTTAGCGTTTCTAAATCGTAATCGTAAATATTCTTGCCGTCGATGCTAATTTCACCCCCTTCAATATCATAAAAACGCAATAATAAAGAGGCGATTGTTGACTTTCCAGCGCCACTAGGTCCAACAATAGCTATTTTTTGTCCAAAATCGGCATTAAAACTAACGTCTTTTAATACTTGGATTTCTTTTCTTGATGGGTAAGAAAATGCGACTTTCTTGAAGCTTACATTTCCTTTTAATACTTTATCTGCACTAGATTCAGAGGAGTTTATTATTTCTGGAGTTTCATCTAATAATTCGAAAACTCTTTCAGTTGCACCAACGGCTTTTTGAATTTGAGCATACAATTCCGCTATTCCTCCAAATGAAGCTCCAACAAAAGTGGAATATAATACAAATGAAATTAATTGTCCTACGCTCATTTCACCACTAATACTCAATCGAACGCCGAACCAAACTACTGCTACAATTGCTCCAAAAAGGCAAAATATAATGAACGAAGCGAAGTAGCCACGGTATTTCCCCCCTTTAATTGCAATTTTTACAATTTCTTTAATCTTACCATTATAGCGCGCAATTTCATACCATTCATTTGCAAAAGCTTTAACAATACTAATTCCTTGCATGGTCTCTTCTACAATTACTTGACTTTCGGCAACCTGATCCTGAACTTTTTTGGAATATTTTCTAATAAATCTTCCAAAAATTACGGCAGCAACCGCCACCAATGGAACTACCGACAACATTAATAAAGTAAGTTTAAAACTCTCGCTTGCCAATAAAGCGATTCCACCAATTATTAATATAAATTGTCTTAAAAATTCAGCTATTGTTGATGTTAATGTATCTTGAATTTGAGTAATATCGGAACTGATTCTACTATTTAATTCACCTACACGTTTTTGTGAGAAGAACGTCATTGGTAATTTTACTAAATTACTATACAACGCCAAACGTAAATTTGCTAAGGTGTTTTCGGTGAAATTGACAAACAAGGATAGTCTGAAGAAAGAAAAAAGCGACTGAAATAAGAGAATTACAATTAAACCTCCAGCGATTAAATTGGCTTGAGCATTGTCTTTATTTTTTACGCAATCTATTAATAGTCCCATTAATTTTGGAAAGGCAAGTGCTGTTCCTCCTGTAAATAATAAGAAAATTAAACCTACATAAAATTTCCATTTATGATTTTCAGCATATTTAAATATTAATAAAGCTTTGCTTAGAGAAGATTTAGTAAGTTTTGATTTTGGTAAATCATTTTCTTTGAAACGGGCCATTTATAGGATGTTTATTTTGCAAATGTAGACTTAAACTAAACTAATCGCATTTATTATGTGTTAAAAAAATACCAGAAAAAGTTATTTATTATTTTCTAATGCACTTAAAATAGGTCTAATTTGATCAACATCAATTCTCTTCGCTTTGATTCTTTTTTCCTTATCCAATATATAAATAACAGGAGTAGAGTAGATGTCGTATTTGTCTTTCAAATTATTGTAATGTGCACCATCGTAGACGTTTATCCAATCTAATTTCTTTTCGTCGACATACTTTTTGTATTTGTCAAACTCTTGTTGGGTATAAACGCAATATACTTTTACATCCATTTTTTCTTTCAATAATTGGTGGTATAAATCTAATAATTTAGGAATTTCTATTTGACAATGACTACAATCGACATCCCAAAAAACAAGGATGGTGTATTTCGCTTTAATAGTATGAAGTCTTAGAAAAGTTTTTTCTATTTCGGCAGTATTGCTAATGAAAATTTTTGTCATTTCTTCACTAGTTTTTGCATTTTCAAATCCCATTTTAGCAATTTTATCATGACTTTGTATTGGAATTAGAGGCAGTTCGGGAGCAATTGTATCCAATAATAGCGGTCGTAAAATATTAGCTCGGTTGATAATATTATTTACAATATTATCGTCATTGTAGATGTCTTTAGCTTTTCCTGTTTTGAAATATTTATCTACAATGTAAACAAATACTTTGTCAAAGCCCATTATCTTTGAAGTTTCATATTTGTTCACAAAGTTTGCCAACAACAATTTGTACATAATAGAGCCTTCAACCGCTTGATTCATGATTCTATCAATTTCAACAGAAACAGAATCTGGATCTCGCATTACGACCGATTCAAAATAACGTGTCAATCGACCATAAAAGAAAGGCGTTCTAGCCAATGCATCTTCTTTAAAGTCAACCCCATCCCAATAATGATCCTTATAATAGTTAAAAACAGCTATACTATCTGGACGACCATTTGAAGCTTTAGGGATGTCTTTAAGGAGTTTTTCAATTTTTAAATTCAAAGCGTCACTAATGAAAGTCCCTTTGTTTCTATTGATGAATGATTTTTCATAATTATCAATGTTCTCAGAAATTTGTTTCTGTTTTCCAGACATAAAATCAGTAGAGTCTTTTTTACTTAGCCCTTTGGTTTTTGGTAAATAAGATTCGAATTCAATTCGTTGAACCTCAAAATATTTGATATAATCGAAGAAATCGTTTTGAACTTTTGAATTGCTACATTGTAATAACTCTTTATAATTAACTATTGATTCACTTGAAATGTCTAAATTCTGATTTTCATCATCAACAATAAAATCAAAATAGATTGATTTTCCTTGGCCTACAAGTGAATAAATCCCTTTGTATAATTTCTTTTTACCGTTGAATTCAATCTTGCCATTTTTGATATTGGTACACGTATCTACAATCATATTTTTATCAAATTGATAAAAAGTTAAGTAGGCAATGGTGTCTTTACAATGTTTTAAATTAATTTTAATATCATAGCTATTTTGAGCTTTAATAGAATTAATTGAAAATAAAATGACTAAGGAAAAGATTATTTTTTTCATTTATTATAAATAGTATTTAGAATAAAATAGTAGGTAAAATTCAAATTTATCTTAATTGCGCCCCTAATTGTGTTTGGAAATTAATCTGAAGTTTACTCATAATTTTTTCAATTTGAGTATCTGTCAATGTTTTGGATTCATCTTGAATGGTAAAACTAACCGCGTATGATTTTTTCCCTTCAGGCAAATTTTTACCAACATAAACGTCGAATAAAGTAATATCCTTTAACAAAGTCTTTTCAGTTTGTCTTGCTATACTGTAAATGTCTTCAAACGCAACGGTTTCATTTAGTAATAAGGCTAAATCTCTTCTTACTTCAGGATATTTAGGAATTTCTACAAATTTAATTTTATTTGATATTGATTTTAAAACTGTATTCCAGTCAAAATCAGCATAAAGAACTTCTTGTTTGATATCGAAATGTTTTAATATTGATTTTTTAACAGTTCCAAATTCAACCAACACATTATTTCCATTTGCGAAAGCAATCCCTTCAGCAAACACATCTGTGGAAATCGGTTTGGTCTGAACATTATTAATTCCTAATCTTGACAAAATACTTATTACATATCCTTTAAATAGGAAGAAATCCGATGGTTTTTGGGTATTTGTCCAGCTTTCTTCTAATCTATTTCCTGTGGTAAATAATGATAAATGTTTTGGTTCATCAAATCCTGATGGTAATTTATGGTAGGTTTTTCCAAATTCAAATAACTTCAAATCGGTATTTCTACGATTAATATTAAAAGAAACCGCTTCGAGTCCTGAAAACAATAAAGATTGTCTCATAGCGGACAAATCGTTACTTAATGGATTAAGAATAAGTACGTTATAATCTTCTTTTAAATTTTCAGATAATTTTATGTAGTCTGGAGTTGTTAAAGAATTGGCCATCATTTCATGAAATCCTAAGGATGTCAATTGATTTCCAATAACATTTTGCACTTTATAATCTTCCGTTCTTCCTGAATTGGAAACAGTCGCATTTACTTTATTTGAAAAATTGATGTTGTTGTAGCCGTAAACTCTTAGTAACTCTTCAATTACATCAATCTCCCTTTGAACATCCACTCGATAAGCTGGAATTATAAGGCCTAAACTTGAATCGGATACACTGGTAACTTTAATATCTAAGGAGACTAATATTTTCTTAATAGTTTCTTTAGGTATTGCTTGTCCGATAATTTTAGTTACATTTTCGAAATTTAAAACCACAGAAAAATCACCATTTTTGGTGTTATTTACATCGATAAGATCTGAAGTTATTTCACCCCCAGCAACTTCTAATATCAAAATGGCTGCTCTTTTCAACGCATAATCTGTAATCCCTGGATCAATTCCTCTTTCAAATCTAAATGATGCATCGGTACTTAAACCATGTCTCTTAGCTGTTTTTCTAATTGAAACTGGATTGAAATAAGCACTTTCTAGAAAAACGGCAGTCGTATTTTCAGAAACACCAGAATCAATTCCGCCAAAAACACCAGCAATACAAAGTGGACCATGACCATCGCAAATCATGATGTCTTCTTCATTCAAACTTCTTTCAATTCCGTCTAATGTGATAAACTTTGTTCCTGATTTTACTGTATCAACAATAATATTTCCATTAATTTTTGAAGCGTCAAAAGCGTGAAGCGGTTGTCCTAATTCATGAAGTACATAATTAGTGACATCTACTATATTGTTTTTTGGAGTTAATCCAATTGCTTTTAATTTGTTTTTTAGCCAATCAGGTGATGATTTTACTGTAACTCCAGAAATGGTAATCCCACAATATCTGGGAGTTAATTTGGTGTTATTTACTTTAACATCAATTTTGAAAGTTCTTTTGTCAACCTTAAATTTATTTACAGAAGGAGTAATTAATTCATATTGATTTCCGTCTCTTTGAATTAATCCAGCGCGCAAATCTCTCGCTACACCCAAATGACTCATGGCATCAGCACGATTTGGAGTTAATCCAATTTCAAATACTTCATCAGATTCTATTTTAAAAACTTTAGCAGCTGGAGTTCCCGGTGTTAAACTAGAATCTAGAATCATAATTCCTTCATGACTCTCACCAAGGCCTAATTCATCTTCAGCGCAAATCATTCCGTGGCTTTCTTCCCCTCTAATTTTTCCTTTTTTTATTTCAAATGATTGTCCTTCTTTATCGTATAGTTTTGTTCCAATTGTTGCAACAGGAACTTTTTGACCCGCAGCAACATTGGATGCGCCACATACAATTTGTATTGGAATACCTGTTCCAATATCAACAGTTGTCACTTTCAATTTATCAGCATTAGTATGTTGTACGCAGGTTAACACATGCCCAATAACTACGCCTTCTAATCCGCCTTTTAAACTTTCAAATTTTTCTACGCCTTCAACTTCTAATCCAAGATCAGTCAATACTTCAGCAGTATCCTCCGATTTTAAATCAATATTGATAAATTGTTTTAACCAGTTATATGATATTTTCATTTGTTATTTATAATAAAGTTGCAAATATAAGGATTGCAGATTGTAGTTGGAAAGATTTTTTATCCTTTTTTACCACCCCTTCCAGGCTAGCGAACTAGTGAAAAATGGGAGCTAAATTGTTGGTTTGTATTTTGTTCTGTATAATAAACCGTAAACCAATAATCCGAAGCTGGTAATGGATTTCCATTATAATTTCCATCCCATCCTGGTCCTGAAGGTTTGATTTGTTTAATCAGTTTTCCATATCGATCAAATATATCAATGTAGGAATTGGGTTGGTTTTTTAGTTCAGTAATATTCCAAGTGTCATGAATGTTATCCCCGTTTGGAGTAAAATAATTTGGATAATCTATTATTTGTACCGTAATTTTTTTCACACCGCAGAAAAATTTATCTCTAACTAATATTTCATGAACTCCCATTGATAAATTATTGAATACGTTATTATCCTGATAGGGGTTTAAATCTAATTTGTATTCGTAAATTCCAATTGGTAATACGTTTACAGTGACCGTTTGTGTTTCTGAAAAGTAATTAGATACAATAGCGCTTACTATTTCCGGAGACAAACGACTGTCAATAGTAGCATTTGCTCCAGCAGAACATCCAGAAATATTGTTGGTTGCCATTACTGAATAAGTTCCTGGTAAGGTGGCACGGTAATTATTTCTAGTTTGTCCTGCAATTATCCCGTTATTGTTTGACCATACAAACGAGTGGTCATTAGAATTTAAATTGGTAAATAATGTAAATGAACCAATAGAATTCCCATCAGCATCCAAACAAATATAACCGTCCTGGGGTAAAGTTACATTTGGCAAACTATTTATAACTATAGTTCCATTAAATGTGGCAGGCGGATTGCAACCACCTTGAGTTGTAAGTGTAAAATTAAAAGTACCTTCAACAGTCGGCGTTCCATTTATAGCATAGATTCCGTTGTTAAAATTACCAAAAAGTCCTGTTGGCAGACTTCCAGAAGTTATTGAAACACTAGTAGCTAAACCCCCAACATTAAAAGTAATTGGATTAATTACTGAATTTAAACATAAATTAGGTATTGAATTATTTAATATTAGATAGGGTAATGGATCAATAATAATGGTAAAGTTAGTGGTCGAAGCGGTTTGGCAAATTGCAGGATTTGCGGTTATGGAGTAGGTCACTGTGTAAGTTCCAGGCACACTATTGGCAAGGTTTATTTCACCGGTTACTGCGTTAATACTTAAACCTGTAGTTGAAGTAAAAACTCCTCCTGAACTAAATCCTATAGCCCGAATAATCTGTGGATTTGTATCGTTAATACAAATGGGAGAATTGTAAGAAAATCCAGTAACAGTAGGTAAATAAACCGAAAGATTAAAATCGGTAATTGCAAAACAACCTGTAAAAATATTATTTAATCTTATAAATAGCTGTTGTGGATTAGATGTATTTCTAAAATTATTAGGCGTTGCAATTGCATTAGTATTGGTTACGGCGTCATTATAACTGGTATAATAGGTTGCTACTAAATTGGGTTGATTTCCAATAGCTAAGCTACTATTTGGGGTCAAATCAAAATTAGCTTCCCCAGGAAAATTGGGTAAACTACATTTTTGAAAATCCGTTTTAGAAATGGTAGTAGGAGCTTGAAAAAAAGTTGCCGTACCTGACCAGGTAATTGAAAAAGCACTGACACCAACAGGCCGGTCAATTGCAATGTAATAGATTTCGTTATCCAATACATTCATCCAATTAACATAGCTGTTTCCATCGGGACCGGGTCCTTCACTAACATCTGTTTCAGTACTATTAATACCGGTTAAGTTGTCTGTTAATCCTGCTTGTAGTGGGTTAGTAGTCGAGCAACGGACGGCTGTTCCTAAATTACCACACGCTACATTAGGCCCAAAAATCCAAAAATCTAAATCTTCAACTAAATCAGGGCTTTGGGGTGTTAATGTAAAACCCAAAGTTCCTCCAGTTCTGATTTTTATTTTTAACCATAAGCTGTTGTTTTCTCCAAGACCACAGGCATTTCCTGGTGAAATTTCTTGAATTCCAATTCCATTTGCAGTTAAACCAGATAAATTAGCGTTTCCACAAATAAAAATAGCATTAATACAGTCGTTTTGTGACGACATAGTGAAAGTAAAAAACAAAGCAATTAGTGTTATTTTACAAGGTATTTTTTTTGAAATAAAAATCATTATTTTAGGAAATAAGTGAAGTCATTATTAAATGTAAATTTATAAAATAAATTTAAATAACAGATTTTTAAAAATCAACTAATGTAGTTCCAAATATTTTTACGCTTGGATATTTCCATAAAGACTTCTCTAATTATTGAATTAATTGGTTTTTCCAATGCGGTATCTTCTTTTAATATTTTAACAGCATAATTTCTAGCTATATTCAGGATGTCTCTATCTTTTACTAAGTCGGCAATTTGAAGGTTTAAAACACCGCTTTGTTGGGTACCCATCAAGTCGCCAGGACCTCGAAGTTTTAAATCAACCTCAGCAATTTCAAAGCCATCATTGGTTCGAACCATAGTTTCCATTCGGGTTTTACTGTTGTTAGATAATTTATTTGAGGTCATCAATACACAATAACTTTGATCGGCACCACGACCTACACGGCCTCGCAATTGGTGCAATTGAGAAAGTCCGAAACGTTCTGCACTCTCAACAATCATAACACTTGCGTTAGGGATATTGACACCCACTTCAATTACAGTTGTAGCTACCATAATATTGGTTTTTCCTTCAGCAAATCGTTTCATTTCAAAGTCTTTTTCTGTGGGTTTCATTTTCCCGTGCAGAATGGATACAGCGTATTTAGGTAATGGAAATTCTCTAGAAATGGTATCGTAACCGTCCATTAAATCTTTAAAATCCATTTTTTCAGATTCTTGAATCAAAGGGTAAACCACATATATCTGTCTACCTAATTCAATTTGCTCCGTCACAAAAGCCATGACGTTCAAACGATTGTTGTCGTATCGATGCACCGTCTTAATTGGTTTTCTTCCAGGTGGCAATTCGTCAATAAGTGAAATATCTAAATCGCCATACAAACTCATTGCAAGTGTTCTTGGAATAGGGGTGGCAGTCATTACTAAAACATGCGGTGGAATTTCGTTTTTCTTCCATAATTTCGATCGCTGCTCTACTCCAAACCGGTGTTGCTCATCTATGATTGCTAAACCTAAATTTTGAAATTTCACCTTTTCTTCTAATAAGGCGTGTGTCCCGATTAATAGTTGTAATTCACCGTTTTCCAGTTCTTCATGAATGATTTTTCTATCTGAATTTTTTGTTGAACCTGTTAATTTTTTTATATTGATATTCATGGTTTTAGCTAATTCTGATAAACCAATAAAATGTTGATTAGCTAGAATTTCTGTCGGAGCCATTAAGCAAGCTTGAAAGCCATTATCTAAAGCTAAAAGCATACTCATAAAGGCTACAATGGTTTTTCCGGAACCCACATCTCCTTGTAACAATCGGTTCATTTGGGCAGGATTTCCCATGTCATTTCTAATTTCTTTGAGAACCCTTTTTTGAGCATTGGTAAGTTCAAATGGTAGGTGGTTTTCATAGAAATCACTAAATAAATTCCCCACTTTATTAAAAGCATGACCTTTAATTTTGTGTTTCCGAACTAAATTCTTGGTTATTAAGTGCAGCTGAATGTAAAATAACTCTTCAAATTTCAATCGGAATTGGGCTTTAGATAATAATTCAACACTTTTAGGAAAATGAATATTGAAAAGCGCTTCTTTTTTTGATAGTAGATTTAGCTCGGTTCTAAGATAATCAGGAAGTGTTTCTGAAAACAAATTATGAGTTTCCAAAAATAATTGTTGCATTAATTTATTCACTACTTTATTCGTTATCCCTCTATTGGTAAGGTTTTCTGTAGAGGGATAAACAGGTTGCATAGCGGAACGCAAACTCTTTTCATGTTCCGATAAAAGCTCAATTTCTGGATGCGCCATATTGTAAATACTACTAAATGAAGTGCATTTTCCAAAAATTACAATCGGAACGTTTAATTCCAAACTCTCGCGAATCCACTTATGGCCTTGAAACCACACCAATTCCATTTGGCCTGTTTCGTCTACAAAAGTGGCAACCAACCTTTTTTTTCCCTTTGCAGGTTCAACGGTTTTAATATGAATTATTTTTCCAATCAATTGAACTTCAACGCTATTGCTGTCTAATTCATTGATTTTATAATAACGTGTACGATCAATGTATCGATAGGGATAGAGATTGATTAAATCTAGGTATTTATGAATGCCTAATTCTTTTCGCAACAAATCTCCACGTTGTGGTCCAACGCCTTTAAGGTATTCAATAGGAGTTTGAAGTAATTGAGACATTTTTCGATTCTTTGGACTTAGAACTATTTACAGCGAAGATAGTTTTTTGTTTGCAAATTTGAAAATGCCATTCTAGAACTTATTTATCGAAAGCTGTGATATATTAATCAAAGGCAATATCTTTGAAACTTAAATAAATTGATATGCATAAACATCTAGCGTTGCTTCGTGGAATTAATGTTTCCGGTCACAATATGATTAAAATGGATGTTTTGAAAAGTACTTTGGAGAATCTAGGTTTCCAAAAAGTACAAACCTACATACAGTCTGGAAATGTTTTTTTGGAATCTGATGAAGTAAGTGCAGCTAAAATTGCCTTTATAATTAAGCAAGAAATCTATAAGGTTTTTGGTTTTGATGTGCCAATACTAGTCATTTCAAAAGCGGATTTAGAAGCGTGTTTTGTCAATTGTAAATTTCTAAAAGAAAAGGATGTTGACCTAAAAAAGGTATACGTTGCTTTTGTTTCCAAGGAACTTAAAGCGGAAAATATCAATGATTTAAAAATGAGTCAGTTCAAGCCTGATGAAGTCCAAATTGATTCCACAAGAATATTTATTAAATACCATATTGGTGCTGGGAAAACAAGATTGGATCAAAAATACATAGAGAAAAAACTAAATCTCACCGCAACAATTAGAAATTTGAATACAGTTACGCAGTTATTAAAAATGTACGAAGAGCAATAAATTATGAAATACTTTTTTCTATTGATGACTTTATTTTCATTTGCCCAACAAACAAAATCGGTTGATTTCACTTCGGTAATTGGTAAAATTGAAATCAACGCTTTGGATAAATCGGTTGCTGGTGAGGTTACTTATAATTTTGAAATTATTAATTCCATCGATACAATCAAAATTGATGCTCAAAACATGGATTTTTCCAATTTGAAAATAAACAATATACAAGTAAAATTCAGTAATAATCGAAAGCAAATCTTACTTTTCGATGGATATAAATATGGTAAAAACCAACTGACTTTTAATTATTTTGTTAGACCAAAGCAAGCGATGTATTTTGTTGGAAAAGGGGAGCAGCTTCAAATTTGGACACAGGGGCAAGGAAAATACACAAGCAATTGGTTTCCAAGTTTTGATGATCCCAATGAAAAACTAATTTTTAACTTGGATATCAAATTTAATAATCGTTTTCAGGTTGTATCTAATGGTAAATTAGAAAATAAAATAGCAAGTCAAGATAATTTTATTTGGAATTACCGAATGAAAAAGCCAATGAGCAGTTATCTTATAATGTTGGCAATTGGTAAATTTGAAATTAAACAAGAAAAATCTCAAAGTGGAAAATCCTTGTTCTATTATATCGAAAAGGAAGATTATTCAAAATTAGAACCGACTTACCGGTATTCTAAAACGATCTTTGATTTTTTAGAAAAAGAAATTGGGGTAAAATATCCTTGGGAAGTATACAAGCAAGTGCCCGTTCGAGATTTTCTATATGCAGGGATGGAAAACACTTCGGCAACTGTATTTTCAAGAGATTTTGTAGTTGATTCGGTTGGCTTTAAGGATAAGAATTATGTGAATGTAAACGCACATGAGTTGGCGCACCAGTGGTTTGGCGATTTGATTACGGCTCAATCGGGAAAACACCATTGGTTACAAGAAGGTTTTGCAACTTATTATGCTTCATTAGCTGAAAGAGAAGTTTTTGGGGATGATTATTTCTTTAAAAAACTATTTGATACCGCATTGCAATTGAAGTCGGCATCAAAAACAGATACAAATCCAATATTAAGTGATAAAGCAAGTTCACTAACATATTACCAAAAGGGTGCTTGGGTTTTATTTGTATTGAGAGAAGAGGTAGGTTCGAAGATTTTCCAAAAAGCAGTTAAAAATTACCTAAAAAAGTACTCCTTTAAAAATGTTATAACAGATGACTTTTTAAATGAAATACAGAAAATTTCTACCTACGATTGTGATTCGTTTAGTAATAAATGGTTAGAGAATTCCAATTTTGATTATGAATATGCTATCCAATTGTTATCTAAGAATAAATCAATCCAATTATTATTGGATACTAAGAAAATGAAAGCAATTCCTTTTAATGATAAGCGAGATTTATTTGAAAAAATTATGGTTTCAGATGTTTATTTTCCAATTAAGGAAGAAATTATTTATCAATGTGAAAAAGTGCCTTTTGAGGAAAAGCAGCAACTTATAAAATTAGCTTTGGCAACCAATGAGATAAACGTGCGACAAGCAATTGCGAATACTACGCCAAAAGTTCCACTAGATTTTAAAACAGATTTCGAATCACTTTTAAGTGATACTTCTTATATCACTAAGGAGATTGTTTTAAGTACTTTTTGGTCTCAATTTCCTGAAGATCAAAAGCGCATTCTTGACAATTCAAAACAGTGGATTGGTTTCAATGATAAAAACTTAAGAATTTTATGGCTAACATTAGCACTTGGAACCAAAGAGTATCAAATGGCAGATAAAGCAAAATTTTATGATGAATTATTGAAGTATTGTAATCCAGAATTTGAAACTTCAATTCGTCAAAACGCTATGGAAAACTTGCTTTTCATAAATGATAAAGACCAGAACGTACTTCCTAATTTGGTCAATTCATTGATTAGTTATAAATGGCAGTTTTCAAAATTTGGTAAAGATAAATTACGATTAATATTAAAAAACCCAAATACACGTAACTATCTAGAAAAGTTACTTCCCAATTTATCAAATGAAGAAAATGTATTATTGACTAAAATTTTAAATGAAAAAATGGCTAATTAATAATTATTTATTTTAAATTTGATTTAGTATTAACCTCAAAACAAAGATATTATGAATTCAAAAAGACTCTTAATTTTAGTTTTGTTATTTCCTTTTTTATTCAACAATTGTAGTAATGACTCAGGAATTGATGGAAACACAGCCGGAACTCCCTTAAATTTTGGAAGCGATGTCTCAAAAAATTTCACTGGGCAAATTCTAGACGAAAGTAATAATCCTGTTGCCAATGTTGCCATTACCGTTGCAAATAAAACAGCAACCACTGACGTAAATGGTGTATTCATCATTAATAATGCAACTGTCTCTCAAAATTTTGCTTATGTAACAGCAAAAAAAGCGGGTTACTTAGATGGTTCCCGTTCGTTAGTTCCTACCAATGGAATGAATAACGTTAAGATTACATTGTTGTCAGGTACTACAGTAGGTACTGTAAATTCAGGAACTACGGGAAGTGTTTCTTTACCTAATGGTTCAAAAGTAACTTTCGATGGTAACTTTAAAACAGCAACTGGCCAAGCTTATTCCGGTGTGGTAAGTGTAATAATGAAACATTTAGACCCTACTGACGCTAGCACATTTGATAAAATGCCAGGTATGTTGTTAGCCCAAAATGCAAGCGGGGAGGAGCGAGTATTAGAATCGTACGGAATGATCAATATTGAGTTGCGAGGAGCTGCTTCTCAAAAATTACAACCCGCTACGACGGCTCAAATAGAAATGCCAATTGCTACGACACAATTATCAGCTTCACCAACAACAATTCCACTTTGGCATTTTGATGAAACGCTGGGGTATTGGAAAGAAGAAGGTAGTGCAACTAAGCAAGGAACTAAATATGTAGGAACCGTATCTCACTTTTCATGGTGGAACTGCGATGCTCAATTTCCAACAGTGAGATTATCAGTAACTGTAGTAAATTCTGGCGGTACGCCTTTAGCAAATGTGAGAGTCGGAATTAGAAGAGCGACCAATTCTTACACTGTAAATGGAATTACCAACAGTCAAGGACAAGTTTCTGGATTGGTTCCAGCAAATGAAACGTTAACCATGGTGGTATTTGATTCTTGTGGAAATATTGTAAGCACCACTAACATTGGACCATTTGCAGCTGCTACTACATTACCTAATTTAGTGATTCCTAGTGCTACAATTCAATCTACTTTAGTTCAAGGAAACTTACTTAAATGCGATGGAACGAATGCTACTAACGGATATGTATTAATGCGTTATGGTAATCAAAATCTATTAACTAACGTTACCAATGGCGCTTTTAGTTTTACTATGTTGGTTTGTAGCGCTACCAATACTGGATTTAGTTTGCAAGGATTTGATTACGATAACTTACAAACTACCAATTCGATTAATTATACCTTTACCAGTCCAACTACCAATGTGGGAAATATTACGGCGTGTAATACCATTTCGGAGTTTATTTCGTATAGAATAGATTCTAACCCTATTCGATACATAATAGCGAATATTACAGCTTCAGGAAGAGGAACTTCTTCTGGAACTACTAATGCTGGTTTGACTATTTCTTCCTATAGTATAAACGCACCAGGTACAAATCAAAATTTCTACTTGTTTGGAAATACAATAATACCGGGAATTTATACCACCTCTGCTTTTTCAATTGAGTCAGCAGACACAGGATCAATAAATGTTCAAACGGTAAATACGGTTTCCTTTAATTTAAGTACTGTAGGTGCTATTGGTCAATATATTGATATCACCTTTAATGGAACATACACAAATTCCACTGGGTCACACACCATTACCGGTGTTGCACATGTTATTAGAGATAATTAAACGAATTATTTTTTAGATATTAAAAACCACGCCTTTAGCGTGGTTTTTTTTTGTGTATTAAAAGTAATTTCATTTCTAATTTTGGACACAACTACACTGCACAATTAATTGTTGCGTAACGGGAGCAGCGCCACTACTTGATGCAGTAATATTAGAAGTACCTCTTGCTACAATATGAATTTTATTATCGTTAGTAATTGTAGCGACTGCAGTATTTGAACTTGAATAGGTTATTATTGCTGAGGTATTACTTGAAGTAGCCCCTGGAGAAAAATCAGTTGAATTGGTATATTTTAATGGGAGAATTGGAAAATTGATTGTTTGGGTTGGAGTTTCAATAATGATTGAAACAGCTGTTCTAGCACTTTCGCAATTATTTAATGTTTGAGAGACATAATAAGTAGCTCCGTTTGCTAAAGAAACTCCTGTGCTCAAAGCGGTACCACCTGTTTGTGCAGCATACCATTTCAAAGAAGTACCATTAGCTACTAAATTTGCAACAGTAGCAGATCCTACAAATGTTTGAGTGCTAGTTATAGTTGGTAAAGCGGTTGTAATTACTGTGATAGTAACTGCCTTTCTTGCACTTTCATTACCATTTATTGTTTGTGAAACGTAATATGTTCCTGTAGTTATTGAATCGCCATAATTTAAACTAGTACTATCACTTAAATTTTGATACCATTTTATATTGGTTCCGGTAGCAGTTAAATTATTAACAGTTGCAGGACTGCAAATGGTTTGCGAACTAGTTGCTGTAGGTTCCTCCGTATAATAGGAGGGACCAACTTCTGCAAGACCCAAGGGATGATTAGTAGTATTTCCTATTGCATATTCATCACAACCAACATCTTTGTTTGCATCTCTTAATTGACCGCTAATATCATAGGTTATATTTGGATCATCATCAATATTTATTAGGTTTAAAATTGAAGGATAACTTGAACTTGCTGAATTAATTGCTGGACTACCTGCTGATATTCCATAATAACCATCATTATTAATTGTTAAATTAGGATTAGTATTGTTCATACCTGAAGTAATACTTATACCTAAATTTCCTTGATATATATTTCCGGCAAAGGTGGTTTCATTATTTGCATTAATGAAAAGATTACCTGAGCTTTTTTTAAATATATTGTTTGCCCATGTATTATTTGTTGCTCCAGTTCCTCCTAAATCAATATTACCAGAATTTACAAAAGTGTTATGAATAAAGTTGATGTTCACCAAATTACTTGTTCTGAGATCAACTGGGGTTACATATAATAATGTAACTGCATTTGCAGCATTAGAACCTGAAGTAGTTCCGGAATTATAAAAATAATTATTATAGCAAAAAATATTATTTGCTTCTTTAACTCGAATCCCACCCGCATTGATAAAGAAATTACTGTAAGCAACATTGTTGTCACCATTTCTAAAACAAAGCATTGCATTTTGTTGGTTTGTAAAGGTGCAATATCGAATCGTATTTTCTTGAGATTTAATTGAAACAGATTCGCTATCCCCCAAACCTGTATTGTTAAAATAACAGTATTCTACAATGGATCTTGAAGCATTATTATTTTCTGTACTTAATCCAATTCTAATGGGTTCATTTCCAAAATCTCCTCCATTTCCATAAAAATTTTGAAATGAACAATATTTAATTTTATGATATCCAGGTACATTAAGCGATGTATTAATTTGAATAGTACAACCTGAAACCGCTGCAGCTGGTTTTTTTTCTATATTACAATAGGATATTTCATTATATTGAGATCCACTTGTAATACGAATGTATTTTTGAGCATAATAGCCACTAAAATTAAGTTGTGTTAAAATAGTATGACTTCCCGAAACGTCTATAATATAACCTCCTCCAATATCACCAGAAGTAAATTGAAAGCCACTAAAAGTTACATAATTCCCAGTTATATTTATTCTGTTTGCTAAACTTGAAGTTAGGAGACTTGAGGTATTTACGTCTGAATTCCAATAAACGCCTCCAGGAGTTGCAGCTCTAACGGTTATATTACTTCTGTTAATTGTTAAAGTTCCATTCGTATACGTTCCATTGGCAAGAATAATAACATCGCCATTTCCTGCACTATTTACTGCAGCTTGTAATTCAGTGATATTTGAAACTGTTGTCTCTGTTGCGCTCACCTTACCGAAGTTTAATAGACACACAACGAACAAAACAATTACCGTTAAAAGTTTATTTTTTGTGTATTTTATAGAAGGTCGTGTAAAATTCATATTTTAAATGATTTAATAATTATAAATTTATTTGTGGCAAATTCATGTAATTCTCAAAGAATAAAAACCACGCTTTGAGCGTGGTTTTCTTATTTTTATAATTTATTTAAGCGGTCTTTCTCTTTTTTAATAAATAGAAACTTAGCGCTATTCCAAATATTAGCATTGGAATAATGTAATCACCAATTGGAGCTCCAGGATCACTTCCAGGACCTGCAGGGTCGGACATTGCGATAAAATCCTCT
>JAIPAM010000013.1 GCA_021740105.1 Flavobacterium sp.
CAGAGAAGTTAAGCCCGCCTGCGCAGATGGTACTGCAATTTGTGGGAGAGTATGTCGTCGCCTTTCTTTAGTAAGCCTTGTCTGAAAAGACAGGGCTTATTTTTTTTATCGGAACGACGTGTTCGCCCTTCGGGCTCGGTTCGTCGCCTTTGCTTCACCCGTTCGGCTAACGCCTCGGGTCATTGAAAACCCTGTTTGTAACGAAACAGGGTTTTTTGTTTTTTTGCGTGAGCGATGGCAGCGGAAATCCGCTGTGGAGCAAAGCGAAACAGCGATTGCAACGAACAGCGCGACCGAGTTGAACATCAATTGCTTCTTTGCCGCATACTATCTAAACGAGGGCACGCCCAAAGGAAGAAAAAAATAGTAATCCTACTTTGTTTCAATGTATAATGTTACTTTTGTAGCGCGAATTAATCAAATGCATATGAAAAATTTACAAATTTTTGTGCTGTTTCTAATTGGGGGTATTTCAACCGCATTAGGGGTTTTGTTTACCATGTTGAAGTATTCTTTTGCTAGTTTTTTTCTTATTGTAGGAATGACTTTTACTGGAGTTGCCTTGCTTTTAATGGTTTATAAATTAGTGAAGAAAAAGGATTCTGACACTTTTTTAGATAGTTAGATTAGAATGAAGATAAAACTAATAGCAATTGGGAAAACAGATAATAGTGCTTTGCAAGCATTGATTGATGATTATATGAAGCGTTTGTCGTTTTATATCAAATTTGAAATGGAGATAATTGCAGATATTAAAAATGTTAAGAATTTATCTGAGGCGCAACAAAAAGAGAAAGAAGGGGAGTTGATTCTCGATAAAATAAGTCCAATTGACCATTTAATATTGTTAGATGAAAATGGCAAATCGTTTTCGAGTGTTTCATTTTCTGAGGAATTACAGAAGAAAATGAATGCTGGAATTAAAACTTTAGTATTTGTAATTGGCGGACCTTATGGATTTTCCGATCAATTATACGCTAAAGCTAATGGTAAAATAGCACTTTCTCAAATGACATTTTCTCATCAAATGGTTCGTTTATTTTTTATTGAACAAGTTTATCGTGGCTTTACTATTCTAAAGAATGAACCCTATCACCACCAGTAAAATTAATTTAAGATTTCTGATTTTAAGAGATTTCTGATTTTATAGACTAACCAATTTCCCACATAATTTAACACATTCCATCGCTTCTTTCACATCGTGTACACGAATAATGTTGGCTCCTTTTGTAATTGCAATGGTATTTAAAACGGTGGTTCCATTTAACGCGTCTTCAGCTGTATTTTCTAAAGTCTTATAAATCATTGATTTTCTTGAAACACCCGCTAGTATTGGGAGTTCTAGCATTTTAAATAGTTCTAAATTACTTAATATCTCAAAATTTTGATCGGTAGTTTTAGCAAATCCAAACCCGGGATCAATTATCAAATCATTAATTCCAAGACTTCTTGCTTTGTTGATCTTATCTGAAAAATAGGTGATCATTTCCGTAATTAGATGCTCATAATCCGTTTGACTCTGCATGGTTTGGGGAGTGCCGCGCAAGTGCATCATAATATAAGGGACATTGTTTGAAGCAATAACTCCCATCATTTTTTTATCTAGACTTCCTGCAGAAATATCATTGATTAGCGCTGCTCCATTATTGATGCATTCTTGTGCAACAGTGCTTCTGAAAGTGTCTATTGATAGCAAAGCCTCTGGAAATTCTTTAATTAGGGTTTTAACTACTGGAATTATTCGATTTAACTCTTGTTCTTCGGAAACAAATTCAGCATTTGGTTTACTAGAATAGGCTCCTATATCAATAAAAGTAGCTCCTTCTTTCAACATTTTTTCCACTTGCATCATTGCATTATTTTCTAATGAATATTTTCCACCGTCATAAAAAGAGTTGGGGGTAATATTCAAAATTCCCATGATTTTTGGAGTAGATAAATCGATAATTTGACCTTTGCAATTAATTGTCATAGTTAAAAAGTAGGGATTTAAATAAAACTACATTTATAATCGTAAATGTTCACTAATCAATAAAAAAATATTCTTATTTTTGATGAAATTTATACAAATATACATCATTAAATGAATACTACTTCTCAAGAATACGATAAGGTAATTGCAATATGCAGAACTTTGTTTGTCAATAAAATGAAAGATTATGGAAGTGCATGGCGAATTTTAAGATTGCCATCATTGACTGATCAGATTTATATTAAGGCACAAAGAATTCGTAGTTTACAAGAAAATGAGGTTCGTAAAGTTGATGAAGGAGAAGCAGGAGAGTTCATTGGGATCATAAATTATTCTATTATGGCTTTAATTCAATTGGAATTAGGCACCGTTGAACAACCCGATTTAGATGTAGAAAAGGCTACCTGGCATTACGATGCTAAAATCAATGAAACCAAAGAATTAATGGAAAATAAAAACCATGATTACGGTGAAGCTTGGCGAGAGATGAGAGTCAATTCACTAACGGATTTGATTTTGCAAAAGTTACTTCGCGTGAAGCAAATCGAGGATAATAAAGGAAAAACGCTGGTGTCGGAAGGTATTGATGCCAATTATCAAGACATGATAAATTACGCCGTTTTTGCTCTGATTTTAATGAATTTTCATAAATAATATAATTGATTATGACAGCTAAAGAAAAATATGTTCCCATCGCCATTAGAATTTGTATTTCCTTTTTATTTTTATTGTCGGCAGTTGCCAAATTATATCCGTCTCCTTATTTTGCAATTTCTACATTTGAAGTAAAACAATTGTATCCCCTTGGTTTTTCTGGTGATGTAGCCCCGTTTTTTTCAAGAATATTAATAGGAATTGAGTTCGCTCTTGGGTTATTAATTTTGCAAAAGCATTATCTCAGAAAATTAGTAATTCCTGCTACTTTATTAATGTTAGCTGTATTTACTACTCATTTAACTATTGTTACTTTTCAAGATGGCGGTAACTCAGGAAACTGTGGTTGCTTTGGAAGCTTATTACCTATGACACCTATTGAAGCTATTTTAAAAAATGTTGTCGCTATGGTGTTATTAGTAATTTTACTTAAGATGATGCCTAAAAAAGACGAAAGCAAAAGCAATTTTTGGATATTAACTTCTACCACTTTGGCTTTTATTTTACTTTTATTTATGTTAGCTCCAATGCAAGCAGAATCGAATTTGGTTGATGTTACAGGCACTGAGCCAGAAGAGGCTGCTCCAATTGAAATAATGGATACTTTAAAAACGGAACCAATAGTTGAATTAAAAAAGGCAGATACTGTAAAGAAAATAGTTGCCGAAATTAAAGACGAACCTGCACCGCATAAATCAGGTTATAGTTCTTATTTTGCTTCCATCGACAAGGGAAGAAAAACACTTTGTTTCTTTGTTCCTGGTTGTGATCACTGTCGAGAAGTAGCTAAAGAGTTGACGGAAATGAAAGCTAAGGATAAAAATTTCCCTGAAATTAGAATCATCTTTATGAACGAAGAAGCTGATTTAATCCCTGACTTTTTCAAATTTGCTGGAGCAAAATATCCATATAAAATAATTGAGGTAATTCCGTTTTGGAATGTTTTAGGAACAGGAAAAGATACCCCTGGGGTAAAATATTTATGGAATGGTAATGAGTATAAATACTATTTTGGTATTACTGATAATAAATTCAACGCTTCCGAATTCAATGAATTGATCCAAAAACCTTATACCGCTTTAAAAACTAATAAATAATTCCTTCTACTATGAAAAAAGCAATTGCACTTTTCGCAGCTTTAGCTTCATTTTCTTGTTCTAAAGCTCAAAAAAATGAATTTTCAACAGCGGCCTTAGCTGAAAAAGTTACTGCAGTGGATGGATCGGAAATTTCATTCCAATCGGTAGTAGATAAACACAAAGGTAAAACGGTAGTATTAGAATTTTGGGCTTCTTGGTGCAGTGATTGTGTTAAGGCAATGACGAAAATTAAAGAGCTACAACAAAACAATCCGGAAGTGGTTTACGTATTTTTTTCCTGCGATAAAACATTTGACAAATGGAAAGAGGGAATTGAAAAACACGAATTAAAAGGCGAACACTATTTAGTGAAAGATGGAATGAAAGGTTCGTTCGGAAAGTCTCTTGATTTAGACTGGATTCCTAGATACATTGTAATCAATAAAAAATCAAAAATTAGTTTGTACCGAGCGATAGAAACTGATTTTGAGTTGATTCAGAAAACGTTGAATGATTTGAAATAGACTTTTATAAATATTAAATAACAATAATGAGAACTAAAATTGTAGCAGGAAACTGGAAGATGCATAAAAATTCAGAGGAAACGGAAGATTTACTGAATGAATTAATAGATAAATTACCAACCGATAAAGAAGTTCAAATTATTGTTGCACCGACGTTCGTTAATTTACAATCGGCTGTTAGTCATTTAGAATATACCAATATTGGAGTAGCTGCACAGAATATGCACCAAGCAGAAAGTGGTGCTTATACAGGTGAAATTTCTGCAACTATGTTGCAAAGTATAGGAGTTAATGCAGTGATTCTAGGTCATTCAGAACGACGAGCTTATTTTAATGAAACTGACGCCTTGATTGCCAATAAAGTGAACACGGCGATTAGTCACAATATGACGGCTATTTTTTGCTTTGGCGAAGAATTGAAAGACCGACAATCTGGAAATCATTTTAATATTGTAGAAAACCAATTAAAGGATGGTTTGTTTCATATTCCGCCAGCTTCATGGGAAAATATAGTCTTGGCTTATGAGCCAGTTTGGGCGATTGGAACAGGAGAAACCGCCAGTCCAGAGCAAGCGCAAGAGATGCATGAATTCATCAGAGAAACGGTAAGAAAAGCATATGGAAGTACTATTGCGGAAAATGTTTCAATTTTATATGGTGGAAGTGTAAAACCCGATAATGCGAAAGAAATTTTCTCTAAACCAGATGTTGATGGAGGATTAATTGGAGGCGCGGCTTTAAAAGCAGAAGATTTTGCTGCAATAGTTAACGGGATTTAAAAATCAAAAAATGTCAAATATATATTTAGGATTTCATTTTTCGGTGGAACCCAAAGAAGTAGGATCGGAAATATTAGTAGCTGAATTAGGGGAATTACCTTTTGAAAGCTTTATCGATAGTGATTCGGGGATTGTAGCTTATATCCAAAAACAATTTTGGACCGAGAATATACTAGACGATTTACACATTCTAAGTTCACCTGAATTTCAAGTTTCCTATACTATAGAAGAGATTGATCAAGTCAATTGGAATGAAGAATGGGAAAAGAATTTTGAAGCCATTGATGTGGATGGAATATGTCATGTTCGTGCTCCTTTTCATCCGAAAACAGGGGCGAAATTTGATATCGTTATTGAGCCTAAAATGAGCTTTGGTACCGGTCACCACGAAACCACTCACATGATGATCCAACACTTATTGGAAACAAATGTTGAAGAAAAAAAAACTTTAGATATGGGTTGTGGTACCGCAATTTTAGCAATTTTAGCAGAAATGAAAGGTGCGCAGCCAATTGATGCTATAGATATCGATAATTGGTGTTACCTTAACTCAATTGAAAATGCGGAACGAAATAATTGTTCTCAAATTACAGTTTATGAAGGAGATGCCGAATTATTAATAGGTAAAAAATACGATTTGATCATCGCTAATATTAACCGTAATATTTTATTGAACGACATGCAGACCTATATTGATTGTTTAAATAAAGAGGGGGTTTTATTATTAAGTGGTTTTTATAATGAAGATATCCCTTTTATTGATGCATCTTGTACAGAAAAAGGATTGACCTATGTAAAAAAGTTCGAGAGAAATAACTGGGTATCATTAAAATATATAAATTAGTAGTTCGAAAATCATAATTTGTAAAGCTATGAGTACAAAAGAAGAAGTACTTGAAAAAGTAGTTTTAAAAGAAAGTGTTTCTTTTGATAATGAAATCGTGATGTATAATGACGATGTAAATACTTTTGATCATGTAATCGATACTTTAATCCGTGTTTGCAGCCACACTCCAGAACAAGCGGAACAATGTGCTTTAATTGTACATTACAATGGGAAATGTACTGTAAAAACAGGGCCAATTAAAGAATTAACTCCTCAATGTCTTCAATTATTGGAAGCAGGTTTGAGTGCTGAAATCGTTTAAAACTAATGACTTAATGTAATATCTACATTACTTTTTATAATTTTGTCTTGAGTCATAAATAACCCACATTTAATTAATGGAGCAGTACGGAAAAATACTAATAATTGCAATGCCTATTTTTTTATTGATGATTGTAATTGAATCGCTCTATGGCTATTTCAAATTCAATAAAAAAGTTCGTTTGATGGATAGTGTTTCTAGTATTAGTTCCGGCATGACGAATTCTATTAAAGATGTTTTAGGTTTAACAATCACCTTCATTTCCTACGATTGGTTGCTCACTCATATTAGCATTGGACATTTAGAGCCTTCTATCGCAACGTATATCATTGCCTTTATTGTAATTGATTTCTACGGTTATTGGGCGCATCGCTGGGCACATCAAATTAATTTTTTCTGGAACAAACATGCTATTCACCATAGTAGTGAAGAGTTTAATTTGGCTTGTGCTTTAAGACAATCGATTTCAAGTTTTGTGAATTTATTTACCTTTCTTTTGATACCGGCAGCTCTTTTAGGTGTGCCTACGAAAGTGATAATCATAACCCTACCAATCCAATTGTTTTTACAATTTTGGTACCACACCGTTTACATAAAAAAATTAGGTTTCCTAGAAAAAATCTTGGTTACTCCTTCCCATCACCGAGTTCATCATGCCATTAATCCGGAGTATTTGGATAAAAATCATGCTCAAATATTTATTATTTGGGACAAGATGTTTGGCACCTTTCAAGAAGAATTGGATGCAGTTCCTGCCGTTTTTGGGATTACTAGACCCGCTGAAACTTGGAATCCCATTCGGATTAATTTTCAACATTTAGGATTACTTATTTCTGATGCTTGGAGAGCGACTAACTGGAAAGACAAATTTACCATTTGGTTCAAGTCTACAGGTTGGAGGCCAGAAAACTTTGAAGAGCAATATCCGGTCAAAAAAATAAAAGACGTTTATAGTTTCGATAAATTTAATTCTTCCAATTCAAAGAAACTCATTTATTGGTCGGTAATTCAATCCCTAATCACCTTATTATTGGTGAGTTATTTGTTTAACAATATTGCATTTATCGGTTTTCCAAATATCTTCATTTACGGCGCCTTTCTATACATCACTATTTACAGCTATTCGGAATTGATGGATACCCATAAATACTCCCTTTTTTGGGAAGGTTTCCGATTGTTATTTGGAGTATTGATTGTTATTAATTTTGGAGATTGGTTTGGATTAAACAGCTTTATATCAATTGGAAGCTACCTTGTTTTAAGTTATCTAATCGTTTCTTTTTTGGTGACTTTCTATTTTGTATTTATTGATTTTAGAAAACCTACTCCAATATCTCAAACACTATAATTGATGAAAAAAGAGTTTTTCCTCAAAGGGTTTTTAATTATTGCCATGATCAATATAGTTTTAATTTCATTGAATTTTGATACGTTATCACTTTGTATAAAGCCTTTTCTAATACCGTTTTTGTTTTTGTATGTGTATTTAAGTGAAGACTTCTTAACAAAAAAAATATTGTTATTAGCCTTGACTTTTTCTTGGATAGGGGATGTATTATTAATTTTCTCCACTACCAATCAATGGTTCTTTATCTCCGGATTACTTTCCTTTTTAACAGCACATCTATTTTATATTTTCTTATTTTCCAAATTGGGAACTTCCAAACCCTATAGGAAAAACCCACTTTTTTGGCTTGGAATTATTCTTACTGTTTTTTACCTCAAAAGTATTTTAGAAGTATTGTTACCCACTTTAGGACCTTTAAAAATACCTGTTAGTTTTTATGCATTGACTATTTCTGTGATGTTGGGTTTTGCTTGGCGAGGGTTTATTTCTTGGAATACTAGCGCTAGATACTATATTCTTTTTGGTGCTATTGCCTTTATTGCTTCGGATAGTTTTTTAGCGATCAATAAATTTCAAGAACCTATTAATCATGCGGCTATCTTAATTATGTCCACCTATTTAGCAGCACAATTTGGAATTGTATACGGGGTTATAAAATTTAATGATCGAAAATAGTTGTCTTTTTTTGAATTGTAATTTATTATTTTTCAGCTATTTAATTTCAATAATCTTCGAGTATCTAATTTTACTCAACAGTTGTTAATTTATCAAAAATTTTATTCTGAATAGTTAATTATTCAAAATATATCTATAGATTTGAGAACTAACTAATAATTAATTTCAAAAATGGTAAAAAAAACACTCTCACTTGTTTCTTTAATGCTATTGATTGTAGTGTCTTCCGAGACATTTGCACAAAATAGAAAACCCTCTAGCCCAGTTGGTTCTGCAAATGAAAAATCAGATGCCAAACCAGGTGATGCTAAGAAGGAGCCAAAACCTTATAAAAAAGTAATCGATTCCACAGCGGTTACCCAAAGAGGTTTAATAGATGTTCATAAAATAGATACTAAATATCTTTTTGAAATACCAGTTTCACTTTTAGGAACTGAAATGATGACCATCACCAGATATTCTAAAACACCAGCCGGCGGTGGTATTTTTGGTGGAGAAGAAATCAACAGACAAGTAGTAAGATGGGAAAAAGGGTTGAATCACAACCTTTTATTACGATCGATCACTTATGTGATTATGTCTCCAGATGATGACAAGCCATTAGCACAAGCGGTTAAAAATTCTACATCAGATCCAATTATCGGGAATTACGATGTACTAGCTTATAAAAAAGATGCTGAAGGAAAAATTACGGGTTTTGTGGTTGATTTAACATCAACTTTTGATGGGGATGTTCAAACCTTTTCATTGGACCCAATTAAGAAACAAATGTTGAACATACAATCGTTTCAAAAAGACAAATCTTTCATCTCAAAAATCAGTACTTTTCCTATAAACACTGAAATTAGAAGTGTAAAAACGTTTACTACAACTCCTCCAAAGATCTCTCCTGTCCCTGCACCAAAAATTGGAGTTGATATTCCATCTGGATTAGACGCAGGCTTGGTTACTATAGAAACCAATACTTCGATTATAATGTTGCCTAAAAAGGCAATGAGAAAGAGAGAATTTGACGCACGCGTTGGATTTTTTGCTAATCAATATGGTGTATTTGAAGAAGAATCTCAAAAGTCAGATACTAAAGTATTTGCTGTTCGTTGGAGATTAGAACCTAAATCTGCTGAGGATGCTCAAAAGCAAAAAAAGGGAGAATTAATTGAACCATTGAAACCTATTGTTTACTACATTGATCCTGCTACTCCAGATAAATGGAAAAAATACATTAAGCAAGGTATCGACGATTGGCAAGTTGCTTTTGAAAATGCAGGATGGAAAAATGCGATTCGTGGAGAATATTGGCCAGAAAATGATCCGACAATGAGTTTAGAAGATGCACGTTTTTCAGTATTAAGATACTTCGCTGCAGAAATTCAAAATGCTTACGGACCAAATGTTCACGATCCTAGAAGTGGAGAAATTTTAGAAAGTCATATTGGTTGGTACCACAATATCATGAGTCTTTTGAGAAATTGGTATTTAATTCAAACGGCTGCGGTTGATCCTGCGGCAAGAAATAAAAAGTTTGATGATAAATTGATGGGCGAATTAATTCGTTTCGTTTCTTCTCATGAAGTAGGTCACACCTTAGGATTACGTCACAATATGGGAGCTAGTTCTGCTACCCCAGTTGAAAAATTGAGAGATAAAGAATACCAAAGATTGAATGGACATACTTCATCGATTATGGATTATGCTCGTTTTAATTATGTTGCTCAGCCAGAAGATGGAGTAACTAGTTTGTTCCCAAGAATTGGTGACTATGATAAATGGGCAATTAAATGGGGTTATTCTTATTTTGAAGACACCAAAAATGAAGCAGAAGAAAAAGCATTTTTAAATGAAATGACTAAAGAAGCATACAAGAACAATCGCTTGTGGTTTGGATCTGAATCAAGTCCTTATGATCCTAGATATCAAACGGAAGATATTGGTGACAATGCGATGCGAGCTTCGGAATATGGTATTAAAAACCTAAAAAGAATCCTTCCTAATTTATTAGAATGGTCTAAAGAAGATGGGGAAAGCTACGCTGAACTAGACGAATTGTACGGAGCTCTTTCTGGTCAATTTAGAAGATACATGGGACATGTGACTAAAAACGTGGGTGGAATTTATGACAGTCCAAAAACCTATGATATGAAAGGAAACCAGTTTCAAGCTGTTCCTAAAAGTATTCAAAAGGAGGCGGTAGCTTTCTTAAATGCACAATTATTTAACACACCAAAATGGTTGTTGGATCAAAGAGTGCTTTCGAAAATAAACCCTGATAATGGAGTTGAAGCGATCAAAGCAATGCAAGACGGAACATTAAGTAGCTTGTTTGCAGGAGATAGAATGGTTCGTCTTTTAGAAACTTCTTCAATAAGCAAAAACAATTATTCTATAGATGAATTAATGACCGATTTAAATAAAGGGATTTTCAGTGAATTGAAAAATAAAAATTCAATTGATATCTTTAGAAGAAATATTCAAAAATTGTATGTTGATAAAATGATCGACTTGTTAACTCCGGGTACAGCTAATGTTAGATCGGTACCTGTAGGTGTAACTTATGGTTTCAATACGAGAAGAGTAAATTTAGCTCAAACCGATTTACCATCAATCACGAGAGGCCAACTGATCAATTTGAATAACAATTTAAAAATGTCAGCTTCAAGAATGACCGATAAAATGAGTAAATACCACGTTCAGGATTTGATTTCTAGAATCAATATGGCTTTAGATCCGAATAGAAAAGTAGTTTCAGATAAGAACTAGTAATCTAGTTAAAGAGTTATAAAACAAAAGAGGCTGTTCAATTGAACAGCCTCTTTTTTATTAAATAATATATTATTTAACTTCTTCGTAATCTACATCTTGAACATTGTCACCTTGTGCTTCTTGTGGTTGCGCTTCGGCTTGTTGACCTTGTTCTCCTTGAGCATACATTGCTTCAGTAGCTGTTTTCCAAGCGGCATTGATATTGTCTAATCCAGATTGGATTGCAGTCAAATCTTGAGATTGGTGTGCCATTCTCAACTCTGTCAATGCATATTCGATTGCCGTTTTGTGTTCGTCAGATAATTTGTCACCTAATTCTTTCAATTGGCTTTCTGTTTGGAAAATCATTCCATCCGCTTCGTTTAATTTTTCAACTCTTTCTCTAGCGATTTTATCAGCTCCGGCATTTGCTTCAGCATCTTTTTTCATTCTTTCGATTTCTTCAGATGTTAATCCAGAAGAAGCTTCGATACGAATATCATGAGATTTTCCAGTTCCTTTATCTGTAGCAGATACTTTGATGATACCATTGGCATCGATATCAAAAGTAACTTCAATTTGAGGGACTCCTCTTGGTGCTGGTGGAATACCATCTAAGTTAAAACGACCGATTGTTTTGTTATCAGCAGCCATTGCTCTAGCACCTTGCAATACGTGCAATTCAACAGTTGGTTGAGAATCTGCAGCTGTAGAGAAAATTTGAGATTTTTTTGTTGGAATAGTAGTATTCGACTCAATCAATGTAGTCATTACTCCACCCATAGTTTCAATTCCTAAAGACAAAGGCGTAACGTCAAGTAACAATACATCTTTTACATCTCCAGAAAGAACTCCTCCTTGAATAGCAGCTCCAATAGCAACCACTTCATCAGGATTAACTCCTTTTGATGCTTTTTTACCAAAGAATTTTTCTACTTCTTCAGCAATTTTCGGCATACGAGTTGAACCTCCAACAAGGATAACTTCGTCAATATCAGAAACTGATAAACCAGCATCTTTTAACGCTTTTGCAACTGGTGCCATAGAACGTTTTACTAATGAATCTGACAATTGCTCAAATTTAGCTCTTGTTAATTTTTTCACTAAGTGTTTTGGTCCTGTAGCTGTAGCAGTAACGTAAGGCAAATTGATTTCTGTTTCAGCAGAAGAGGACAACTCGATTTTCGCTTTTTCAGCAGCTTCTTTAATACGTTGTAACGACATTGGATCCAAACGCAAGTCAATTCCTTCTTCAGCGTTGAATTCATCTGCCAACCAGTCAATGATTGTTTGGTCAAAATCGTCTCCTCCTAAGTGAGTATCTCCGTTGGTAGACAATACTTCAAAAACTCCGTCTCCTAATTCCAAAACAGAGATATCAAATGTACCTCCACCTAAATCGTAAACTGCAATTTTTTGATCTACTCCTTTTTTATCTAAACCATAGGCTAATGCTGCAGCAGTAGGCTCGTTGATAATACGCATTACTTTTAAACCAGCAATTTCGCCCGCTTCTTTCGTAGCTTGACGTTGCGCATCATTAAAGTAAGCAGGAACAGTAATTACTGCTTCAGAAACGGTTTGACCTAAATAGTCTTCCGCTGTTTTTTTCATTTTTTGAAGTGTCATTGCTGACAATTCTTGTGCTGTATATAAACGTCCATCAATATCTACACGTGGTGTATTATTATCTCCTTTTACTACAGAATAAGGAACTCTTTTTGCTTCAGCAGATACTTCTGAAAAAGAATGTCCCATAAAACGTTTGATTGAAGCAACCGTTTTAGTTGGATTGGTTACCGCTTGTCTTTTTGCAGGATCTCCAACTTTGATTTCACCGCCTTCTACAAAAGCAATTACAGATGGTGTGGTTCTTTTTCCTTCTGCATTAGGAATTACAACAGCTTCATTTCCCTCCATTACAGAGACACAAGAGTTGGTTGTTCCTAAATCAATACCAATTATTTTACCCATTTTTATTTAATTTAAATTTAATTTTAATTTCTAAACTCTTTTTGCTAATGTCAATCTTTGTGCCATTGTAACTTTCAGTAAAAATTGTCAGTTTTCTATAATTTCTACTAATTTAAATTATGACATTCTGACACAACGATCCTTTATTTGTGTTGAAACCAATTGGTTCCATTGTCTATATACGCTTTAAATTCTGAATTTACAGGAGTTCCATGAAGTAACTTTTGGGAATAATTTTTCCTTACTATATAATTAAAAGCGCCCATATCTCCAGTGTAAGAACTTTTATTATCAAAATTATAAGTGTTATGAAGTTGCCAAATAGATTCAATTAATGATTTAATAATTGAAATATTGCCGCCAATTATTCCACAGTTTAACAATTGATGAGATTTATACTCCGTTTCTATTTCGAGGTAATCAGTAATACGACTTCTTAAATGGGAGCCGTGAAGTTGCATCCATTCATTATTCCAATTTGTTGGCTCATCACCACAAAAAATAAAATCAAATTTTTCAATAAATAAAGGTTGAATAAAAGGATTTTTCAATACCAAAACATCCGATACATCCGTTACAAACAGAGAATCAATTTTGTCCCAGTATTGATTTAAAAATTGATTGTAAACAAAATATCTAAAAACATTTGGATTAAATCGCTCGTCGTGGGTTATTCTAATAAAAAGGAGATTTTTGGATTGGTGCTTTATTACCGTCGATTCAGAAAAATTATTATGGAAAATAACGGCTTGAAGATTCAGTTTTGAAATTGAATTAACCCAATTTTCAATGATTGAAAAATCATCGTCTTGAAGCATTTGACTTCTATTAACATCAAAAACGCCAGTAATGTGACATCCCAATATAAGTTGATTTGATAATTTAATGCTGGAGGGAATCACCAATTAACTCAAATTTTTTATTTTAACTTTAGCACTTATACTATCGGGGTTGTTTCTGTAATAAATATAAGTTCTTAAATCTAATTTTTCAACAAAATATTTCTTTTCTGCACGTTCATAAAAATGAGCATCTGCGCCGTACATATCTATGAAATTTAAGTTTTCAAATACTTCCTTTTTCCCAAATAAAGTAGCAAAAAGGATACAGTCATCAACATGTACCACTTCTTTTGGATTGTAACGATCCGGAACATAATAATCCGATTCGTTGTTCACAATAGTTTCTGTTGTGGAAGCAATAAGATCTAGAGAATTTATTTCTGATAAACACAATTCTAAATGATTTGATTTGTATTCATCATCGGCATCAATAACTGTTATGTACTCGCTTTCAGTTAATAAAATGGCGCGATTAATTGATTTGGATTGACTGCAATTTTTATGACGCAAATAGGTAATTTTATTTTCATTTAGAATGGCATATTCTAAAATTAATTGATGGGAATCATTGGTACTTCCATCATCAATAATAAACAATTCAAAATCCTGGAAAGTTTGGTTCAATACCGAATCAACAGCTCTTTTAACTATAGTAAATGGGGTATTAAAAACGGACATTATAACCGCTACTTTATATTTATTTTTCATAGAAACATAAAATGTCGAAAATAGTGACTATTAAAATAATAGGCAATAACTAAACATTAAATAATAAACAATAAATCGGTTACACACCCTAAAGCCAATACAATTAGTTTATTAATAAAAAATAGAAACTAAAAATTTCATGTTTCCCTTTAGTCAACAAAACAAAAATAAAGCTACTCCTTTTTTCGCTCTCCTACATATTTTGAAAGCAGAACTCCGTAGCGAGATTTTGCCACTTTAGGGGACATCGATTTTTGAATGGTATCCAAATATTTAACCGTAGCATCGTTAATTTCGGATAAAGCGATGTAAGGCGCCACTTCATAGTCTTTATTGGTAACCGCAAAATTAATCGCGTAAAGGTATTTTCTCTTGGTGATCGCATTCGATTTCTCCTCAATTGAAGCAATCAAATCCATTTGCTTGCTTTTTAGCGCATTTATTTTTGCAACGGTAAGTTCTAACTGCTGCTCGTTGTATTTAGAAGTAATTTTCTTATAATTCTCATACAATTCATTGTTTTTAGATCCGGTAATCACTGCTTTAGAATAAAAATACTCCAAGTCGGTTGCAATATTTATTTTCCCAGGTTCCGCAAAAAACATCAAATTGTCGTCCCCAGATTTTGTTTCACCACGGTCCAAAAACAAGTACAACATTTCTGGTGATTTCAAATCGATATTGCTTTCAAATTCTGATTTACCATCAATTTTCATACTGTCAAGAGTTATAAAAGAACTGTCTCCCATTTTTTTCAAATACAAAGTTCCTTTTTGTAATCCTTTTACGACACCCGTTATTTGTAAATTGGTTTCTGGTTTATTTTCACATGACGCTAAAATAAATAAAGAAAGTAGAGCCAATAGTAATTTTTTCATAGTTTTTTATTTGTTGGCAAATTAAAGAAATTATTAAATAACTACCGAAGGATTTTGCCGATTTATTGCTACTAAAAATCGGGAGTATTCGTAATGAAATTTTATTTCAAAAAAAAACTCCTGGAATCAGGAGCTTCATTCAATCGAATTTATTTTTTATATAGTATTTTCCGTCTAGATCGTCGTCAAAATCATCAATTTTGATTGGTTTAGGTTTCGGTTTTCCAGCGTTAGCTTTCTTTTTCCATAAATCAAATTTGTCTGTTGGAAGTTTCTTTTTCATAATTTCAAGAACTTCTGTTTCGCTTAATCCGAATTCCTTTTTGATAATTTCAAATGGATTTCTTTCTTCTAAAGCCAGTGTGATCAGTTTTTCATTTTGATCCCAAGTCAATTCAATCTTTTTACTCTTTTTCATTCCTAGAAAAATAAATAAGGTGGTTTTTGTTTAGTTAATATTTAATTTGTAGTTCAATATTAATAAAAAAAACAATACGTTTTTAAGTCGGATTAATTTTTTTTACTGTTTTTCAAAGGTGCTTCTTTTTTGAAAAGGGATTTTCAACAAGCTTCCAATAGTATTGTGCTTTTCGGTTTCCATGTGGGTGTCAATTCCGTAAACAATTTCATCTCTTTTTAAAGTGGAAAAGGTGCCAAATAGTCGATCCCAAAAAGAAAAAATATTTCCATAATTACTATCGGTATGCGGTAATTCATAATGGTGGTGCACTTTGTGCATATCTGGAGAAACGATGATATAACTTAGCCAGCGATCTAAAGCTATAGGCAAAGAAATATTAGCATGATTGAATTGGGATAATACTACTGACACCGATTGATACAAAAATACCAGCCACATTGGTGCTCCAACTACTACAACCGCTAGTGCAGTAAATACAAAACGCAACACGCTTTCTCCAGGGTGATGGCGGTTGGCAGTTGTGGTGTCTACCCAAGTATCCGAATGATGAATCAAGTGAAAGCGCCAAAAAAACTTGACTTTGTGTTCTACATAATGCACCAAATAAGCGCCAATTAAATCCAATAATAGCAATCCAATAATCATGTAAATCCAAGGGTTTATTGCGGTTAAATAGGGAAGTAGGCCAATACTATTTTGTGTTGCCCATTGAGAAGTCCAAAGTAAAATAAACGCCATCAAAAAGTTGACTACAATTGTGGTAAACGTGAAGAATATATTGATTCCCGCGTGTTTCCATTTGCTGTATTGTAATAAGAAAAGGGGTTTTAAGGTTTCTATCAGCCAGAAAAAAGTAATTCCACCTGCTAATATTAGCGCGCGGTGTAAGGAAGGTATCGTTTCAAAATAACGGATGATCTCGTTCATCTTTTTTTGTAAAAATAAGAATTTATCTTTTACAGTGATCAGTTAATCAAAAAAAAATAGAAGAAAAAAAACCTCGAATTGGATATAACTCCTAGTTATTCTTTAGTTTTAGTAGAAAAATGCTTGGTCAAATAAATTAAATTAACTCCTAGAATAAATAAGTTGGTAATAATGATTGGCCACGAGGTTTTCAACATTATTCCGTAAAAAATAAATAGAATAGCGCCAATAGAATTGATCGTTCTCAAAGTAATGATATTTTTCATCAAAAAGGAAATCATCAAGATTAAGGAGGCCAAATAGCCGATCCAATCTGTTGGTGTAAAATCAAACATAGATAAAATTTGAATTTAAAGGATTTAAAACGTGTTTACCGTTTTTCTAATGGCAACTAATTTGGTCATTAAGGCTTCAAAATAATCCAAGTGCAGCATGTTTGCGCCGTCACTTTTAGCATTTGCAGGGTCAAAATGGGTTTCAATAAATATTCCATCCACACCTACGGCAATTCCCGCTTTGGCAATGGTTTCGATCATATCAGGGCGACCTCCGGTAACTCCGGCCGTTTGATTGGGCTGTTGTAAAGAGTGCGTTACATCTAGAACGGTGGTAGCATACTTTTGCATGGTTGGAATTCCACGGAAATCGACAATCATATCTTGGTAACCAAACATCGTCCCTCTATCGGTAACCATTACGTTTTGGTTGTGGCAGTCCAATACTTTTTGAACGGCGTGTTTCATACTCTCCGGACTCATGAATTGTCCTTTTTTCAAATTTACGACTTTTCCTGTATTGGCCGCCGCCACCACTAAATCAGTTTGACGCACTAAAAAAGCGGGGATTTGCAACACATCAACATATTGAGCTGCTTTGTCGGCATCTTCATTGGTATGAATATCGGTAACGGTAGGAACGCCGAAAGTTTCGGAAACTTTGCGTAATATTTGCAATGCTTTTTCATCTCCTATACCTGAAAAACTATCAATTCTCGAGCGATTTGCTTTTTTGAAAGACCCTTTAAATACGAATGGGATTTCTAATTTATCGGTAATCCCAACTAATTTTTCAGCAATTCTCATCGCCATTTCTTCTCCTTCAATTGCGCAAGGGCCTGCTAATAAAAAGAAGTTTCCACTATTGGTATGTTTTATTTGAGGTATTGTGTGTAAGTTCATTGTACTATTTTTGATAGTGCAAATATAGGAAATAGGAGTTATTAATTGAGAGTTAATTCGGTTTTTTGGTTTTTTGGAAATCTGTGTACTCTTTGACAATTAAAAATCGCTAATCGTTTTTCGTCAACCGTTTTTCGTTTTTCGTTAACCTCAAAGCATTCACTTTTGCTAACAACGGTCAACGAACAACGGTTAACGAATCTCGTTACTTCGCCAATCCAAATCCTACGGGTACCATTAAATCTCCTTTTTCGTAGCAATTCAGGTACAGTTTTATAGGTTTTTTCAAGCCTACCCAGGTAACTTCGTATTGATCGAGGAAGCCACCACCCATTTCGTGGTTTTTGGTAGGGAAGGGACAGCAAATGTCTAATTTTTTAAAGAATATTTTTTCACCATTGGGTCCGGAAAGCGCATTCAAAAAACGCTCTTGATTGATGTTTAAATCTTTGGTATTCCAATAAAACACATTAATAGGATAATCGGGGTGATAACCGTATTTGGGATCTTTACTGAATTCCGAAATTAAAAAGGTATTCGAGGAAGTAAGTTGCGGTATAGGAGCATTGTCATTTACATTTTGCAAGGTCGACTTGGTGCTCACACAAGAGGTGAAATTAACGGCTATTGCAGTTAACAGCACTATATATTTGATTTTCATAATTCGTTTGTTTTAAAAATTAAAGATACGATTTTCATTTATGCAATAACCGTGCTAAAAAAAATAGTTGTAGGTTGTATGTTGTAAGTTGTTGACCGTTGACCGATTTTCGTTTATAGCTGATCGCTTATTTAGAAACAAAAAAAAACCACGCGATTTGCGTGGTTTTTTTTTAATTGTATTTCAGATTAAGCGGTCTTTCTCTTTTTTAATAAATAGAAACTTAGCGCTATTCCAAATATTAGCATTGGAATAATGTAATCACCAATTGGAGCTCCAGGATCACTTCCAGGACCTGCAGGGTCGGACATTGCGATAAAATCCTCT
>JAIPAM010000014.1 GCA_021740105.1 Flavobacterium sp.
CAGGATATACTGGAGGAACGTATAGTGGAACTGCAGGATTGACTATTGATGCTGCTACTGGAGCAATAACGCCAAGTACAAGCACCTCTGGAAACCATACAATCACTTATACAATAGCTGCATCTGCAGGTTGTGCTCAGGTTATCGCGACTACAACTATTATAGTTAACCCAATTCCAATTGCAACAGCAACTCCATCTGCGGTTACTATTTGTTCATTAGATAGCACAAATATTGCTCTAACAAGTAATGCAATTGGAACTACCTATGCATGGACATCTGCTTCATCGAATGTTACCGGTGCTACATCAGCTTCAGGGAATTCAATAACAGATGCTTTAACAGTTACTGGCAATACACCTGGAACAGTGGTTTACACCATTACTCCATCAGGAAGTGGCTGTACTGGTTTACCAATATTAGCAACAGTGACTGTTAATCCATTACCAATTGCAACCATTTCTGGAAATACAACAATTTGTTATAATACTTCTAGTTCAGTTAGTTTTAACGGTACACCAAACGCTACTGTTAGTTATACTATTAATGGTGGAGCCAACCAAACTATAACGTTAGATAGTTTAGGTGTAGGTTCCATTCCAACTGGTAATATAACCGCCACAACAACATATCAATTAGTTAGCGTACTTGCAGCTGGTTTACCCGCATGTACACAAGTCCAATCAGGTTCGGTTGTGGTTACTGTAATTCCTGTTCCATTGGTAAATTCGGTGGTTTCATCACCTACTATTTGTTCAGGTCAACCCACAGGCGTTTCACTTTCAAGTAACGTTTCTTCAGCTACTTTTAATTGGACAGTTACTCAGTCGGGTGTTTCAGGCGCAATTGCAGGAAATGGGTCTATTATTTCTCAAATTCTTACAGCAATTGGTGGAGTTCCAGGTACGGTTACTTATTCTATAATGGCTAACGTAGGAACCTGTCAAGGACCTGTTACCCCAATTACAATAACAGTTAACCCAATTCCGGTCGTAACTCCTTCAACGGTATTTCAATCGATTTGTTCAGGAAGTGTTTCTCCAATTCAATTAACTAGTAATGTGGTAGGAACAGTATTCAATTGGAACGTAGTTCAAACGAATGTAACAGGAGCCAGCAATGGTACAGGAAATACGATTGCTCAAGTTTTAACTACTACCAGTAATAATGTTGGAGAAGCGGTTTATTCTGTAATACCAATAGTTGGTGGTTGCCCTGGTATTCCAATACTAGTTACTGTAAGAGTAAATCCAATTCCGGTGGCTACGGCGAATGCAGCTGTAACTACTATTTGTTCTTCTTCATCTACCAATATAGCATTAACTAGTACAGTTGCAGGTACCACTTTTTCATGGACGGTGATTCAAACAGGTATTTTTGGTGCATCGTCAGGTACAGGAAATTTAATAGATCAAGCATTGACTACAGTTGGTAATACGCCTGGTTCCGTTCTTTATACTATTACTCCAACAATTAATGGATGTTCAGGTGCGCCAATAACGGTTACTATAATTGTAAATCCAACACCTGAAGTATTTGGTTCATCAACATCAACAATTTGTAGTGGTGAAACTCCAAATATCTCTTTATTTCCAAGTATAGTCGCAACCACATTTGCATGGACAGTAAATGCTAATAATGTTACTGGAGCTCAGGCAGGTACAGGAGTCGTAATTAATGATGTATTGACCGCTTCACCAAATTTAGGAACGGCAACATACACCGTTATTCCAACAGCTAATGGATGTTCTGGTAAACCATTAACGTTAGTAATTACCGTTAATCCAGCTCCAGCACCTCAAATTAATGATGGGGTGATTTGTGTAGATCAAGCTACAAGTATATCCTATAAAAATTATATTTTAGATACCAATTTAAGTAATGCAACTTACGATTTCGCATGGTATTTTAATGGTGTAATTATTAATGGGGCAACTAACAATACTTACGAAGCCACTCAAGCAGGAACTTATTCTGTTATAGTTACCAATACGGCAACAGGTTGTAGATCAGTATTGACCAATGCTGTTGTTACCGCTTCTTTCCCAGGTATTACTATCAACACTACTGAAACTCTAGCATTTAGTGATAATGCAATCATTACTGTTGATGTTACCGGTGGAAATGCAATATTTTTATATTCATTGGATAATGGGCCAACACAATCTTCTAATGTATTTACAGATGTTTCTCCGGGATCTCATATAGTTACAGTAACTGATGCTAATGGTTGTACCAATTTAACTAAACTGGTTTCTATAATTGGTTATCCAACGTACTTTACGCCAAATGGCGATAGTTATCACGATACCTGGAATATTGTAGGTTTAGGAGCTACGGCCAAAGTATTTATCTTTGACAGATATGGTAAATTAATCAAACAAATCAGTCCAACAGGAGAGGGCTGGGATGGAACTTTAAATGGAGAACCTTTGATGTCAACTGATTATTGGTTCACTGTAGATTATACAGAACCTTTAACTGGTGAAAGTAAAGTGTTCCGTTCTCACTTCTCATTGAAAAGATAATTTTAAATGTAAATTTTATAAAGAGCTCTAATTATATTAGGGCTTTTTTTGTTTTATTATATTTAAAGTAAGTATCATTAAATTAATTTATTAAGTACCTTTGAGTGCTAAAATTTTTCATAATGCTACAAAAGTCCCTCTTTGTTATACTATTACTATGTAGTTTTTTTTCAAACGCTCAAATAGTAATTAACGAAATAGATTCGGATACCAATTCAACGGATGTAAAAGAGTTCATAGAATTAAAATCTAGTGTTCCTAATTTTGCATTAGATGGATATGTAGTTGTTTTTTTTAATGCTGGAAGTTCAAGTCCCTACTCAGGAACTTTTAGTTATTATGTTATAGATTTAGACGGATTGGTTACCGATGGAAACGGAATAATACTTCTTGGAAATCCACAAGTTATCCCTACAGCTTCGTTCATCATACCTCAAAATACTATTCAAAATGGTCCTGATGTTGTAGCTGTATATAATGGAAATGCCTCTGATTTTCCAATAAATACTCCTGCAATCGCTACTAATTTAGTCGATGCTTTAGCTTATAGTAATAGCGGAACGACTTCTGCTTCAGCATTAATGACAATTTTGGGAGAAACGATATCTTATAATGAGAACTTCAATGGATTGGCTACTTCCCAATCTATACAGCGTAAAACTGATGGAACATACGAAGTCAAAACACCTACCCCGAGATCAAACAATGATGGATCTGGAATTGTTTTTAATGGAATTGCAATTTCTTACTCTTCAATTTCAATTACTGAAGGGCAGAGTTTTTCAATTACTTACACGACTGATAATCCGGTTTCAAGTCCTTTAAATTTATTTATCACTTTAAATAATAGTAGTTTTAATTCAAATGACTTTTCAGGAAATTTAAATGCTACTATTCCATCAGGTTCCAATACGGTTACTTCTACAATTCAAATTTTGAATGATGGGAATAATGAAGGTGATGAAAATATGAAAATTTCTTTGGCTGCGGTACCAAGTGAATACCTCATTTTAAATAATAATATTTCCATTAGAGTTAATGATATCAATTTTGTTATGCATCCCTGGGGAACTCCAATTCGTCCAACATATGGAATATGTCCTGCTGCAATTCCAGCGGGTTATTATAGTTCACTAGAAGGAAAATCGGGTCAGAATTTGCGATTGGCAATTCGAGATATTATTGCAAATCCAAATAGTGTTCGTGTTCAAAATTATGGTGATGCCTACACCGCACTCAGAGATACCGATCAAAATCCGGAAAACAGCGGGCAAGTTTGGATGATTTATGACGAACAACCGATTTCTAAAATTGATTATCAAACGGATAATAGCACAATTGGTAAATGGAATCGCGAGCATATTTATTGCCAGTCTAGACTTGGAATTCCCTCAACTTTTATTCCTAATGGAATCCCTGACGGAATTAACACTTGGCGTTTAACAACAGGAAGCACTGATATTGAAGCAAGTCATGACGATATACATCACCTTCGAGCGGTTGGAGGTCAAGAAAATAGTACTAGAAACAATAGAAATTACGGAGTAGATTACAATGGTCCTTCAGGTAATATAGGAAGTTGGCGCGGTGATGTTGCCCGAGCAATTTTTTATATGGCTATTAGATACAACACTTTAAACGTCGTTAATGGGGATCCTTCAAGTTCACCAACAGGTCAGATAGGAGATTTGGCCACTCTATTATCATGGAATTCTTTAGATCCTGCGGATGATTTTGAAATGAATAGAAACAATGTGATTTATAACTGGCAAATGAATCGAAATCCTTTTGTAGATTACCCTGCATTAGTAAATTATGTATTTGGAAATTTAACCAATGTAACTTGGAATGCTGCACTATCAACAACCGATTTCAATCAAAAATCGCCAACTATTTATCCAAATCCTGCTAAAAACCAAATTCTTATTTCTGGCTTAGACCAAATCAGTACATTGGAAATCTTCACGCTTTCAGGCGGAAAAGTTGCTATTTATACCGTTTCAAATGAGACGTCAATAGACCTTAATTTGCTAACAGGAATTTATTTAGTTAAAATTACAAATGATGCATTTTCAACTACAAAAAAGCTACTAGTTAATTAATTTTCATTTGACTATATATGAAAATGGAGGAAAAATTTCAATTACCAGCAGGATTTTTTAAAAATACGTTTTGTGTTTTTGAGGAAATTTTACCTCCAAATTTTGATAATAAAAAATTTGATTATGTAAGTAAGTCGGGGAGTAGTTATTATTTTACCAAACAAGGGATGTACCGACTCTCTAATCATTGGGGCCGATTGGCGAATAGCAAATGGCGATTGGTCTCGTCTGAGGTTAAAACCGATTCAAAATACAAATGGGGATTTGCACCCTGGGAGTCTTTTTACCCTGACAATTCAACTGAGCAATTGTATTTTATCCAACCCGATTTTATTAATAATACGGTAAATTACCAACATAAAAATGCCCCTGAATTTGATAATAAAGCCATCCTTAGAACCAGTTTTGAAACGGCAAAAAAGATCAAGCAAATACGGAATATAATGAACTTGACTTCTTGGGCAAAGTATTTTGATTATGAAGATATCAACGAATTAAGAAAAAAAATTATTCTAGAATTGGTTTACACCGATAAATCTTTGGAAGAAATAAAAAGTGAGTTTCAATAAAAATAAATAGTGTGAGTAGAAATACCGAAAAGAACATCAAAAAACACAACGACAAATTACACAAAGCAAAAGCTAAAGTAAAAAATGCCTCCGTTGCAAGAAAAGAAATGCTGAAAAAAATAGTTCGAAAGTTTAATTCGGATTCAGAAAGCAATTGATAATTACCGTTACTTTCCAATACAGAAATTGGCAAAAATATTTCCTAAAAGCTCGTCATTAGTGACTTCGCCAGTGATCATTCCAAAATGATATAAAGCTTCTCGAATATCAATTGACATTAAATCACTTGAAATATTAGTTTGCAATCCGAAGTTTACTTTCTGAATTTCTTCTAACGCTTTTAGCAATGAATCATAATGACGGGTATTGGTCACAATAGTTTCATTATTTCGTAATGCTCCAGTATTTACAAAAGACAACAACTGATTTTTTAGCTCATCTACGCCAATATTCTCTTTTGCACTTATGAAAATTAGTTTAATGTTTAATGTTTCAAGTTCTTTACTTATAGTCAAAATTTCAAACTCTGTCATTAAATCAAGTTTGTTGATTATAACAACCAAAGGCTTTAACGGAAATTGATTTTTAATTTTTTCTATTTCTAAAATATATTCTGAACTTTGAACTTTAAACTTTAAACTATCAAACAAATACAAAACCACTTGAGCTTGTTCTATTTTTTCAAATGTTTTTTTAATCCCAATACTTTCAACCACATCTTCAGTATCGCGAATTCCTGCAGTATCTATAAATCGGAATCCAATGCCCCCAATCACCAATTCATCTTCAATAGTATCGCGAGTCGTTCCCGCTATTTCTGAAACGATGGCGCGATCTTCATTCAATAAAGCATTCAATAAAGTCGATTTCCCTACATTAGGTTCTCCCACTATTGCAATTGGAATACCGTTTTTAATTACATTTCCAACTGCAAAAGAATCGATTAATCGTTTTAATACGAATTCGATACGATTCAATAAGTCTCTAAACTGAGTTCTATCTGCGAAAGCAACATCTTCTTCAGCAAAGTCCAATTCCAATTCAATTAAAGAAGCGAAATTCAATAACTCTTGTCGCAATTGCTTGATTTCATTACTAAAACCGCCACGCATTTGTTGCATCGCAATTTGGTGCGACGCTTCATTGTCAGACGAAATTAAATCGGCAACTGCTTCCGCTTGTGATAAATCCATTTTTCCATTTAAAAACGAACGTAAGGTAAACTCTCCTGCATTTGCCATACGGCACCCTTTTCGTAGCAATAATTGGATAATTTGTTGTTGAATGAAAGTTGAACCGTGACAGGAAATTTCGATTGTATTTTCGCCTGTATACGAGTTGGTCCCTTTAAAAATAGAAAGTAAAACTTGGTCGATTACCTTATCATCATCTACAACATGTCCTAAATGCAAAGTGTGCGATTTTTGTTTGCTAATGTCTTTTCCAGAAACAGAACTAAAAACAGACTTACAAATGGAAATAGCCTCAGCACCAGAAACACGAATAACAGCTATTGCTCCTGATCCAGAAGGGGAGGCTAAGGCTACAATGGTGTCATTTTGAATCATAGGTTTGAAAATCAAGACGCAAAGTTACAAAGAAATTACGTGGTTATAAACCCACCATTTGAAATAAAAAAAATCCGAAATTTCAATTAAGAAAATTCGGATTTAATAGACCGTTATATTGGTTTGGTTGGTTAATTGTTAAGCATTACCGGCATTACAAGCATGGTCACAGTTTCGCCTTCTTCCAATCCGTCAACAGGAGTTAAAATTCCAGCACGGTTTGGTAATGACATTTCAAGCATGATCATATCCGATTGTAGATTGGTTAACATTTCTGTTAAAAAACGTGAATTGAAACCAATTTGCATATCATCACCTTGATAATCACAAGTCAATCTTTCTTCTGCTTTGTTAGAATAATCGATATCCTCTGCTGAGATATTTAATTCAGCACCCGCAATTTTCAATCGAATTTGGTGGGTAGTTTTATTTGAGAAAATAGCGACACGACGAACAGAATTCAAAAATTGAGTTCTATCAATCATTAATTTATTAGGATTTTCCTTTGGAATAACTGCTTCGTAATTTGGATATTTCCCGTCGATTAAACGACACATCAAGATGTAATTATCAAATGAAAAAGTAGCATTACTATCGTTGTATTCAATTTTGATTTCTGCATCTGAAGTTCCTAAAATACTTTTCAAAATATTTAAAGGTTTTTTCGGCATAATAAAATCCGCTACTTGAGAAGATTTTACATCAGTTCTTGCATATTTAACTAATTTGTGTGCATCTGTTGCTACAAATGTTAATCCTTCTGGTGAAAATTGGAAGAATACTCCCGACATCACCGGACGTAAATCATCATTTCCAGCAGCAAAAATAGTTTTGCTAATTGCAGTTGCTAAAACTTCTGAAGGTACCAATGTAGTTGATGGATTGTCGAGATTTACTGATTTTGGGAATTCACTTCCCGGAGAATAAGCCAATGCATATTTACCTGAATTAGAGCTAATTTCGATAGTACTATTTTCCTCTACAGTAAAGGTAAGTGGTTGCTCTGGAAATGTTTTTAATATTTCTAAAAGTAATTTTGCAGGTACTGCAACGCTCCCTTGGCTTTCAGAATCGATGTCTAAAGTTGCAGACATAGTAGTTTCTAAATCCGACGCAGAAACAGTCAACGTTTTGTGGTCCAATTCAAATAAGAAATTATCTAAAATAGGTAGCGTGTTACTACTGTTAATAACACTTCCTAATACTTGTAATTGTTTCAATAAGTACGAACTCGATACTATAAACTTCATCTTTGGCTTTTTTTAATCAATCTAAAATCTGAATTTTTCAGAATTATTTCTATTTATTTTTACAAATATATCTTAATCTAATCAAATAGTGAAAACAAATTTATTAACAATTATTTGCTGTATTTTCTTTTTCTTAGGAAAGTAAAAAGTAATCCGAAAATTGCTAGGATAAGTAAGGGTAATCCTACGCTTACCATCTGTGCACTTGTATAATTATCATAGACTTTTTCTTTGTCTAAAATAGGAAGATTTACCACTTTACTTCGGATGTTAATAAGTCCGCTGTCATCCAATAAATAATTGACACAATTCATTAGAAATTCTTTGTTTCCGTATAATTTATTGGTCCATTTGTCATAACCCAATTCCAAAGGTTGGTAATTTTTATCCAATTGATTTTTGATGATATCTCCATCCGAGATAACAATCATCTTATTCGTTTTTCCTAAACTTTGGAAGGACTTTTCTTGAAATGGCATTACTCTGTTTTCAAATGCAGAACGAAATTTTCCCTCTAATAAAACAGCAATAGGAAGGTTTCCTTTATTTAAAAATTCAGCTTGTTCAGGTCGGTCATTGACCATCTCTAATTTTACTTCAACAGGAGCGCCCACTAATCTGGAATATGGGGAAGATTGCAATAATACGGTTTTCTTAATTCCGTTTTTAAGTGTGTCAATACCATTGGTAAATTCAAATTTTATAGCATCAAGATTACTTACAATAGGATGTTTTGCTGTTGGATAAACTAAGGGCGAGTAAAACCAAGGAAACTGATTGTATTGCGTTCCGCTTCCATTTTCTCCTGTTGCAAGGGTAATTGGAGCGGCCATAATATCTTTAACCATATCAGGATTTATTCTCACCCCATATTTAAAAAATAGGTCATTCAAATTCAAATCGTTAGGAAAAGCCAAAGTGGTACCAGACTCGTTGTACAAACTGTCCATTTCAATGTTTACTTGATCGATAAGCCATAGCGTTTTCCCACCATTTATGACAAATTGATCCAAAACAAGTTTTTCTTCGTCACTAAATCTTTCAATCGGTTTTACAATAACGGCAAGATCGTATTTCTTTAAAACGGCTAAGGTTTCATTTGGTTTTTTTGCAACAGAATCCAAAGTAAAAGTTCCAATAAAACAGTTTTCTTTTACTTGCTTAATGAAATCACCCATCAATAAATCGTTTAATTCGCCATTTCCTTTAATTATTGCTACCTTTTTTTGTTTGGGTTTGGTAACCGAATTAAATGCGCTCGTAAATGCATATTCCAAATGTTGGACAGAGCTCACTACCTTTTCAGCAATAGAGGCGCCCATAATGTTTTTCAACAATGGAACTTTTACGCTTCTTCCATGATAGGTGGCAATTGCCCATGGAAAGGCCACTTCTTGCGTTTGCTTTCCTTTGTCGTTTAAAGTTACATTTATAGGTGTTAATCCTCTTTCTAAAAAGGCTTGAATGGTTGCATCTCTTTTGTCTTCTTCTTCTAAAGGATTTACAAATTGAAATACAACATTAGAATTATAGGCTTTGAATTCTTCTAATATTTGTTGGGTTTCGGATTGTAATTTCTTCATTTCGCCTGGAAATTCCCCTTTTAAGAAAACATCAATAATCAAAGGTTCTTTAACGTCTTTAATTATATTTAATGTCGTAGGTGAAAGGGTATACCGATGATCTGCAGTCAAGTCAAAACGATGAAAATAAAAGTTGCCTACTAGATTAATTAAAACTAGAACAAGCGTTATAAATAGTACTGATTTTAGATTTTTATTTTTCATCATTACAATTTTAAAGATTTTAATTTAAAAACTGTAAGTGACATAAAAAAAACGGTTACACTAGAAAAATACAACAAGTCGCGCGTATCAATTACACCGCGACTCATACTTTTATAATGGCTGTTCATCCCTAAATAGGAAATACTATTTTCTAAACTTGGAAGGTAATTGGCAATTCCATCAAATCCAAAATAGAAAGTAAAACACAATAATACGGCTACCAAAAAGGCAATAATTTGATTATTGGTCAACGAGGAGGTGAATATACCGATGGAGCAATAACCTGAAATTAAAAACAACAAGCCAAAATAAGATCCGACGGTGCTTCCCATATCAATATTTCCTTCAGGTATTCCAAGTTTTGAAATAACATATACATAAATGAATGTTGGAATTATAGCAATTACAATCAATAATAGAGAACCTAAAAATTTTCCCCCTACAATTTCCCAGATGCTTAATGGCTTGGTTAAAAGCAACTCTAAAGTTCCTTGTTTCATTTCGTCAGAAAAGCTTCTCATGGTTACAGAAGGAATTAGAAATAGTAATATCCATGGAGAAATTGTAAAAAACGGACTCATATCAGCGAAACCAGAATCTAATATATTGTATTCGCCATTGAATACCCATAGAAACAATCCGTTAAGAATCAAGAAAATAGCGATTACTAAGTAACCAATCGGCGAACCGAAAAAGGACCTAATCTCTCTAAATAATATTGCTTTCATTTTATATTTTTTAAACCAAAGAAACCACTTTGTCAACGCTCCACGCTTCTGGTTTTTTGTTAAATAACTTTTTTGTATCGGTCCAAATTTCGAAAAAAAGTTCTGAATTTCTATAATTTTCTAGGTCTTGTTCGGTTTCCCAATAACTATAAGTAAAGAAAATACAGGGATCGGTTTTATCTTGATACAATTCTAGTAAACGATTTCCTGATGCATTTCGTATCTTCTGTTTTATAACTTCAAAGTTTTCTAAGAAATGGAAAATCTTTTCCTCATGAAAACTCATTTTTACAATTCTAACGAACATAGACTAAATAGTATTAAATTGTATGGTAATGCTGTCTCTGTAATTCAATCCCAATAAGCTCGAAGCACTTCCAACGCTCATTGGATTACTCCTAAAGATTGCAATTTCTAAAAAACCAGCTTCGTTAAAAATAGCTAATTTATCCCCTTCATAATCCTTAATTGGATATTTTCCTGCGTTGCCAATATCGGAATATTTTGCCCAGATATTTTTTATAGGATTCGATTTCTTCTGTAATCTATTTTGTAACAATGGAATTTCATAGGGTCTTCCTTTTCCAATTTCAATAAAAAGTTTTTTAGAAATATTGGTTACCACATTCCCGAAATGATCAATGTAAATTACGTAACCTTTAATGGAATTTTTATCAGTTGCAACGCTAGGTTGAATTTCGGTAACTTCTTTAATGGTAGTTATTTCTTTTCCAATAACATTCAATGAGCCGCCTTTTGAAAGATGACTTGCCACAGTAATAAACACATCAAGATCAGTAGCCTCTTCTGGTAAACGATCGTGAATATTGATAGCTACGATTTTTTGAGGAACCACTTTTTGAGTCAAAATACTTAGAATTCCATTGTCGGCACAAATAAAAAAGTGATCGTTCCATTGCATTGCAATGTGTTGGTTTTCTTTATTTTTTTCAGCGTCAACGCCTATCAAGTGAACTGTGCCTTTTGGAAAGCTCTTATACGCAGCCCCAATAATATAACTCGCTTGAACGGTATTAAAAGGCTCAATGTTATGGGAAATGTCTACAATTTTAGCTTCTGAATTTTCAGTCAATATTTTTCCTTTCAAAGCTCCCACAAAGTGATCTTTGAGTCCGTAATCGGTGGTAAGGGTAATTATTGACATAAAATTGTTTATAACTAATTCAAGGAGGTAAACTAAAATTATATTAAATTTGAAATGCAAAGCTAATAATTATCAACGACTATTTTTTAATTAAATACAATACATTTGAACGAAAGAACCATCGAGCTCATAGACATCGCTCCAAAAGACTTCTGGGGCGCTCAAGACACTCATCTTGAAACAATTAAAAAGTATTATCCAAAGTTAAAAATTGTCGCTCGTGGTACCACCATGAAAGTTTTTGGAGAGAAAGAAGCTTTAGATGAATTTGAAAAAAGATTCAATCGCTTAATGGTTCATTTCAGTAGGTACAATAACATCGATGACAATGTAATTGAAAGGGTTATCCAAAGTGATGCACAAGACGATAATCGGATGGATGCCAGAGACAATATTTTGGTTCATGGAGTAGGAGGTAAGATCATTAAAGCGATGACTGCCAACCAACATTTATTGGTTCAAACCATTAATAAAAACGACATGGTATTTGCTGTAGGCCCAGCTGGTACAGGAAAAACATACACTGGAGTGGCGATGGCGGTGAAAGCGCTGAAAGAAAAACAGGTAAAGCGAATCATATTAACGCGTCCTGCAGTTGAAGCGGGAGAAAATTTAGGTTTCCTGCCGGGAGACATGAAAGAAAAACTGGATCCTTACATGCAGCCACTTTATGATGCTTTACGCGACATGTTACCCAACGAAAAATTAGAAGACTATATATTAAAAGGTATAATTCAAATTGCTCCTTTAGCCTTCATGCGCGGAAGAACTTTAGACAATGCATTTGTTATTTTGGACGAAGCACAAAATACCACCCATTCTCAGATGAAAATGTTTTTGACGCGTATGGGTAAAAATGCAAAGTTCATGATTACTGGTGACCCAGGTCAAGTAGATTTACCAAGACGTACTATTTCTGGATTAAAAGAAGCGATATTGGTGTTGAAAGACGTTGATGGAATAGGAATTATTTACCTTGACGATAAAGATATTGTACGTCACCGATTAGTGAAAAAAGTAATTGATGCCTATAAGCAAATTGAGAATCACGATTAGAGTTTAGCTATTAGCTTTAAGCAATAAGCTATCAAGAAAGATTTTTCGATTTTCACACTTACCATTTTGCTTTCTTGTTTAAAACAAGCTATTTTTGCACCACACACAACAAACAACACCTTAAATGAATACGATTACTACTACCAATTTTAATTTTCCTAATCAAAAATCAGTTTACCACGGAAAAGTCCGAGAAGTTTACAATATCAATAATGAGTTATTGGTTATGGTAGCCACCGACAGACTTTCTGCTTTTGATGTGGTAATGCCAAAAGGAATTCCGTACAAAGGCCAGATCTTAAATCAAATTGCGACTAAATTCATGGAATTAACACAGGATATTGTTCCAAATTGGTTAATTGCAACCCCAGATCCAAACGTAGCAATAGGATATTTATGTGAGCCTTTTAAAGTAGAAATGGTAATTCGTGGTTATGTTTCTGGTCATGCTGCTCGTGAGTATGCTGCTGGAAAAAGAACATTGTGCGGTGTTACGATGCCTGAAGGTTTGAAAGAAAATGATAAATTTCCAACCCCAATAATAACTCCATCAACTAAAGCAGATAATGGCGAACACGACGAAGATATTTCTCGTGAGGACATTTTAGCAAAAGGAATTGTATCTGAAGAAGATTATTTAGTATTAGAAAAATATACTCGCGCTTTATTTCAACGAGGAACCGAAATTGCAGCTAGCCGTGGTTTGATATTGGTAGATACCAAGTATGAATTTGGAAAAACCAAAGACGGTAAAATTGTATTAATAGATGAAATTCACACTCCAGATTCTTCTCGTTATTTCTATGCTGATGGTTATCAAGAGCGACAAAATAATGGGGAAGATCAAAAACAACTTTCTAAAGAGTTTGTAAGACGCTGGTTAATAGAAAATGGATTTCAAGGAAAGGAAGGTCAGACGATTCCAAATATGACTGATCAATATATCCAAACGGTTTCTGATAGATATATTGAATTATTTGAAAATATCATCGGTGAAGAATTTATTAAAGCTGATATTTCTGATATTAATAGCCGAATTGAAAAAAACGTACTGAACTATTTGTCAAAAAAATAAACTTCTCCTTAATTTTATTAGAACTTTTGTTATAATATTTCTAAAAACGAACTTAAATAAGTTCGTTTTTTTTGTTTATTACTGTAGTTATTAACAATTTAATAAATATATATTTGATAACTTTTAACTTTTAAATTTATTGATTTCATTAAATTTTTTTAAGTTTGATATAATATTAACAAAATTTTATTATTTTTGTTTCATCAGTGGAGTCCAGAAACTACTTTAAACAACGGGGCGGAACCGAAAAGCCTTACGAGTAAGAAAACCAAATTAACCAATTTAATTATGACAAATTTAATGTTTATCCCAAGTTTGATTGGAAAGTTAGCACCTACTGATTATGTAGGATTTACTTTCTTCGTTGGATGTATGGCAATGATGGCTGCATCTGCTTTTTTCTTTTTATCATTAAGTCAATTTGATAAAAAGTGGCGTA
>JAIPAM010000002.1 GCA_021740105.1 Flavobacterium sp.
CTTTAATTTTCATAATGTAAATACCTGTAGCTGCATTACTCATTTTCACTTCGTAATTCGTGTTTTGAGTAGCATTGTTTAGGGTTCCTTTTTCTACTTCCTGACCGATCGCATTGTAAATATAGTAGGTATAGATTCCAGTTGCTAACGTACCTAAATTCACCTGGAATGCATCTCCGGTTACCGGATTAGGAACAATGCTGAAACCAGTTGCAGTTGGATTGTTAGTTCCTAAAACCGCATTTTGGAATACTATTCTAAAACGATCGCCCGAACTTAATGCATCGGTAGTTACGGTGAATGGATATTCAACCGCGGTACCCTCCAAGTTAAGTGGCGTTCTAGAATTGGTAAATAAATCTTCCAACGTTGCATTCAAGCTAGTTGATGCAAATTGCTCAGTATTGATTTTCAATTTGTAGTTGGCACCAGTAGTAGTTCTCCAAACTCGAATATTCAATACATCAGAAGCAAGTAATGGCAAGTGGTGGTTACTGGCAAACAGCCCTGCGTTTTTAGTAAACGCAATATTTTCTGTTCCATTGGCCATTTTGTTTGGCGTTTGATTGGCATTAGCATCATTTAAAATAACCGTCATGGCTCCATCACGACCCGACCATTCAGTGTTTTCTTGTTTGTACAAACCTACACGCAACAATTGAGCTGGTATATCATTTCTTAAAACTGTATTGATTACTGAAGTTCCTTTATGAGCTTCTTTTATTGAAAATGATGCGCCATTACCACTAGAAGATTGTACAAAGAAAGCTTGACCTGATTGTATCTCAGCTGAAGCACTAATAGGAGTTACCGCAGGAGTTGAGCTAGCGTTGTATGAGTAAGCTCTAGCTGTTTTATCAAAGTAATTATAAGACCCAACAGATGCATTTCCGTTAGAATCCCAAATCCAAATACCATTACTAAAATTAGTTGAATTTTCAGCATCGTCAAGCATTGCTGTTAAACTCAACGGACTTGCATATGGATTTCCAATAAATGTATATTGTGATCCTGTTGTTGGATATGTTTTAGTTCCAATTATTAATGATCCAGTAGCTTTTAGAGTTGTTGCGTTATATCCATTGCTTATATTGGTTGAACCATAAGGTCCTGTAACGAAAACCATAAAGGGATTGTTAATTGTTGACGAAAACAAATTAGTTGTACTTGTATCTGTTACACCGGACCAACTATTGCCTGATGAACTATAGGAAAGCATAGAACTGCCGCTACCACCATTAGTAACACTACTATGTGTTTGATTATTTGACCATATTTCTACACCTGTATTTGCAATTGGATTACCAGCATTTTGCCAATTATAAAATACACTATTATTATCATCTCTAATAACCGGTGCTGTCAAAGATCTCCATGCTCTTTTCCCAGGGATATATCGTTCTACAGTAACGAGACCTGTTACCGCACCAGTAGCTAATTGCCCAACATAAGCCGTACAACATTCTGCTGATTTTAGGGTTAATAATCCTGCTGTGGTTAATGTTCCTGAAGTTACGGTTAGCTTGTTGTTTAAATTTGTTGCACTAGCCAAAGTTACTCCAGCCGCATTATTAACAGTAAGATTATTTAAAACAGAGCTTTCTGTTGGTATTTCATAATCCGAAGAAATTGCCGTTGCCCCATTATAAGTAACATTTACTGTTGAACCAAAAGTAGGAGCAGCACTTAAACTACCCGCGGATCTTACGATTGTGGCAGCATTTGCTAAAGTTAAATTTCCACTTGTGGTCAATAAACCTGATGTAAGAGTTAAATTAGTTGAAACAGTAGTTCCTGATCCTAATGTTACTCCAGCTGCATTATTAATTGTCATATTATTAACGGTTGCAGGAAAATCGATACCTGGTACCTGAGCTACTGTTCCTACAAAGTTATAGGTGGCCCCAGTATTTAAATTACGAGTTGAAGTTCTAATTGGCCCTGCAATTGGCTCTAAGCCATTTACAGCAGCGAATTTAATTGTTCCTCCAGAGCCAAGATTAAAAGTTCCTCCAGTAGTTGAAGCTGCATTGCCAATATAACCTGATAAGGTTGTACTTGAGAAATCAGCAGTTCCATTTACAGTCAACACACCTGAACTTCCTACATTGATAACTGGGGCTACAAAAGCTTCAATAGGTGTCACATTTAAATTACCTGAAATAGACAATATACCATTTACGTTATAGGTGGTAACACCACCATTTATTAAACCAAATGGCGAGCAAGATGTTCCTCCGTTTAAAGTTCCATTTATATTTACGGTACATGTTTTACCAGATACAACAGGTGTTGCAAATGCACCAGTAATAGAACAGGTACCGTTAATATTAATGATGGTATTCCCTGCACCAGCAGTATTAATACTAGAAGTTGTTGCCCAGTTAGAACGAACTGTCAGTGTTTTTCCGGTGTTTATTGTATAAGTAATATTATCATTATTCACGTCAGTGTTTGACATAATTCCTGTACCATTGGAAGCTGTTATATTTGTATCAGCATTGACAGTAACTCCAATATTGGTTAAACCTGGAACTGGACGTAATTTATAAGGATAAATAGCTCCTGTACCACTAATTGTTAGATTATTTCCAAATTCTGTTGTTAATTCTTTAGTTGCATCAGAATCCCCAAATGTGCCTGTACATGAAAGTGATGATCCGTAAATCTGAATAGTTTTTGTACCATTAGACCATAATTTCCCACCAGAATTAATGGTAAGATTATGACATCTTGGATTAGTAGCACCAGAAACATCTATAATATGATTGGACGATACAATTACATCATCACCCAAAGTAGGAACTATGTTATTAACCCATGTTGATGTATCAGCCCAAGGACCCGATTGAGCAGAAGTTATTTCTCCTGGTGTTGTTGTTTGGTAACTACTTGCTGGAGATGTAATTAAATAATTTTCAGTACCTGCAGCAGAACCATTAAAATCATAAACTCTCACATGGTATCTGGTACCTTTAGATAAGCCTGTTACAGTAACAGTATTTGCCATTCCATTATAGACCACAAATCCACCACCTAGAGCGGCACCATTAGTAAAGGCTGCATTAGCTGCATAAGTGGTAGCGTCTGTAGGATTACTTGTTATATTTGTAGCTGCTTTAATTACTACTAAATGATTGGTTCCGCCACCCGATGAAGCATCTGTCCAGTTAATAGTAAAACCAGTAGATGAATTACTAGTAAATGTCAAATTTGTTGCTTGCGCAGTAGGTTCACTTTCAGTAACTGAGCCAGAACAAGCGATAGTCACTTCTTGAGCGCCCGAAGAACTTAAACTAATATTTTCAGGATAAGTACCAGTTATCAAACCTGCTTTCAATCGAACAGAAAGCGTACCTCCTGATTCTAAATTTAGAGCTGAAGTAGCTGCAGCTGTAGCAAAATTATCTTTTGATATTTCATAATTTGTAGGCACAGCTGCAAAAATACTACCTGTTAAATTAGTTCCACTTATAACAGTTGATCGGACATTAGATGGCCCAGCTCCTGGATTATATGCTAATCCAGTTAAAGAGCTTGCAGTTGAAGTAATTGTTGGAGTTGTTACGGGTGGATTTACAACTACTTTATAATTATCAAAACGTGCAGTAGTAGTTGCTGTACTATGCTGATAAAAATAACCGAAATGAGTCATAGCTATTCCGGTATTTACAGTATTAGTAGCAGTTAAAGTGGAAGCATAAGTATCAGTAGCTGGATCTGAAAAGCTAGTTGTCGAACCATTGGTTTTTGCGGCAATAGACCATATATTATTTATAGGATTGTAAGTTACTTTTATACTAAAATATTGTTCCGCTGTAAAATCACCTGTAGAAAGTATCACAACAGGAGGTGCGCCTCCTAATGCTAGACCTTCAGTAAAGGAATGTAATTGAATTTTATGTGTTGTCGCTACCGAACCAATTGCCATTGATACAGCATAACCTTTAGTAGTTGCACCAAGCAAATTAGAACTATTGGAAACTAATATATATGCTGGAACAACATTATTCGCGCCACTACTAGCTAACCCATCAATGTTAGTTGTTCTATTCATTCTCATATTAAAAGTCCAGGTAACAATACCAAGATTAGCATTTAATGTTGAATTATAGTCAGTACTGGGTAATGTTGTAGTAAGATAAGTTCTACCAGCTACACCAGCTCCCGCTAGAGCAAGGTAACTACCAGCACCAGTACCAACTATTGAAGCGGTTCCAGGAGTAGAAGCGGTGCTTGTTTTTTCATAAGTTTTATTTGGAGATGATGTACCACCTGTATAAGGATTTGCAACAGTGGAACCAAATGTTTCAGTAAACACGGTTGTTTGTCCCCAGCTATAATTAGAAAACAAAAACAAAAATCCTAAAAGAAGCATTGTTTTAAATCCCTGGTTTTTAAAAAGTAATAATTTTTTCATGTGTATTTTTGGTTTAAATAATAATAAAATGTTAATAGAACTTCAAATTTATAAGTTGTGATTGTTTTTTAAACATCACTTTTGTGTCAAAAATTAGTAATTTTAGTGTCACAAATAATTTTGTAAACATTTACAAATTAACGTAAGCATTTTTGAGTAATCGTACAAAAATGGGACTAAAAATGTACAAAGTGTTTTTTTATTCATTAATTATTATGAATATTGAATAAATGAAATCGGTAATAATTGTTAATAATTACGTTACTTTGCAGGTTATTTAAATTGTAAAGTAGCACCTATGAAAGCACTCTTAAAAATATATAGTGTAGTAGTTTTATTTTTTTTATTTTCGTGTAAAACCAATTATTACGATAAATTAATAACTGTTGCAAATCCTACTTTTGATTTAAAGGATAAAAAAGAGGTTGTTTTGAAAAGTAAAAAATTGGTAAACGACACTTCTTTTGTAAATTTGAAAGAATACAGTGCCGATTTTGTTTATGATATGAAATATGCTACAGAAGACAACTTTCTTAAATCGAAGGTTTACGATTGTGCAGAATGTTTTCTTCGGTTAAAAACAGTAAAAGCGCTTGTTAAAGCCAATTCTAAATTAATGAAGCTGGGTTATAAAATCAAACTTTATGATTGCTACCGACCCTTGGACGTGCAAAAAAAAATGTGGGCCTTGGTTTCCAACCCTAATTATGTTGCCAATCCTAGTAAAGGATCTATTCACAATAGAGGAGGAGCAATAGATATTACATTAGTTGATTTCACAGGAAAGGAATTGGATATGGGAACGCCTTTTGATTTCTTTGGACCCGAAGCAAGTCATGATTACAAGGGTTTTTCTAAGGAAATTATAGCGAATAGAGCCTTATTTAAAAAAATAATGATTAGTTCAAAATTCCAATCTTTCGACTCAGAATGGTGGCATTATAACCTAAAAAATGCAAAACTAGATCCTATTTCTAATTTTAAATGGAAATGTAACTAATCAATTACACAAGGTAAAAAATCAATAAAATAGCTGTTTGGGAAGTATGTTTTTTGATCCATTTCCGAAAGTAGCAGATTCTTAATGATATAATCTTGGGATTCTGTTGAAAATTTGATTCTCATACTTAAAATTGGAGAGGTTTTCAAATCATCAATAGTACCTTTCATAAAATAAAAAGTTCCAGATAATATTCTGTTATTAAATCCTAAATCATCATTTACAGGAGTACCGCAATTCTCTTGTTCTGCAGCAATTAGGGTAACTACTTTATTGTTTTCTAATTGCAAATAAATTCTTGAGTTTTTATCAAGACAATTTATTTTTAAAAAATCTTTACTTTTTTGAAGGATCGTAACGGTTAACGAAGGAATTTCATCGGTTAGTACCAAAGTGAAAAACACATGTTTTGACGTATTTCCAAAAACAAATTCATGAACAATAACACTTTTGGTTTCTTTATAAGTTCCTATACTGTCTTTAACATTTACGCTATAATCACACGGTTTTTGAGCAGTTATGGTCAAACTAAATAGGAAAATTCCGATTAATAAGAGTTTTTTCATGTTAATTTATTTTGGTGCAAAGTAAAACTATTTTCTCATTATTGAGGTCGGTTGTAAAAAAACAATAGGTTGCGCCTCCGTCTTTTATCTTCCATTTTTTTCGAATATCGTCGACGCTATCAGGAAAATTTCTAATAGTCACATTCGCTTTTGTATTTTCTAAATTGGCTTTCATCTCTTTCTTGGAATAAGGGAAAAACTTATTGATTTCAAATGTTCTTCCGGGGAAATCAATGCATTCGTCGGAAGTATACAAATGAGAATGAGGATGAAGTTTACCAAGCGAATATTGAATTCCAATTTCATTAAAACCACCTGATTTCATAATGGCACTATTGGGTTCGTAGAGATAATTTTTAGGTAATTCTAAAATGGGTGAATCAACATTTAAATTCAATTCGAACTCAAAAACTTCTTCAGTTTCATTGACTATATTTACTGTTTTAATTACGGGATGACCTGTAAAATCAGCCTCTAATTCCCAAAGCAATTCTTTCACTTCGTTATCTACAGCTACAATATGAATCCGTTTTACCTTGTTTAATTCAGATAGACCAGCTGAAATATCTAAAATAGGAGCTGTTTTTATAAGAATATGGTCTGATTTTGTAAAGTAAAAAGAAAGCAATTCAACTACGTTTGGTAGACAATCTTTCAGCATAAAAACTTTTCCTTTTAAATCATTTCTCCTTGAAGGATCGATATAAATCCAATCTAATTTATCTTTGTGATTACTCAGAATTTCAAAACTATCGCCTGCGATACAGTTGATGTTATCTATTCTTAGTTGCTTAAAATTATGACTTACAATTGCTGACAATTCTTCGTTAATTTCACAATGAGTTACCGTTTTTATGAATTTAGCAAAATACAGGCAATCAACTCCAAAGCCGCCTGTTAAATCAAATAAAGAATCTCCGTTTACAATTCCTGATTTGTAGTTTGCCGTTTTCTCTGATGAAGTTTGCTCGACAGAAATTTTACTAGGATAAATTATATTTTCAGTAGAAAAATAAGTGGGGAGTTTGTCTTTAGCCTTTGATTTGGCTGTAATTTGGTTCAAAATAGAAATCCAATTAACCTCTGGAAAAGGATTTTTTTGCAAAGCCAATTTGGTTATTGCTACTCCCAATTGAGAATTGATATATTTTTGAATTTCAGCATGTAATATAGAAGTATCCATCACTTTAATTCTAATTATTAAAAATATAATTGAGGATGTTAGCGCCCATTTTTAATGCTTTTTCACGAACTTCTGAAGGATCGTTATGTACGTCGGCGTCTTCCCAGCCGTCACTTAAATCCGTTTCATAAGTATAAAGTAAAACCAATCTATTTTCAATAAAAACTCCGAAAGCTTGGGGTCTTTTGCCATCATGTTCGTGAATTTTCGGTAAACCCGAAGGAAAGGAATTGGGTTTTTGAAAAATGGGATGGTTCGCAGGAATTTCAACTAGCGAATTATTGGGGAATAATTTTGTTATTTCTTTTCGGATGTATTCATTCATACCATAATTATCATCAATATGAAGAAAGCCTCCGGAAGTCAAATAATTGCTAAGGTTTTCAATTTCTGAAGCATTAAAAACAACATTTCCATGTCCAGTTGCGTGAATGTAAGGATACGAAAAAACATCTGGACTACTAGGAGTTACAACGGCATTCTTAGACTTAATTTTGGTTCCAATGGTCTGGTTGCAGTATTTAATCAGATTAGGTAAAGCAGTGGGATTAGCATACCAATCTCCGCCGCCACTGTATTTCAACAAGGCAATTTCCTGTGCAAATGTTGGAGCAGAAAATAGTAGCAATAAGAAGATTAGTTTTTTCAAAATCGGATCTTATTCATTAATAAAAACAATACTGTGACAGGCTACAATTGCAGCTGTTTCTGTTCGTAATCGAGTAGAACCTAAAGTGACAGGCGTGTAGTTATTTTCTAATGCCAATGTAATTTCTTTATTGGAAAAATCGCCTTCAGGTCCAATTAATATAGTCACGTTTTCACCCGGTTTTACTAAAGATTTCAACGCTTTTTTATCTGTTTCTTCACAATGTGCGATTAATAGCAAGCCTTTGTTTTTTTGGTTTATAAAATCTTTTAAGGAAATAGGCTCATTTAGCTTAGGCAAATAATTATGAAGCGATTGTTTCATCGCCGATTGTATTATTTTATCAAATCGATCTGTTTTTACAAATTTTCTTTCGGAGTGGTCGCAAATAATAGGAGTGATTTCTGAAATTCCTATTTCGGTAGCCTTTTCTAAGAACCATTCGTATCTGTCGTTCATTTTGGTTGGAGCCACCGCTAAATGCAAATGGTATTTAGGGGTTGCAGCTATTTCAGAACTGATTATCTTTACGGTACATTTACTATCAGAACCAACTACAATTTCCGTTTTAAATAAACAACCTAAACCATTGGTTACAAATAATATATCACCACCTTTTTTACGCAAGACTTTAATTATATGTTTGCTCTCTTCTTTATCGAAAGTAAAGTTTTCTGAAGCTTCGTTTATGTTAGGATTATAGAATAATTGCATAGTATTAAAATTGAATTCTAGCTTTAGAAACAACATCTGAAGTTTCGAAATTTTGCTGTAAATATTTTTGATAACCTACAATTCCAATCATTGCAGCATTATCGGTGGTGTATTCAAATTTAGGAATATAAGTTTCCCAACCGTATTTGGCTTGGGCTTCATTCATCGCGTTTCTAATACCTGAATTGGCTGAAACTCCACCGCCAATAGTGATTCTATTAATTCCAGTTTGACTGACTGCCAATTTCATTTTATCCATTAAAATTTCAATGATGCTGTGTTGAATAGAAGCACAGATATCATTTAAATTCTCATCAATAAATTTTGGGTTTTCAGCTACCTTTTTTTGTATGAAATACAAGATGGCTGTTTTTAAACCTGAAAAGCTAAAATCCAATCCCGGAACTTTTGGTTTGGTAAATGCAAATGCCTTTGGATTTCCTAATTGGGCATTTTTATCCACTAATGGACCTCCAGGATAAGGCAAACCTAGTATTTTAGCACTTTTATCAAAGGCTTCTCCCACGGCATCGTCAGTGGTTTCACCAATAATTTCCATATCAAAATAATCGTTGACTTTTACTATTTGTGTGTGTCCTCCAGAAATGGTTAAAGCTAAAAACGGAAATGTCGGTTTTTGATAGCCATCTTCATCAATAAAATGAGCTAAAATATGCGCTTGCATATGATTCACAGCGATTAACGGGATAGCTAATGCCAATGATAATGATTTAGCAAAAGAACCACCAACCAATAAAGAACCCATTAATCCAGGTCCTTGCGTAAAAGCTATTGCTGTTAACTGTTCTTTTTGTATATTCGCTTTGCGAAGTGCGGCATCAATTACAGGTACAATGTTTTGTTGGTGCGCTCTTGAAGCTAATTCAGGAACTACGCCACCGTACTGATTGTGAATAAGTTGATTGGCTACAATATTAGATAAAACTTTATCGTTTTGTAAAATAGCTGCAGCAGTATCATCACAGGAGCTTTCAATTGCGAGTATATAAACTAGCTTATTGGACATAAAAAGGAATGAATTGTATTAAAAATAACGATCCAAATTGATTTTTTTGGATTTGTCAAAATTAAAGAATTTTTATTTAAGGACTAAAGATTCTAGAGTTTAAATAATAACAGTATAAATTAAAAGTAGTAAGCATCAAAAAATATAAAAAAATAGTATTCCGTATCCTACTTGGAATTGTCCTATTATTATTGGTACTTGGAATTACCTTATCGTTGCCTGTTGTTCAAACCAAAATAGGAGAATATGTAACCGATATGCTCCGAAAAGACTACAAAGTCGATATTAATGTGGAACAAGTTTCAATATCCATTTTTGGAGGTGTAAAATTAAAGAGTGTCCTAATTAGGGATCACCACAAATTAACGATGATTTCTGCGAAAAGTATAAAAACTAATATATTAAGTTTTGAAAAACTGTATAATGGCGATTTGTTATTTGGCGAAATTCGAATTGACAGTTTGCTTTTTAATTTAAGAACCTACAAAGGAGAAAAAGACACCAATATTGGAATATTTTCAACTCTTTTTGATACGGGAAAGCCTTCAACAAAGCCTTTTTTGTTAAAGTCTAAGAATGTTTATTTAACGAACAGTTCCTTTCTTTTATCGGATGAAAATAGTGTTTCTCCAAAGCAATTGGATTTCAAAAACTTAAATATTGAAACTAGCAACCTCAAAATATATGGTCCAGAAGTAACTACCAATATTTTGAAAATGTCCTTTTTAGATCATCACGGAATCGCTATTACTGATTTAAAAACCAACTTTGCCTACACTTTAAAATACATTAAAGCAGAAAAACTTAGCTTCACAACTAAAAATTCGGTTTTTAATGGAAATGCAATTTTGAATTATAATGAAAATGATTTTACTGATTTTAATAACAAAGTGGAATTTAATGTAAAAGTGGATTCAGCCACGATTGCTTCTAATGATATCCGTTATTTTTATTCTGAATTAGGAAAAAACCAATACTTCAAAATTAAATCCAATATTAAAGGAACACTTAATGATTTGTATTTATCTAAGTTAAATTTAGTAGATAACAATCAAACAATTATTAAGGGGAATATTAATTTTAAAAATCTTTTAGGTACTGAAAAACAGCGTTTTTATATGAGAGGAAATTTTAATAAGTTGACCTCAAATTATAATGATTTGGTAAAGATATTACCTTCTATTTTAGGTAAAAGTTTACCGAGTACTTTGGATAAATTAGGCCAATTTGATTTAAGAGGTAAGACTGAAATAACTACTTCCACTATCGGTGCTGATTTTTACATGACGACTTCATTAGGAAATTTGCAGTCGAATTTAAAGATGACCAACATTGATAATATTGATAACGCCTCCTACAAAGGAAATTTAATTTTAGAGCACTTTAAAATAGGAAAATTTCTTGGTAAAAGGGATTTGGATTTTGTTACTCTTAATGTCGATATTGATGGAAAAGGTTTTAAGCTTAAAAATTTAAACACCTCTTTATCGGGCGATATTTACAAAATTAATTACAAAGGGTACAACTATACGAATATTGTGGTAAATGGAAATTTCAAAAGCCCGATTTTTAAAGGTAAATTAAATGTAAACGATCCTAATTTATTCATGGATTTTGATGGATTAGTAGACCTGGAAAAGAAAGAAATCAATTATAATTTTAATGCGAATATTGATTATGCTAATTTAAAAAAAATGAATTTGGTTCAAAAAGACAGTGTTTCTGTTTTTAAAGGAGCTATTGACATGAGGGTTTCAGGAACCAATATAGACAATATTAAAGGAGCCATTAACATAAAAAACACTTCTTATCAAAATGAAAAGGATACCTATTATTTTGATGATTTTGATTTGAACTCAAGTTTTGATGAAAATAATGTTCGAACTATTTCTATCAATTCTCCAGATATCGTTCAAGGAAAAATTGTTGGTAATTATCAATTTGATCAATTACAAAAGATGTTTGAAAATTCATTGGGTAGTTTATATGCAAATTATAAACCCAATAAAATCAAGAAAGGCCAATATTTAAAATTTGACTTTGCTATTTACAATAAGATAATTGAAGTTTTTTTACCCGGAATTTCATTGGCTCCAAATACTTTAATGCAAGGAGCTATTAATTCAGATAGAAATGATTTTAAATTTAATTTCAATTCTCCTAAAATTACCGCTTTTGATAATAGTTTGCATAGGATTGCAATCAGAGTCGATAATAAAAATCCGCTTTACAATGCCTATGTTTCCATGGATAGTGTGCAAACTAAAAACTACAAAGTTTCCGATTTTAGTTTAATAAATGTGATTCAAAATGACACTTTATTTGTTAGAAGCGAATTTAAAGGAGGCAATAAAGCCGAGGATTATTATAAATTAAATGTTTTCCATACCATCGACAAACAAAATAACAATGTGGTTGGGATTCAAAAATCCGAAATAAAATTTAAAGAGGTTTTATGGTATTTAAATGAAAAGGAACTAAATAAAAATAAAATTGTATTCGATAAAAAATTATTAAACTTTTCTTTTGACGATATTGCCTTAACACACGACAATCAAAAAGTAGAATTTAAAGGTTACATTAATGATAAAAATTCAAAAGACCTCAATTTGAATTTTACCAATATTGACATCAATAAGTTAACACCCGAAATTTCAGATTTTAACTTTAAAGGGGTTTTAAATGGAAACGTGAATCTGAAACAAAACAACTCTATTTTTCAACCTACGGCTTCATTGTATATTGACAACCTAAGTGTAAACAACGCACTTCTCGGAAAATTAAACTTAGATATTTCAGGGGATAATGATTTGAAGAAATTCAATGTTAATTCTTCAATTGTAAATGATAATGTTGCGTCATTCAATGCAAATGGAGATTTCACTATTGATAATAAAGAAACCAAAGCAAATTTAGATTTGCGTTTTAGTAAATTTAATCTTGGTGTTTTAGGTTTAATTGGTGGGGATATTGTTACCAATATTAAAGGATTTGCTTCAGGTAGTACCAATATTGAGGGCGTAATTTCTGATCCCAAAGTAAACGGACGGATGTATTTAGAAAATTCAGGAATTTCAATACCCTATCTTAATGTAAATTACGAATTTGAAAATAACACAATTGTTGACATTACCGAGAATTCATTTATCATAAGAAATGCTAGTATAAGCGATTCTAAGTTTAAATCTAAAGGGATTCTTGAAGGAAGGGTAAAACACAATAAATTCTCGGATTGGGTACTAGATTTAAAAGTGAAATCGGATAGATTCCTGGCATTGGACACCAAAGACAGCGAAGATGCTGCTTACTTTGGTACAGCATTTATTGACGGTACCGCTTCAATATCCGGACCTGCAGATGGATTAGTAATTAATATCGATGCACAGTCGGAAAGAGGGACTTCAGTTAAAATACCAATTAATGATGTAAATGCTTCAGGCACCAATGATTATATTCATTTCCTAACCTCCAAAGAAAAAAATAATATTGTAAAAGGGGTGACTAACAATACTAGAAATTACAATGGTTTAGAACTGAAATTCAATTTAGATATCAATCAAAAAGCAGAGATTGAAGTGATATTAAATAGAAATTCTGGACATGGTATGAAAGGACGTGGAAATGGAAATCTATTATTAGAAATAAATACGCTTGGCAAGTTTATTATGACCGGTGATTTCCAAGTCTATGAAGGAACTTATAATTTTAAATATGGAGGTATCATAGATAAGAAGTTCAAAGTGAAAAAATTCGGTTCCATTGTTTGGGAAGGAGATCCACTTAAAGCGAATATTAATTTAGATGCAGTTTATGAAACTACTGCAAACCCGGCTGTTCTGTTAGACAACCCATCTATTAATAAAAAAGTTCCAGTTGATGTTATTATAGGAATTAAAGGAAATTTAAGCAATGTAGAACCTGATTTTTCTATTAATTTTCCAACGGTAAGTTCGGTATTGAAATCAGAAATCCAATACAAATTAGACGACAAAGATACCCGACAAAAACAAGCATTATACTTACTTTCATCTGGTGGATTTTTAAGTCAATTGGGAGTAAGCCAAACAGATTTAACAGGGAATATATTTGAAAAGTTCAGTGGAATATTCAACGATATTTTTCAAGACGAAGAGGGGAAGTTTAATTTGGGTATCGATTATGTTTTAGCCGATAGACGTCCGGGATCAGAAACCGACGGTAGATTTGGAGTTACCGTTTCATCGAAAATAAACGATAGAATTACTTTTAATGGAAAATTAGGGGTGCCAATTGGCGGTATAAATCAATCGGCAGTGGTTGGTGATGTTGAAGTTCAATACCGTGTTAATGATGATGGTACATTAAATTTAAGAGTATTTAATAAGGAAAACGACATTACATTTATTGGTCAAAATATTGGCTATACTCAAGGACTAGGTATTTCTTATGAAGTAGATTTTAATACTTTTAAAGAGTTAGTGAATAAAGTATTTAAGAAAAAGATATTAGCTCCTAAAGTCAATAATTCTGGTTATCAATTGGATTCAGATACACCAAGTGATGGTATTAATTTCAAATCCAAAAAAAGCAAATCAAAATTGAAACTCAAAACCAATTCTGAAGGAGTTTTGAAAAATGAAATAGATTAGAATAGAGCTAAGTTTATAGGTACATTCTAATTCCTATTTATTTTCTGTAACTAAAAAACAATTTTAAAAACTTATCAACGAAAACGTTTGAATTTGAGTAAATTAGGACATTAATAATAATTCCACTTTTTTTAAACCCAATTTATAGTAAGTTTACATTTTAAAACATAAAAAATGAGTAATACAATAAAAAAAATAGGTGTTTTGACTTCAGGAGGAGATTCTCCCGGAATGAATGCTGCTATTCGTTCTGTTGTTAGAACTTGTGCCTATCACAACATTGATTGTATTGGTATCTATCGCGGTTATCAAGGTATGATTGAAGGTGATTTTAAAGAATTGGGTCCTCGAAGCGTTAACAATATAATTAATAAAGGAGGTACCATTTTAAAATCAGCTCGTTCCAAAGAGTTTATGACTGTTGAAGGCAGGAACAAAGCCTATATCAATCTGGTTAAAGCAGGAGTTGACTCTCTTGTTGTAATTGGAGGAGATGGAAGTTTTACCGGTGCGGAGGTATTTAATTCTGAATATGGATTTCCTGTGATGGGAATTCCAGGAACAATCGATAATGATATTTTTGGAACTAGTCATACCCTTGGTTATGATACTGCTTTAAATACTGTAATCGAAGTAATTGATAAAATTAGAGACACCGCAAGTTCTCACAACCGTTTGTTTTTTGTAGAAGTAATGGGGCGGGATGCGGGACATATCGCATTAAATGCAGGGATTGGAGCTGGTGCTGAAGAGATATTGATTCCCGAAGAAAATTTAGGATTAGAACGTTTATTAGATTCTTTGCAAAAAAGTAAAGCTACCGGAAAATCTTCTAGTATTGTGGTTATCGCGGAGGGTGATAAAATTGGAAAAAGCGTTTTCGAATTAAAAGATTACGTGGAATCCAATATGCCAGAATACGACGTTCGAGTATCTGTATTAGGTCACATGCAAAGAGGCGGTTCTCCTTCTTGTTTTGATCGCGTTCTTGCCAGTAGGTTAGGAGTAAAAGCAGTAGAATCATTAATCGAAGGGAAATCAAATTTTATGGTTGGAATATTAGGAGATAAAATAACTTTAACTCCATTAGAACAAGCCATTAAAGGCAATACCGAAATTGATAAAGAATTATTGAGAGTATCTGACATCATGTCAACATAATAAATATAAATTAATAATAATCGGCAATTAAAATACCAATTGTCAAAAGTTTAAAAAAATGTCAAAAGTAAAATTAGGAATTAACGGTTTTGGAAGAATCGGAAGAATTGTTTTTAGAGAATCATACAATAGAGACAATGTTGAAGTGGTAGCAATCAATGATTTATTAGATGTAGATCACTTGGCTTATTTATTAAAATACGATTCTGTTCACGGTCGTTTTGCAGGAAAAGTGGAGGTGGTTGATGGAAAATTATTCGTTAACGATAAACACATTAGAATTACTGCTGAAAGAGAACCTGCAAATTTAAAATGGGATGAAGTTGGAGTAGATGTAGTAGCAGAATGTACCGGTTTTTTCACCACTATAGAAACCGCTCAAGGACATATTAAAGGTGGCGCAAAAAAAGTGATTATTTCTGCCCCTTCGGCTGACGCACCAATGTTTGTAATGGGGGTAAATCACGATAAAGCCAAAGCTTCTGATACGGTAGTTTCAAATGCTTCCTGTACAACCAATTGTTTGGCTCCATTAGCAAAAGTTATTCATGATAAATTTGGAATTTTGGAAGGTTTGATGACAACCGTTCATGCAACCACTTCTACACAAATGACTTGCGACGGGCCTTCAAGAAAAGATTGGAGAGGTGGTCGTGCGGCATCTTGCAACATTATACCTTCATCAACGGGTGCTGCTAAAGCAGTTGGAATGGTTATTCCTGATTTAAATGGAAAATTAACGGGCATGTCAATGCGAGTTCCTACAACAGACGTTTCAGTTGTTGACTTAACTGTTAAATTAGCAAAAGAAACTTCTTATGATGAAATCATGGCGGTTTTAAAAAATGCATCTGAAACTTCAATGAAAGGTATTTTAGGATATACAGAAGATGCCGTTGTTTCTCAGGATTTTGTTTCTGACCCTAGAACTTCAATAGTAGATGCTAAAGCAGGAATTGGTTTGAATTCTACCTTTTTCAAAATCATTTCTTGGTACGATAATGAATATGGCTATTCTAGCAAATTGATTGATTTATCGGTGCACATTTCTAGTTTAAAATAATAGATTTACCTGAATCCCCATTTGTTTGGGGATTTTTGTATCTAATAAATTAATGGTCTAAACCAATTTATATGAAATTATTAGTTGATAGCGGCTCAACAAAAGCCGATTGGATTTCAATTGACGAAACCGGAAAAATTTTGTTTACTACACAAACATTGGGATTAAATCCTGAAGTTTTAAATAAAGAGGAAATTATTTCACGAGTTAATGATCGTTTTGATATTTCCTTTAATAAAGAAAATGTAACTCATTTGTTCTTTTATGGTGCAGGTTGCGGAACAGATAGAATGAAAAACTTTTTAACTGATGTATTTAAAGAATACTTTCCAAATGCAACGGTTCTAGTTAATGAAGATACTTATGCCGCGGTATATGCTACCACCCCAAAAAATGAAAAAGCAATTGTTTGTATTTTAGGGACTGGTTCCAATTGTAGTTATTATGATGGTAAAATATTACATCAAAAAGTACAATCTCTAGGTTATATTGCTATGGATGATTGTAGTGGAAATCAATTTGGAAGACAGTTAATACGTGATTATTATTTTAGTAAAATGCCAACTAAATTAGCAGCTGAATTTGGTAAAACCTATGATTTAGATCCAGATATTATCAAACATCAACTCTACAAAGAGCCAAATCCAAATGCCTACATGGCTACTTTTGCTAAATTCTTAATCCTTCATAAAGACGAAGAGTATTGTCAGAAATTAATTAGAAAAGACATGCAAATATTCGTTGACAATTATATAACGCAATATGAAAACTGTAAAGAAGTTCCTGTACATTTTATTGGTTCTATTGCTTTTTATTTGAAAGAGGAATTAAAAGAAGTATTAGAAAGCAACGGTTTAAAAATAGGAAATGTATTGAGAAGACCAATTGACGGTTTAATTGAGTTTCACGTTTTAAATTAATATCAATTAAAAATTAAAAAAAATCGAATTTTAAGCTTTTCAAATTCGATATTTTATTTATTGTAGTTTCTATTATTTAATTGCAATCATTGAAATTTCAACGTTTACATTTTTAGGTAATTTTGCAACCTGAACCGTTTCTCTTGCTGGAGCGAATTCTTCTAAAAAGTAGCTAGCATAAATGGAATTAATTCTGGCGAAATCATTCATATCAGAAATAAAAATGGTGCTTTTTACCACATTGGAAAAATCCATTTCAGCTGCTTCTAAAACTGCTTTCATGTTATTCATCACCTGTGTAGTCTCAATTTCTATGGTTTCCATAACTAACTCCATACTTATTGGATCCAGTGCAATTTGACCTGAGGTATACAATGTATTTCCAACTAACACTGCCTGATTATAAGGACCAATAGGAGCAGGAGCATTATCTGTAAAAATTATTTTTTTCATATTATCTTAATTGTCTGTCCGGAACAGTTCTTTTTTCCCATTTAATATCGCTAAGCACACTTGATTTAATTCCAATAAAGAATCCCCAAAAAGCATTGTCTCCAAAAGGCAACCAATTGAAATCCATTCTCCAGCTCAATAAATCTCGTTCAAAGCGAAGTTGTGTGTATGTAACTCCTTTTTGGACAAAATCATATCCTGAAGAGGCTCCTATTCTCCATTTTGGTGTTAAATCTATATTTGTCGAGAAGCTTAATGTGTTTCCAATAATTTTATTTTCTCTATTGTTGTTGCTGTAAGTTAAAGAATAGGCCATCGTTAAATCCCATGGGATTTTTGATTTAAAAAATTCGGTTACTTTATCTTCAGTATTCTCCTTTTGATTGAACTGACTATCTCGTCGGTCACTAAAATCAGTGTTAGTTCCATATAAATCATCAGAGCGACCACCGTTTCTTTCCCCTTGTTTATTTTTAGTATCGTCACCGTCAGTGCTGGCTAATGAAAAATTGATAGTCATATTTGAACTTGTCATTCTAAATAAACTTCCTCCATTATTGGCATTAAAAGTGTTAATTCTTCTACCGGTATTATCAATTGCATAAGGATCTAATGTAGTGGCAAAGTTAACATTCATTTTGTCTTTGAATAGGGTAGTTCCTCCACTAATTCGTAATGGAGACCATCGCAATGAATCCGAGGTTGCGTTGTAGTCAGTATGAAAATTTAAATTATTCAATAACATAATTTTCTTAGGCTCTGTCTTTGTTAAATCTTTATCCCTAGCTTTTGCTTCAAAAGTATTGCTTAAATCAAAACTTACAATGTTCGACTTTCCAATTCCTGGCGCGCCATAAATTCCTTTTTCAAAACGAGTATACTCTTTCATAATTGTTCCGCTACCATCAGACGCATAGGTGTCATAATATTTATCAAAACTTGGAGCGTAACTAAACGCCACTGTTGGTCTCATGACATGTCTAATCGATTGGATTCGTTTATTGGAACCAAAATTAAAGGTACCATAAATAGTAGTTCCAATACTTGAACTAAAATTATAAGTTCTAAAAGCATCGAATCCATTAACGGCTGTTTCTATCACTTTATTTTGTTGGTTATCAAAACTTCTATTTATTGTTTTTAAATACCACACCTCATTGTAATTTAAAGAGGCTGAAGCACTAAAATGTTTGAAAATTTTAAAATTGGTACTTAAAGGAATAGCGTGTTGGATACCAGAATTAGCATCTCTAAACATTTGAGGTTTGAAAAATAAGGAGTCTTTTGTTTCAATTCTATTATCTCCTCTTAAGGTATATTGGAAGTTGATGTTTTTTAAGATTCCTCTTTTTTCCCCATCTTTTGGCGCAAATGGAAAAATACGATCTACATTAACTTGTAGTGAAGGTAATGTCATATTTATCATTTGGGTTTGTGTATTTTGGGAATGTGTTGCCGTTAAGGACATATTTACTTGCGGTACACTATTAAAAGTTTTTGAATAGGATATAGAGGAACTCAAAGTATTGTTAAGTCGTGAATTATTATTTACCTGATTAATGGATTGTTGGAAATAAGTACTACTTCCCAAATTTACCGAAGCAGAAAATCGGGAATTTGGATTTGATTTCTGGTCTTTGTTGTGGGACCATTGAATATTATAAATATTACTTTTTGAATAATCAGGATAGCCTCGTTCACTAGTAATTAAATTTTCAAAACGAATATTTATGTTACCATTGTATTTATACCGATTAGCATAACTGGTTTCTGCTCTCAAAGCATAACTTCCATTGGTATAGTAATCTCCTAATATTGCCAAGTCATAATTATCGCTTAAAGCAAAATAATAACCACCATTTTGAAAAGAAAAACCTCTTTGTCTGGTGTCATTAAAGGTAGGCATGATTATACCAGATTGGCTTGTTTCGGTCATAGGAAAAAAGGCAAATGGTAATATCAATGGAGTGGGTACATTCGCAATTACCATATGGGTTAATCCAATAACCACTTTTTTTCCAGGTACAAATTTGACTTTGCTTGTTTGAAAATAAAATTCAGGATTTTCAATATCTTCAGAGGTAGTAAAACGAGCCTTTTTCATAAAGTATACAGAATCGTTTTCTCTTTTAGTTATTTCTGCTTTTATTTTAAATTCATTTTGCTCAGTTCTTGAATTCCAAACCAGTGCTTTTTTAGTTTTGAAATTAAATCGAATGGAATCCGGCTCAATGACATTCGAACCTTGTTTAAAAACAGGAAGCTGAGTATAATTTCCTGTCGAGTCTTTTATACGGCCTGCATAAATTTCATTTTTTTCATAATCCAAAACTATAATTCCTGATTTCAATTCTATATCTTGATAGTACAGCTCTGCTTTATCATACAAAGTCATTTGCTTTTTCTTCTGGTTTATCTTTTCATAACCAACAGCCGTCCTTTTTATTTTAGATTCTAAAAGAGGTTTTTTAGGTTTTATGGTATCTTTTTTTATGGAATCGGAACGAATTGCAATTCCTTTTTCGTTACTCTTTGTAATTTCAGTGTTTTGTTTTGCTTTAATTTCAATAGGTTTTTTAGGTAAATCTTGGGAGTAAGATTTGTTTGATCCTATTGTTAGGAAAAATGCTAATAAAACGATATTAAATAAGTTTGTATACAAAGGTTTAAATGCTATTTTTGTAAAATCTAGGTTGAGTTTTTCAATTTTCAAAACTACACATAAATTTTGGTCAAAAATAATCAAATATTAGATTTATAATCTAAAGGATATAATAAAATTAACTTAATAAGTTTATGAATATAAAGAATAAAATAAAAGTCTTATCAATTATTGGATTGCTCGTATTGACATTATCCGGATATAGTCAGAGTAATAAATTTAAAGTTACTTTAGATGCAGGTCATGGTGATCACGATTTTGGAGCAGTTTATAATGGACATATTGAAAAGAATATTTCATTAGCAATTGTTTTAAAAGTAGGAAAAATATTAGAAGATCAACCCAATTTTGAGGTGAATTATACTCGAGAAACAGACGTTTTTATTGGATTAGTTGAACGTGCCAATATTGCCAATAGAGTCGACTCTAATATTTTTGTTTCTATCCATTGCAACGCCAATAAAAATACTGTCGCTGATGGTACCGAGACTTATGTAATGGGGATGACCAAAAATGCTTCTAGTTTAGCGGTCGCTAAAAATGAGAATGAGGTGGTCACATTAGAGAAAGATTATAAACAAAAATACAATGGTTACGACCCTAGTTCTCCGGAAACATTAATAGGATTAACATTAATGCAGGAGGATTATCTTAATAATAGTATTGCCCTTGCTGCTAAAGTCGAAGATGAGTTTGCTAGAATTGGAAAAAAAATTAGAGGTGGAGGTGTGAAACAAGCTCCTTACATGGTTCTTCATAAAGCTTACATGCCTAGAGTTTTGATAGAAACTGGCTTTGTTTCAAATCCTGTTGAAGGTGCTATTTTAGATTCTGAGGAAGGTCAAAATGATATTGCTAATGCAATTGCTCAGGCAATAATTAGTTATAAAAAAGAATATTTTGGAAACGGTGATGGGTATTCTGAAGACAATCGTCCTTCTAGAAAAATAGTAGATAAGCCACTTACCAACTCAACAGTTCCAACAAAAAAGGAAACGGTGAAAGTGGATGAAGTAATTAAAAAAGATCCAAAAAAAGAAATTAGCAATGAATCTGGATTGGTTTTTAAAGTTCAAATAGCAGCTAGTAGTAAAAAAATGGATTTAGATCCTAGTAATTTCAAAGGACTAAAAAATATCGAAATTGAGGAAACAGGCACCATTAATAAATATTTCTATGGAACCTCCTTTAATTATGAGGAAACTAAGAAATATTTGACTGAAGCCAAATTAAAAGGATATAATTCAGCCTTTATTGTAGCGCTTAAAAATGGGAAGTCAATTCCCTTAAAAGATGCAGTTAAATAATTCTGTATTACCAAAGTTTTATTTTAAATTTGTACAAAATATCTGAAATTGAAAATCACTAAAGAAATTAAAGCCGGCATATTAGTTATTGCATCTATCTCCTTATTCATTTGGGGTTATAGTTATTTAAAAGGCAAAGACATACTTAATAATTACAAAACATTTTATGTTGTATATCAAAATGTTGAAGGATTAGCAGAAACTGCACCAATTACTATTAATGGACTTGTTGTAGGTCAAGTAGCAGGAATAAAACTCCAACCTAATGGTGAAATTTTAGTCCAACTCCAAATTAAAAATGATTTCCCTTTTTCAAAATCGAGTGTGGTAGCTATTTATGAACCTGGATTAATTGCAGGTAAACAGCTACAAATTATTCCTAATTTTAATGACAAAACATTAGCTGTAAGCGGAGATACTTTAACTAGTACTGTAAAGAAAGGGTTAACTGATTTAGTAAGTGATAAATTGGCACCTTTACAACAAAAAATAGAAAAGATGGTTGTAAATGCTGATTTGCTTTTAACCAATTTAAATGAAGTATTAGATGCAAAATCTAAAGAGAATTTAAAAAACAGTATTTCTAACTTGAACAAAACTATCGAAGGTTTTAATTCGGTAGTAGAAAATGCCAATTCAATATTATCAAATAATAAAGGTAATATTGATAAAACATTTTCCAACTTAAATAAAGTATCAACTGATTTTTCTAAAATATCAGATTCATTATCAAAAGCCAACCTTACAAAAGTGGTTAATGATTTAGAAAAAACACTTTCTAACGTTGACAAAATTATGAATGACGTTCAGTCTGGAAAAGGTTCTCTAGGTAAAATTGTTAAAGATGATGCCTTGTATAACAATTTAGAAAAAACTTCAAAAGAATTGGAATTGCTATTACAAGATTTAAGGTTAAACCCAACCAGATATATTAATATTTCCTTATTTGGCAAGAAAAACAAGCCTTATAAAAACCTAACCGATTCTATTAAAAACGTTAAAAACTAAATCTTTATGGGATTAGTAAACTTATTATTTGCAATTATTTTAGTTTTAGGTTTTGGTTTTTTTACTATTAATATTAGAAAAATAATCAGGAACATAAAATTAGGTCAAGAGGTAAATCGTTCAGATAATCCTTCCCTTAGATGGAAAAATATGGCCATGATTGCTCTTGGACAATCTAAAATGGTTAAAAGACCAATTGCTGGAATTCTTCACATTATAGTTTATGTTGGATTTGTAATCATCAATATTGAATTTCTTGAAATTATTATTGATGGTCTTTTTGGAACGCACAGAATATTTTCTGGTTTAGGGACTGTTTATAATTTCCTAATTGGTTCATTTGAAATTTTGGCATTCTTGGTGTTGGTTGCGGTGATTATTTTCTACATTAGAAGAAATGTTATAAAACTAAACCGATTTATTCACAACGATTTAAAAGGTTGGCCAAAAACCGATGCCAATTATATATTGTATTTTGAGATTGTATTAATGTCACTCTTTTTATTAATGAATGCTGCCGATTTACATTTGCAAAATGTGGCAGGTGGTTTTGATCATTATATTAAAGCTGGTTCGTTTCCAATTTCTCAATTCCTTTTACCTATTTTCGAAGGTCTTTCAATACAAGCTGTTTTCCTATTAGAAAGATCATTTTGGTGGTTACACATTATAGGGATATTAGTATTCTTGAATTACCTCTATTTTTCTAAACACCTTCATATTTTATTGGCCTTCCCTAATACTTATTATGCCAATTTAAATCCTGCTGGCCAATTTGATAATTTAGAATCGGTTACAAAAGAAGTAAAATTAATGATGGATCCAAACGCTGATCCATTTGCTGCAGCTCCAATAGACGAAAGTACAGTACCTTCAAAATTTGGTGCTAGTGACGTTCAAGATTTTAATTGGGTACAATTACTAAACGCTTATACTTGTACGGAATGTGGACGATGCACCTCTGTTTGTCCAGCAAATCAAACAGGAAAAAAATTATCTCCACGAAAAATAATGATGGACACAAGAGACCGTTTAGTGGAAGTGGGGAACAATATCGATAAAAATAAAGGCGTATTCATTCCAGATAATGTAACCCTTTTAAATAATTACATTTCATCTGAAGAAATTTGGGCTTGTACTTCCTGTAATGCTTGCGTTGAAGAATGTCCGGTAAATATCAACCCATTGTCTATTATAATGGATATGCGAAGGTATTTAGTAATGGAACAAAGCGCCGCACCAATGTCTTTAAATAATATGATGAGTAATATTGAAAATAATGGTGCTCCGTGGCAATACAATCAACAAGATCGATTGAATTGGAAAGAGGAATAATGCAAAGATTATATAACTACAAAACAACAACAATAACAACAACAACAACAAAATGAGTTTGGAAAAATTAGACAAGAAATTAATATCCGCTTCAGAAAATGGTCAAACTATAAGCCCAATATTAGCAGAAGGAGTAAAGAATTATTTAATTGATATAGACGGTACCATATGTGATGACATTCCAAATGAAGAACCTGAAAGAATGCTTACTGCGGGTGTTTATCCAGATGCATTAATTACATTAAATAAATGGTACGATGAAGGCCACATTATTTGTTTTTTCACTTCACGTACAGAAGAACATAGAGATTATACTGAAACTTGGTTGAAACAACACGGATTTAAATACCACAGTATGGTAATGGGAAAACCACGTGGTGGTAATTATCATTGGGTTGATAATCATTTAGTTAAAGCAACAAGATTCAGAGGAAAATTCACTGATTTAGTTGAAAAAGAAGCAGTCATTCAAGTTTTTGATGACGAACATCACGTATAATAATAGATAATTTATTAGTTGATAAAATAATAATTTGAATATGTCAGAAAATTTAGTTGTTCCAACAATGGCAGAAATGCTTGCTCAAGGCAAACAACCCGAAGTATTATTTTGGGTAGGTTGTTCAGGTAGTTTCGACGATAGAGCTAAGAAAATTACAAAAGCATTCGTAAAGATTTTAAATCGATCGAATGTTTCTTTTGCTGTTCTAGGAACTGAAGAAAGTTGTTCAGGTGATCCTGCTAAACGTGCTGGAAATGAATTTCTTTTTCAAATGCAAGCCATGATGAATATTGAAGTTCTAAATGCTTATGAAGCAAAGAAAATTGTAACTGCGTGTCCACATTGTTTCAATACTTTAAAAAATGAATATCCCGAGTTAGGCGGAAAATACGAAGTTATTCATCATACAGAATTTTTGAAATCGCTATTAAATGACGGTCGTTTAACTATTGAAGGCGGACAATTTAACGGCAAGAAAATTACTTTCCATGATCCTTGCTATTTAGGAAGAGCCAATTCTATTTATGAAGCACCTAGAGATTTGATTGATAAATTAGATGCTGAATTGGTTGAAATGAAACGCTCAAAGGCAAATGGATTGTGCTGTGGTGCTGGTGGTGCTCAGATGTTTAAAGATGCTGAAGCTGGAAATAAAGAAGTTAATATCGAAAGAACTGAAGATGCATTAAATACCAATCCTGATATTATTGCTACTGGTTGTCCATTTTGCAATACCATGTTAACTGATGGAATAAAGAATAAAGAAAAAGAAGGTGAAGTTAAAGTGATGGACATTGCCGAATTGATTGCTAACGCCCAAGACTTATAAAAAAATATCATGTATATTCCATTTGAAAATTTACCTGAGGAATCTAAAATTTGGATCTACCAATCCAATAGAAAATTTTCTGATGAAGAAATTGTTGAAATTGAAATTGTTTTAAAAGATTTCATAGAAAATTGGGCTGCTCATGGCACCGGACTTGAAGCTTCCTACCAATTGAAATACAATCGTTTTATTATACTTGCGGTCAATCAAGAAATTCAAATGGCTACCGGCTGTTCAATAGATTCTTCCGTTCGATTTATTCAAGATTTGGAACAAAAATACAATGTAGATTTGTTGGATAAAATGAATGTTACCTTCAAACTAGGGGAACACGTAGCGCATAAAACTTTGATAGATTTCAAAAAAATGGCCAAAGACAAAGCGGTTACTGAAAATACAATTGTCTTTAATAACCTTATAAATAATATCGCTGAGTATAATGAATCGTGGGAAGTTCCTGCGATGGATAGCTGGCACAGTCGCTTTTTTTAATAGAAATAAATGAAACCAACTCAATTCATTCCTATTGTAGTTTTATTCTTACTAGTATTTGTTTTTTCATGTTCTTCAACCAAACATTTAAATTCAAAAAATACTGTTGCTAATGACTTTGAATCCGAATTACAAATTGATAGAAAACATACTAAAAATCCTTTCTTTGAAGAATCTGATAAAGAGGAAAAATGGGTAGATAGCGTTTACAATCAAATGACTTTTAATGAAAAAGTAGGTCAGTTATTTATGGTTGCTGCCTATTCCAATAAAGATTCGATTCATGTTAATTCCATTGATAAATTGATTAAAGAATCAAAAATAGGGGGATTGATATTCTTTCAAGGGGGGCCAGTTCGCCAAGCCAATTTAACCAACAGATACCAATCAAAATCAAAATTACCCTTGTTTATTGGTATTGATGCAGAATGGGGCTTAAGTATGCGTTTGGATTCTACTTATAAATACCCATGGAACATGACTTTGGGCGCAATTCGTGATACCAAATTCATTGAAAAAGTAGGTTCTAAAATGGGACTAGAAAGCAAAAGATTAGGAATTCATTTTAATTTTGCTCCAGTATTAGATATCAATACCAATCCTAAAAATCCAATAATTGGTTTCCGATCTTTCGGTGAAAACAAGGAAAATGTAACACAAAGTGCCTTAGCATTAATGAAAGGCTTTCAAAGTCAAGGCGTTTTCTCCACTGGTAAACATTTTCCAGGTCATGGTGATACTGAAGCGGATTCTCACTTATCATTACCCAACGTATCTTTTTCAAAAGAAAGAATTAATGACGTGGAATTTTATCCCTATAAAAAATTATTTAATGAAGGTTTAGCTTCCGTAATGGTGGCTCATTTAAGTGTTCCTAGCTTAGAACCAAGAATTAATTATCCAACTTCCATATCCTATAATGTGGTTACCAATATTTTACAAAATCAATTGGGTTTTGAAGGTTTGGTTTTTACTGATGCATTAAACATGAAAGGGGCAAGTAATTATAAAAAAGAAGATGGAGTTCCATTGGCTCCTGGAGATATTGATTTAGAAGCATTTTTAGCTGGAAATGACATTTTGTTGTTCTCGGAAAATGTACCTGCGGCCATCGAGAAAATTGGTATGGCTTATCAAAATGGATTAATTTCAGAATATCGATTGGCAAGATCGGTAAAGAAAATTCTAAGATACAAATATTTTGCGGGCCTTAATAATTACAAAGCGATTCCAACTGAGAATCTAGTTAACGATATTTATCCAAGTTCAAATGATGCTTTACAGTATCAATTGTATGAAAATGCAATAACTGTTATTAAAAATAAGAATACTATTTTACCGATAAAAGCATTAGAAAATAATAAAATAGCTTACGTTAAATTAGGAGATGATAACAATAGTAAATTTGTTACTACCTTAAAAAAGTACACAGAAATTAATGAAGTTACTAGTGACAATATCGATAGTTTAAATGTAAAATTAAGTAATTACAATACGGTTATTGTTGGTTTTCACAAATCAGATAAAGCATGGAAAAAACAAGATTTTACTGAAACAGAATTACTTTGGTTACAAGAAATAGCTAAGAAGAACAATGTGATTTTGGACGTTTTCACCAAACCCTATTCCTTATTGCCCGTTACTAATTTTGATGATATTGAATCTGTGGTGGTTTCGTATCAAAATAGTGACATTTCGCAAGAAGTTTCAGCTGAAATATTATTCGGAGCAATAGAAGCAAAAGGAAAGTTGCCAGTATCAATAGGTGATAATTTTAAAGTAAATCAAGGTTTATCAACCGAAAAGTTGAATCGATTGGGTTTTTCAACTCCAGAAAATGTGGGAATGAATCCTCAAATACTATCTAAAATTGATGCTTTGGCAAATAAAGCAATTGATAATAAAATGACTCCAGGATTGCAAATTTTGGTAGCCACAAAGGGAAAAGTTATTTATCAAAAAGCTTTTGGATACCACACTTACGAAAATACAGAAAAGGTAGAAAATACTGACGTTTACGATGTAGCATCAATGACAAAAATTATTTCTACTCTTCCAAATGTAATGCAATTGTACGATAAAAATAAGGTGAATCTAGATTCAAAATTGGGTGACATGTTACCAATGTTTAAGAATTCTGATAAAGCCAACATATCGTTCAAAAATCTCCTTTCTCATTATGCAGGATTTCAAGCATGGATTCCTTTTTACAAAGCGACACTGGATAGTTCAAAAATACCTTTAGCTAAATATTATAGTAAAACTAGCAACAATCAATTTTCTAAAAAAGTGGCAGACAGTCTATATATGAGAAATGATTATCACGATACCATAATGCAAATGATTGTCGACAGTAAGTTATCATTAAAAAAAGAATACAGATACAGCGATTTTACTTTTATTATTTTGAAAGAGTATTTAGAAACAATAACGGGAAAAACATTGGATGAATTAAGTGCTGGGAATTTTTATAATTCACTTGGAATGAACAATACAAAGTATAATCCATTGAATAAATTCGAAAAAAGTAAAATTCCTCCAACAGAAATTGACAACTATTTTAGACACCAAAAAATTCAAGGATACGTGCATGATATGGAAGCTGCTATGGAAGGTGGAGTAGGTGGTCATGCAGGTATATTCTCTAATTCAATGGATGTTGCTAAAATGATGCAACTGTTTTTGCAAAAAGGAAACTATGGTAATGTGAGTTACTTTTCATCAAAAACTTTTGACGATTTTAATACTTGCTATTTTTGTAAAGAAGGAAATAGGAGAGGACTCGGTTTTGATAAACCCCAATTATCAAACCCTGGACCAACTTGTGGTTGTGTACCAATGATTAGTTTCGGTCATACTGGATTTACAGGAACTATAGCTTGGGCTGATCCTGAAAATGAAATTGTTTATGTCTTTTTATCCAATAGAACTTTCCCTGAAAGCACCGTTAATAAATTATCCAAAGAGAATATTCGTGAAGATATTCAAAAGGTAATTTATGAAGCTATCGTTAAATAATTTATTTTATTTAACTAAAGTTTAATTAATCTCAACCCAATTTTTGTTACTTTCGTTTTTCTAAATTAATACAATGAAAATAGCTATAGTTTGTTATCCTACATTTGGCGGAAGTGGCGTAGTTGCTACCGAATTAGGATTGGAGTTGGCAAGACGAGGACATGAAATTCATTTTATTACCTACAGTCAGCCAGTTCGATTAGAGCTATTAAATGCCAATGTCCATTATCACGAAGTGAATGTTCCAGAGTATCCATTATTTCATTATCAACCTTATGAATTGGCTTTGTCAAGCAAATTAGTTGATATGGTAAAACTTCATAAAATTGATTTACTTCACGTTCATTATGCTATTCCACATGCCTATGCTGGCTATATGGCAAAACAAATGTTGAAATCTGAAGGAATAAAAATCCCTATGGTAACAACTCTGCATGGAACAGATATTACCCTTGTTGGTAAACATCCATTTTACAAAACTGCCGTTACTTTTAGCATCAATAAATCGGATGTGGTTACTTCGGTTTCTCAAAATTTAAAAGAGGAAACGTACTCTTTATTTGAAATAAAAAAAGACATTCATGTTATTCCAAATTTTATTGAATTAGATAAAATAAAAAATATTTCTAAGATAGCATCTAATCGTTCTGTGATGGCGAATGAAAATGAGAAAATTATTACTCACATTAGTAATTTCAGAAAGGTGAAACGTATTCCAGATGTGATTGAAATTTTTTACAAAATTCAACAGAAAATACCTTCAAAGCTGATGATGGTTGGTGACGGTCCTGAAAAGGAAGTTGCCGAAAGTTTGTGTTATAAATTGGGAATTTCAGATAAAGTTATCTTCTTTGGCAATAGCAATGAAATTGATAAAATACTAAGTTTTACCGATTTGTTTTTATTGCCTTCGGAAACGGAGAGTTTTGGATTGGCTGCATTAGAAGCAATGGCTTGGGGCGTTCCAGTAATTTCTAGTAATACTGGAGGACTTCCTGAAGTAAATTTTGATGGAATTTCTGGCTATTTAAGTGAGGTTGGTAATACAGAAGAAATGGCTCAGAACGCCATCAAAATTTTAGATAACGAAAAAACTTTGTTGGAGTTTAAATCAAATGCCTCAAAAACCGCGACACAGTTTGATATTAAGAAAATAGTCACTTTATATGAAAATTTATATATTGACGTTCTTAATAAGAAATAGTTAAATTAGAATTTATATCGTAGACCTAAAGCGATATCTGTTCCAAAACTATTTTCAAAATAACCATTACCGCCAATTTCAGGTCTTAAATCTAAAGATACTTGAAGAGGAAAGTCGAAATTGTATTCAATTCCAATATCGCCAGCTGCAAAAATAAAAGTACCGCTATCACCATTGGGAGTGCTATTTGAAAAGCTTCCTAATCCTCCACCAACACCAGCATACCAATTAAATCCTTGTTCAAGTGACCAAACCCATTGGTACAACCCATTTAATTTAATAGCACTTATACTGTTACTGCTTCTCCAACCCAAATTAAATTCAGCTCTATTTTCAGAATTTAATTTCATTTGATAGGAAATTTCAGTTCCAAATCCTCTATTTGAGCCTAAACGTAAACCAATAGAATGATCGGAAATATCTTGTGCAGATAAAGAAGAAATACCCAATAATAATAACGAACAAACAAATAGATTTTTCATAAGTGATAAATTTAGATTACAAATTCATAACGCAACACTTTGATAGCTATTGTGTTTTTTTATATTATTTTTAATTACTTACAACATAAGTTTGTAAAAATTCTTCCTGAGTTTGATTTCCAGTAGTAGGTATTGGAAGTGTAATTCCGGTTGGAAGTGCATTTAAACGGTAGTTAATTGTGGTATTGGTATAAACATTTCCAATAGCTTTCGAATAATATTGATAGGAGGTTACCACATCCTGAGTATCCAAAATACTTACAACAACTGGAAATGGAACTCCTGTAACTGTTAAACTTGTAGTGATTCTAGCATTTAACACAGTCTTTATTTTCTTTACATCGGTGTAAACGCGTCCGTTTGAAGAGAAAGTCGGTAAGGATTCAATATTAGTTGACTTTAAAGTGTAATTAATAACCAAAGGGTAATTTCCAACGGTTTGATTGATAACACCTGTAACACTCCCTAATTCTTGGTTATTTGTGGCGTTTTCTTGGAAAATAACGTAATCATTAAGTGATAAATTAATAGGTAAACCAGCACCAAAATCAAAACCTATAGTACCCGTTAATAATAATCGGTAACCATCAATTCGTACCGCATTTTTATTCATAGAATTAGAAAAGAAACCAATCGGAGTAGTTCTAGTTTTAAATTTTTTATAAACTTTAGTGTTTATAGTAGTATCATTAGAAACATATAAAGAATCGGTTTGAGTAATAGCATTGGTTAAAACTCTGTATTTCCAATAATTTCTCAGCGCTAATGGAAAATAATTAGTTTGCGTTGTCGAATCTGATCCTGTATCTGAATCTGAGGAACAAGAAAAAAGCATTATTAAAACTGCAAACGATAATAGAATTTTAATTTTCATAATTTGGTTTTTAAAATATATTAAGCTAAAGTATAAAAAATTCTTTACTTATTAAAAATTTATATTTTAGGTTTCAAATTATAAAACTTATATTTGTTCAAAATCGGATTAATATGTCAGGTAATACAATAGGAAAACTATTTAAATTAACCACTTTTGGTGAATCTCATGGTGAAGCATTAGGCGGTATTATTGTGGGTTGTCCTTCAGGAATTAAGTTGGATTTTGACGCTATTAATCTAGAAATGTCACGTCGTAAACCTGGACAATCTTCAATTGTAACCCAACGAAAAGAAGAGGACAATATTCAATTTATGTCCGGAATATTTGAAGGCAAAACTACAGGAACCTCAATAGGATTTTTAATTCAAAATACTGATCAAAAATCACAAGATTATTCTGATATAAAAAACACCTATCGACCAAGTCATGCTGACTATGTTTATGAAAAAAAATATGGTATTCGTGATTATCGTGGTGGAGGTAGAAGTTCAGCTCGTGAAACGGCAAGTAGAGTAGTAGCTGGTGCAATTGCCAAACAGATTATTCCTTCTATAAAAATCAACGCTTTCGTTTCCTCAATCGGTGATATTTATTTAAACAAACCATATCAAAATTTAGATTTTTCAAAAATTGAATCTAATGTTGTGCGCTGTCCAGATTCTGAAACAGCTGCAAAAATGGAACAATTAATTCGAGAGACTAAAAAAGACGGGGATACCGTTGGTGGAACAATTACTTGTGTCATTCAAAATGTACCTATCGGTTTAGGTGAGCCTGTTTTTGATAAATTACACGCCGACTTAGGCAAAGCGATGTTGTCAATCAACGCAGTTAAAGGTTTTGAATATGGAAGTGGTTTTTGTGGAGCTCAAATGAAAGGAAGTGAGCATAATGATTTGTACAATCCAGACGGCACAACGAAAACCAATTTATCGGGTGGTATTCAAGGTGGAATTTCAAACGGCATGGATATTTATTTTAGAGTTGCTTTTAAGCCAGTTGCCACATTAATTCAGAAACAAGAAGTATTAGATAATCAAGGAAATATAGTTGAATTACAAGGAAAAGGACGTCATGATCCTTGTGTTCTTCCGCGAGCAGTTCCTATAGTTGAAGCTATGGCTGCATTGGTTTTAGCCGATTTCTATTTGATAAATAAAATATATCAGAAGTAAAATAATTAATATACAATTCATGCAAGAAACATCAAAACAATCCTTGAAAAACAATTTAACTTTCCAAATTCTAATCGCAATGGTTTTGGGAGGAATTCTTGGAATTTTTATTCATAATAATCTTTCGGCTGAAGGGGCAAAAGAATTTAGTGGTTATATAAAATTGTTAGCTACTGTATTTATTCGTTTAGTACAAATGATTATTTCTCCTTTAGTATTTTCAACATTAGTTGTAGGAATTGCAAAATTGGGAGATATTAAAGCTGTTGGAAGAATTGGGGGTAAAGCAATGGGTTGGTTTTTTACTGCCTCTTTTGTTTCGTTATTAATAGGAATGTTTTGGGTAAATGTTTTAACTCCAGGTGAAGGTTTAAATTTATCCAACATCGATTTAAATACTGCTAGTGAAGTTACTGAAAAAACTCAGGTTTTTTCAGCTCAAAATTTCATCGAACACATAATTCCAAAAAGTATTGTAGAAGCTATGGCGAGTAATGAAATACTGCAAATTGTTATTTTCTCTATTTTCTTTGGATTGGCTGCAGCTGCAATTGGAGAAAATTCAAAACCTGTGGTTAATGCATTAGATAAACTTTCACATATTGTTTTGAAAATGGTGAATTATGTGATGAAGTTTGCACCAATTGGAGTTTTTGGGGCTATTGCAGGAGTTTTTGCAATTAGAGATTTTGGAGATTTATTAATGACCTATGCCAAATTCTTCGGTTCATTTATGGTGGGAATAACAACATTATGGATACTATTAGTAGCAGTTGGTTATATTTTCTTAAAATCAAAAATGAGTTTATTGTTAAAAAGAATTGTAAGTCCTATAGTAATTGCATTTAGCACCACTAGTTCAGAAGCGGTTTTTCCAAAACTGACAGAAGAATTAGAACGATTCGGTGTTAAAGATAGAATTGTATCCTTCATGTTACCCTTAGGATATTCTTTTAATCTTGATGGCAGTATGATGTACATGACTTTCGCAAGTATTTTTATTGCTCAAGCCTATGGAATTCACTTGGATTTACCTACTCAATTTACTATGCTTTTTGTTTTAATGCTTACTAGTAAAGGAATTGCTGGAGTTCCAAGAGCAAGTTTAGTAGTAGTGGCTGCAACTTGTGGTATGTTTGATATTCCAATAGAGGGAATTGCTTTAATTCTACCGATCGATCATTTTTGTGATATGTTTCGAAGTGGAACCAATGTTTTAGGAAATGCCTTAGCAACTTCTGTCGTTGGTAAATGGGAGAAAGAAGAATAAAATATTTCTTATTATTTTATTTTAGTTTATTTTTATTTACATTTGTTAATCATTAACTTTTAAAAATACTATTTATGAAAAAACTTTTACTTTTATCTTTATTTATTTTTCCTTTATTTTCAAACGCACAGGTTTTAATAACTGAAAATTTTAATTCTTTAAATGTTGGTAATATTTCTAATGAAATTACCGGAGCTGTAGCGGGTCAAGGAAGTTATTATTTATTTTCTAGCAATGGTACACCTCCAACAACAACTTCAAATGCAGGTGTTTCTAATGCTCAAATTGTATCAACAGGAAATGCTAGTCAAGGAATATTATTAGAAGGTCCTAATGGAGATTTAGGAAGTCGTTTTGTATGGAAAGATGGTTTACCTGCACTTTGGTCATCTAGAACATCTATGAATCAAATTATTGAACTTGAAGTGGATATAAATCCAGGTGCTGGAACAAGTACTAGTAGAAATACTTTTGGAGCTTACATCTTTAATGCTGCTGGTGATAAAGTTCTTGCCGGTTTTACAGTAAGAGCAGCTACTAGAGAATTATTTTTAGTTGCTTATTCAACTCCAACTGGAAACCCTGTTGGAAATTACAGTTATAGTTTAGCTGCTGCTCCTGGAATTCAATTACCTGCTAACACTTTCAGTAGAGTAGGAATTTCTTACAATGTTACTACTAGATTGGTTACCATTAAAGGACCAGGTTTAGCTACTGGAGCAACAGTTACTGGAAGTGCTACTGCTACAGATCCTGCAGAAGTTGATTTTATTGCATTTTCAGGAAATACAACAGCTGCACCTAATTCAGCATCAGCAACGATGGTTATGGACAATTTAACTATAAAAGCAACCGGTACTGATTCTTTATTAGACAACACTACTTTTGATAATGTGATTACTTCATTCTCTGTTTCTCCAAATCCAGCAAATGATTTTATTACCATTTCTAATTCAGAAAATGTTTTAGTTAATGCAATTTCAATTTCTGATTTAAACGGAAGAGTTGTTAAACAAAATTCTTTTACTGATGTAACCAATGTTCAAGTAAATATTTCTGATTTATCTTCAGGAGTTTACATGATGAACATCACTTCTGATAAAGGTTCTGTAACTAAAAAGATTATTAAAAACTAATAAACTTAGTTTCTAAATAAAAAACTCCTCAAGCAATTGAGGAGTTTTTTTTAATAAATAAATTTAGATTTAATTTCTTCTGTAGGAACCAAACAAGTTTCTTTTTTGCCATACCACAAATAACGATTTTTTGCTACATAATCATAAAGCATATTACGCAAACCTGTAGGTATTATTCTGAAAAGGGTACCAAAATGAAAAACCCCTCCTAAATCTTTGGCTATTTCAATTGCTGCAGCCGATTTATAGTTATAAGAAATCCCAGGTTCATAAACTATAACGCTATCAATATGTTTTGTTGACAATCCAATATGATTAACAATTTCTTTACCTAAATCCGATTGTAAGGCAACAAAGCGAAAAACATCTTTCTTATCGTGTTTTATAACAAACAGTACTGATGATTTGCATAAATTGCAAAAACCATCAAATAAGATTATCTTTTTACCTTCCGGGAATGCTATCATATAAACTAATTTTTCTTGGATTCTACAAATTCTAAAGCTTCCAAATTTACAGTAGAGGTAAAAACTCCGTAATTTACTAATGCTTTATTTTTTTCTATCTTATCAATCGTTCCGATAGATTTTCCATCAAACATTCTCACTCGATCACCAACTTTCAAAACGGGTTTCGGCTTTTCAATCACTAAATTAGCTTTAATCTTCTTTTCTTTCTTCTCGGCACGAATGATTTCTACTTTTTCAGTAACTTCCTGTATTACTTCTTTTTTCTTTTCAGCAATTGCTTTGACTTCCTTAGTTGAAATTTTAATTCTTTTCGAATTTTCAATTTCAATAATTTTCAAAAACTCTGCGACCAATTCTTTTTTATTCTTCCTATTAAAATATTTCGAAGCCAAATCATCAATCTTCTGTCCTATGTAAATTAACTTTTGATTGCTATCATATAATTCCTGATAACTTTCTAATTTCTGTTTTATTTTGACATTAATATTTTCCATTTTCTTCCCTTCTTCACGAGCTTTCAATTCCTCTTCTTTTAAATTTTGTGAAGTTTTTTCCATTTTGGAACGCTCTTTTTGAAGGGTCGCAATCGTTTTATCAAAGCGGACTTTTCCACCTTCGATTTTCTTTTTTGCTCGATTAATCAAACCAAAAGGAATTCCATTTTTTTGGGCAACCTCAAATGTAAAAGAACTTCCAGCTTGTCCTAAAACTAATTTGTACATTGGTTCCAGCGACTTTTCATCAAAAAGCATATTGGCATTCATAGCAAAAGGTAATTCGTTTGCCAGTATTTTTAAATTAGAATAATGAGTTGTAATTATTCCAAACGCTTCCCGATGGTAAAACTCTTCTAAGAAAATCTCAGCTAAAGCGCCACCCAATTCCGGATCAGAACCGGTTCCAAATTCATCAATTAAAAACAAGGTTTTGCTGTTGCATTTTTTTAGAAAATAATTCATGTTTTTCAATCGATAACTGTAGGTGCTCAAATGATTTTCTATGGATTGGTTGTCACCAATATCAGTCAAAATTCTATCGAATAAAAAAGTTTCGCTTCGTTCATGAACAGGAATCAACATCCCTGATTGTAACATTAATTGGAGTAATCCCACTGTTTTTAAAGAAATGGTTTTACCACCAGCATTTGGCCCAGAAATAACAATAATCCTATTATTAGATTCTAATTCTATTGTTTGTGGGTAAGTAACCAGTTTATTTTCTTTATTGTTTAAATATAAAATAGGATGGAAGGCCTCTTTAAAAAACAGCCTCCGTTCTTCAGTAATTGTTGGTAAAATGGCATTTATTTTTACTGCATATTTTGCTTTGGCAGCGGTAACATCAATATCACTTAAAAACTCTTGATATTCTATGACTAATGATAAATAGGGACGGATTCTATCAGTTAAATACTTAAGAATCTTAGTGATTTCTTCTTTTTCTTCATATTCTAAATTACTTAACTCACGAGAGTAATTTAAAGTTGTTTCGGGTTCTATATAGGCAATACTTCCTGTTTTGGAACTACCTAAAATAGAGCCTTTAACTTTTCTTCGGTACATCGATAAAACTGCTAAAACCCTACGATTTTGAACAAAACTTTCTTTGATATCATCCAAATAGCCAAGTGAATTGTATTGTGTTAAGGCAATTCCAAAACTCTGATTTACCTTTCCTCTTACTGAATTCATATTTCTACGAATATTCAATAAATCAACTGAAGCATTGTCTTTTATTTCTCCATATTTATCAACCACGTCCTCAATTAAAGCAATTATCTCTTTAGTGTATTCAACTTTACTTGCTCGTTTATTTAAATTGGGATAATACTCATCAAACTTTTTAAGAAACAACAAAAGCGTGTTCACCGTAATGGAGATATTGGCGATTTTTCTAAAACTTCCAACTTCTAAAAAACTATCTTCAATGTACAAAAATTTAATTTCATGATTGATTACTTCAAAACCATGATTTGGAATTGCATTGTTATTTTGAAATGAAGAAACGTATTCCGAAGTTTGCAATAAAGACTCCATCAATTCCACTTTTTCATTAAAAGGCTTGATTTCCAATGCTTTTTGCTTACCAATATCAGTATTACAAATAGTAGAAAGAGTTTCTAATATTGTTGGAAATTGTAAGTCATTAATCGTTTTTTCGTTAATGTTGATCATTGTTTTTTAGAAAATTTAACATTGCAAAAATACGTAATTACCATTCAATTACTATTGGATTTATAAAGTTTTAATGTTTGTTGAAGCAATTAAATTTAGTATAATCACAATCCGATTTTGTACATTTGATTTTTATTATTTTATGGAAATCAATTTAAATTCTTCGTGGAAATCATTATTATGTGAGGAAATAAACCAACCTTATTTCATTGATTTAATGAATTCAGTTGATGATGAATATTCTAAAAATACTTGTTATCCACCCAAAGAATTGATATTCTCTACTTTTGATTATTGCAGTTTTGAAAATTTAAAAGTGGTAATTATTGGACAAGATCCTTATCATGGTGAAGGAGAAGCTAACGGACTTTGTTTTTCCGTGAAAGATTCCGTTAAAATCCCCCCGTCTTTAAAAAATATTTTCAGAGAAATTAATTTAGATTTCGATGTATTGCTTATGCCAACTTCTGGTAATTTAGAACGATGGGCAAAACAAGGGGTCTTGTTATTGAATGCTGCTTTAACGGTACAAAAAGACAAACCAAATAGTCACAAACACTTAAATTGGAATCAATTTACTGATGCTGTAATCCAACTGATTTCTGACAAAAAAGAAAATGTGGTTTTTTTACTTTGGGGAAATTTTGCTCAAAAGAAAGGTTTGAAAATTGATAGAAGCAAACACCTTGTTTTAGAGTCTGGTCATCCTTCTCCAATGAGTGCCAATCAAGGAAAATGGTTCGGAAATAAGCATTTTAGTCAGGCAAATAGTTATTTAAAAATTAAAGGTAAACCAAATATTGAATGGTAAATAATTACTTCGTCAATTTATCTAAGGTATATTTTATCAATTCATCAACGGCTTTGTAAGGATCTTTGCTAAAAGTTCCAGTTGCACGATTGGCAATTATAGCATTTAATGACAACGCATTATGGCCTAAAAGTTTTGAAAGTCCATAAATGGCGGCTGTTTCCATTTCCAAATTGGTAATTCTATTTCCTTCAAATAGGAAGTTATCCATTTTAGAATTCAAATTTTCATCTTGAATACCTAACCTTAAGACACGTCCCTGCGGACCATAAAATCCTCCAGCTGTTGCAGTTATGCCTTTATAGATTTTATCGCTTTCGATAAGTTGCTCTAATTTTTCAGAACATGAAATAGCGTAAGGGCTTCCTTTTCTTAAATCCCATTTAGTATGATTGATGAACGACTCTTCCATTATTGTATTTGAAATACCTTCAATTAAATAAGAGCGAAGCATGTTATCTAAACCTAATCCGTATGTTGACATCACAAAACTATCCACTGGAATATCAGCTTGTAATGAACCTGAAGTACCAATTCTTACAATATTTAATGATGTTAAAGTTGATTTTGATTGGCGTGTTTTTAAATCAATATTTACCAAAACATCCAATTCGTTCATCACAATGTCAATATTGTCAGGGCCTATTCCAGTTGAGATTACAGATATTCTTTTTCCATTTAATGTTCCTGTATGCGTTTTAAATTCTCTTTTTTGGGATGAAAATTCAATAGTGTCAAATAGACTTGATATTTTCTCGACTCGATTTTGATCTCCTACAAAAATAATATCGTGGGCAATGTGCTCTGGTTTAAGGTTTAAATGGTAAACACTTCCGTCTGGATTAAGAATTAATTCTGATGCTTGTATCATCTATTTTTGTTTAAAATGGTAATCAATTTAACCGCCAACACGTTTTACTTTAAATCCTTTATCTTTAAGGATCGTCATGATTTTATCACGGTAATCTCCTTGAATAATGATGGAATCGTCTTTAAAACTTCCTCCAACACTTAATTTTGTTTTTAATTCTTTTGCCAATATTTTGAAGTCTTCATCTGAACCATTATAACCTTCAATAATTGTGGTAGGTTTTCCTTTTCTCTTTTCAAATTTACAAATCATTGGCTCGTCTTGAATCCAAAGTTCTTTATTCTCGCTAATTTGTTCCTCCTCAGGTAATGGAATATGGTCAGGAAATAAGTTTTTTAATTGGTCTTTAAAATCCATGTAAACTACATTTAAAAAATAAAGTACGAATTAGTTAATCCGTACTTTAATTAGTATTTTGAAATTATTACTTTTTTATTAATCCTAAATCAATCAGTCTTTCATGTAAGAAATCACCTGCTGTGATATCATCATAAAGTTTAGGATTTTCTGAATCAATGCAACTTTCCAAGCAATCCAAACGCATTTCGCTCACTGGGTGCATAAAAAATGGAATGGAATATCTTGAAGTTCCCCATAATTCACGTGGAGGATTGACTACTTGGTGAATAGTCGATTTTAATTTATTATTGGTGTGACGTGATAACATATCGCCAACATTTATTACTAATTCGTCAGGTTCAGCAACTGCATCTATCCAAGTACCATCATGACGTTGAACTTGAAGTCCTTTGCCTTGAGCACCCATTAATAGCGTAATCAAATTGATATCACCATGAGCTGCCGCACGAATTGCATTTTCCGGTTCAGAAGTAATAGGAGGGTAGTGAATTGGTCTTAAAATAGAGTTTCCATTGTAGCCGTATTGGTCAAAATAATACTCCTCTAAACCTAAATGTAATGCTAAAGCTCGTAATACATAAATACCTGTTTTTTCTAACATTTGGTAGGCATCTTTACCCACTTCGTTAAATCTTGGTAATTCTTTAACTACTACATTATCAGGATATTCTTGTGCATACTTCGATCCTTTTTCAACATATTGACCAAAGTGCCAAAATTCTTTCAAATCTCCTTCTTTACGTCCTTTAGCATGTTCTTTACCAAAAGAAACATAGCCTCTTTGTCCGCCAATTCCAGGGATTTCATAGCTGTATTTAGTTTCTAAGGGAAGTGAGAAAAAATTTCTGATCTCACCATACAGTTCATCAACTAATTGGTCATCTAAAAAATGACCTTTTAAAGCAACGAATCCAATTTCTTCGAATGCTTTTCCGATTTCATTTACAAATCTTTGTTTACGTTCCGGTTCACCCGAAAGGAAATCACGCAAGTCAACACTAGGAATGTTTTGCATAGTATCAAATTTTGTTGTTAATTAGGGTTTAACCCTTGTGAATACAAATGTAAAGATTTTTTTCCGTTGTAGATTTTAATTTATTTATCAATCTAAAAAAATATAACAATTCGAGGCATTTCTGTTATTTTTTTATACTTTTGAGAACCTTTAAAAACCTCAAAAAATGAATTTCGATAGAAAGAATTTATCCGATGAAACTTTATTAGATTTATATAAAAGAATATTAAAACCAAGATTAATAGAGGAGAAAATGTTGAAACTTATTCGACAAGGAAAAGTCTCTAAATGGTTTTCTGGAATTGGTCAAGAGGCAATATCTGTTGGAATTACTGCAGTTTTAGACAAAGACGAATACATCCTTCCAATGCACCGAAACTTAGGTGTTTTTACTGGAAGAGACATACCTTTATATCGTTTATTTTCTCAATGGCAAGGAAAAGCAAATGGCTTTACTAAAGGTCGTGATCGAAGTTTTCACTTTGGAACCCAGGATTATCACATTATTGGAATGATATCGCATTTAGGTCCGCAATTAGGTGTTGCAGATGGAATAGCTTTGGCCAATAAATTAAAGAAAAACGGAAAGATTACTGCTGTTTTTACTGGGGAAGGTGCAACTTCTGAAGGTGATTTCCATGAAGCGTTAAATATTGCATCTGTATGGGAATTACCTGTTTTATTTGTCATTGAAAATAATGGTTACGGACTTTCAACACCTACTAATGAACAATATCGTTGTGAGAATTTAGCCGATAAAGGAATTGGTTACGGAATGGAAAGTCACATTGTGGACGGTAATAATATTTTAGAAGTTTACAATTTAGTTTCAGAATTAAAAGCTTCAATGATTGATAATCCAAGACCTATTTTATTAGAATTCAAAACTTTTAGAATGCGTGGACATGAAGAGGCGAGTGGAACAAAATACGTTCCTCAGGAGTTAATGGATTTATGGGCAATCAAAGATCCAGTTGATAATTACAAGAAGTTTTTAACGGATAATGGAATTTTAACTTCCGATTATGATAACGAAATTCATACCGAAATTACCGCTATTATCGATGAAAGTTTGGTTCTTGCTAATGCAGAACCGGAAATTGAAGCAAGTTATAATGATGAATTAAATGATGTTTACAAAACCTTTGATTTTGAAGAGGTTAAATATTCAAATGACACTGAAAACATTCGTTTAATTGATGCAATTTCAACCGGGTTAAAACAGTCGATGGAGCGACATAGTAATCTAGTTATAATGGGTCAAGATATTGCAGAATATGGAGGCGCATTCAAAATTACTGATGGTTTTGTTGACCTATTTGGTAAGGATAGAATTATCAATACGCCTATTTGTGAAAGCGCAGTAGTTTCTGCTGGAATGGGATTATCAATAAACGGTTATAAAGCAATTGTTGAAATGCAATTTGCCGATTTTGTTTCTACTGGATTTAATCCAATTGTGAATTTGTTAGCTAAATCACACTATAGATGGTCGGAAAAAGCGGATGTAGTGGTTCGAATGCCTTGTGGTGGCGGAACTCAGGCGGGACCATTTCATTCTCAAACTAATGAGGCTTGGTTTACTAAAACACCAGGTTTAAAGGTGGTTTACCCTGCATTTCCATTTGATGCGAAAGGTTTATTAAATGAAGCTATTAATGATCCAAACCCAGTGATGTTCTTTGAGCACAAACAATTGTATCGAAGCATCAGTCAAGAGGTGCCAAAGGATTATTATACATTACCACTAGGAAAAGCATCGTTAATTCGTGAAGGGAATCAAGTAACGATTATTTCATTTGGAGCAGCGGTTCATTGGTCATTGGAAACATTAGATAAAAACCCTTCAATTTCTGCAGATGTTTTGGATTTAAGAACGCTACAACCATTAGATATTGAAGCTATTTTTACTTCAGTTAAGAAAACGGGAAGAGCTATTATTTACCAAGAAGATTCTTTATTTGGTGGAGTTGCAAGTGATATATCGTCAATGATTATGGAAAACTGTTTTGAATATTTAGATGCTCCGGTAAAACGAGTAGCGAGTTTAGAAACACCAATTCCATTTACCAAAGCCTTAGAAGATCAGTATTTGCCGAAAGGCAGATTTGAAACTGCGTTATTGGAAATGATAAATTATTAATATCTCCCACTCAACAACTCGCCACCAATAGCTGATTTAGCTTCGATTCCGAGTTTCTTCATCATTTCATAGGTTGTACAAACTGCTGCCGAAGTAACTGGAATTCCGATTTCTTTTTGAATTAAATCGATTGCTTCTAAAGACGGCATTTGCACACATGCAGACGCGACTAAAACGTCTACACCTTCTAAATTCAAGCGTTTGTATATTTCCAATAAATTTATTGGATCTTGTGCGGCAACTTCCAAATTATCAGGAATTTCTAATGCAATTGAATCGACAACTTCAAAACCTTGATGTTCAATGTAATCAACTACCATATCGGTTAACGGTCGCATATAAGGGGTGATTATCGCAACTTTTTTAGCTCCCAAAACTTTCAAACCATTAATTAGCGCACCTGCAGAAGTTACTATAGGAGTAGGGAAGTCGTTGGCGATTGTTTCCTGATGTAAATTCACTTCAGAAACGCAGTGATAACCGCGCCCCATACTCATAATAGCTACCAAACAAGCATAACCCATTACGTCAACGTGTGCATCTGAAAGTTCTTGGGCACATTTCAAACTCATAGCATCCATGGCTTCGAGTTCTTCTTTGGTTACTTTTTTCATTCGCATTCTACTACTATGAAAAGTAAAACGCTCTGGTAAAATCGTTTCTCGAGAACGAAAAATGGCTGGTATTTCGGTTTCCATCGTCACATTAGACGACGGAACTATTTGTCCTATTCTGTATTTCATAATAATATTTACTATATGTTCTTCTAATTGGAACTTGGGGGAATAAATTTATATTTCTTTAACTACATTTCTTATCGTTCCAATTCCTTCAACTGTGCATTCTACAACGTCTCCATGATGAAGCCACTCCTGCGGACTTCTTCCAGCGCCAACTCCAGAAGGGGTTCCTGTGGCAATAATATCTCCAGGTTCTAAAGTGAAAACCGTACTTAAATCATTAATCAAATCATTGATATTGAATAATAGAAATTGGGTGTTGGAGTTTTGCTTTTCAATTCCATTAACAGTTAAAGATAAATTTAAATTATGTGGATTTTCAATTTCGTCTTTAGTAACTAAATAAGGACCCATTGGAGCAAATGTGTCTTGGCCTTTCGAAACAATCCATTGTCCTTCACGTCGACAATCACGTGCCGAAATATCATTAATTACGGTGTATCCAAAAACATAATCCATTGCAGTTTCTTTAGGAACATATTTTCCTTTTTTACCAATGATCACAGCCAATTCTACTTCCCAATCCAATTGCTCGGTAAGTTTGGTGTTTTTTATAATTTCGGTATTGGTACCTGTAACTGTTGTTGGAGGTTTAGAAAAGATAATTGGTTTTTGAGGCAATTTTCCTGTGGTGTCTAATGTTCTAGCGCTTTCGGCAACGTGTTCGGTATAATTTAACCCAATACCAATAATGTTTTTTCTTGGTTTTTCAATAGGAGCAAGAATCGTAATTTCGTCAAAAGAATAACTGATTTCGGCTAGTTCTGCAGGATTGGTATCTTCAACTAAAGAATTGATTTCTTCAATAACTTCAATTCCCATATCGATTAATTCCAACATAGAATCTGGTAAAGGAAAATTAGAAATATCCCCGAAATCTTCCATATCAACAACTTGATTGTTATAAATAAATCCTAATCTGGATTCTGACATTTGTGTTTTGTAAGTAAGTAATTTCATGATTTTTTGTTTAACCGCAATGGTCTTATTTTGATATTTTTTTATTGATAACCACCATTTTCTTCCAATTCTCGGGATTGAAACAACCCTAAGGTTTCTATTACCGGCAAATCGTTAAATGAAAAAAAGCAAGCATCTTCAGTTTCTGAAAGATTCACATGTTCATGCCAAGCCCAACTCGGAACACAGAAAATATCTCTTTCTTTCCAATCGAAACGTTTCCCATTTATAATTGAATAACCACGACCTTTTGCACATTGGTAAACAAATGAACCGGTATGCTTGTGCGCTTTTCCTTTGAATCCTGCAGGTAACAATTGCATTGCTGCTCCCATTGTTTGCATCACGTGTCCACCAGTTAACGGATTGGAATAGTGCATTAAAATTCCATCAAAAGGATTAACTTCATTCACTTTTGAAGTTTCAATTAAAGCTGGATATACGTTTTTCCATGAATATTTAAATAATGGTGAATAAGGTTTGTCCCAAGTTTGATCTGCAGGAATTAAGCCAGAACAACCAAAGGTAATAGGAGAATGATTTACCGGTTTAGCTAATGATTGTTTTCCATCGTAAACAGCATAATCATTTGCTTCCAAAGCATTTACTAACGGAATATCCAAACCATCTTGCCAAATACACGTTTTCCCATTCGCGTCAACGCCATGTTCGTGCCAAGTTGAATTAGGAGTAATAACGAAATCATTGACTTCGAAAGTGATTTTGTTTCCATCAACTACAGTGTAACCACCTTCGCCTTCCATAATAAAACGAAGGGCAGAAGCTTTGTGCTTGTGAGCCGAAGTACTTTCGCCAGGACGTGTCACTTGGATACCAGTATATAACCAGCCGACAGCAGCAGAAACGTCTTTGCGTTTGTCGTTAACCAAATAAACCACTCGTCGTCCAGCTTGTTCTGGGGTAACCAATTCCGATGATTTCAAAACCAATTCGCGTAAATCGTCATATTTCCATAACATCGGAACAGAGGAGGAGCGAGGTTCCCAAGGCTCTATATCATTAGCAACGGTCCATAAAGCACCAGCGCCTAATTGCTCTAATTCATTATAATAAGCTTCTAACTCAGGTGTGTCTTGAACTCTAGCTCTTCCTAATTGGTCGTCTGAATGTTTTGCTTCCATAGTTTATTGTTTATTAAACTGATCGTGATTGTCTATAAAAGTAATATTTCTTGTCGGTGCTGTATTTACTCGTAAATCAAAAATGTCAAATCGGTTGTAATGACCTAAAATATCGTGCATTTGTTTCGGCTGAATGCATTTTTCTAAATCGATATCAGCATAGACAATTCCTTCATCGTCAATTAAAGGTGTTCCAATTGCAGCTCCATTCGGACCAATAAAACCTGAAAAAGCAGAATTTTTGCGAGTTAAAAGTTCATCTACATTAGGTACATCCTCTCTTAATGCGTCTTTTATTTCTTGAGAAATTGTCGAGCACGATACAATAGTAAATAGTTTTCCTTCAAATGAATGAGCGGCTGCACGTATTTTTATTGCTTCGGCCATATCATAATCGGGTGGGGCAACTGGTAGTGAAATATAATTGGCAATGTGAATTAATTCGCCTTGAGCCAGTAACGCAAATCTTGCTAGCGTATTGGTATTCTCACCACAAGCTAGAGTTCCAATAGGTCCAACTTCTGTTTTATATACTTTTAATGAAGAGCCATCTCCAGAAGTCCAAGTAAGTTTTTCAGCCCAAGTAGGAACTAATTTTCTATGTTTTCCAATTAGATTTCCATTATTATCAATAATTAAATTGGTATTGTAAATTTCACCAAAACTGCTTCCTTTTTCATTGATTCCAATTACGATATGGATATTGAATTCATTAGCAGCATCACAAATTCTTTTTACTTCCGACCCGTCAGCTGTAATGGCGCTTTTATATAATTTTTCATACCATTTACTGCCTTGAACAGGTGTCATGATCCAATTCCAATAAGGATAACCAGATACAAAAACTTCTGGGAAAGCGATTAGTTGGGCTCCGTTTCCAGTCGCCTCTTTAATAAATGCAATTGCTTTATCGATTGTTTTATCAGCATCGAGAAAAACAGGAGAAGTTTGAACTGCGGCCGCTTTGAATTTATTGAAAATCATGATTTAATGGATTAAATATTTTTGCAATTTACTTTTAATTAAATCTGAAAATGGGGCTGCTTTTATAGAATTTCGATTTTCCGCAAAAGTAACATTCACGAGAGTAACTTCGCCCTCTAGGCAAACTGCTTTTTGACTATTCTCAAATTTAAATCCGCAAAGAAGTGAAGAACCTCCAATATTTTTAATCCAAAAATACTTCGTTAGTACTTCACCTAAACGAGCAGGTTTTATGAATTTAACTTTCAAATCAACCGTTGGAATTCCACCAGTTTCATGCATTTTATTGAAAGGTAAACCTAATGCTTCATCATAAAAATCTTCCACAATGCAATTTAGCATTTCAAAATAACGGGGATAAAAAACAATTCCAGCGTAATCTACATGTTGGAAACGTATTTGTTCTTCTTTAATAAAAGCTTGATTCATATTATTTCAATTTAAATCGTTGAATTTTTCCTGTTTCTGTTTTGGGTAATACGTCATGAAATTTAATAACCCTAGGATATTTATAGGGAGCAGCTACTTGTTTGAACCAATCTTGAATTGATTTTGCCAGATCATCATTTGCGGAAGCTGGATTTTTCAAAACAATATTAGCACAAACCAGCATTCCACGACTCTCATCAGGGATTCCTACAACGGCACATTCTAGTATTTCATCGTGAGTCAAAAGTACGCTTTCTACTTCAATTGCCGCAATATTATACCCTGAAGAAATAATCATATCGTCGCCACGTGCAATAAACCAGAAGTAGCCATCATCATCCTTTTTAAAAATATCTCCCGTTAAATTCCATTTATTTTGGACGTATTCTACTTGTTTCTCAATGCGATTTAAGTACTTGCAACCTGTAATTCCTCGAACTGCTAATTTACCGATTTTGTTATTAGCAACTTCATTTCCGTTATTATCTACAATTTTGGCTTCGTATCCATAAATTGGTAATCCAGTAGCTCCAGGTTTCATATTATCTTCATTCGAAGAAATAAATATATGAAGTAATTCTGTTGCTCCAATACCATCAATAATTTTCAATCCAGTAGCTTTGTACCAATCTTCCCACACTTTTAATGGGAGATTTTCCCCTGCAGAAACACATTTTCGTAGGCTTGAAATGTCGAAATCAGTAACTTTTTGAGTAATCATTCTCCAAGCAGTAGGCGCTGTAAAGCAAATGGTAATTTTATAATCTTGAATTGCTTGAAGTAGTATTTCTGGCGATGGTTTTTCTATTAAAAAGGTAGATGCTCCGTAGTAAAATGGAAATAAAACCAATCCGCCTAATCCAAATGTGAAGCCTAGAGGTGGGCTTCCAGTAAAAATATCATCTGTTTTTGGTTGTAAAGCATATTTCGGAAAAGCCTCACATATTAGTAAAATATCTTTGTGAAAATGGGCGGTCATTTTTGGTAATCCCGTTGTCCCTGAAGTAAATCCTATAATCGAAACCGCTTCCGCAAATGTGGGGAAGTTTGAAAATTCTGTAGATTTCGAAGCCATTAAAACTTCTAATTCCGACTTTGTTTCATTTGATCCATCAAATGTACAAACCGATTTTAAATAAGGAGATTTTACTAATGATAAAGCTTCTTCCAATCGGATGTCACAAAAAGCATGAGATATTTCAGCACAATCTACAATAGTTTCTAATTCTTTTTCTCTCAATAATGGCATGGTTGCTACTACAATTCCTCCTGCTTTCAAAATTGCAAACCAACAAGCCACAAACATTGGATTATTTGCAGAACGAATCAAAACACGGTTTCCTGAAACTAATCCTAAATCATCAACCAATACATGAGCAATTTGATTCGACTTTTCATATAGTTCTTGGTAAGTCCATGTATCATTGAAATTTCGTATTGCTACAGAAATCCCTCTTCCTTCCTTAATATGATTATCCAAAAGACGCTCTACGCAATTTAAGCTAGAATCCAATTCAAAAATCGAATCATTATAAATGTAACCTGGCTGAAATTGTTTGTCAGGCAAATGAATATGGGTAAATTGGTCTTGGTAGTGCTTCATAAATTTGGACTCTTTACTATCTACAATCTACTTTTTAGGACTATGACTTTCTGGTTTTAAGGCTTTTTTCATGCTTTCCATTGCTTTTCTTTCAGCTGCTTTCAAAGGATATAAATGTGAAACTCCTGGTAAATATTGATTTGGTATGGAAGTCGCTTTATATTGTTCGTAGGCTTCTGCATTTCTAACAAAATTAGCATCCAATAGCAAAGGTCTTCCAAGGGCTACTAAATCCGCACGACCGTTCAATAAAATAGTATTTATTTGATCAATATCTTGAATGTATCCGGATGTTATAGTTGGAACACCAACAGTATTTCTAATTCCGTCAGAATAGGGAGTTTGCCACATTCTTCCAATTACAGGCTTTTGGTTTTCAACTGTATTTCCAGTTGAAACATTAATAATATCAGCACCAACATCCTGAAAAGCTATTGCCATTTGGAAGATCTCTTCTTCCGAAATTCCATTTTCAGCCCAATCAGAAGCGGAAATTCTAACTGACATTGGTTTGTTTTGGTTAAAAACTTTTCTCATTTCCGAAAATACTCTTAATGGGAATTTTAATCTGTTTTCAATACTTCCTCCAAATTCATCTTTACGAATATTGGTAAGAGGCGAAAGGAAAGAAGCGAGCAAAAACCCATGATGCGCTTGCAATTCGATCATATCAAAATCAGCATTATCAGCGTTAATTGCAGCTTGTTTAAATTCATAAACAACATGATTCATATCCTCTATAGTCATTTCTCTTGGAACAGCATTTTTAGATGAAAAGGCAATTGGAGAAGCGGAAATCAAATCCCAATTGTCTTTTTCTAAAGGAATATTGTTTCCTACAGACGGAACATTTAAAGCCCCTTTTCGACCAGAATGTCCCAATTGAATTCCGATTTTAGATTTACTATTTTGATGAATAAAGTCAGTGATTTTTTTCCATTCAACTAATTGATTTTCATTCCAAATACCTGCACAACCTAATGTGATACGACCAGTTGGTGAAACTGCTGTCATTTCAGTTAAAATCAAACCAACACCCCCAGTTGCACGAGCACCATAATGAACCATATGCCAGTTGTTAACCAATCCACTTTCTGCAGAATATTGTCCCATTGGAGACATAACGATTCTGTTTTCTAATTTCATTTTTCTTAATGAAAATGGTGAAAAGGCAGCTGGTGTTTTCAAATCAGTGATTCCAAGTTTTAAGTTGAATTCTGCTAAAACCTTTTCAGGAAAAGAGGCGTCACGTAGAGCTAAATTTTCAAAAGTTACCTTTTTTGAACGTGTCATACATCCAAAAGCAAATTGCTGAAAATCATGTTTCGCATTAAGATCCATATTTTCAAACCAATCTAGAGAAACATTAGCCGCATACTGAATCATCTCAACTCTATTTCGTCTTGACTTTTCATATATGTCAAACGCTTGTGGAATATCATTTGGGAACTCAATTAAAGCATCTGCTAAACCAATGGCGCACTCCATTGCTAATTTTGTTCCGGAACCTATTGAATAATGAGCCGTTGCCTTAGCATCCCCTAGTAAAACGATATTTCCAAAATGCCATTTATCATTAGTAATCGCAGGAAATTTTCGCCAATGTGATTTGTTTGATATTAATGGGTGTCCGTCTAATTCTTCTTTAAATAATTCGGCAATTTTAGTAATTGTATCTTGTTCATTTTCCACCTCAAAGCCAGCATTATTCCATGTTGCATCCGAACATTCGAAAATCCAGGTACTCATTCCTTTTTCATATTGATAGGAGTGAGCCACGATCATCCCAAAAGGAGTATTTCTAAAGAAATAGGTAAAGGCATCCAATGGTTTGGTAGAACCTAACCAAACAAATCGGTTTTTCTTTAATTCAATTTTTGTTCCAAACTCTTTTGAATATTTTGTTCGAATTTGACTTCCAATTCCGTCACAAGCAACAATTACATCCGAATCTTTGTATTTATTTAGATCATCGACATTTTGTTCAAAATGAAGATTTACTCCCTCTTCAATACATCTTTGTTGTAATAATTGCAATAATGTTTTACGCGAACACCCACAAAAACCATTACCTGAAATTCGTACAATTTCACCATCACGAGCAACGTCTAAAGCGTCCCAATAGGCAAATTCACTTCGGATCAAATCGTACGATTTAGGATCACGGGTTAGAAATTCATTTAAAGTTTCATCTGAAAAAACAACTCCAAAACCAAAGCTATCATCGGATTTATTGCGTTCGTAAATATCGATTTGACAATCTGGAATAGCCTTTTTCAATAAAATTGAAAAATACATACCTCCAGGACCACCACCAATTACAGTTATTTTCATATTATCTTTTTATTGAAAAAATTTCACCCAATTTTGAATAATTAGAACCCGCTAAACGGGCAATAGGCTTGTAGGTTTCTAAATTAATTTTATAATTTTCTAATAAAACGCTTTCATCAATATGAAATAATACAATTTTACCAATGACTATCGTAGCACCACCCGTTTTTGAATTTTCCAATTTATAATGATGCACCATTTCACATTCCATAGTGATTTTACATTCTTTTACTCTAGGCGGTTTTACCAATGAAGAAGCAATAGGAGTGAGGCCTGCCAATTCAAATTCACTTTCATTTGCAGCAATAGGTTGCGAAGTCAAATTCATTTGTTCCACTAAATCTTCAGTAACCATGTTCACTACGAATTGCTTAGTCGCTAAAACATTATTTAAGGTGTCTTTATTTAAATTATTAGAATGAACTGTGGAAAACATAACGTGTGGCGGATCGTCACCAACCGCATTAAAGTAGGAGAAAGGGGCTAAATTATGAATTCCGTCTTCGTTAATAGTTGAAATCCAACCTATTGGTCTTGGAATCACTGTTCCAGTCAATAATTTGTAGATAGCGGTTTGTTCTAACTCTTGTGGATCGAATTGCATTGCGAATTATTTAATTACAAATTAAATAAAAAAAGGTAACAAATTGTAATGAAAATCATTTTTATTAATAATAATCAATACATATTCATAAAAGAAAAAAAATAGCATTTAACTTGCTTAACAATTTTTTATATTTGAGAGTTATAATTGGGTAAATACAAAAATTATGAGTTACTATAAAATTGACAATTTAGAGCAATATTTTAAACATTACAATAAATCAATCCGTGAGCCTAGAAAGTTTTGGGGAAAAGTAGCATCAGAGAATTTCACTTGGTACCAAGAGTGGGAAAAAGTAATTGAATTTGATATGGCAACAGCAAGAATTGAATGGTTTGTTGGTGCAAAAGTAAACATTGTAAAAAACTGTATTGACCGTCATTTAGTTCGAAAAGGAGAAAAAACAGCTATTATTTTTGAACCTAATGATCCAAGCGAAGAGGCTCAGCACATTTCTTACAATGAATTACACGAACGCGTTTCAAAATTTGCCAATGTGTTAAGAGAGCAAGGAATTGAAAAAGGCGATCGTGTTTGTATTTATTTACCAATGATTCCTGAATTGGCAGTAGCCACCTTAGCATGTGCTAGAATTGGTGCGATTCACTCGGTAGTTTTTGCTGGTTTTTCAGCTTCTGCAGTAGCAGCAAGAATTAATGATAGTGAATGTAAAATGATAATTACATCTGATGGTGGTTATCGTGGTAATAAAACGATCGATTTAAAAGGGATTATTGATGATGCCCTTGAAAATTGTCCTTGTGTAGAAAAAGTTTTAGTTGTTAAACGTACCAATTCTGAAATTTCAATGAAATCGGGTCGTGACCAATGGTTACAACCATTATTAGATAATGCATCTGACAATAATGTTGCTGAAATTATGGACGCTGAAGATCCATTATTCATACTTTATACTTCAGGATCAACAGGAAAACCTAAAGGAATGGTCCACACTACAGCCGGTTATATGGTATATTCAGCTTACACTTTTAAAAACGTATTCAATTACGTAGAAAACGATGTGTTTTGGTGTACCGCGGACATAGGTTGGATTACTGGACATTCTTATATTCTATATGGTCCATTATTAAATGGAGCGACCACCGTTATTTTCGAGGGGGTTCCTTCATATCCCGATTTTAGTCGTTTTTGGGAAGTTATTGAAAAACACAAAGTTACTCAATTTTATACGGCGCCAACTGCCATTAGAGCTTTAGCAAAAGAAAGTTTAGATTATGTGCAACGATTCCCGTTAAAATCATTAAAAGTAATTGGATCTGTTGGGGAACCTATAAATGAAGAAGCTTGGCATTGGTATAACGCCCACGTAGGAGGGAAGCGTTGCCCTGTGGTAGATACTTGGTGGCAAACCGAAACAGGGGGAATTATGATATCCCCTTTGGCATTTGTTACACCAACAAAACCAACCTATGCTTCTTTACCCTTACCGGGAGTTCAGCCTGTATTGATGAATGAAAAGAGAAATGAAATTGAGGGTAATCAGGTTACAGGTAATTTATGTATTAAATTTCCATGGCCTGGAATTGCAAGAACTATATGGGGCGATCACCAGCGTTATAAAGAAACTTATTTTACTGCCTTTCCAGGCAAATACTTCACTGGTGACGGTGCGTTGAGAGATGAGACAGGTTATTATAGAATTACCGGTAGAGTTGACGATGTAATTATTGTTTCTGGCCATAATCTAGGAACTGCGCCAATTGAAGATGCGATTAATGAACATCCTGCGGTAGCCGAAAGTGCAATTGTAGGTTTCCCACATGATATTAAAGGAAATGCTTTGTATGGCTATGTAATTGTTAAAGAAATTGGTGAAAACAGAAATCATGATAATCTGAAAATTGAAATCAACCAATTAATTTCAGATCAAATTGGGCCAATTGCTAAATTAGATAAAATCCAATTTGTGTCAGGATTACCAAAAACAAGATCAGGGAAAATTATGCGAAGAATATTGCGTAAAATTGCTGAAGGAGACTTCTCTAACTTTGGAGATACATCGACACTGTTAAACCCAGAAATCGTTGATGAAATTAAAGAGGGTAAATTGTAATTATTTATAATAAATAAAAAAGGCTACCTGTTTAGGTAGCCTTTTTTATTTTAATCCTAATCTGCTTTTTAGTTTTAAAAACAGAAGAGCAATGGTGTACGCTAAATCTGGGATTGCCGTTTCTTCGATAATTGGAAGATTAAATTCAGTGCATAAATCATCAATAGAATACGATTTATCAGAGGTGTCTTTGTATTTTTTGTACATGATTTCAATATCAATCGCATCGTTTTTTAATCGACCACAATTCATTTTTTCAAGAGCAACATTAATTAAATCTATAGCTAAATTGATCTTTGGACCAACTAAAACTGCATTTCCAATAAACTCAATAAAAGCTTGTATTGCTTCTCTTTCTCCTAATTTTGGTTGGGTACTTTCAATAATAGCCTCATTTGAAAGTCCGTTTTCATGTAAGTAAATGTATTGTAGTAACACAACTTCGAAAAAATCACCAATATTGATTTTGTCATTCTCAATTCCAACCGCTCCAAAAGCCATGATAACATCTTTTTGAGGATTAACTCCCGAATAATCAATGCTTAACGCAACGTATCTTTGAGGCCGAGATTCAAATTTTGTAAGATAATTTCTCCAAAATTCAGGATAATCTTTGTTTATGTTTTTAATCCAATCTATCATAACTAAGAAAACTGTGTCAGTTGAAAACTATCTTTAATAAGTTCCTCTAAATCTTTAATGGTGTTTAAAGCATTTTTCAAATTCTCTTTATCCACTTTGTTTAAATCTTCTAGATTTATGTATTGTCCAGAATTGTCGTATCTCAAACCTTCAGTAGTTTTAATTTTAGTAAGTGATTGATAGGCTTCTGCGCAATTCAAATAGATCTCAGAATTTTTCAAATCAACCATTGCAAGATGCTTAAAACGCATGAAGGTATTATTAATACCTCGAATATTATAGCTAATTACAAACAAACGTGCTCCATCAATTAATGGAAGTAAAGCTCTATTTTTAATATCAAATTTGCCTTTGTTTGGACCTGTTTCTTCCACATTTATTTTTTTGAAAAAGCTTAAAGCCGTTGGTTTTCTCAACGCTTCATTTCCTAGATAATCAAAAAACAATTTATTTTTTCTGGTATTCACAAAGATAATGTCAGTAATCGCATCTTCAATTTTTTGTTCCCCAAAAGCAATTTCATAATCGAAGAAAATACTGCTAATATCATTATTGATTTCGCCAGGGATTTTCATCCAATTACTATACTGTTTCATCCATTCAGTCATCGATTTACACCAAATGATATTACTGGCGATATGACCGTTTGGACAGGGTTGATAACCCACGATTTCTAAATTTGATACTGCTTTCTTTGCTAATCTTAAAAAATAATTTTTAACATCCCGATATTTTTCAGCAGCTACATCCTCAAACACTAAAATACTATCCTGGTCTGTAAATAAAAGTTGTTCTTTTCTACCTTGGCTACCAATGCTCAGCCAAGCAAAACGGGCAGGAGGGGAGCCAATATCTAAAATAGCTAATTCGACAGCCCTTTTAATAATTGCAATATTAATTTCATTTGCAATATTTGTAATATGAGCAAGTGGTATGTTTTTAGATAATGAAGTGTACACTAAATCAGTAACTTTTGATCGAACATTTTTAAGTTCACTTGCATTATGAGAACGCTTAATTTCTTTAATAAATACTCCTGGATTACTAGCTTGTGATACAATTAAATCATGCTCAGAAACAACCCCTTTAATATCAGTTTGATCTGAACCATCAATAGTGACACATAAATGACTTACATTATTTTTTAATAATAATAGTTGTGCTTCAGCTAATGAAACGTTTTCAGGCACTGTAATAACAGGGGATGACATGATTTTATTAATTGGCATATTGATATCAACGCGGCCAGAGGCTACTTTTATTCTCATGTCTGTATCAGTGACTATCCCAACTGGCAAATTAAGTTCAGAAATAATTACACTATCTACTAAATTATCTGTCATCAATTGTGCAACATCTTTAATAATAGCATTAGGAGTAATTTTTAAAGGAGATCTATTGTATGCTAAAGTTTGAAAGTATTGAATTTCAGTTGGTTTAGAAGAGAAAGCAATATTATCAGATAGTAATTTCCCTTTATTTTCAATATCTGAAGGATTACTAGTGTTATTAGCAAAACTCTCTAAAAGGAAATTTAAAACCTCTGCATTTTGCGCCACAAAAGGTCGGAAGGTGGCAATAGGAATTGCGTATATGATAGATTCTTCTCGAGCTCTAGCGGTCATCATGTAATTATTCTTGGCAAAAAAAGGACGCAAACCAAAAACATCTCCAGGTACACATTTATTCAACAAGGTTTCTTCTGAGTCTGAAATTACGAATAAATTGACAACACCAGAATCAACCATATAAAAGCTGTCGTGCAACGTGTCATTAATCTGAAAAAGATCTTTATTTTTTTCAAGATTAATAATTTTAATACTCATGGCAACAATTGATAGTTCTTCAATTGATAAATTATTAAATGGAGGATATTGTTTTAAAAAGTAAGCGACACGAGAGACGATTGTATTCATTATATTAGAGCATATTAAATAGTTGCGTAAATTTAAACTATATTATTAAATCACACAATAGTAGGTGTATTTATTAAATATTCTATTTTACATAATATAAATTATAATTCAATTAAATATATTTTATAAATAATAATTGAACCCAAATATTAATATAATCTTAAATATAAAATAATAAAATTTATAAAATTAAATATGTAAATTAGCATAAATTAATTGATAAAATAAACACAAGAATTATGAAATTATTTATTTTAAAATGGTATCCAGTTATAATAGCATTCATCTGCATGCTTTATTCAATATCATTAGGCCTTCTTGGTAGACATGATGAGGCTCTTTATTCGGCTCATTGGCCAGGTACAATTTTATTATTTGCATTAGTAATCCGTCAAAGAAGAACAACATGAGTATTGGCTTTTTTATAGTTGGTGGAATAATTTTTTCAATTTATATGTTTTTTACTGTTTGGGGTATTTTGTATTCTAGTAAAAAACAAAAAGATGAAAATTACCCTAACATAGCAAAGAAAAAATAATTAGATGTATTCAACTGTTATTTAAATTAAGAAGCGCTTGTTGTTATTGTTTTAGCTTATTATTTGTTACTTATTTATTTTGTAATAAGTGGTTTGCTAAGATCTTATCAATGAGCTCTTCCTTAGTTAAATGATGAAAAATCGTTTTTATTTTATTCTTAAATTCAGAATCCAATTCGTGGTTTGGTTTGGTTTTGAAAATTTGTTTGGCCCATAATAATGTATTGTTTTCTTCAATACTGGTTGCGTTTGGTTTCTTTATCAAATTGAATTGAATACCCAATTCTTTTTCAAATAAAGGAATCTTGCTAACTTCTTCACTTTGTAATACTGTCATTGATAATCCTTTTGCTCCAGCTCTAGCAGTTCTTCCGCTTCTGTGAACATAGGTTTCAAATGTATCTGGCAAATGGTAATTAACAACATAACTAATTTCCTGAACATCAATTCCACGAGCCGCTAAATCAGTAGCTACAAGGATATTGATGTAACCTTCACGAAATTGCCCCATAATTCTATCTCTTATGGGTTGCGTTAAACTTCCGTGTAGTGCTCCTGATGAAAATCTATTGATAGCTAGGTTTTTGGCTAGTTTATTGACAGCAGCCTTTGTTTTACAAAAAATAATCCCACGTTCTCCCTCTTTTGAATTAAGAAAATGCATTAGGATATCTAATTTTTCGATTGGATCTACCACTATATATTGATGATCAATACCTTGATTACCAATAGTTTCCATATTAGCACTAACTTGAGTTACCTTTTTGGATAAATAATTCTGTATCAGCTGTTTGATTGATCCAGGCATCGTTGCTGAAAACAATAAAGTTCTTCTATTTTTTGGTAATTCAGCTACAATTTCATCCAATCCTTCTTTAAGTACCATTACCATTTCATCAGCTTCATCAAGAACTAAATAGTTGGTTTCCTTTATATTGATTGCTTTTCTTTGGATTAAATCAATTAATCGCCCAGGTGTTGCAATAACAATGTGATTCACACCATTTAATTGCTCAATTTGAGGTTTTATTGGGGTTCCTCCACAAACTGAGGTGATTGAAATCTCGGGTATATATTTAGAAAACTGATTGAAATTACTGAGTATTTGTTGACCTAGCTCCCGTGTTGGAACTAAAATTACTACTTGAATAGCAGTTGATTTAAAATCAATCAATTGTAGTATTGGTAAGCCAAAAGCGGCAGTCTTCCCCGTCCCTGTTTTTGCCAATCCTACAAAATCATTATTTTCATTAAGAATTAGAGGTATTGATTTGGTTTGAATTTCTGTTGGAATTTCAATATTTATATCAGTAAGTGCTTTTACAATTACATCCGAAATACCTAAATCTGAAAACTGTTTTGACATGTTAGACTATTTATTTTAAAATATTTAAAATCAATTAATTGTAATTAGTTAAATAAATAATAAAATTATATATATTAATCAAATAATGACTCTCGTATTTTCTTTCCAATTAATAGATTTAATTTAATTTTATAATCTTCAACCAACCATTCCCGATAATTTTTTGAACAATGACTTAAACAAGAGGCATATCTTTTCATTCTGCACTCAATATCATCATGGAGCTCACGGGCAAGTATTTTAGCTTCTCTTAAATCTTCCGAATTGTCTACACACATTAGTGCATGTTGTTCTAGTGAACGTTCTAAAACTATCTTTGATCGTAAATTACCAGCTATAATTTTCTTGTGCTCTTCAACAATATCAAAGGTTACTTCGGGAGAATTTTTAAATCTTTGTCTTAATTCTGGGGGCATTTGGTATTTAAAATACCTTTCTATTTCAATGTCATCACGAAGATTTTCAAGGTAATATTCAGGAGATCTAAATATATGTTGCCAATCAATAGGTTCGCTCCAAAGTCCAAATCGAGCGGCATTATTACCTAAATCAATAACCACAAAAGTGTCTTTATTAGGTAATTTTCTTGAACCACGACCAATCATTTGGTAATACAAAGTCAATGATTTAGTTGCTCGATTTAAAATTATTGTTTCCACCGTAGGCTCATCGAAACCAGTAGTTAATATTCCAACTGACGTTAATATTGCATCTGGTTTTTTCTTAAACCAATTCAATATTTCTTTTCTTTCTTCAGTACTACAAGTATTATCTAAATGACGAATTTCATAACCCGCTTCTCTGAATGTTTCATATACAAATAATGATGTATTGATTCCATTATTGAAAATTAGTGTCTTTTTTCCTAATGATTTCTCTGTATAAGCGTGCAATAATTTCTCTTGCATTACCATATTAGAATACAAATCATCTGATGATTTTACAGTATAATCGCCATTAATTCCAACTTTCAAAGAGGTTAAACCTACATCATAACTATAAGTAATCGCTTTTGCAAGAAATCCTTTATCTATCAAGGAAGCAATGGTATCGCCTACAATCAATTCATCGTAGTTTTCATTCATTGGCAATTTTACATTAGAACTTAAAGGAGTTGCGGTTACACCAAGAATAAAGGAGTTTTTAAAGGAACTTAATAATTTTCTAAAGGAATTGTAATGTGCTTCGTCAATAATCACTAAACCAATATTATCTAGATGTAACTTCTCATCATTGATACGGTTTTTTAACGTTTCAACCATAGCCACAAAGCAAGAATAATCATTTTGATCTGGTAATTCTTTGATATTGCTGTTGATAATTTTGTTTTTTACGTCAAAACCTTTCAGCATTTTTGAAGTTTGCTTACACAATTCGATTCGGTGCGTTAAAACCACTACTTTTTTATCGTGTTTGGCAATGTACTGCCTTACAATTTCAGAAAAAATTACCGTCTTGCCTCCTCCTGTTGGCAATTGATACAATAAATGATGATTTCTAGGTGCGTTATCTAAACGCTCAAAAATGACATCAATATCAGATTGTTGATATCCGTAAAGTTCTTTTTTATCTTCAATTTCAATATCTAACTCTTTATGCGGCATTTTTAAAGTTGTAATTTTTGCAAAAATACGTTTAAAAAAGAGTTATTTGAGCTTATTGAAGTTATATTTTATGTTTTTTTAGTAATCAAATTTTTCAACAATAGAATTAAATTCAAATACGTTGAACCATTCTTGATTTTCGGCTTCTACTTTAATCGCTTCCACCCTATTTCTAAAGTCATATAAAACTCCTTTCTCAATCATATAACTTACTGCTTGTTGGAAAGAATTCAACATACTTTTGAAAAACAATTCCTGCTTAATTTCTTTTTCTGAAGAATAGGTTTGTGCAATTTCTATGGAATACAGCATAGCATCAGAAATTACAAATGGATCAACTCCAAGAGAAATAAAATGTTTGATCATTTTTTGAGCAACTGATCTTCTCATTTTGGCTCTTTTACTTCTAACTGGAAAATATTCATTAGACACTTTTAGCTTAAAATCTTTTAAAAGCCCACTTTCATTGGGTTTAAATACAAAATCGTAAAAAGTCTTGACAGCAGGGAACTTATCATATAAATTGATAATTTGCTCTTCTAATTGCTCTTTATTGAGTTCGTTAAGGTATTTCTTTAAGTCTCGCTTACTCATTGTGTTGATTATAGTGACACAAATGTAAATTACTTTTTCAATCTATGTAAATTAATACATGATATTAATTAAATTTGTAATTATTATTAAAATTAAAATGGTCAAAATTTTCAAAGCGGTCGCAGTTCTAGAAGGTATATCCTATTTAGCATTATTTGCAAACATGTTATTGGTTAAACCTAATAATCTCGAAGTGTACCATCTTTTATTGTATCCAATTGGAATGACACATGGTTTACTATTTATTGGATATATCCTTCTAGCATTGCTAATAAGAAAATCTCAAAACTGGAATTTAATAAATTTAGGAACTGTTTTATTGGCTTCCCTCCTACCATTTGCAACTTTTTATGTCGAAAGAAAATATATAAAACATGATTAAAACAATAGAATCAATATTCAGCTGGTGTAATTATTTATTATTAAAAATTGGATTTAATCCTTCCATCGCATCCTACGTTAGCGTACTTGTTAATTCCATATTACTTTGCGCACTAGCCTATTCCATATACATAATATTTAGAATTGTACTCGTAACCGCAATGATTTTTATTGCAAGAAAAACCAAGACTAAATTTGACGATTTATTAGTTTCAAATAAAACGGCAAAATACATAGCGCACTTAATTCCGTTACTATTTGTCTATAAATCAGTTCCAATCATTTTAAATGAATTTGTTTATTGGGAAACGGTATTTGGTAAATTAGTTGGAGTTTATATTGTTTTATTGGTGCTTTGGATCATAAGAGCCATTTTTAATGCTATAAAAGATTATTTAAAACAAGATGCAAAATTTAGCGATAAGCCTATAGATAGTTACATACAGGTTATCATGATTGTTTTATGGATTTTCGGAACCATCATCATTGTGTCTGAAATTTTCGATATCGATACTAAAAATCTACTTGCAATATTAGGAGCAATTTCAGCAATAATTATATTAATTTTTAGAGATACTATTCTTGGTTTTGTGGCCAGTGTTCAAGTCTCTTTGAATGATATGGTTCGAATTGGAGATTGGATTACCTTCGATAAATTTGGTGCCGATGGAGATGTGACGGAAATCAATTTAGCCACAGTAAAAGTTAGAAATTTTGACAATACAACAACAACAATTCCAACCTACAGTATGATTTCAGATTCTTTCCGAAACTGGCGTGGGATGTTAGATTCTGATGGTAGAAGAATTAAAAGATACGTTTTAATAAAAGCCAGCAGCATCCGATTTATGAAAGACCAAGAAATTGAAAACTTGAAGAGAATTCAATTGTTAACATCTTATATTCAACACCGTCAAGATGAAATTGTAAAATACAATTCGTCTCATAATGTAGATAAAACCATTGCAATCAATGGAAGAAATATGACCAATTTTGGATTGTTTAGAAAATATATTACACAATATTTGCACAATCATCCAGGTTTAAATAAAGATATGATTTTATTGTGTCGTCAATTACAGCCTACACAAAACGGAATTCCATTAGAAATTTATGCCTTTTCTAACGATAAAAAATTTGAAAATTATGAGTACATAATGTCAGATATTTTTGACCATATTTTCGCTTCAATTAAGTATTTTGATTTGGAGATTTGTGAAATGCCAAATGCAATTGATGTAACCAAATAGATTTATTTTAGTCGATCAGCAACGTATTCAATTTGCGTTTTCCCATGTGGCTTTGGTTTACCATCATCACCTAAACTAACCATTGTGGTGGAATCTATAGTGATAATTGTTTCTCTAGTCATCATGTTTCTGGCTTCACATTTTAAGGTTAGTGAAGAGTTTCCAAATTTAACCACGTCTATACCAATTTCAATAATATCACCTTGCTTGGCAGAACTTCTAAAGTTAATTTCCGACATGTATTTGGTTACTACTCGGCTATTTTCTAATTGGATAATGGAATAAAGAGCCAATTCTTCATCAATCCAAGCTAATAATTTACCTCCAAATAAAGTTCCGTTAGGATTTAAATCTTCGGGTTTTACCCATTTACGAGTGTGAAATCTCATTGTTTATTTTTTTTACAAAAATACAATATAAAATTACATTTTATTATCCATAGATTTCATAAATTAGAACGCTAGTAATAAATATATAAATCATGAGCAATAGAGATCATTTTATCAATACGTTACGTGGGGAAACCTTGGGTGAAATCAATTCTCAAACTTCTGATGAAGAGTTATTTCAAAATCAAACCTTACGTCCTGTTTTGAAATTACAAAACGATCTTTATGTTGAGATTTTTAAATACTATATTATAAAAAACAAACTGCCTTTTGGTGCTTTTTCAATCGATAAAAAGTTGGTATACATTGAAAAGACAATACTCAACGATAATAAGTTTAGAAACTTGTTAATTGGAATTACAATTGGGTTTTTAAAAATTGAGGAATATAAAATATACACAAAAAATTCATCTGCATTGAACAAGAGAATTATCACAATGCTCATTGAAAGATTAAAATCCCAAGTCCAATTACTAGATGAACCTGGGAATTATTAAATTAATCTTCGTCTTTTTCAATTGATTTGCCTGTTGTATTTTCATCTGAAATTGAACTAGAATTAGCTCTAATTTCTGTATGACGAATTTCACCCCCCGTTGTTCCAACACTTTTTGCAAATACTGCAGCTAATAATGCTAAAGCCAAAGTGATAAAAGAAATTGACTTGGCTAGTCTATGACTCGTAATTGAGGTATACAAAGACAATAATGCTAATAGTCCTGTTGCGTACATAATGATTGCGAATTTTTCGGCAATTTCTTCGTGTTCGTGAATTATTTGTTTTCCAATATTTGGAAGATCTTCAACTAACTCTTCTGCTCCCTCTCCTGTTCCCATACTAAAAGCCGAAAAAATAGCAGCAACAATAAATAAGATATAAGCAGTATTCTTTACAGAATTGTTTTTTAATAGCATTCCTGTAATTAATATCCCTAAACCAAAAATGGTCCCAATTATTGGGAAGTGGTTCACTAATAAATGTAAGTGTGCGTCGTTCATAGTAATTTTGTTTATTAAATTAATTGTAAATATAGCTTTGATTATTTATATAATAAAAAATAAAATATTATATAATTATGTCCTAAAATTATCCTGCTAAAGAAACCCCAATTAAAGTTCCAATTCCGTATGTAACTGCTGCTGCAGTTAATCCAAAGGCAACTTGCCTAAATCCAGAGTACAAAATTCCCTTTCCGGTTAATAATGTAATTGCGGCTCCAATTCCAAATAATCCAACAATACTACTAATTAAGCTTAATAGAATAGCATTTTGACCGTCTAAAATCATGAATGGGTAAAGTGGAATAATGGCTCCGATAGAAAATAATAAAAAGGAGGCAATAGCTGCTTCCCAAGCTGAACCTCCTAAATCTTCCTTATCAATACCTAATTCTTCTTTTATAATAGCATCTATTGCCGTTTCTGGAGTTTCAAATGCTTTATCAGCTAATTTTTTAGCTTCATCAATACTCATTCCTTTGGCTTGGTACAACAAAACCAATTCCTTTTTTTCATCTTCTGGTGACGCTTCTAATTCTTCCATTTCTAAATCTATTTGGCGTTGGTTTAATTCTCTAGAACTCTGCACGGATAACCACTCCCCTAACGCCATTGAAATCGATCCCGCCATTAAACCCGCAATTCCAGTTAGCAAAATAGTATTGTTTGAAACTGCTGCACCGGCTACTCCCATTACCAAACTCATATTAGAAACTAAGCCGTCATTAGATCCTAAAACAGCAGCTCTAAGCGCATTTCCACCAACAGATTTATGTCGGCTTTCAAATTTAGAGAGCAATCCGCCTGAAACAATTAAAGCTTTATTGTTATTCACCGCTTCTATAATATTCAGGTGATTGTGTTCAAAACCACTGAGCTTTTCTCCGCTTTGAATTTTATTTTTGATGGAATTTACAGCAAATTGCTTTTCTACACTTGATAAACTACTAATGATTGAGCTGTAGCCAAATAATTTTCCAACACGCAATTGGAATTTGGCTCTTGATGAAGGCTGAGGAATTTCATAATTTGGGTCCAATTCATTGACTTTTCTCAACATATGATTGGCATGTCCTTTTTCAATGTCAGCTAAACTATTTAATACTCGGCTTAAATTTTCATCTGATTGAATTGATGCAATACTTGAGTAAAGAAAAGCAGTATCCACCTCTATTTGCAATTGTGATTTTAGTTTGCTTATATCCATTTTTAAGTAGTATTTAAAATCTATATAAATAAGTATCGATTATTTGAAAAAAATCTAAGCAAATATACCCCAATTAAATATCAATATCTCTTTATTAAGCTTTGAGTTTTTTAAACTAATCAAAGTATTTTTTTGATTATTTTTTATACTTCAAATTTCCTTATTTTTGTAAAAAAATAGCACCATGACTTTTTTAAGAAAAACCACACCTTTTTATACCCTTGCTTTATTTTATCTAATTGTAAGTTTCTTTTTGCGTATAATATTAATTTTTCATCCTATCACTCAAGCTTCATTTTCAATTATTGAAACAATAAAAATAATTACTTTAGGATTTCTATCCGACTTATTTATTTTTACTGTCGTAAGTGCTTTTTTGTGGTTGTATCTTATATTCATCTCCAATTCAAAATACCTTAAACCCTATGGATATATTGTCTTTGGAATATTGGTTTCTTTACTAATTTATATTAAGTTTTTCAATACCATTCTAAATGAATATGGAGGAGTTTTACCAGAAATTGGTTTTGCTTTCGTAGCTATTAAAACAATCCTATTTGGATTATTATTATTCCTTCCGAAATACCGAGCTAAAATTAGATATTGGTTATTTAGTTTTGTTATTTTTCTCTTTGTAGTGATCTTACTTCAAACTGCAATTAGCGAGTACTTTTTCTGGAATGAATTTGGGGTTCGATTTAATTTTATAGCTGTAGATTATTTGGTTTACACCAATGAAGTAATCGGAAATATCATGCAATCTTATCCCGTAATTCCACTATTTTCAGCATTGTATTTGACCGCAGGTCTTGTTACCTATTTTATTGTTAGAAAGTCAAAGAATTATATCGAAGAGATTCCTACTTTTTCAGAAAAATTTAAAATCACTGGAGTTTATTTTGTCTTATTTGCTATTGCCTTATTCGCCATTCCTAATCTTTCAAACAAAGAAAATTCCGATAATATTTTTACAAATGAACTACAAGCAAATGGAATTTATAAGTTCTACAAAGCTTTTATGAATAGTGAATTGGATTACTTCAAATTTTATAAAACCATCCCAAGCGATAAGGCATATAGTTTATTGCACAATCAAATTAAGGGCTCCCAAAATGATTCTACACTAAGAACTATAAAAAGTAATTCTTCTGAAATTCATAAAAATGTGGTTTTAATTACCATCGAAAGTTATAGTGCTGAGTTTATGGAAATGTATGGAAATGAAGGAAAAATCACTCCCTTTTTGGATAGTCTAGCAACAAAAAGTATGGTTTTTTCTAATTTATATGCTGTTGGAAATAGAACAGTTCGCGGATTGGAAGCGGTGACTTTATGCATTCCTCCTACCGCTGGTGAAAGTGTGGTGAAACGTGAAGACAATAAAAACAAATTTTCTACTGGTAGCGTATTTAAACAAAAAGGCTATAATGTTAAATATCTTTATGGTGGCGATGCTTTTTTTGATAATATGCAAGATTTCTTCAGCGGAAATGGGTATGATATTGTAGATAAAAATTCGTTTAAAACTAATGAAATTACTTTTCAGAATGTTTGGGGTGTTTGTGATGAAGATATGTACAATAAAGCCATCAAAGTAATGAATTCGGAATTCAAACAAAACAAACCTTTTTTCAATCATATTATGACTGTGAGTAATCACCGACCATTTACCTATCCAAATGGGAAAATTGATATTCCTGGTGATGCAAAATCACGTGAAGGCGGTGTGAAATATACCGATTTTGCTATGAGAGAATTATTCAAAATGGCCGAAAAACAACCTTGGTTTGCCAATACAGTTTTTGTAATAATTGCTGATCATTGCGCCTCAAGTGCTGGAAAAACTGAACTTCCAATTGATAAGTATCGAATCCCTGCAATGATTTATAGTCCTGGATTTGTACAACCTTCCCATTTTAATACTTTGATGTCACAAATTGATATTATGCCAACGGTTTTTGGAATGCTAAATTTCAACTATCAAAGTAAATTTTATGGTCAAGATGTATTAAAATCAGATTATAAACCAAGAGCATTAATTGCAACGTATCAAAATTTAGGTTTGATTAAAGATAATATTTTAACGATTATTTCACCAAAACAAGAAGTAAAACAGTTGCAATTATCATTGATTCCAAATCCAAAAGTTGCAAGTGAATTTCAGTTATTTTATGATCAAAAACCAATTGCAATTCCAAGAAAAGATTTAGAAAACGAAACAATTTCTTATTATCAAACGGCTTCGGAAATGCTTAAGAATAAAAAGTATCAAAAATAGTCTATAGCATTCCGTTGTATTTTCGTACAAACCACTCGGTTGTTAAAAAAATAATTATTAAAATTAGTAGCCAAATCGAATCTATCAAAGGGGTTTTCTTGATAATTGTTTTCTGAACAGATTTATAATCCTCTTTTTCTAAAAGCGATTTAATTAAAGAATTCACTTTATCAGGAAATATAACTTGCCCTTTAGTTTGTATTGCCAATTGATTTAATTTTATTAAATCAGGGTTTACAAATTGCTTTTCAATATCAAAATCTAATATTTCAAATGAATTACTATAAACAGAATTTGAATTTAATTCTCTAACTACAAAATCATATTTACCCACTTCTAACCCGTCAAGATTTACTTTAAAATCGGTATTGGATTTCAATAAATCATACGATTTTTTTGCCTTTGTTTTTTTATTTACTAGAGTAATATTTAAATTGGCTTTATCATCCAATTCGTAGTTTTTATTAAAGTATTGAGCAGAAATTTCTATGGCATCCCCCGAATTATTAAAACCATCATGGGTAACAACAAGCGACTTTTTAGAAGCATTTGATGCCAAATATTGAATTGTTTTATCAATAAATGTATCGTATTTTTCGTAGGACTTAGTCTCAACATGGCTCTGTAAACGCCACTTCCAACTATTTTCACCTAATAAATAAGCACTTCTTTTACCTCGGTTTTCAGAAAAGGCTAATAATGGCGCATTGGTATTAATATTTCTAACCGTTGAACCTAATAATACATTGACATTTGAAGCAGTAGATATAACTCCAAAAGGATTCTCTAACGGTGGAAATTGGTTAAACCCAATATCTTCCAATGAAAATAAATTAAAATCGTCTTTATATCCAGCAATATAATCTTCAGATTGCGAACTCATCTTAAAAACCAAATCTTTTTGTTGTTGGTTCAAATAGTTAAAATCAGTCTTTGTCCCAGTAATAATAAAGGTATTCAATCCTAAATCAGTGTTTTTTTCAAAAAAGGATCTAAATTCGTTAGTTGGTTGATATAATATTACAATATTGTATTTACTTAAATCATTGGTTTCTTTAGGTTTAAGAAGTGTTACTTTTCGTTGAGCATTACTTTCAATTGCACGCTTCAAAGCTCCCAAATCAGGATGATTAAAAGAAGAAATTAAAGCGATTTCCGTTTTTTGATCAATAACATCAACAGCAAAATTAAAATTGTTATTGTATGTGTTTTTCTCTTTTTCTCTTGAACGTATAGTCGCTTTATAGACTTGTAAACCTATTTTATCTGCAGGCAAAAGAACTGAAATTACTACCGATTTCTTTGATGGAGAAAAAGTAACTATCTGAGAATTTAAAACTGTATTTCCTTGAGTAATTGAAAAATTCGTAGTGACTGCTTTCGTGCCAGAATAATTAAGAAATACTTCAACCGGAAATTTATTCTTATGGAAAGCATATTTATTAGCGTTCAATTGACTAATCCTCAAATCTAAATAGGTGGTAGTATCTCCTACTACAATTGGGTAAACTTTATTATTTGGATCAAATGAAAACACAAAATCGTTGCCCAAGGTTTGATTTCCATCTGTAATTAATACCGTTGGAAAAATTGAGTTTTTATTAATGCTTTTACTATTCTTTGCAACGGCATCAATATTAGTTTGTGTTCCTTTAAAATCAAAAGTGTCAGAGCTTACAAAATCGGAATCAAATCGATACGATTGGATATCAAATTTATCTTTAAGCTCAGAATTTGAAGACAAATTCTTGTATAATTCTGTGGCAGTTTGGGTTGCTTTTAAAATGGAAATAGAACTCGAATTATCTACAGCAATTACCAAAGGCGTTTTGATAATTTCTAGCGTTTTATTGGAAATTATAGGGTTTATCAATAAAAGCAAAACACAAAATACAGTTGTAAAACGTAAAAAAGCTAAAATCAAATGTACTTTTAATTTGATTTTAGCTTTATAAAAATAGTTGTAATAAGAATAACCACCTGCTATTAATAGAGATAAAAAAATTAATAGAATAGTGTTTGAAGTCATTGATATTTATTGAAGAATTAAATCATTTAAAAACTTTAAATCTTTAAATCTTATATTTTTCTAGGTAAGCATTCCACCACAAACATTCAATACTTGACCAGTTACATACGCGCTCATATCCGAAGCAAAAAACAAACAGGCATTAGCTACATCTTCAGTAGATCCACCACGTTTTAAAGGAATTCCATCTCTCCAACCTTTTACCACCTCTTCATTTAATTTTGCGGTCATCTCCGTTTCAATAAAACCGGGAGCAATAACATTACAACGAATATTTCGTGATCCTAACTCCAAAGCAACCGATTTTGAAAACCCAATAACTCCCGCTTTTGAAGCAGAATAATTCGTTTGACCAGCGTTTCCTTTAACACCAACTACACTACTCATGTTGATAATTGAGCCAGAGCGTTGTTTTAAAAATGTTTTTTGAATTGCTTTAGTCATATTGAAAACCGACTTTAAATTCACGTCAATTACTTTGTCAAAATCTTCTTCAGACATGCGCATCAAAAGATTATCTTTTGTAATTCCAGCATTATTAATTAGCACGTCTACCGTTTCAAAATCTTCCAAAACAGCATCTACAAAAGCTTGGGCCTCATTAAAATCAGAGGCATCCGATTGGTATCCTTTTGCTTTAACTCCCAAAGCATTTAACTCTTTTTCTAAAGCTTGAGCCGACTCAACCGATGAGCTATAAGTGAACGCAATATTTGCTCCGTTTTTAGCAAAAATTTCCGCAATTCCTTTTCCAATTCCACGACTTGCACCAGTAATAATGGCCGTTTTTCCTTGTAATAATTTCATATTTAAAATTTTATTTTTTTGAAGCTATTTCCTGCTGTACTTCCAATCCTCACTAAAAAGCTCGGGATTTTCACTTCCATCAGGGCTGTAAATATTCCGGTCAAATATATGACAATTCCTTTTTTAAAAAAAATTCAAACCAAAATTCAAAGCATACTATTAATAAACAATTAATTTTCATAGTATTGCAGAATGGCATTAGATAAGATAGATTTCGAAAAATTATACAATCAATATAGCGTATTGGTTTATAATATAGCGCTCAATTATCTACAAAACATTGAAGATGCTGAAGAGATTACTCAAGATGTATTTATTCAAATAAATAATTCTCTAGATAAATTTCAAAAAAAATCCTCACTCAAAACTTGGATCTACCGAATTACAATCAACAAATGCTTGGATTATATCAAACATAAAAACAGTCAAAAACGATTTTTTATTTTTGGAAAAAAGAGCCAAAATGAATTTGAAATTAGTAATGCTTCTAATTTTGAACACCCAGGAATTTTATTGGAAAATAAAGAAAAAGCAAAAGTACTATTTGATATTATAAATGAATTAGGAGAAAATCAAAAAACAGCTTTTTTACTTTCAAAAGTCGATGGATTGAGTAATACTGAAATTGCTGAAATTATGAATTTAAGTATTTCATCTGTAGAATCCTTAGTATTTAGAGCAAAAACAACCTTAAAAGAAAAAATTTCAAAAAAATTTGAAGAGTATCGCAAGAATATAAATTAAAATCCGTCTATATAATTATGAAAGCTGAAAATTGGACTAACGAAATATTGGAAAGTACCAACGGAATGATGAAAGTCCTTCCAAGTAAATTGTTATTCGATAAAATTCAAAATAGAATCAATTTAGAAAATAGAGTTTCGAATAAATGGATTTTTATTGCCGCTGCTTCATTTGCTTTATTAATTTCAATTAATATTAGTCTACTGAAGTCAAGTTCTTTCAAATCAAACACTCAAACTGAAACTGTAATTTCAACAATTTCAAATACGAATCAATTGTACTAAGAAATGGATAAATTAAAATTATTAACCTATTCTGTAATTGGACTCATTATATTAAATATAGGAATAATCAGTTTCTTATATATAACAAGGTCCAATTCAAATCCAAATTACAATAGAAGACCTAAAGATATTATTATTGAAAAATTGCATTTTGATGCCAATCAAATAAAAAAATACGAAATATTTATTAAGGCTCATAAAAATTATATTGATTCTTTAAATACTAATAATAGAGAACAAAAAGCGGAATTGTATTCAAAATTGAAACTGCAAAATATAAATGTCAAGATTAAAGACAGTTTGATACAATTAATATTAGTCAATCAAAAAAGAATTGAAGAAGCAAATTTTAAACATTTTCAAGACATAAAAAACATCTGTAATAAATCACAACTTGAAGATTTTAATTTATTAACTGAAGAATTGGAAAAGTTATTTTCAAATATAAATAGAAAACCTCGTCCTGAATTTAGAGCACATCCAAGACCTGATTTTGAAAATAACAATATTGATAATAAAGAAAAATCAGTTTTTCCACCACCTCCACCTCCTGTAATGGACGAACATCGTCCGCCTCCGCCACCTAGAGATGGAGATCATCCAAGAGGACCAAGAGAAGGAAATAGACCTCCGCCACCACCTCACTGGAATGAAGAGGGACACGGAAGACCAGGCGATGCTAATCGTCCTCCACCTCCACCAAGAGATTTAGATGAGAACTAAATTACTATATGTTATTATTTTTTCTCTTTTTTTTCAATGGATTTATTCACAAGAAAATAAAGAAGATTTTTTGCGATTTAATATTAAATATAAAAATGAATCTCTGATTCAAAATAAGAAATATATCTCATTATCAAAAGATACATTACAAATAGAAACTTTTCGGTTTTATGTTTCTAATATTAAACTAATTCTTATTGATAATTCTGAGATTTCAGAAGAAAAAAGTTACCATTTGATAGATATTGAAGAACCAAATTCTCAAATAATTTCTATTTCAAAAAAATTAAATAAAGAAATTAAAAAAGTAGTGTTTTCTTTAGGAATTGATAGTACAGCAAGTGTTTCTGGGGCTTTATCAGGCGATTTAGACCCAACAAAAGGAATGTATTGGGCATGGCAAAGCGGTTATATCAACTTTAAAATTGAAGGAAAAAGTTCCAGCTGTAAAACCAGAAATAAGGCATTCCAATTTCACATTGGCGGTTATTTAAAACCTAATTATGCAATTAGAACGATTGAATTAGAAACTAAAAATTCTAATTTTGAAATTAATGTTGACCTTGCTGAATTGTTCAATCAAATAAAATTATCAGAAATAAATAGCATTATGATTCCAGGCTCAAAAGCAATGGATATAGCAGATAATGCAAAATTAATGTTCACAATTTCTGAATCTTTGCCAAATGAAAAGTAAGTACACATTTATAATATTAATTGGAAGCGTCCTAGTTTTCTCACTTGCATTCACTTTTTTAAAGCCTACTCCTATTTATTTTCAAATTCCTAAAGGTTGGCCAAAGCCCAATTATGACTTTTCAAAAAATCCACTAACAGAAGAAGGGTTTCAACTGGGAAGGCAACTATTTTATGATCCTATTTTATCCAAAGACTCCACTATATCTTGCGCAAGTTGTCATTTACAAGCAACAGGATTTACCCATGTTGATCATTCTTTAAGTCATGGGATAGATGGAAAAATTGGTACTCGAAATTCTATGACCATGATGAATTTAGCATGGTCAAAGAGTTTTATGTGGGATGGTGGAGTAAATCATTTAGACGTTCAAGCTTTGAATCCTATTAACAGTTCTGTTGAAATGAATGAAACTTTGGCTAATGTTGTTTTGAAACTTAGAAAAAGTGATAAATACAAATCGTTATTCTTCGCTGCATTTGGCGATGAAAATATCACAGGACAACGTATTTTGAAAGCACTTTCTCAATTTGAATTAATGCTTATTTCTTCCAATTCAAAATACGATAAAGTAATGCGAAAAGAAGCTGTATTTACCAATCAAGAGCAAAATGGATATCAATTATTTAAAACTAATTGTGCTTCTTGTCATAGCGAACCGCTATTTACAAATGGAAATTTTGAAAATAATGGAATTCCATTAGATTCTACTTTAAACGATATTGGAAGACAGCGAATTACTGAAAAAACTGAAGACTATTTGAAATTTAAAGTCCCTACCTTACGAAATATACAATTTACAAATCCGTATATGCACGATGGACGATTTAATAAATTAACTGAAGTAATCAAACATTATAATTCAATTACAAACAATAAAAACGTATCAAAACAGCTTAAAAAATCAATGAATTTAACTGATAATGAACGAGTTGATTTAGTAGCTTTTTTACTAACTTTAACTGATCACGAATTTTTGTTTGATAAACGGTTTGTCTATCCCAGATAAAATGCAAGAATTTAAAAATAAATTCGTCTAAAAAACTATAAAACAAATTTTATGAAAAAAATATTTCTAGTCTCCATTATAGCATTAACTTCTAGCGTTATAAACGCTCAATATTCAAATATGACCATGCCTCAAGCACTTTATGGCACAACATTCAATTTGAATATTCATGAATCTACTAAACAATTAGTTACTGGGAATCAAACCATTACAGGAGCTATTAATAATGAAACTTTTTGGGGTCCAACATTATTTATTAATAAAGGAGATTTAGTGCGGATGAATGTTACCAATAATTTAAATGAATCTACTACGTTACATTGGCACGGAATGCATTTACCCGCAGTGATGGACGGTGGGCCACATCAAGTTATTCCAGCTGGAACACTTTGGCAACCTTACTGGATTGTAAAACAACAAGCAGCAACTTTATGGTACCATCCTCATTTACATGAAACAACTCATGCTCAAATGACAAAAGGAATCGGAGGTTTTATAATTATCAATGACCCTGCTGAAACCGCATTAGCGTTACCAAGAACGTATGGCGTAGATGATATTGTTTTGGCTTTAACAAGCAGAAGTTATAATACTACCACAAATACATTTGTTTCCCCTCCTACTTCAGCAAGAGTTTATGGAGATTATATGCTTTCTAATGGAACACCAAATGCGCAATACACTCTACCAAAACAATATGTAAGACTTCGAATTCTAAATGCAGAAATTGAAAGAGGTTACAATCTTGGTTTTAGCGATAACAGAACTTTTTATGTTATAGGAACAGACGGAGGGCTTTTGGGCGCTCCAGTAGCAGTTACAAGATTACCAATACACGTGGGAGAAAGATATGAAATTATGGTAAATTTAGGAAACGATGCTGTAGGTTCAAGCATCGATTTAAAAGCCTATAACTCAGGACAATCTCAGAGTTTTCCGGGAGGTGAACCAAATACTGGTGGCGTTTTTGGAAGTTTATTAAACAATACTACATTTAATGTTTTACACATTAATGTTGGTGCAACAACTACTTCAACAACTCCAATCACCGCAATACCGTCATCACTAATATCAAATACCTATTGGACTGCGGCAGATGCTACTGTAAATAGAACGGTTTCAATTACAAATGGAACTCCTGGAGGAACCCCATTTAATTTTGATAATACGACCTATTCACTTACTATGAATCCGAAAGTGGTAAATTTAAATGATATTGAAAAATGGACTTTAGCCAATACCAATCCAGCTGTTTTTGGACATTCGTTTCATTTACATGATATTGAATTTAAAATTGTTTCGAGAAATACAGGAACAGCTGCAGCATACGAATCGGGTTGGAAAGATACTTTTTTTATAAGCAAAAATGAAACCGTAAGTTTTGTGGGTAAGTTTGATGATTTTGCTGATTCAGATGTCACCCATCCTTACATGTATCATTGTCATTTTAGCGGTCATGAAGACGGTGGAATGATGGGCCAATTTATCGTAACGGGTACTTTAGGAACGAATCAAAATGAAAATAGTACTAGTTTTAGTTTGTATCCAAATCCGTCAAGTAATCGCTTATATGTTAATTTGAAAGATGCCAATACTGAGATTTATTATGTAACTATTTCTACTATTACTGGAAGAGTAGTAATGATGTTACCCCAACCGGAATGGCAAAATGGAATTGATATTTCCTCATTAGAATCGGGAGTTTATACTTTTCAAATGATGGACAAACAAACTAAGAGTTTAACAACAAGAAAGTTCATAAAAAAATAAGTAATGAAAAAGCAATTTTTCAAATTTATAATAGTCAGTATACTTTTTATTCTTTGCAGTTTTAATTTAATTGTAAAGGACAAACAGGTGTCTGATTTTAAATTGAAAAATGCCAAGACAAATAAATTGGTTTCTTTATCCGATTATAAAAATGTCAAGGGTTTTATAATTATATTTACCTGTAATAAATGCCCAATGGCTAAATTTTATTCTCAACGATTGAATCAAATGAATGAAAAATATACAAAAATGGGGGTTCCATTAATTGCAATTAACTCAATGGATACTTTAGCCTATGCAGAAGAATCATTTAAGCGAATGCAAAATAAAGTAAAAAATGACCATCTAAACTTCCCATATTTACAAGATAAGAAACAAGTGGTTGGTAAGAACTTTAAAGCTTCAGTAACTCCTCAAGCTTTTGTGCTTTGGAAGCAAAATAATAAATTTGTTATTAAATACGAAGGCTCAATAGATGACAATGCTGGAGATTATCAGAACGTTAAAAATCATTTTTTAACCAATGCTATTGATCAATTATTAAAAGAAAATGAAGTTACAATAAAAAATTCTGAGCCATTTGGATGCAGGATTTTTTATAGAGGAATAAAAGACAAAATGAAATAACCTTATACAACCCAAATTATGAAACAAAAAATTACTCTTTTAGGAATGCTATTATTAGGATGTTCTGTTTTTGCACAAACCAATCCAATAATTACGAAGTGGCTACAAAATACGACAGGAATTACAGGAAGACATTATGTTTCTGGAAATTCTACCCCTATTGTTGACGCAGTCTTAGCCAATGTTCAATCCGTGAATTATAACACGACCAATGTATATGTTGCTGCTACTGGAATTCCTGCTTATATAACAGGTCCATTTCAAGATGGAAATCCATCTTTAGCAACTGCTCAAAATAAAATATTTAAATTTCCAGTAACTCCTACTCAAAATACGGGTACTCAAACGGCAACAACTGGAGGAAATATTGGGGTTTTTATAAATGGGGTGGCGCTATTTGATTACCGAGATGGAGTTGCTTGGAGCACTTCTACCAATTCTCTTTGCGGTGGTCCAGGATTTCCTCCTTGTGCTGGTGGCCCTGGAACTACTCAGGCTTGGAATAGAGATGCAATTCCTGCAGAACGTGCGGGTTTTGATTGTGCAAAAGCACACCCTGCAATGGGGAACTATCACCATCATCAAAATCCTAGTGCCTTTAATTTAGACTTAAATGTATTATCTACAATTTGTGCTACGTATCCTGCAGATGGATTGTATGTTATTAATTCATCACAACATTCTCCATTACTGGGATTTGCATACGATGGATTTCCAATTTATGGTGCTTACGCTTATGCAAATACAAATGGAACCGGAGCAATTTCTAGGATGAAATCCAGTTATCAATTACGCACCAACACTACTAGAACTAATGGACCAGCTATAAATCAAGTGGTTGGAACACAAACGATGTTTAACGGCTATTTTAGAGAAGATTATGAATATGTTGCTCATCCGGGTGATGCAACCTATTTAGACGCAAATAATGGTAGGATTTGTAATACTCCTGAATATCCAATTTCATTATATCCCAACGGAATTTATTGCTATTTCACCACTGTTGATGCCAATCATAACTCAGCATACCCCTATGTTGTAGGACCAAATTTTTATGGAAATGTTGTTACCACAACAGTAACTACTTTGCCTGCAGGAACAACCACTTTCTTAGCAAATGATAGTTTTAATTTTAACGAGGACAAAATTATCATTGCTCCAAATCCAGCCAAGGATTTCATCGCAATTCAATTGCAAATGGCCGAAAACAATTTGAAAGTAGAATTAATAGATGAATTGGGTAAAGTGGTTAAAACAAGTGAAATTCTTCAAGGAAGTACATTGAGTATTATTGAAACCGATACCGTTTATAATGGATTGTATTTTTTAAGAATTTCAAATGATAAAGAATCGAAGACTTTTAAAGTAATCATTGATAAATAATTTATGAAAAATAAATTTTCTTTTATTATGTTTAATTTGCTGGTGATCAGTTCTTTTTCGCAGACAAATCCTATAATAACCTCATGGTTAATTAATAATACTGGGATTACAGGAAGACATTATTTATCAGGAAGTTCTACCATTTTAATAGATACGTCTATTCCTGCTAATGTTCAGACGGTTCAATATTCGTCAACATCAGCTTATATAAGTACACAAGGAATACCTTCATTTGTAACTGGTCCGTTTTACAATAACCCTAGACCAGTAGCTGCTGTACAAAACGCATTATTTAAATTTCCATTAAATCCTGTTGTTAGCACCCTTGGAAATGTGCCTTCACAAGCTACAGGAGCTGCAAATATTGGAATTTTTATTAACGGAGTAGCGCTATACAGTTACGGAGACGGTCATTCCTATAGAAATTCTACCGCTACGGATGTTCCCACTCCTAATGGAGGCGATGGTGTTTGGAATAGAAATGGCGTATTAGCTGAGCGAGTAGGATTTGATTGTTCAAAAGGACATCCTGATGCGCAAAGTCGATATCACCATCATCAAAATCCAAGCGCTTTTAATATGGATTTGGTAGTGCTATCTACTGTATGCTCTCCATATGCATCTGACGGTTTATATGTAATTAATCCTAATGTTCATTCTCCTTTACTAGGATTTGCATATGACGGATATCCAATTTACGGTCCTTATGGATATACCAATCCATTAGATGTTAATAGCGGAATTACAAGAATGAAATCAAGTTATAGAGAACGAAACATTACCACAAGAACCGTTTATGCCAATGGTACAGATGTCTTAGATGGTCCACCTGTAAGCACTTCATTCCCTATTGGTTGGTATAGAGAAGATTATGAATATGTTGCTAATACCGCTAGTGATTATTTAGATGTTCACAATGGTCGATTTTGCAAAACACCTCAATATCCAAATGGTACTTATTGCTATTTTACAACTGTAGATCAAAATTATAATTCTACTTATCCTTACGTTGTTGGTCCATATTTTTACGGGGTTAAATCAACAATAAATATGAATGCGCCAAATGTTACGCCAATAACAGAAACAGTTATAACTTACAATCCAACAATGGGAATCTCTAACTTCGATTTTGATAAATTAAATTTTAAAATTTACCCAAATCCAGCGGGTGAATTAATAATTATTCAATCAAGTGAAATGATTTCAGAAAACTTAAAAGCTGATTTGGTTGATGAACAAGGAAGAATAATTGCCTCTAAAGAATTTTTTCAAGGAAGTACCATTTGTTATTTTGAAACAGATACCATTTATAACGGAATTTATTTTCTTAAAATAGCTTCTAAAGATACTATCAAAACGTATAAAGTAATTCTTAAAAAATAAAAAAAGCTCCAATTGGAGCTTTTTTTATTTTAGAATGCAACATTCCACTTTGGTAATTTGTTGTTTTCTTTTAAGAAATTTTGAAGTATTTGTCCTTCCAAAAATGTTGGGATAATTTTGTTTTTGTCATTAAAAGTGTCGTACCAAAAAACTTCTAATTTAGCCATTGATTCTTTTCTCATTTGTGCAGGCCAAGAATATTTTCGTCCTGTTTTGGCAAATTGATGACCGTTGACAATTTTGTCATACAAACCGCCATTTTTACTTTTAAGGGTTCCATCATTTTGAACGGTTCCAGTAGAACCTACCATAATTAATTTTTTGGTATCGCCACTTGCGTCAAACACCAAAAAGACTCCACTAGCACCATCTGGGGCATTACATACTTCTTCTAAATTTGAATCTATAGTAAATAAAAAACTATTTGTTGATTTATATTTTTTTAATTCTTTTTCCATTTTATTTAATTTATACTCTGTAAAAAAACAAAGTAATTGGTTATTACTAAAAAAGCTCCATAAAAGGAGCTTTTATAATGATGTTTTTATTTTGAGGGATCTATCCCAATACTTCTTTAACTTTTTTACCGATTTCGGCTGGTGAATCTACCACGTGAATTCCACATTCTCTCATGATGCGTTTTTTAGCTTCAGCAGTATCGTCAGCACCACCTACAATAGCGCCTGCGTGACCCATGGTTCTTCCTTTAGGAGCTGTTTCACCAGCAATAAAACCAACCACTGGTTTACGATTACCATCAGATTTAATCCATTTCGCAGCATCGGCTTCTAATTGACCTCCAATTTCACCAATCATAACGATACATTTAGTTTCAGGATCGTTCATTAATAATTCAACTGCTTGTTTTGTGGTAGTTCCAATAATTGGATCACCACCAATTCCAATAGCTGTAGTGATTCCTAATCCTTGTTTTACTACTTGATCCGCAGCTTCGTAAGTTAAGGTTCCAGATTTTGAAACAATACCTACAGTCCCTTTTTGAAAAACAAATCCTGGCATAATTCCAACCTTAGCTTCCCCTGGAGTAATTACTCCTGGACAGTTAGGACCAATTAATGTACAGTTTTTACCTTTAATATATTGATTTGCTTTAATCATATCAGCAACTGGAATACCTTCAGTAATTGTAATTATTACTTTAATTCCAGCATCTGCAGCTTCCATAATTGCATCTGCAGCAAAAGCTGGCGGAACAAAAATAATAGTAGTATCCGCTCCTACTTGCTTAACAGCATCTTTAACCGTATTAAATACGGGACGATCAAGATGTGAAGTCCCTCCTTTACCAGGGGTTACACCTCCAACTACATTAGTTCCATATTCAATCATTTGCGAAGCATGGAAAGTACCTTCACTACCTGTAAATCCTTGAACAATTATTTTAGAATCTTTATTTACTAAAACACTCATGATATTATTATATTAATTTATTTTTTTAGAACGATGCAAAAGTAAGCTATTGCTACTTTAAAGAAAAGTATTTATAACTAATTTTTTTAATATTTTTAAACGACTTGACTAATTTGGTAACCCCGATAAAGTTTATCATCTTTTAACTCCCAAATTACCATGAAATCAGCTAACAAAATGTATTCTCTAGGGTTTTCAATAGTCTTTACAGAATGAGCGTATCAAACGGATACTAAATCTCCTTCTTTTACTATATGAGAAATATCCACTTTGGAACGAATATACGACCTGCTTAATTCTGAAGCTAAAGCAAGTAAATCATCCCGATTCATTTGAATAAAACCCTTGCTACTATTCCATTCTAAAAGAATATCATCATGCAAATAAGTAGCCAAAACAGTTGGATTTATTAACGCATCTGATTTGTAAAAATCAAGAATTATCTTTTTTAAATTCATAACTATTTTAATTTTTGAATTAAATCTGGTATTTTTTTAATATTTGCTAATTGCTTTAATTTTTCTCTCGATTCTTCAACTGGGGTTCCAAAATAACTTTTTCCTCCTTCAATAGATTTTGTAACTCCTGTTTGCCCTAAAACAACCGCTTTAGATCCTATGGTTATTCCACTAGTAGTTCCAACTTGTCCCCATAGTGTTACTTCATCTTCAATGATTACACAACCTGCAATACCTGTTTGCGAGGCAATCAAACATTTTTTACCTATAACAGTGTCGTGACCTACATGTACTTGGTTGTCAATTTTTGTTCCTTCACCTATTGTAGTATCGCCCGTAACCCCTTTATCAATGGTGCACAAGGCTCCAATGCCAACATTATTTTCAATGACTACTCTCCCGCCAGAAATCAACTGATCAAATCCAGTTTCTCGTTTCTTATAATAAAAAGCATCAGCTCCCAGTATAGTTCCTGCGTGTATGATAACATTATCCCCTATTACGGTATGATCGTAAATTGATACATTGGAATGAATCAAGCAGTTTTTTCCAATAGTTACGTTATTCCCTATAAATGTATTTGGCTGTATTACAGTACCTTCTCCAATATTAGCTGAAGTAGAAATTAAGTTATTTGAGGGTTGAAAAGGCTTAAAATAATTGGTCAATTTATTGAAATCTCTAAATGGATCCTCAGAAATTAATAACACTTTTCCTATTGGACAATCTACATTTTTATTAATTAAAACTATTGTAGCAGCAGATTGTAAAGCCTTGTCATAATATTTAGGATGATCCACAAAAACAATATCACCGTTTTCAACCACATGTATTTCATTCATTCCTTGAACAGGAAAATTAGATTCACCAACATATTCACACCCAATTATAGATGCAATTTCGTGAAGTGGATACGTTTTAGGGAATTTCATTTAGCTGTAAATGGAAAAGTTATTCTTTAACACGTTCCATGTAAGAACCTGTAGCAGTATCAATTTTAATTTTATCTCCTTCATTAATAAATAAAGGAACATTTACTGAAGCGCCTGTTTCAACTTTCGCTGGCTTAGTTGCATTTGTAGCAGTATTACCTTTAATCCCTGGCTCCGCATAAGTTACTTCCAATACAATTGAGGACGGCATATCCACAGATAATGGTAAATCTGTTTCTGTATTTATTTGAACCATCACAATTGTTCCCTCTTTTAATAAATCTGGAGCATCAAGAGTTTTTTTATCTAATGTAATTTGTTCATACGATTCAACATTCATAAAATGAAATTGATCTCCTTCAGCATATAAATATTGAAATGAATGGGTCTCAACACGAACTTCTTCAATTTTATGACCTGCAGAAAATGTATTGTCCAAAACTTTTCCGTTTGATAAACTTCTCAATTTTGTTCTTACGAATGCTGGACCTTTTCCTGGTTTTACATGTAAAAATTCAATGATTTTATAAATATCATTATTGTATTTAATACATAATCCGTTTTTAATATCTGATGTAGATGCCATTTCTATTTTTATTTGTTAATTATTTATTGCTTATTTGATTTCAGTGTGATTATTTAAAAATTTCCAGAATATCCTTTCATAATACCTCTTGAAGAATTTCTGATAAAATCGATAATTTCATCTCTTTCTGGGGTCGCTTCCATTTCCGCTTCAATTATCCCAACAGCTTGAGTGGTATTGTAATTTTTTTGATATAATGTTCTATAAATTTCTTGAATTTCTCTTATTTTTTCTGTTGTAAACCCTCTTCTTCGTAATCCTACAGAATTAATTCCAACATAGGAAAGTGGCTCTTTTGCAGCTTTAGTATAAGGCGGAACGTCTTTTCTTACTAGTGAACCGCCTGAAATCATCGCGTGATCACCAATATTAATAAACTGATGAATTGCAGCTAAACCTCCAACAATAGCATAGTTCCCAACAGTAACGTGACCCGCAAGGGCTACACCATTAACTATTATAGCATTATCACCAATATGACAATCGTGAGCAATGTGAGCCGTTGCCATTACCAAACAGTTATTTCCAAGGGTAGTTTGACCAGATGCAATTGTCCCTCTGTTAATTGTTACGCATTCACGAATAGTACAATTATCCCCAATGATAGCTAAAGAATCTTCACCGCCAAATTTTAAATCTTGAGGTACTGCAGAAATTACTGCTCCTGGAAAAATGTTACAATTTTTACCAATTCTAGCCCCTTCCATAATAGTTACATTGGATCCAATCCAAGTTCCATCTCCAATAACTACATTATTATGAATGGTTGTAAAGGGCTCTATAACTACGTTTTTTGCTATTTTGGCTCCAGGATGAACGTAAGCTAATGGTTGATTCATATTCGTATATTTAATCGTTAACTGCTTAATTAGACTATTTACTAATTAAAATATTATTGTTTTTTTGCAATTTGCGCCATTAATTCTGCCTCTGCAACTAATTTTCCGTTAGCGTAAGCATTGGCTTGCATATGACAAATTCCTCTTCTTATAGGAGTAATTAATTCACATTTAAATAGTAAAGTATCTCCTGGTAAAACTTTATGCTTGAATTTAACATTATCAATTTTCATGAAATAAGTCAAATAGTTCTCTGGATCTGGAACGGTGCTTAAAACTAAAATACCTCCGGTTTGTGCCATTGCCTCAACAATGATTACTCCAGGCATTACCGGTGCTCCCGGAAAATGTCCAACGAAAAAACTCTCATTCATAGTCACATTTTTCATACCAACGATATGATTTTCTGACATTTCAACTATTCTATCTAGAAATAAAAAAGGAGGTCGATGAGGCAAAATATTCATTATTTTATGAATATCCATCAATGGCTCTAAATTTAAATCATAAGATGGAACATGATTTCGTTGCTCAATTTTAATTATTTTTGCCATTTTTTTAGCAAACTGAGTATTTACAAAATGTCCAGGTTTATTAGCAATAACCTTACCTTTAATTCTAGTTCCAATCAAGGCCAAATCACCTATTACATCCAACAATTTATGTCTTGCAGCTTCATTTGGATAATGCAAAGTCAAATTATCTAATATCCCATTAGGTTTAACCGAAATTTTATCTTTTCCAAAAGCTTTCTTTAAATTCTCCATTGTGGTTTCTGAAATATCTTTGTCCACATATACGATAGCATTATTTAAATCCCCTCCTTTAATCAATCCATTATTTAATAATGATTCTAATTCATGAAGAAAACTGAAGGTTCTAGACTCAGAAATTTCTTTTTTGAAATCAGATATACTTTTTAATGTTGCATTTTGTGTTCCTAATACTTTAGTTCCAAAATCTACCATAGTAGTAATTTGATACTCATCGCTAGGCATCACAATAATTTCACTTCCTGTAGATTCATCTATAAATGAAATGATTTCTTTAACGGTGTAATAATTTCTATTCGCTTCTTGTTCAACAATTCCTGCAGTTTCAAGAGCTTCAACAAAATATTTTGAAGAACCATCCATAATCGGAAGTTCAGACGAATCTAATTCTATAATCACATTATCTAAATCACAACCTATCAGAGCCGCTAATACGTGCTCAGGGGTTTGAATTTTAACTCCTAATTTTTCTAAATTTGTACCTCGTTGCGTGTTTACTACATAATTAGCATCTGCTTCAATAACTGGAGAACCTTCCAAATCAATTCTAACAAAAGAAAAACCGCTGTTGATTGGTGCTGGTTTAAAAGTCATTTTCACTTCTTTCCCAGTATGTAATCCTACTCCATTGAGTGAAATCTCTTTGCCAATTGTATTTTGTTTAACCGTCATTTTGTAACTTATTTACTGTTTGTTTTTAATTTTTCTACCTCCTCAACAATTGTTGGTAAATTTTTAAAATGAACATATGATTTATAATACTCTTTATAAGACATTGCTGGATTTCCTTGGAGCACTTCCCCATCTTTTACACTTTTTGTAACTCCCGTTTTCCCTTGAATACGAACGTTATTTCCAACCGTAATATGTCCAGCAAATCCCACTTGTCCGCCAATCATGCAATTATTTCCAATTTTTGTAGAACCTGCAATTCCTGTTTGAGCAGCAATTACTGTATTTTCGCCAATTTCAACATTATGACCCACTTGAATTTGGTTGTCAAGCTTTACTCCTTTTCTAATAATTGTGGATCCCATTGTGGCTCTATCGATTGTTGTTCCAGATCCAATATTTACGTTATCTTCAATTATCAAATTACCAATTTGTGGTATTTTGCTAAAAGTACCATCTGGATTGGGAGCAAAACCAAAACCATCACCACCTAAGACTGCTCCAGAATGAACGGATACATTGTTTCCAATTTCTGTTTCTGAAAAAACTTTTGCACCAGCAAAAATAGTAACATTATCACCAATCACAACATTATCGCCAATAAAACAATTAGGATGAATTTTTACATTATCACCCATCGTCACATTATTTCCAATATAGGCAAAACTTCCTAAATAAAAATTGGTGCCATACTTAACATTTTCTAAAAGTACTGAAGGTTGCTCAATACCTACTTTGTTGGATTTTGATTGGTGGTAAAATTCTAGTAATTTAGAAAAGGATAGATAAGCATCATCCACTTTAATTAAGGTAGTACTGATTTCTCCTTCCGGAATAAAGGTTTTATTTACAATGGTAATTGTAGCTTGAGTAGAATAAATGTAGTTGTTGTATTTTTTATTGGATAAAAAAGTCAATGACCCATCAGTCCCTTCTTCAATTTTTGACAACTTAGACACTTCAGCGTTTGGATTTCCAACAACTTCTCCATCTAAAATCCCCGCTATTTGTTCTGCTGTAAATTTCATCTTTTTCGAATTATTTTTTAATTAGATTTAGATAAAACTGAATATTTGAAGCTCTTTTGATCATAGTTATTTGTTGGCTTTTTAAAACTTTACAAAAATATAAAAAAATAGTAATTATTATTTAACTTTTTGTAAGTAGTTTTGGAAAACAAAGGTAGTATTTTGTAACCTCTTTTGAAATTGATTTTAAATTGAGTTGATCAGAAGCTTCTACAACATCTTCAACTGTATTGTCTTTTTTTAGGATTCTAATTGGTTCTGCTTGAACACTATAAGCCTGATTTTTAATTTTTCCCTTAAAAATAAAATAATTGGAATCTTGAATTGAAATTTGATTATTGTTTGAAAAGGCCAATTGAAGTGAATCCAAATCAGTTTTAGAGAATTTTTCTTTACTCAATTTTATTTTCAATAAATCCCTGTTAATGATCATTTTACTCAAATGACTTAGTATAAAATCGTCCACATTTATCCAAGATTTTAGAGCGCTTATGATATCAAAATCGTCTAAATTAGAAAATTTATCCAAGGTATAGTTATCAAATGAAGCCAACTCGATTTTGTTTTTCATAAAATAAAGAAGGGGCTCACTGCAACTCAATACAATTCCTTTTTGGATTAATTCTTTTGCTCTTTTTAGCACTTTAGTTAATATCAACTCAGCCACTAAACTCGTTTTATGAAAATAGACTTGCCAATACATTAATCGCCTTGCCATTAAGAATTTTTCTACCGAATAAATTCCTTTTTCTTCAATCACCAATTGATCATTCACCACCGTCATCATCTGTATTAATCGATCGGAACTTATATTTCCTTCTGCTACACCTGAATAAAAACTGTCTCTTTTTAAATAATCCATTCGATCCATGTCTAGTTGACTAGAAATCAATTGGAGCATAAATTTTCGATGATAATCACCTTTAAATATTTGAATCGCTAAACTTAATTTACCATCAAATTCTTCATTCAATTTATTCATGAACAATAATGAAATCGACTCGTGGTTTACAGCTTCAACGATGCTGTGCTCCATAGCATGTGAAAATGGTCCATGTCCGATATCATGTAATAAAATAGCAACAAGTAAAGCATTTTCTTCCTCATCAGAAATAGAAACTCCTTTAAATCGAAGTACTTCAATGGCTTTTTGCATGATATGCATGCAACCTAAAGCATGATGAAAACGAGTATGATGTGCACCAGGATAAACTAAATATGATAAACCCATTTGCGAAATTCTACGCAAACGTTGAAAATACGGATGTTGAATTAAATCGTAAATAAATGGATTTGGGATAGAAATAAACCCATAAATTGGATCGTTTAAAATTTTTAATTTATTGATTTGATTCACTTTCTATTTGGGTTTTGTTCTGCAAATATAAACAATTATCACTTTTTTTGAATTGCAATTTTAACAAAAAAAAGACCGCACAAGGTACGGTCTTAAATTATTGCATTTTGTTTTACCAAATTACAACTCTTAGAGAATCGGGTTGGTACATTTTGTTTCCTGGCTTTACATTAAAAGCTTTGTAAAATTCTGGTATGTTACTCAATGGACCATTAATTCTGAAGTGAGCTGGAGCATGTACGTCGGTCATAATTTGTGAGGCCAAAGCTTCGTCTTTAATATTTACCATCCATGCGTAACCGTAAGCAAGGAAAAATCGTTGATCCGGAGTAAGATTACTAATTTTCTCTTTGTTTTTGTATTGTGCCGTTTTCTTGAAAGCTTCATAACCCATCACTACACCACCTAAATCGGCAATGTTTTCTCCTTGAGTAGCCTCACCGTTGATGTGTTTATTTCCTAAAACAGTGTATTTATTAAATTGAGAAACGATCAATTTTGTTTTTGCTTGAAATTTTTTCAAATCTTCCGGTGTCCACCAATTGTTCAAGTTTCCTTTTTCGTCATATTGACTTCCTTGATCATCAAAACCATGGGTAATTTCATGACCAAAAGTAGATCCGCCAATTATTCCATATAAAATAGCATCGTCAGGCATTCTGCCTTCATAACCAGGAACGATAATATTACAAGCAGGGACAACAATTTCGTTATTACTTGGGTTATAATAAGCGTTGTAAGTTTGTGGATTCATACTCCATTCCGTTCTGTCTACCGGTTTACCATATTTATTTACCATGTCTTTGTAGCCCCAAATATTCGCTTGAATTACATTTCCACAATACGATTTTCTGTCTATTTTCATTGAGCTCATATCTTTCCATTTATCAGGATAGCCCACTTTCATTACAATTTTACTCAGTTTATTTAGCGCTTTTACCTTAGTTGCTTCGCTCATCCAATCTAATTTTTTGATATGTTCAGCATAAACATCGCGAATGTTATTTCCAATTTCTAATAATTTCTCTTTGGAACCTTTCGGCAAATATTCTGCAACATATACTTGCCCAATTAACTCACCAAGGTAATTATCGGTTTGTCCCACTACTCTTTTCCATCTTGGTTTTTGTTTAGAAACACCATTCATTACAGTGGAATAAAATTTGAAATTTTGTTTTTCAATATCGCTGTTAAGGTAAGCTGCATAGGAATTTACTAAATCCCATTTTAAATAGGTTTTCCAATCTTGAATTGAATAACTTTTCACGAAGGTATTTAATGCTTTATAGAATTCAGGTTGTCCAACAATTACTGAATCGGCTTTAGCAACGCCCATAACCGGAAAGACAGAATTCCAATTAATATTTGGAGTGCTTTTTCCTAAACTAGCAACGGTCATTTTATTGTAATTCTTAATTGGATCGCGAAGGTCTTCTAATTTTCTTGAGGCTTTTGCCAAATCTGTTTCCAATTTCATTATTGCAGGTGCACTATCTTCTTTTTCACCAATGAATTTCATCATTGCTTTCAAGTGCTTTACATATTCCGTTCTAATTTTTACGGTTTGTTCATCTGTATTGAAATAGTAATCACGATTTCCAAGTCCTAGTCCGCCTTGACCTAGGAATAAAGCGTATTTTGTACTGATTTTATCATCTTGGCCAATGTAAAATGAAAAGGCTGGACTTGCGCCAATAGTATGAAGGTGTGCAATTGAGTTAACTAATGAAGGAACATCTTTGATTGCATCAATTTTAGCAAATTCCGATTTCAAAGGCGAAATTCCAACTTTATTGATTGCAATAGAATCCATTCCAGAAGCATAAAAGTCTCCAATTTTTTGTTTGTTGCTTCCTTCTTGAGCTGATTCATCTAGAGCTGATTTTTCACAAATTTGCTTGATTTGATTGTTAATGGTATCCGCAATAGTGCGGAAAATTCCATTGCTTTGTTCTGTAGATGGAATTGGATTGTTTTTAAACCAAGCACCATTGGCATATTTAAAAAAGTCGTCAGCAGGATTAACCATCGTATCACGATTGGTAACCAATGGGTCTGACAATTCAACTTCTTTTTTATTGCAGCTTAAAAAATTGAAGCTTGCAACGACCAATATTAATAGTATTCTTGAATTTTTCATAAGGCTACATCTTTAGTTTTTTAGAACTTCAAATTTAGACATTAAAATTGGATTGAAAAAAAATTATAAAAGACAATAGGAATAGGGAAATATGGTAATGCAATAATTACCATGATCGAAACGAAACGTTTTTAGCCCTGATTGCAGAGGAACTCCCACGCTTTTTAGCGTGGAGTGGAACGGAAAGCAGGAAAAAGCTCCAAAAAAAATTACAATAAATTTAAGAAGTTAGCGTTGAAAAAGTGTTAATTTGCTGCATTATTTTTAATAGATAATTGAACTAAAAAAAGCGAGATGGATAAGATCAAAATACTTTGGGTTGACGATGAAATTGAATTATTAAAGCCACACATTTTATTTTTGGAAATGAAGAATTACCAGGTTACAAGTTGTAATAATGGTCGTGATGCTATTGAAATTTTTGAAGAAGGCGATTTCGATATTGTTTTTTTAGATGAAAATATGCCTGGAATGAGCGGTTTGGAAACCTTATCGGAAATGAAGGAGAAAAAGTCGGCAACTCCAATGATTATGATCACTAAGAGTGAGGAAGAATACATAATGGAGGAAGCAATTGGATCTAAAATTGCCGATTATTTGATTAAGCCAGTAAATCCAAATCAGATATTATTGAGTTTGAAAAAGAATTTGGATCATTCGAGGTTGATATCACAAAAAACAACCATGGACTATCAAAAGGAATTTAGAAAAATTGCGATGGATATGGCAATGGTGAATTCACATGAAGATTGGATTGAGTTGTATAAAAAATTGATTTTTTGGGAATTAGAGTTAGAAGACATCAATGATCACGGGATGATACAGATTTTAGAGTCTCAAAAAGTAGAAGCTAATTCTCAGTTTGGAAAATTTATTGAACGAAATTATGAAGATTGGTACGAGCCAAAAGCGGATAAACCAATATTGTCTCATAACCTATTTCGAGAATTAGTGGTTCCGGAAATCACTAAAAAAGACAAGCCTATTTTGTTCGTGGTGATTGATAATTTGCGTTATGATCAATGGAAAGTCTTTGAAAGCGTTGTAAATAATCACTATAAATTGGAAAAAGAGGTTCCCTATTATGCTATTTTACCTACTGCAACTCAATATGCTAGAAATGCTATTTTCTCAGGATTAACGCCGCTTGAAATGGAAAAACAATTTCCTCAATATTGGAAAAACGATCCTGATGAAGGAGGGAAAAACTTATATGAAGCAGAGTTTTTAACTGCTCATTTGAAAAGATTGGGATTAAACATCAAACAAGATTACTTTAAAATTACCAATTTAGCTTCTGGAAAAAAATTAGTTGATAATTTCAAAACCTATAAAAATAATGACCTGGTAACGGTAGTATATAATTTTGTGGACATGCTTTCTCATGCAAAAACCGAAATGGATGTAGTTAAAGAATTGGCATCAGATGACAAAGCATATCGTTCTTTAACGCTGAGTTGGTTTAAGAATTCGCCTTTGTTAGAAATCATTCAACAGGCTCAAAAATTAGGATTCAAATTGATAATTACAACCGATCACGGAACGATTAATGTTAAAAATCCATCGAAAGTAATAGGCGATAAAAATACCAGTTTGAACTTAAGATATAAAACTGGTAGGAGTTTGTCTTATGAAGATAAGGATGTTTACGCAGTTAAAGATCCAAGAAAAGTAGGATTACCTGCAATAAATATGAGCAGTTCTTATATTTTTGCAAAGAATGACAATTTCTTAGCTTATGTAAATAATTACAATCATTATGTGAGTTATTATAGAAATACCTATCAGCATGGTGGAATTTCATTGGAAGAAATGATCATTCCGTTTTTAGTAATGAATCCTAAGTAATAATTGATAAAATAAATAAAATGGAAGTTGTTTTTTCATTGGAAGAAATCGATAATGTTTCACAATTAATACTAGAACAAAGGCCAAATAAAGTAATTTTGTTTAATGGTAATATGGGTGTTGGGAAAACCACATTGATAAAATGCCTGAGTAAGAATTTAGGTGTAAATGGAAATACAAGTAGTCCAACCTTTTCTTTAGTTAATGAATACCAAACAAATGATAATCAAATTGTTTACCATTTTGATTGTTATCGATTAAAAACGGAAGTCGAAGCTCTAGACATGGGAATTGATGACTATTTATATTCTGGAAATTGGTGTTTCATTGAATGGCCAGAAAAGATAGAAAGTTTGATTCCTGAAAAGTGCACCACTATAAATATTGAAATATTGCCCAATGGATTTAGAAAATTGATTTATAAATAATTTCGATAAATGATTATTTCACATAATTTTTTATAAATTTATATTTTAATTAACTAATCAATGGCACTTACCCCGTTTTCCAAATCGCAATTACTTCCTCAAGAAGAAAAACTTGAAATTTCAAAGCAACGAAGTGATCTTTTTATTGGTATTCCAAAAGAATCTAGTTACCAGGAGCGAAGAATTTGTTTGACTCCAGATGCAGTAAATTCTTTAGTTTCAGAAGGTCATCGAGTGATGATAGAATCTGGCGCTGGTTTAAGTGCAAGTTATTCAGATCAAGAGTTTAGCGATGCAGGCGCAGAAATAACTGCCGACACAAAAAAAGTATTTGGCTGTCCAATGCTGCTAAAAATTTCCCCTTTAACATTAGAAGAATTTGAATTAGTTAATCCTGAAACTATTGTTATATCAGCAATTCAGCTAAAAACTAGAAATAAAGATTATTTTGAGGCATTAGCCAGGAAAAAAATTACAGCATTAGCTTTTGAATATATAAAAGACGAGGATGGCACCTACCCTGCTGTAAAATCACTGAGTGAAATTGCAGGAGTTGCTTCAGTGCTGATTGCATCAGAATTAATGATTAATAACCAGTTTGGAAAAGGATTATTATTCGGAAATATAACGGGTGTCCCCCCAACAGAAGTAGTAATTCTTGGAGCAGGAACCGTAGGCGAATTCGCAGCTAAAAGTGCTTTAGGATTAGGCGCAAGCGTAAAAGTATTTGACAATTCTATAACCAAGTTGCGACGATTACAAAATAATTTAAACCAACGTATTTTCACTTCTACTATTCAACAAAAAGCATTATTAAAAGCATTGAGACGATGCGATGTTGCTATTGGCGCAATGCGCGGAAAGGAACGTTGTCCTGTTGTGGTTTCCGAGACGATGGTTGAATTAATGAAAAAAGGGTCAGTAATTGTTGATGTTAGTATTGATACTGGGGGTTGTTTTGAAACTTCAGAAGTGACTACACATGAAAAGCCAACCTATATTAATCATGATGTTATTCATTATTGTGTTCCAAATATTCCATCTAGGTATTCCAAAACGGCTTCCCTTTCCATAAGCAATATTATCACCCCATTCCTGCTTCAAATAGCTGAAGATGGGGGCATAGAAAAGGCAATTAGATATAATAATGGATTAAAAAATGGAGTTTATGCGTATCATGGGATACTGACCAATAAAGCTATCGGTGAATGGTTTAATTTAAATTACAGTGATATCAATTTAATTGTATTTTAAACTTACTTTCAATTATCTTTGCAAAAAAAATAAATAATGAAATTTTACCAACGATTTGCATATTATTTAGTCGGTTTAATAATGGGTTGCTTTTTTGTTGCCATGGTCTTAAGCGGCAAAGATACTCGGTGTAATTACTTTCCAAATGCTCGAGTTTTAAACGATCTAAGTACCAAACCATTTAATTTGTCAACTGAAGCTAATAAAAAGCTGAACGAAAAATGGGTTACCCTGACTGATATAAAAAATACATTGAAATATGGCGATGTAGATTTTGATAAAAGCAATATAAAATTTGCATCAGGGAAAATCTATATTGTTGAAGGAAAAACGACGAATAATGTTCAGATTACCCTTGAATTTATTAATTACCCAGATAAAGTTGTTTTAAAAGACATTATAAAAAAGTAATTTTTAATAATAATAGTTGCAATTACAAATTCTAAATGTATATTTGCACTCCTATTTAGGGCGATTAGCTCAGCTGGTTCAGAGCACCTCGTTTACACCGAGGGGGTCGGGGGTTCGAACCCCTCATCGCCCACAAATAAAAAAGACAAACTGATAAGTTTGTCTTTTTTTATTTAGTTTAATCAGAAATCATTAGTTTCCAACACGATATAACTTCAAGGATATTGAGCACTGGAGTCGTCCTCGGCAGTGACAAAAATCCTTTTTGGTTTTGATGAGGAAACCGTTTCAAACTTAATTTTTAACTTTGAAGTTCCAATTATTTGCCCTAAATTAATGGGATTTGAATTTTGATCCGAATCCATCCAAACTACATACGCTGTTTTAGGAGGTTTAATCTGTTAGGCTCTGCCAGATATGAAATTTGCAATTTAATTTCATAATTGCTGTTCTTATCTTTACAATAGGTAACATTTCCTCTCGCTGCTGGAACTTGTGCCGAGGTTTGAAAAGGAATTTTCTTAGCACAAGAAACCAAGTTAGGAATCAAAACTAATAATGTTAATACAAGTACAACTGATCTAATTCTGATTCTATTTATAATGGTTTTCATGGAATTAATTTTTCATGTTGTTTTTAGCTGTATTTGAAATAGATTTTCCTAAATCGTCTAACTCATTGTTAAAATCAACTTTAAACAATTCCCATTTTTGTGTTGGGCCTTGTTTGTAATTTTCAATTTTGAGTTTCAACTCTGTATTTTTAATTTGTAAATTCTCTAATTGTCGATAATACAAAGTCTGTGTTTTTCTGTCTTTATCCTCAATCTTAGCTTTTAAATCAGTGATCACTTTTTCATTTTCAACTAATTTAATTTGAATGCTACTTTTATACTTATTAAATGCATAAACTGAATCAGCATTAGCTTCCTCTAGATCTTCTTGAGCGTTCTAAATCTTGCTTGGCGTCATTTAAATCAGCTTCTTTTGACTTTGGAGATTTACTACAACTTATTACTGATATACTTACAATAATTGCAAGTAGAATCTTAGAAAACAGGCTTTTTTTCATCTTATTTTTTTATTTGATGGTCCTCATTCAAGTGTAGTAAAGCATTTGCATTTTCTTTTAGGATCGTACTTGCACTTTCAATTCGTTCCTCTACCATATCTTCGAGTTTTGATGCTCTATTTTTTAGACTTTTAGCTCCTCTATTCATAGTTTTTCTAAAATCTTTGGCTTCACTAACCATTTTTCTCTTCAAATCTTTAGTGATTTTTTTGGCTCCTCCAGAAATTTTATTTCTAGTTTTCGTGCCTTTTCTAGGAGCAAATAAAACCCCTACTGCTACTCCTGCCAATGCTCCTAATGCTAAAGAGCCGATCGTTTTTCCAAAACTTTTTGAATTGTCCATTTTTTTGATTGTTTAGTTGTTATTAATTAAAATCGGTAACCTAACGTAGCTTGATACCACATGTTTTTATACCTTGGTGTGTAAGACGTTCCATCTCCATTATTGGTAGTTGTGTCCCAAGCAGCTCTCAGACCTATTATAAGATGATCAATATTGATATCTAATCCACCTGCCAAACCAAAAATATTTTTTCTTAAATTGTCATTAGTATAGGTTTGAATGTCTGTGGCACTTAAGGAACCGCCAGTAAAATCATCGGTTCGTTTTAACAAATAAGAATATTGGGGTCCAAACAATAGGGAAATATTATCCACTGGTTTTACTACAAAATAGATAGGAATGTCAAGGAAATCAGTGGTTCTGGTCATACTATAGGAAGTTCCCAAAAATGTCCCTGAGGATTTATATCCTTTTTGAGAATACAACAATTCAGGTTGAACCCCTATAAAAGTTCCTATTGGAATAGAAACAAATCCTCCCAAAGCGACACCAAGTTTGGCATCCGCAACAAAGTTTTAACCTTGTGCATCGTAAACATTGGAATAATTTAAGCCAAGTTTAACTCCAAAAAGTAAATGATCACGTTGATCCGAAGTTGCGGTTGTAGATTCAGTTTGAGAATAGGAGCTAAATCCTGAAAAGGCAAAAATTGCGATAAGTAAAATTGAATTTTTCATTTGTTTGTTTTTAATAAGTGAATTGGGTTTTTATTTGGTAATACTTTTTCCGTTAATAATCCTTAATAAAATAGCAATCACGGCAATTACTAATAGAATGTTTATTAAATTTCCTGCATTGTAGACAAAGAATCCTAAAGCCCAAAAAAGAACCAGAAGTACTGCAAACACATAAAGTAAATTGTTCATAATATTAATTTGTTAAAGGTTATTATATTGAAATAATTATGGTGCAAATTTGAGCGGAATGGTTTTAAATTACATTACATAAAATAAGGTGAAGCTTATATAATTACGATTATTTAATTATAAAATCAGAATTAACAATAGAATGATAATTATAATCGCCCCAATAGATAAATAGACACCATTATTAGTAGTTCGTAATTCTGCTTTGATCGTTTTTATTTCTTTACGAAGTTCTTTCTTTTGAATAGAGTTTAAATTTGATTTATCCATTGCTTTGATTTCTTTTAATCTTTTGTACATTGCTTGCACTTCGAAAGGTACATCTTTAGGATTTTCAATAATAATTAAGGGAGGTTCAGCAGCAATAATACGAGCGGGAAAAACACTTAACAACAATACCATTGCCATTAATAAGTAGTTGGATTTTTTCATTTTAAATGATATATTAATTGTTATTTTATTTAAATGATTACTATTATAATAGTCTCATTTTGTTATAACAAAGATTAAGTAAATCACCTAAAACATATTTACATAAAAATTCAATAGAATTATATTATTCTTACTATGAATAACCTGCAAAATTTAATCCTTTTAAATAATTAAACTATTCAAATAAGATCGTTTTTCCTGTAGAATGAGGGAGTCATTCCTTTTTTATTTAAAAAAACCCTATTGAAATAACTCAAAGTTTCAAAACCACATTCAAATGATATTTGACTTACCGTTTTATCAGTTTGGATTAATAAACGACTTGCTTCGTTAATTCTAATTTCATTGAGATAATCGGAATAGGTTTTTCCAGTTGCCTTTTTGAAAAATTTACAAAAGTTACTTTCAGTTAAATAAATTAAATCAGCTACCTCTTTTAGGTAGATTTTATTTTGGAAATTATGTTGTATAAATAAACATACTTTATTAATTCTAGCTTCACTTTTCTTAGAAACAACATTGTGAAACGTATTTGGAGCAATTAATATATTCTGTTTTTTGGATAATTGATCTAATATGGAAATCAAATTTATTATCCTGTCAACACCTTGGGTTTCTGTTAAATCAACTATTTTTGAGATTAATTTTTCATCATGCTCAAAACGAATACCTCGAGAAGAATTTTCAAGCATTTTCTTAATTAATTGACTTTCATTCAATCCTAATAAAGGAGAAATAAATTCACTAGAAAATTGAATAACAACTGCATCTGAATCGATATCTCCATCCGCTTTACCTGACCAAGTATGAGGTAAATTACTTCCCAGTAATACCAAATCACCATCAGCAAAAGGCTCATAGGAATTTCCTACAATTCGATATCCATTTCCTTTTACAATATAGGTTAATTCAAATTCTGGGTGGTAATGCCATTTGAATTGAAAATAGGGAACTTGATACCGAAAAGCATAAAAACTTGAGGTACCTTGATTGGATTTTATATCTTCTAAAATGGCTTTCATGATAACAAATTAACTTTAAAAATTGAAAAGTATTAAAAAATATTCAATATAGTATTATAATTGAACAAATTAATATTAATTGGATCAATCATAATTCAATAATTTTGAAATTGATAAAAGTATAATTTTAAATTAATTAGCAATGCAAACTCCTTCTAAATCAATCACAAATTTTCTTAACGAGCCTTATTCTTTGAGTCAAGAACAAATTGATTTTTATCAAAAAAATAGATTTATTAAATTGAAAGAAGTCTTAAATCTAGAAACGATTCAATTTTTTAATGAGGCCATTTCAAAACAAGTTAATGAAATGAACCAAGAGCAAACGGCATTGGAAGACCGTACAACTTATGGAAAAGCTTTTTTACAATTGTTTAACTTGTGGACAGAAAATTCAATAATAAAAGAATTGATATTCAGTAGACGAATTGCTAAAATTGCCTCTGATTTAATGGAAGTAAAAGGTGTTCGTTTGTACCACGATCAAGCGTTATTTAAGGAAGGTGGCGGAGGAATAACTCCTTGGCATGCCGACCAATATTACTGGCCTTTAGAAACCGATAAAACAATTACTGCATGGATTCCACTTCAAGAAACAAAACTAGAAATGGGTCCTTTGGAATTTAGTGCTGGAAGTCACACTATTGTGGAAGGTCGTGAATTAGAAATTGGTGATGAAAGTGAAGATCTGATTCAAAAAAAATTGCGTGTAACTGATTTCAAACATGTAATTGAAGCATTTGATATTGGAGAAATTAGTTTTCATTCAGGTTGGGTTTTCCATCGTGCTGGAGCCAATACTACAAACGAAATGAGAAAAGTTATGACCATTATTTACATGGATAAAGACATGATATTAAAAAACCCTGATAATAAAAACCAAATTCACGATTGGAATACCTGGTGCCCAGGTGCTAAAATTGGAGAAATAATAAACTCTCCAATAAATCCGGTTTTATATTCTGAATAATATGAACATCAAATACATCTGTACCTATTGGGGTTGTGAAAATCAAACTGCTAAAGAATTTCTGTCGAATGTAATTTCAAATGGATATGATGGCGTTGAAATCAACTTTCCTGACGATCCAAAATTTGTTACTGAATTTTCAACTGAATTGGAAATTATTAGAGCTACGATAAATGCTGATTTTATTTTTATAGCGCAACAAGTTTTATCGAATAAAAAAGAAACGGTCAACGATTATATTCAAAGAATAACTGACAGATTAGAATATTTAGCAAAATTGAAACCCGATTTTATTAATTCTCATACCGGTAAAGATTATTATGATTTTAGTGACAACTGCAAAATAATTGAAATTACTGATAACATCTCTAAGAAATATAATATTCCTATAGTACATGAAATTCATCGCGGTAGATTTTCATTTCATTTGAAAACTTTGCAAAGGTATTTAGAACTATTCCCAAAATTAAATTTAGTGGCCGATTTTTCTCATTTCTGTGTAGTCTCAGAAAGCAATTTGGAGGATCAAAAAGAATTATTAAAGAAGATTTATCCAAAAATAAAACACCTACACGCCCGAATTGGATTCGAACAAAGCCCCCAAGTAAACGATCCATTTGCACCAGAATGGCAATCTTATCTTGACTGCTATTTAAATTGGTGGAAAGAAATCATTGAATATCATAACAAAAGAAATTGTAATCAAATTACGATAACGCCTGAATTCGGTCCATTTCCCTATATGCCTGAAGAACCATTTACTAAAAAACCACTTTCAAATCAATGGGAAACGAACCTTAAGATGAAAAAATATTTACAACAAAATCTTTAAACAATGGAAAATAATAAAAATAATTACATACTATTTATCGCTTTAAGCGCAGCACTTGGAGGATTATTATTTGGTTATGATACCGCAGTAATCTCAGGAGCTATAGGCAATTTAACTGTGTATTTTAATTTATCACCGGTAGAAACTGGCTGGGCAATTTCAAGTGCATTGGTTGGTTGTATATTAGGTGCATTTGTGTCCGATTATTTTAGTAATCGTTTTGGGAGAAAAATCACCATGTTGATAACAGCAATTTTATTTATACTAAATTCAATTGGAACTGCCCTACCCGTTTCGTTTTCAATGTTTGTTCTATTTAGAATAATCGGAGGTATTGGTGTAGGAATTGCTTCGATGGTTGTGCCAATGTACATTGCTGAAATTGCTCCTCCTAAAAGACGCGGCGCTTTAGTAGGAAACTATCAATTGGCAATTGTTATCGGAATTGTGGTAGTTTATTTTGTCAACTACTTTATTGCACTACAAGGAGATTCGAACTGGAATTTGAATATTGGTTGGCGTTGGATGTTTGGGTCTGAAATTATCCCTTCAATATTATTTCTAGTCTTTATATTTCTAATTCCTGAAAGTCCAAGATGGTTATTCCAAAAAGGGAAAACAGTTGAAGCTGTTAAAGTATTAGAGAAAATAAATTCACCTGAAGAAGCACTACAAGTACAAGAAGAAATTGAAAATTCAATCAATGCTAAAGAAGTTAACCAATGGAAAAATTTAGTAAATCCAATGTTTAAAAAAGCGCTTTTCGTTGGAATTGGACTTTCGGTTTTACAACAGCTAACTGGTATTAATGCGATTTTATATTATGCCCCTGAGATATTTAAAAGCTTAGGAAGTGCTACAGATGTATCGTTATTAGAAACTAGCATTTTAGGAGTTGTGAATTTAATTTTTACTTTATTAGCCATTCGTTTTGTAGATAAAATGGGAAGAAAACCTCTATTATATATTGGGTCTATTGGAATGACAATTGCATTAGCGGCAGTTGGATCATTTATTTATTTTGAAGCAGTTGGTAATTGGGTTCTACCCTTTTTACTACTTTTTATGGCCTCCTTTAGCATTTCATGGGGACCTATTGTTTGGGTTTTATTGTCCGAAATTTTCCCAAATAAAATTAGAAGTCTGGCATTGGCAATAAGCGTTTTTATTCAATGGATTGCCAATTTTGTGGTGACACAAGTTTTCCCAAGTTTGGTTGAAAATCAGTGGTTAAAAACACATTTTAATGGCGCATTTCCTTTTTATTTGTTTTCAATAATTTGTCTTTTATCTTTACTATTTGTTTGGAGAAAAGTACCAGAAACCAAGAATAAAAGTCTGGAAGAAATGGATACACTATGGGAATAAAGAAACTAATAATTGTAGTACTTTCTATCATTGGATTTAATCCAAATTTCGCACAGAATAATTCAAAATTTGTGAATACTTTCATTGGAACTGATGGGACTGGACATACATTTCCAGGGCCATCAATGCCTTTTGGAATGGTACAACCTGGTCCAGATAACACTGTACAAGGATGGAATCATACTAGCGGTTATCAATATAAAGACACTTTGCTTTTAGGCTTCTCGCAAATGCGCTTTAGTGGAACTGGAATTGGTGAAATGGGTAATATTTTATTACTTCCGTTCAATGATAAAAAATCAAAACTTAAAAACAGTTACTTCAAAAAATCTGAAAAAGCATCTGTTGGATACTATTCTTTATTGAAAAAAGACGACATCAAAGTGGAACTTACTTGTTCGGAACGAGTAGCTTTTCATAAATATACCTATCCCGATCAAAATGGTCAATTGTTATTGGATTTCCAACATGGAATACAATTTTTAAATGATAGTTTAGTTTTAGAAAGCGATATAAAAATTGAAAATTCAACAACCATTTCTGGTTATTGCAAAACCAAAGGCTGGGTTACTAAAAAATATTTCTTTACGATTAATTTTGAAACTCCTTTTGAAAAATTAAAAGAACTACCTAAAGAAAAAAAACAGAATGCACCGAAATATATCTTGGACTTTGAATTACAAAAAAATAAAGTTTTACAAGTTAAAATTGCTTTATCAACTGTGAGTATTGAAGGTGCAAAACTAAATTTAAAATCAGAAATTCCGCAGTGGAACTTTGAAAAAGTAAAACAAAATGCCGAAAAGGTTTGGAATAATTATTTAAATCGAATAGACATTGAGGCACCTCAAAAGCAAAAAGAAATCTTCTATACTTCATTATATCATTTGCTTTTGCAACCATCCAATATTGCCGATGTAGATGGTAACTATCGCGGTGCCGATGATAAAATTGCATTAGCACCAAATAAAGCCTACTACTCTACTCTATCCATTTGGGATATTTATAGAGGCGCATTTCCGTTGCTTCAAATTATTGCTCCCGAAAAAATTGATGGAATTGTAAACACCTTGCTTTTACATCACAAAGCAGCTGATTTTTTACCTATTTGGACGGCTTGGGGACAAGACAATTATTGCATGATTGGAAACCATTCTATACCAATGATTTTATCAGCTTTCCAAAATGGATTCAAAGGCTTTGATGAAAAAGAAGCGCTGAAAGCAATGATTGAAACTTCAACACAAAGTCATTTTAATTCCGATTGGGAACTGTACAATCAATATGGTTATTATCCATTTGATAAATTGGATAACGAAGCCGTTTCAAGAACCCTAGAAAGCGGATATGATGATTGGTGTGTGGCGCAAATGGCTGAAAATTTAAACGATAAAACAAATCAAGTTTCCTTTCAAAAAAGAGCTAATTATTATAAAAATCTTTTTGACCCATCAACGAAATTGTTCCGGGGAAAAGATACAATCGGCAATTGGCGTAACCCTTTTGACCCGCTAACAGCAACTTCACCAATGAATAATCCGGGCGATTATACCGAAGCCAATGCTTGGCAATATTTTTGGACACCTGCGCAATTTGATATTGATGGAATGAAAAAATTACTTGGTGGAACATCCGAATTTACTAAAAAACTAAATGATTTCTTTACTATCGAAAGCACCAATCCCAATAAATTTTTAGGACAGGAAGCGATGATCGGTCAATATGCACATGGAAACGAACCAAGTCATCATATTGTCTATTTGTATGCTTATTCTGAAACTCCTAAAATAGGTCAAAAATATATTAATACAATAATCAATAATTTTCATGATACCACTCCAAATGGTATGATTGGAAATGACGATTGTGGCCAAATGAGTGCTTGGTATATATTATCTACTTTAGGTTTTTATCCTGTAAATCCAACTAATAGCGAATTTGTTCTTGGAGCACCACAAGTTAAAAAAGCAACCTTACATTTAAAAAGCAATAAAACGTTTACCATTGAAGCAACTAACTTCTCAAACGAGAATATTTTTCAAGAAAGCCCTAAACTGAATGATGCTTCACTATCAAAACCATTCATAACCTATTCAGAAATAATGTCTGGCGGAACTTTAAATTTTCAAATGACAAATAAATAATCTCTATATGAAAAAAATATTCCTATCATTACTTATACTCCTTACTTACTCCGTAAATTCTCAGGATAAGAATCAAAATAAAGTAAAAGAAAAATATCAAATATTACCTTTTGGAAGCATAAAACCCTCAGGTTGGCTTAAAGTTCAAGTGCAAAATGACATAGATGGTTTTGTAGGTAATTTGGATAAATTGGTGCCTGACTTAATCAACGATCCTATTTATAGTTATGGAAGACTTCACAAAAACAGTAAATTGAAAGATTTAGGTAACAATAAAGAAGGTGATACTGAAGGCTCGGAACAATACAAATGGTGGAATAGCGAAACGCAATCCAATTGGTGGGACGGATATATCCGAAATGTAATTCTACTAAACGATAAAAAAGGATTAGAAAAAGTCGAAAACTACGTTCAAAAAATCCTTAAATCGCAAGATGCAGATGGTTATATCGGAATCTATGACAATGAGTTACGGTACCATTTCAATTCAGAAAACGGCGAACTTTGGTCGAAAACAACCATGTATAGAGGATTGTTGGCTTATTATGAATATTCAAGAGATCCAAAATTATGGAACGCAATTGTGCGAGCAGTCGATAATGTGATGACCAATTATCCTATAAATAATTCAAGCCCTTATTCATCTGGTAAGGAATTTAATGGTGGTGTTTCTCACGGATTAACATTCACCGATGTATTGGATAAAATGTATCAAATTACGGGTGATACAAAATATACCGATTATGCCTTATTCCTATATAACGATTTTTGTAAAACCTATCAATCAGAAAAAGATGTTCAATTAGAAAATATTTTAAATCCTAATTACAAATTACAATCTCATGGTGTTCATACTTATGAACATTTACGACCATTGATTGTTGCGGCTTATGCCAAAAATAATATAGAATTACAAAAAGCACTAGAAATTTATATTCAAAGAATTGAAAAATCAACCACTTTAACTGGTGGTGCGATTGGCGATGAATGGATTGCCCAAAGAACCGCAAACGCAACACAAACAGGCTATGAATATTGTTCTTTACATGAATTATTGGACAGCTATTCAGTATTGTTTCAAAAACAAGGAGCTACTAAAACTGCCGAAGCTATAGAAACTATTTTTTATAATGCGGCACAAGGTTCAAGAAACCCAGATCACTCTTGTATTGCTTATTTAAAAACCGATAATTCATTTGGAATGGACGGTACAAAAAATGGTGAAGTTGAAACCAATCGAGAACAAACTAGGTATAAATATTCCCCAGCACACCAGGATGTTGCAGTTTGTTGCAACCCTAATGCAGGAAGAATTACGCCTTATTTCATCGAAAAATCATGGTTGAAAGAAAGTGAAAACGTTTTGGTTAATACGCTATTGATGCCCAATACAGTTGAAGTTAAAATTCAAAATCAATTGGTTAAAATCGAAACAATTACAGAATATCCTTACCTAAATAAATTTATTTACAAAATTTCAAATCCTAATTATGCACAATTTATTATCAAAATTAAAAAACCCTCATGGGCAACTAAAGTAATATCTAGTGCTAGTTATACTTTGGAAAATGAATTTTTAGTATTTGATAGAAAAATCGGTAAAGAGGATCAAATCCAAATTGAGTTTATAACTGAAGTTCAAATAAAAGAAGATGGTAATAAGGAAAAATACTTTAGTTACGGACCTCTATTTTACGCTAAATCATTTGAATCAATTGAACAAAAAGGAAAATCCTATTTAAACCATTTTAATGATCTATTTTATATTTCAAAGGATAAAAGTAGCTTTGAATTTATAATTAACAACCAAGCGAGATTTGATAATGGAAAAATAGAAATTAAAGCATTAAACAAATCGAACAATCAAATTGAAACCATTAGCTTAATTCCTTTTGGTAAAACTATTTTAAGACAAGTTAGTTTTTAATACTTATTTAGAATTCAACCACAGGTCTCTATATTTTCTTTTACCATCATAAACTGAAGCTTGTTTATCAATATTAAAATAACGATGGTCCCGAGGGTCATTTCCTACCGCTGCTAGATAGGCCCAGTTACCCCAATTACTACAAACATCATAATCTATTAATTGTTGTTCAAAATAAGTTGCGCCTAATCGCCAGTCCAATTTCAAATCATTACACAAATAACTAGCCACATTTTGACGACCTCGATTGCTCATAAATCCGGTGAGTTTCAATTCAATCATATTAGCATCAACAAAATCAACACCAGTTTTTCCCTCAATCCAATTTTGCAATTTTTGAACATCATTTTTAAATATTTGAATTTTATTGTTTTTAATACCAGATTGTCTAAATAATTTAGATTTATGTTTTTTCATCATAAACCGAAAATAATCTCTCCATAATAATTCGAAAACCAACCAATAGGTAGAATCATTGGCTCCAAATTCTTCTTCGTACTTCTTCAATTCTTGATAAACAAATCTCGGTGAAATACAGCCCAAAGCCAACCAGGCAGAAAATTTTGAAGAATAATCAGGACCTACCAATCCGTTTCGAGTTTCTTTATAATTGGAAATACATTTAGTTTCAAAAAAGTATTGATTTAATCTAGCAACAGCTTGACTTTCTCCTCCTTTAAATACAATTGCCGCTCTTGAATCAATAGTTTGAAATTGCAAGCCCAATTCCTCAATTGTAGGAAGTTGTATCGACTCAATCGTAGGCGATTTTATTTGAAGCGGGGATTCAAATGAAGGCCTTATAATGGCATCTTTCTCTGTTTTCTTTCGGAAATTGGTAAAAACATCAGGAATATCTTTAATAGAAAAAGGCAAATCTTCAGCATGATATAAAGTACTGGTGCTAAAGGTTTGAAGTTCACATTTTAATTTAAAAAGGGCTTCTAAAACCTTTGCTTCAGTTTGTTGTTCCTCATAGGAAACTTCCCTTTTTGCCATTACTTTATTGGCATTGTATTTCAATACCACTTTTGGAATTTCAATTTCTGGTTTTCCTCTTAAAATAATTAATCCAGATCCTAAATCTCTTAGATTTTTATCTAAATCCGTTAAAGATTCCAATAAAAATTGCGCTCTGAAATTTCCAGTTTTTTGAAATCCATATTCGGATTCTACGAAATGTGAATCGTCAAAACAAAAAACTGGTACAATTAAATCGCTTTGAGCAATTGCCTTGACTAATGTTTCGTTGTCGTGCAATCGCAAATCTGTTTTAAACCAAACAATTATAGTTCTCATAAATCATTTATATTTTTTAAATAATAATCGGCTTGTTCAAGCAACGCTGATATGTCTTCGGGTTTCATTTTTCGCCACACGTTGTACATCATTCCAATTCGTGGGTTTTTTGCCAATTTGCTTTCATTTTTATCATAAAAATTCCAATACAAACTATTGAAAGGACACGCTTTATCTCCAGTTTTGATTGCTTTTTTATAATAACAACTTCCGCAATAATTACTCATTTTATCGATGTAGGATGCGGAACTCACATAGGGCTTAGTTCCTACAATTCCTCCATCGGCAAACTGGCTCATCCCTCGAGTATTAGTAATTTGTACCCATTCAAAGGCATCAATATAAATTCCTAGATACCATGCATCTATTTCGTCCGGATGAATACCAGCTAAAAGAGCAAAATTTCCTGTAATCATTAAACGCTGAATGTGATGCGCATATCCGTATTGTAATGATTGGTTTATCGAATCTTTTAAACAATTCATTTTTGTGGCACCCGTCCAATACCAAGAAGGTAATTTTTCTAAATTATTGAAAAAATTTAAATTTGAATAATTTGGCATTTGGTTCCAATAAATACCACGCATGTATTCCCGCCAACCTATTATTTGACGTACAAAACCTTCCAATTGATGAAATTCAATTTCATGGGAACGTTTATTCCATTCAAAGGTTACTCTATCAATAACTTCTTTAGGTGATATCAATTTAATGTTCATGGAAAAAGAAATTCGAGAATGATACAAAGACCATTCATTGGGCGTCATAGCATCTTGAAAACTTCCAAATAATTGCAAACATTCAGTAGCAAAGAAGTCTAATAAAGCCAGTGATTGTTCTCTATTTACAGGCCAAACAAAATTTTTAGCATCAATAGATCCAATCGTTTTAATATTTGTTTTGTTGATTTCAAAAAGAATTTCTGAAACATCATTATCAAAAACCAATGGAGAAGTTGGCTTGTGCTCTTTGGGTAATTTTTTTCTATTATCGCTATCAAAATTCCATTTACCGTTAAGCGGTTTGTCACCTTCCATTAAAACAAAGTGTTTTTTTCGCATAGCACGATAAAAACTCTCCATTAAAAAAGTTTTTTTGCCTTCAAAAAAGTCACCTAATTCATTTCTAGATGTAAAAAAATGCTCTGTATCGACCGCAGCACTAGTAATTGAAATAGAATTACAAAGCTGTTTTAAATCCTGATCAACTCTATATTCATCTGGAAGTTGATATTCAAAGTGAGTAAATTGGTGCTCTAAAATTAAATTTTTAATATTGTTGGAGAAAGATTGAAGATTGCTTTTATCATTTAGACTTAAGTAAATCAGATTATGATTATTAGATTTTAATTCATTGGCAAAACTTCGCATTGCTGCAAAAATTCCTACTACTTTTTGAATATGATGTTGGACATAATCGGTTTCCGTACGAATTTCCATAATTGCATAAGTTACTGTTTCATCTACAGTAGTAAACCAAGAATGATTAGTATTCAATTGATCGCCTAGAATTAATCGTAATGTTTTTTTCATTTTTATTTATTCATTCTGCATTTATCACTACAATATTTAACTTCGTCCCAAACTTTTTCCCATTTCTTTCGCCACGAAAAGGGCTTGTTGCAAACCATACAGATTTTAGTAGGTAAATTTTGTTTTTTAACTCCTTTCATAGTTATACATTTATTTTATTTCTTTTCCAATAAATAGCAACATCAAAACCCTCTGCAATAAAGACTTCAATGGGTTGTGTTTGACTTAAAATGGAAAATGATTTTCCGTACATGGCTTCAAAGTCACAATCTATTTTATAATCTGTGACCTTGTGAATTTTCCAACTAGGATGTCTTAATTGATATTCTTCCGTTTTAATATCATTGATTTTGGTAAAACCATAATAATGTTCGTAAATGAATTTTTCTATACTTCCGGTTTTCATAGACTCCGTTTTTGACTCATATTCAACGGCAATAGTGTTCCATTTTTTTGCAACAGCCATTCAAATTTGATTTGTTTCGTCTTATTATTACCAGATAATTCGTGTTTTGTTGGAACAACAGTATAATGTTCATTATATAGTTTATTTGCTACCCAAGCTACCAATTGGTAAGGAATCGTTTCATTAATAAAAACTACCCCTCTTTTGAAAATATTCCCTTCTTTTCTGATAACATAAAAACGTAAATTTATTTCTTCAAAAGATCCAAAAAAAGGAATTGGAACGTTAAATAATTTGGTGTTTTTAAACATAAATCCCACCAAACTTACGTAGGCTTTACCATTAAATAAATCAAGTGAAACTCCATTTGGTAAATATGGAATTAGCAGTTTTGGATCAATCTCATAATTTGCCATTATGATATTTTCCCATTTTGCTTTTAAAAATACCTTCATTTATTGTTTTTTTAATAATGAAGCAATCTCTTCATTGGGTTTTGCATAACTCAATCGATCCAATTGAACCGTTTTATGATAGCTATCTAAACCAGAACAAGTAATGGTATTGGCTTTCTCTATATCGATAAAACCATCTGTAGACAAACAATCTTTTGGAATATAAATTTGAACAATTTCGCCTATAATTAATGTAGTGTTGTTAATCGAAATATCTATTTTCTCTTTGAACTCTATGCCTAATTGTACTTTACTTTCGGCAACATAAGGTGCAATAAAACCGTCTTTGTACTCCCGATTTAAACTCGTAATTTCAAATTCGGAAATGCCTTTGTCATATCGTGCAGACGTTTGGTGCGCTTGATTGTAAATGGCTTCGTTTATATGATTAATGGTATAAAAACCCGTCTCGATAATATTAGCATATGTATTTCTTTCAGGCGGTGATGGTCTGAAAATTAAACCAATCAAAGGAGGATTTGCGCCAACATGAAATAACGAACTGAAAATAGCTACGTTGGTATTGCCTGATTTATCAGTTGTTCCAACTAGGGAAACACTTTTAAAACCACCAAGACTATTAATCAAATGCGCTCTTTTGTTTTTTTCTAAAGACTTCAAGTCCCCAGAATTGAAATTAATTATCATTTATACGGTGTTTATTATTCTATAACAATCCATTTTTTATCACTATTCAATTGAAAAGTTCCAAGGTGTTCTTTATTCCACTCGACCGGTGAAATTAATGACAGAAAATTAATTCCATCTTCGCCTCTATATAAATGATAAATTTCACCAATTACAGGTTCAAAAGAAAAATTTGAATTATAAACCAATTCATTCAATTCAAATTCCTTCATCAAGCTTTCATATTGAACTTTTAACTCATTGAATTTATTTTCAAATTGTTTGTTAACATTACTGATCCCTCTACTTTTCCATGAAACTAAATTGTCTATTTGAATTACAGGTGCACCAACATTAGTCGGATACGACAATAAACTTGCATTGTATCCTTGGTCATCATTGAAAACTACATTATCTGGAATTACTCTTTTCATTTTTAAAGAAATAAAAAATTAACAAATTATTTTGTTTAACAAAAGTAGAAAATAATTAAACATTAATTACCTTTACACTCGTAAAAAAAATTATAAAAAAAATGGCGACTAAGAAAACAACACTTTCAAAAGAAAAAATTGTTTCATTGTATATGGAATATGTTTTGGAACACGATGAAAAACCAAAATCGGTTTTCAAATTTTCAAAACTAAATAACATCACTGAAACAGAATTTTATAGTTTTTTTGGAACAATTGAAAGCATAGAAAAAGAAATTTTCAATATGTTCTTTGAAAAAACAATAGCACTTTTGCAAAAAGATAAAGATTACGAATCTTATGACATGAGAAGTAAAGTGCTAAGTTTCAATTTTACTTTTTTTGAACTTTTAACAGCTAATAGAAGTTATGTTGTAATGGCTTTAAAAGAATCTGGAAGTCCCTTAAAAAGCATGACGCAATTGTCAGGTTTAAGAAAAAGCTATAATGAATTCGTTACTGAAATAATCACTGAGGAAATCAGAACTAAGCAAGAGCAATTTCAAAATTTTCAAGAAAAAGCAATTCAAGAAGCGTCATGGTTCCAATTACTTTTGACTATAAAATTTTGGATGGACGATACTTCTCCAGCACTTGAAAAGACAGATATTTACATAGAAAAATCGATAAATACCACTTTTGAATTATTCAATGTAGCCCCTTTAGACAGTTTAATCGATTTTGGAAAATTTATCTTTAAAGAAAAAATATATTCAAAATAATGAAAACTATAGACTATATTCCAACATCTAAAATACAAAGAGCAACAAAACTAGTACAAACAGGAGCAAAAGTTGGGGTTAATTATTTAAAATATTACGGGGAGAAAATGGTTAATTCCGAATTAAATAGGGATAAACTAAACGAAAATAATGCAGAAGATATTTATGACGGACTGAAAAGTCTTAAGGGTAGTGCTCTTAAAGTAGCTCAGATGTTGAGTATGGATAAGAGTTTTTTACCGCAAGCCTATGTTGAAAAATTCTCCTTATCTCAATTTTCGGTTCCACCACTTTCCGCGCCCTTAGTTTTAAAAACATTTAAGACTAATTTGGGTAAAACTCCTTATGAAATTTTTGATGAATTTAATGCTAATTCTGTAAATGCTGCCAGTATTGGACAAGTTCATAAAGCAAAGAAAAATGGAAAGGAATTGGCTGTGAAAATCCAATATCCTGGAGTGGCCAATAGCATTTCATCTGATTTGGCTTTGGTTAAACCAATAGCAATTAGAATGTTTAATCTTCAAGGTAAAGATTCCGACAAGTACTTTAAGGAAGTCGAAGATAAATTGATTGAGGAAACCAATTACCTATTGGAATTAAATCAAAGCCAAGAAGTAGTTAAAGCCTGTGAAAAAATTGAAAATTTAGTATTTCCTCAGTATTACCCGGAGTTTTCGTCAGAGCGAATTATTACCATGGATTGGATGACTGGAATTCATCTTTCTGAATTTACAGCTAGAAATAAAAACTCCGAAATTGCAAATCAACTAGGTCAAGCCTTATGGGATTTTTATATGTATCAAATTCATGTTTTGAAAAAAGTTCATGCTGACCCTCACCCAGGAAATTTTTTAGTTAATGACAAAAATCAACTTATCGCACTTGATTTTGGATGTATGAAAAAAATTCCATTGGATTTTTACGTTCCTTATTTTGAACTCATAGATAAAAAGGTAATTAACAATCCTGAATTATTTAAAGAGAAACTATTTGAATTGGAAATTTTAAGAAGTGATGATACGAAAGACGAAGTCGAGTATTTCACCTCTATGTTTTACGATTTAATGTATTTGTTTACTTTGCCTTTCCAAGAAGCACATTTTGATTTTTCCAACCCAGATTTTTTTGGAGACATCGCTATATTGGGAGAACGATTTGCAAAAGACACCAATATAAGAAAAATGAATGGCAATAGAGGATCCAAACATTTTATATACATGAACCGTACCTTCTTTGGATTGTATAATTTAATGTACGATTTAAAAGCCACTATTGTGGTGAACCAATATCAAAAGTACAAGTCAAATTAGTTTGGAACTATAAGCAACCATGGATTTATTTACTCCAGAAGAACAAGAAAAAGCATTTGAAGTGATTTCATTATCTGATGGAGAAATTTTATTTATGAGAAACTTCTTCACTCCTACTGAAGCTAAACTCTACTTTGATTTGTTGCAAAACAATATTGACTGGAAACAAGAAGAAGTAAAGTTTTATGGGAAAACCTATCCTGTTCCAAGAAAAACCGCTTGGTATGGTTATGAAGGTTTTAATTACTCGTATTCGGGAATTACTTGTTTTCCTGAAATTTGGACCAAAGAACTACTTGAAATTAAAAATGCAATTGAACAATTTATCCCTACAGAAGATTTCACAAGTGTTTTATTAAATTTATACAACAACGGAAATGACAAAATGGGTTGGCATGCCGATGATGAAAAAGAGCTCGGTACCAATCCAATAATCGCATCAGTAAGCCTAGGAGAAACTAGACGATTTGATATAAAACACAAACACAATAAAGATTTACAGTTTAAATTCGAATTAACCTCTGGTTCATTACTAATTATGAGAGGTGCTTTACAACACCATTGGGTTCACCAAATTCCCGCACAGAAAAAAGTAAAAAACCCTAGAATTAATTTGACTTTTAGAACCATAAAAAAAAGCCTCTAGATAAATTTAGAGGCTTTTTAATTTTTTGAAAACTCAAAGAGAATAAACGATAGTTTTCTATAATGTATTTAAATAATTTACTAATAGCAAAACACTAGAATCTTCAGTGAATTTTATTTTATTTTCTTTTAAAAACAACTCTAAAGAATCTTTATTATTAGGAAACAGTTTTAAAAAATCTGATTTTTTCTCCGGTAATTCGGTTAAACTATCTTGATTTTTAATATAATATTTGCTTTTATCAACAATATATTTTGCTGGTTTTTCCTCACCATAAGTTGAACCCGGTACATAGGGCGGTACATATTTAACTTTCTCTTTTTTATAAAGAATGTATTTAGAATCATTTGATTTAGTAAGAACCATTAAATATCCATCGTTTGACTTTTTATCAAAATTTTTAAAATACTTGTAGGTAAGATTATTAATGGTTAATTCACAATTTTCGTTTTTGTCCAAATAGTACAATTTACCATCTACCTTAAATTCCATTTCTTCTTTAAAGGTATTGTAACGAATTGGAGGTGTGATTTCAGAAATACAAGTAAAAGTTGAGGAATAAAAAGTTTGATCTATATATTGTGAACCTAAAACAGTAACGGATGATTCATCCGAAGTACTTGGGGTCATTGTAAGATAGTAATAGGAATTACTCACAGGTAAAGGGTTAACTTGACTCCAAGTATTTTGCAAACAAAATAAAAAGAAAGTAAACAGCAATTTTTTGAACATAATAAGAGGGGTTAATTATAAATTTTTCAAATTTACAAATTAATTTATTTAATACACTTCATAAAAATAATTATTAATTGAGTTAGAAAGAAAAATTATTTTCAATGCAAACCAGCTTAAACTTATACCTCTACAAATCGAAATAAAATGGGGAATTATTATGCTTATAGTATATTGTTAGAGTATTAAATTTATTAGCACCATTGACACTTCAAATGTTTTTGAAAAAATAGTATAAAAAGCTTCTAGATTTCTTTAGAGGCTTTTGGTTTAACTAATAAAAAAAACTTTTCATCAATCTTATGACTTTATTTTTTCTTGGTATTCGTCTAAGATTTTTATGGCCTTAACCGACTGCAAAAGTTTAACTTTATTAAGGGCTGTTAGCCGATCATAAGTCGTTTTAAAACCACTAATTTGAATAGCTTTAAGATAATTTTTCTCAGCACTTTTAAATCGTTCAAAATATTCATCTATTTTTCCTCGTGCCAAATAACCGTCAACTGAAGAAAATGTCATTAATTGGTTCGCATAGATTTGCGCTTTTTTTTCACTTCCGCCAAAAAGTCCAGGCACTTGCAGGTAATACTCAATCAATGCCCAACGAGCCTCAAGATGATTAGATTTCAAACTTATAGCTTTTTCGAATGCGTCCTTCATATCACCAATCAATCGAATGGCAACCCATTTTCCTCCGGCTTGCGATTTTAAACCCAATGCGCCTCCATATTTATAATAAAAATTAGCTTCATTAGGTTTCAATTTCATTAGCATCTGATAATAATAAATGGCTTTATCTAAATTATTTAATTGAACTGAAATATCACCAAGGTGTTCAATAGATTTTAAATGATTAGGAGAATCTTTAAGTTCGTTTTCAAAAAGTGGCTTTGCTAAAGCATATTTTTCCTGATAAAACAGCTTTTCCGCTTTCTCAAAATTGGTTTGAGAGAAAGATAATAAAGGAATTAAAAATAGTACTAAACAGTATTTTTTCATAAAAAAACAATTGAAATTATCTAAAAAAAACAAAGGTATGTTTTTAAATGGATTTTGTAAAAAAAGTTAATCCAGAAATTTATTTCTTGCGATCGACATCAAACAATTTTTCTAATCAGATTAAAGAGTATCTTGAAAATAAAATTCTAGAATTGTACTAAAAAAACCTCTAGATTTCTCTAGAGGCTTTTGGTTTAAGTGACCGCTATTGACTTATTCTCAAATAAAAAAATAGAATTTCTAGCCAATTTTATTGAAAATAGGCTTTGAAAATCTATATGAAATAGTTATTTAATCATTTTCAAAAGGTTTTTGAAGATGGATTGATTCTCCTTCACTTTTTGATATTACAATCGTTGCAACCCCATTACCAATAAAATTGGTGATCGCTCTTGCTTCGCTCATAAATTTATCGACGCCCAATAAAAATGCTAAACCTTCTAAAGGTATTTTATGGATTGCCGTAAGTGTTGATGCTAAAACTATAAAACCACTTCCTGTAACCCCAGCCGCCCCTTTAGAAGTGATCATTAATAATCCAATGATGGTGAAAATTTCACCTAATGAAAGTTGAACATTGTACAATTGTGCCAAAAATATTATTGCCATTGAAAGATAAATGGAGGTTCCGTCTAGGTTAAAGGAATATCCCGTTGGAACAACAAGCCCCACAACAGATTTACTACAACCAATCTTTTCTAATTTATCCATTAAATTCGGTAATGCAGCTTCGGAGGAAGATGTTCCAAGAACTATAAGTAACTCCTCTTTAATGTATTTTATAAAATGCCAAATGTTTATTTTAAAATATTTTAATATTCCTCCTAATACAAGAAATATAAAAATAAACATAGTTACATAAACCGTAAGCATCAATTTTCCAAGTGGAATTAGGGTGTGCAATCCAAATTTTCCCACTGTATAAGCCATTCCTCCAAATGCACCAATTGGAGCAAGATACATGACATATTTTAGGGCTTTAAAAACAACCTTAGAACATTTATATAAAAAAGCAACTATTTGCTCTCTTTTACCATGATAGTTCAACAGTATACCAACTATTATTGCAACAAATAATACTTGAAGAGTTGCATTGTTCATGAAAAATGATCCCCAATTAAATCCTTCACTTGAACTTTGAGTATATTTACTCGCGTCTTGAATGTCTAAACCTGTCTTGTCAATTTTTCCAGGTTGAGCCAAATAGCCAACTACAATTCCAATGGCTAAAGCTAAAGTTGAAACTACTTCAAAATAGAGTAATGATTTAACTCCAATTCTGCCTACTTTTTTTAAATCGCCCATTCCTCCTATTCCTAATACAATAGTTAGAAATATTATTGGAATAATAAAGAGTTTGATGATACTAATAAATCCATCGCCCACCACCTTCATTTGGACTCCATTATCCGGAAAGTAATGGCCAACAAAAATACCTATCAAAATTGCAATTAAAACCCAAAAGGTCAAATTTGAAATAATAGAAAAGAAAATCTTATTCGCTTTTGAAGCAGTCTTCATTTATTAGGAGGTTGATTATTAAAAAACTAATTGAAAACTAAATTGAGCAATTAAGGTTTTCACATTTTCATTCGCGTTCGTAGTAGCATTAAATTGTTCCTTATTTAGCGAAGTAACAGAGGATTGAACTTTTAAATTATTTCCTTTTATGTATTTTGTAATCCCCATTGTAAACGCATCTTGATTTGCTAGCAAAGAAGAAGCTTTATTAAATTCTTTAGTTAATTTTTCAAATTTAAAATCTAGTGAAAGACCTGATTTAGAAACATAACCGCCTTGAATATTAAACCCATTTCCTAGAACCAAATAGTTGCTAATTTCCGTCATATACAATGGTACCGTAGCTGTAGAATTAATAAAAGTACCTTCAAGAGATGCTGCAGATGTATTTACATATTCCCCTAATAATGAATACCCTCTATATTTAATTAGAATATCACCGTATGATTTTCTTAAATCGGGTAACTTTTGTTTGAAAGTACTATCGTAGAACATAAAGTCACCATGTCCTTCTCCTACTCTATTACTGGCACCGTTGTTAAAACTAAAAGCCGCACCTGCAAGAATTTTTATTTTATCTTCATGTAATAAATCTGCAATGTAACCATCATTTCCTGGTTTAAAATTACCTAAAGGAAGTAAATCAATTCGACCTCCATATTTTAAACCGCCTTTATCAACATCAATTGAATTATTACCAAAAGAATTGACTCCGTCACCAGAAGTAATTGCAAATTTTGGCTTAATAATAAATGATTTGCTACCCCATTGACTTTCTAAAAACATCCCAAATTCTCGACCTGTATTACTGAACTCAGAACTAAAAATTCCACGATCCGCAAATTGAAGTTTATCTTCATAAAAAGTCATTTCTCTATTGTTAGTAAATGTTTGTTTTTGTCCAAAACTAATTTTAATATTTTGAGTCGGTGAATAGGCGATCCATGCATCCAAAAGGGGTTTCCCGTTGCTAAAATTATTTTGCAATAAAAAAGAAACTTTCTCTTTGTACATACTCCCTGAAATAGACAAAAAAGCATTTCTTGCATTCATATAATTTCTAGCAACAGCTCCATCTGTTTTTTCATATTTAATAGCACTTTGAATAAATCCACTTATATTGAATTTATAATCACCATCATTAACATTAAAACCTAAGCCGTCACCCAACTGAAACTCTTTTGAATCCGTTTTGATTTCAATTTGAGCCGAACAAGCAAATCCTAAAAACATTACTAATGCCGAAGCAAGTGCATTTAATTTCATTTTTGTATTATATTTTTTCATTGGTTAAGTATCTATAAATTGGTAATTCTTGATTTTTTTTAACTTTTAGAGTTTCAAATTTGACAAATCCATTTTCACTTTCGGGCTCCAAAACTTCTGTTGCCATCTTTGAATTTTTTTGATCTAAATAGACAATAAATGTTCCTTTTGGAAAAGATTTTTCTATAGTGGAAACGCTTGTCTCCGCTTTCTGTGAATTATATCCTTCTTCTTCATCTGGATTAATGTATATAGATGAAATGGTATAAGATTCAACTTTTATTTTTTTATCTTCAGTAAGTTCTTCTATATTCAATCCTAAAATAATTAATTTATCAACAAGGAATTTTTGCTCCGGAAGTATTAAGTAGGCAGATGGTCTTTTTCTTTCTAAAACAGGTGTGCATTTTAAAGCATTATTGACCTTGACCTCCAAAGAAATTTCTGAATTATCTTTTAAACTAATTGCCCTAATTGTTTGTTTTTCTTGCGGTTTATTCGCAATAACAACTAAATTCTCCGGTTTTGAATTGTTGGAAATTTTTAGTACTTCTTTTATATTCAAAGTATCGTCATAAACTGTTTTTAGAAATGAAGTAGCAATTAAAAAGGTAGTGTTTATTCTTCTTTTAAATGATGTTTTATGCAGGTTCACTCCACGAATTTCTATTAATGAAGAAATACAATTGGTTAAAGCATAAGAAGTAGTACTTGATCTTGCTTCTGTGGTACATTGATTAAAATGAACTTCATTATTTTGCTTTACACTAGCGATGTAGTCTCTATAAATAAAATGATTAGAATCTAATACTTTTTTTGCATTTTCAACAAACACATTCTTAGTGTAATCTCTTAAATTTTGAGGAAGATTCAAGTTCCCAGAATACATAAACATCGCATCATATATTGAGCTAATTCCATCAGTTCCAAGCAATCCAAATTCTTTTCTAAAGGGACGGTATTCATGAAAATCAACTGCTACTTCAGCCCCAAAATCACTAAATGCTTTTTTCAAGAAATTACTTTCTTTACAAATCAATTTTACTTGGTCTCTATTTAAATCCAATCCATTGGCAGCATAACGATCGAGTTTTTCATAACCATCTATATTCGCCATTGGAACAATTGAAAGGGTTATTTTATCTAATAAATAAGTATATTTAGGATCGTTAAGTATTTTATCTATTAGGAAAAGCATGGTTTCAGTTCCGGCAGGTTCATCACCATGAAGACCTCCTTGAAACCAAACTTTAATTTTTTCGTTCCCATTGTCTTTATTCAAAACAACCATTGGTATTTTCTTATTTTTTTGGCTTTCACCAATAAATGTTAGAGAAATTTCTTTTGGATGTTCTGCAACCAACTTATTTAGATAAAGCATCATATCATCATAATTGGTAAACCCTTTTTTTGAGAAGGAAGGGGTGTGAATATCCAATTCGGAATCTGGAAAAAACTTTTTTGTTATTTCATCATTTTGCGGATTGAATTGTCCAAACATTGGAAAAACAATCAGATTTAAAAAAACCAATAATTTGATTTTATTTATCATAATATTAAAATGAAAAAGTTGTAATTAATCTGGTTAAAAATTCATTTCCATTTATCAAATTTCCATTTACATCATTGGATCCTGGTTTGGCATTAATATAGGTGAAATCCAATTGAATTTTAGCTCCATAATTTCGTGCCAAATATTTCGTAATTCCGAGGGTATAAAAATTAGAACGATTGTAAAAAGTTCCATTATTTAAAAAAGAATTGGTTTCAGGTTTCAAAAAGGCAACTCGACCATCAATTGAAAAAAGATTTTTAAAAACGTATCCGCTTTGTAAATTATATCCTTCACCAACCATCATTCTACCTTTAACATAGCTATCCACATCTTGTATTCCATTAACAGTAAATACTGTAGAAGTGGTGCCATCTACACGAACCCTTTGAGTAATTCCGGCAGGTACCCTTGCAGAAGCATTTATATATTCTCCTAAAAGTGAAAAACCTCTATATTTAAATAAAAAATCGACTCCATATTTCATATAATCGGGTAACAATTCATTGTTCAGATTGTCTAAATATAATATGGTTCCACTTTCACTTCCTCTTCTATCGCTAATTCCAACATTATAACTGTAGTTGGCTCCAATTACAAATTTTGGGGTCAATTCTCTTTCTATATCCGCTTGACGGTATTGTCCGAAATTATTGAACAAACCAAAAGGTAAATAATCAATTCGTCCACCATATTTAAATCCTCCATGGTCTTTACCAAAAACATTAATTCCATCTCCATTAGTAATTGCAAACTCCGGTTTAATATAAGATTGCTTGGATATTTTATAGGAAGACTCTGCAAAAAAACCAAATTCACGAATTGAAGCAAAAGCTCCAGATATTGGACTTCGCTCTACAAGCTGTAAAGTGTTGGAACGCATTCCAAGTTCACGATTATCAGTAAAAGTTCCTTTTTGTCCGAAAGTAAGTTTTATTCTTTTTGTAATATCATAAGCGATCCAAGCATCAAAAACCAGGCTTCCTATTGATGCATCACCTTCACCACCTCCCGTTAAATCAAGCTGTAAACGATAAGATATTTTTTCTTTTTTTGAACTCCCTGAAAAATTCAATCGAGCTCTTCTCATTCTCATTCTATTGTATAATGAAGAATCATTGTTGTCTAAGTATTTTTTACTATCAATGTAGGGCTGAAGATATCCAGAAATTTCCATTTTATAATTATTATCATTACCTGAAAATTCCAATCCCTCTCCAAATTTATATTTGTTGAGAACTATTTCTTGTGCATTTGAAAGTTGTGTAACCAAAAGCATTAAAATACTTAAAGCTAGAATCTTTATAAGTTTCTTCATTTTTATAACTGACTTTATCAAATTAATTTCTAAGATTCCAAGAGCTGTCAACTCTCAATCCATCAATAATAACATTTGGAGAATTGACATTGTCTTGTCTAAGTACTACTCTGCCTGGAAGGATATCAACTGAAGAAGTGTCTTCAATTCCAATAGTTGAAACTGTTGGCTCAGCCAAATAGCTTGATGTCGTATCAAAGATATACAAACTTGTTTCGTCACGACCAACGTTTCCGTTAGCATTAGTAACAGTTGAATTAACAATTTTATATTTAATAACCACCAGATAAGTTGTTCCATAATCATAAGAATTAGTGGTATATCTATTGGTTAAATTAGCAGCAAATCCAAATTTGAATTTAGCTGGATTGGTTGGATCTTGATTAATCATTAGTTTACCTCTGTAAGCGGTGTCTGCAATATCATTATTACCAAAGCCAAAAAAGTATTGATCAATACACAATGGAGAAGCAGCTGCTTTTACAAGAAAAGAAGCATATACAGTTCCAGAGGTTACAGAGGTAAACTGCAACGAAATATCTTGACCAATGCTGGTAACGCTAGCGGCATTTCCTATTCCAGAACCATAATAATTTGGAAAAGTAAGTCCAGGTGAGGTAGTTAATATTGGGTTAGTCGTACTGCTACTGTGTGCAACCCATCCATTTGCTGTTAAAGCAGTTCCTGCTGCAACATCAAAATTATCTGAAGCAATATTGGAAGATGGAATATTTGCGGTAACCGTAAAAGTGGCGGTAACTGTTCCTGAAGCAAAGGTTCCAAAAGCAGCTTGAGTAGCAGTAATCGTTGAAACACCAGCTCCAACTACAGTAACTGTTGTCCCGTTGATTGTTGCTACAGCTGTATTACTACTAGAAAAGGAAAATGCGCCACCACTATTTGAGGTAGGTGGAGTCAATTGAAATGGAAGACTTCCCGCCATTTTTGATGGAATAGTGAAAGAGCCAATAGTTGGTGGTTGTAATTGAGAAACAGTGAATGTCGCAGTTACCGATCCTTTACCATAACCAGCATCTGCAGCCTGAGTAGCAGTTATTGTTGTAGTTCCAATTCCAACAACCGTTACAGTTGATCCGCTAATTGCTGCAATTGAAGGATCTGCACTAGTGTAGGTGAAAGCTCCAGCACTATTTGAGGTGGGTGGATTAAGTAAAAAAGGTAAACTACCCATTTGCTTTGCAGGTACAGTAAATGTTCCAATTGTGGGTGGAAATGGACTTACATCTTCAGTCGTACACGATAGAATACATGATATTAAAAATAAAAAAGAAAAAGAGACTAATAATTTATTGAAAACTTTCATTGTTTTGATGATTTAGAAGTAATTATTATTTGCTTTATTATTATTATACCATTTAAAGCAACTGTTAAAAAAAACAAATATATATAAATAATTAACATATAATAATTTTTTGTAATCTTGTAAATAGATTTTACCAACACCTACAAAAAAAATACTAGTTTCATGAAAAATCACCTAGTCAAAATTATACTATTTTCTCTCTTTATTTTCATTTCTTGTTCAAAAGATAATGTCTCTAGTGATCAAGATAACTTATTAAATTCGGGCTCAAACCAATTTGTTTTCACCTATTCGGGTTTGCCTCAAAAACCAATAAATGTTTTTTATAATATTCCGGCTGGCAATAGAACCAATATGCCAATTGTTATCGTTTTTCATGGAGACGAAAGAAATGCAAGTGAATACCGCGATATTTGGGTGAATGCTTCCAATCAATATGGGTTTATGGTATTTGCACCAGAATTTAATAGTATAAATTTTCCAGGGGGAAGTTCCTATATAATTGGAAATGTCTATCAAGATGGTAATTTTCCTACAGCACAAACACTAAACAATGAGAGTGTTTGGACCTTTTCAATGATTGAACCACTTTTTGATTTTATTAAAGTCAATTCTGGAACCGAGTCAAATACCTATGATATGTTTGGTCATTCTGGTGGAGGTCAATTTGTGCATCGATTCGTTTTACTTAAACCAAATGCCAGGTACAATAGAGCAATCGCTGCAAATAGTGGTTGGTATACTGTTCCAGATGGAGTTGCTAACTTTCCTTATGGAATTATGAATAGCCCAATTACTGCAATTAGTCCAAATAATTATTTTACAAGAAAGTTATTTATTACAGTAGGTAGTTTAGATAACAATGCTTCAGACCCATCAATTCGTCACAATACTGAGAGCGATTTACAGGGATTAAACAGACTTGCACGTGCCAATTATTTCTTTTCTAAAAGTCGAACGTTTGCTATTTCAGTCGGAGCAACATTCAATTGGCAATTTCATACTGTCGCCAATTCAGGTCATGATGCATTGTTAATGTCGAATCATGCTGTTAATTTGCTTTATTAATAATGAATAATAATGAGCGATATAATTTATATTGTAAATGTATTTTTTTGGTAATTCAATTATTTTTAAATAATTAGTTAATTTTTATTATTTTTACCAATCAATTATAAAATTTTTTAAATATGAAAAAACTTTACACATTATTGGCTTTAATTTCCTTCGGATTTACTTTCGGTCAAGTTAATTATTTAGTTGAACATTTTAATTATGCTGCAGCTGCACCATTAACAAGTAATGGATGGACTGCACATAGTGGAACCACAAATCCTATCTTAGTGAGTTCGGCAGGATTAAATTTTTCAGGTTATGTTGGAAGTGGAGTTGGAAACGCTGCTTTAGTTAACAATACAGGTGAAGATTTAAATAAACCTTTTGGAGCAGACATTTCTTCTGGAAGTGTTTATACCTCTTTTTTGGTATCTGTAACTGCGACCACACCACTAGTTTACTTTTTTCACCTAGGATATTATGGTAATACAACTACTCCTGTTTTCTCTGCTTTAAACTCTGCTTTTAGAGCAAGAACCTACATAGCCCCAGGAACCGATCCAGCTACGCAATTTAAATTAGGCTTAGCATTTAATGGTACTGTTACACAAGGAGAAACTTCAAATTTAACTATTGGCCAAACTTATCTAGTTGTTGTAAAATATAAATTTATAACTGGTGATTTTAATGATGAAGTTAGTTTATTTGTATATTCAACTGGTGATGCTATACCAACAGCTGAGCCTTCCACACCAACTTTAGGGCCATTTATAAATACAGCTTCAGGAACTCCTGCTGCTCCAACTGCAGATGCACCTGTATTACAAGCAGTAGTATTAAGACAAGCTGATGCCACACAAAGAATTACGGTAGACGGTATCGTTGTAAGAACAGTATGGAATCTTGTGAATGCAGGAACAGCACTAAACACTGATGATTTTGAATTGTCTCCGATCAGTTTGTACCCAAATCCCGCTTTAAATGTCTTAAATGTAACTATAAACTCTAATCTTATCCATCAGTCTTATTCAATAATTGACAGTTTAGGTAGAGTGGTTTTAAATGGCAAACTAAATGATGTTGAAAACAGCATAAATGTAGAGCAATTATCAAAAGGGATTTATTACCTAAAGCTATCAGACAATAAGTCTTGTAAATTTATAAAGGAATAATTCGTTCATCCTATTTAACTATTATAAGCCATTCAGTAATGAGTGGCTTTTTTTATAGGTATAAACAACTATTATTATTTGATAATCGTCGATCAAAAGAAATTGTTTACTAGCTATCGGTTTAATATTTAAAGCCTCTAGATTGAGTTATCTCAAAATTATATTGAATTATATCTCAAGACTTTTATTTTATAAAGACTGCCGGATTATCAGGGTGCTTTTATTTTCTATTTGCTCCTTTTTACCGTTCAAAATCATTTGTGCTAAAATTTTTCCCATCGCTACAAAATCTGTAGATATGGTTGTGATGCCGTTTTCTACCACTTTTTTCAAGGTGGTTTCATTATAGGATATGATTCCGAAGTCTACTCCAAGAATTAAATTTTGATGCTTAGATTTTTCAATCACTTTTACTAAATCTCTATCGTCAGGAATTATATATACTTCGCCTTTATTTATTTTACGGTCTTTAAATTCCGCATAAACAGTATGGTTAAATCCGAAGTCTCTACAAAATTTTTTAAAACCAATTTTCATCCCTACAGGTTCCCTAAAACCAGGGAAAATTAGGTTCAATTTTTCATATTTGTTTAACTTAGTTTTACCTTCTTCTAATCCATTATAAATATCTTTCTTGTGATTTTGATATACCGCAGGAAATGATTTTAATTCAGAATTTGTTTGGTCTAATATATAAACATCATCAACTGGTAGGGTACTAATTATAGCTGCCGCACCATCTAAATTAGTTGGCATAATAATATATTTAGTATAATTCCCGTTGCTTTCGTTTATTATTTTATTGAACATTTGAAGATTAAAATGGTGAAAGAAAATATCAACCTGAGTATTCATTCCAATATTTTCTATGAAGGAATTATATAAATCTTCCTTAAAAATATTAAGCTCATCAAAAAGTAAAAAAATCCGTTTCTTAATTTTTACCTCAATAGTCTTTATATAGTATCCTTTACCAAGAATAGAATATATAATTCCTCTTTTTTTTAATTCTTCATAGGCCTGAAGTACAGTATCACGGGATATAGAAAACTCTAGACATACTTTATTGATTGAGGGAAGTTTTTCATCCTTTTTTAAATGACCTTTCTCTATTGTTTTTTCAATTGAGGAAATGATCTGTTGGTACTTTGGTATTCCTTGATTATTTTGAATATTTATAACGCGCATATTTTTTTTACAAAAATACATAAAAACTGGTAGGTACTAGTATGTAAAATAATGATAATTAATTTAAATTTGAAATTCACTTTTCATAAAAAATATATAAAAAATATTAATGAATTCATTTATAAATAAGTATTCTGCAATCAAATTCTTTGGAAATTTGCCTGATGGAGGTGTTGTTGATTCTTGTGAAATTGAAAATAAAAATGGAATGCAACTGAAGATTATCACTTATGGAGCCACCATAACTTCACTAAAAATACCTTTGGCAAATGGAAGTTTAATTGATGTAGTATTGGGTTTTGATACCATAGAAGCTTATATAAATTCTTTTCATCTAAATAGCGCACCGTATTTTGGATCAACAGTAGGGCGTTATGCGGGTAGGATTAACAATAGTATTTTTAGTTTGAATGGCAAATTGATTGATTTGAATAACAATAATAATGGGCATTCCTTACATGGAGGTAAAATTGGCTTTAGCCAAAAATTATGGCAGATTAAAAAAGTTTCCGAAGGTGAAAATCCATCTGTAACGTTAGGTTATTTCAGTCCTGATGGAGAAGAAAATTACCCTGGAGATTTATCGATAGATTTGACCTACACTTTATCTGAAGAAAATGAATTGATTATTGAGTATATTGCCACTACTTCTATGGATACAGTAATAAACTTGACTCATCACAGCTATTTTAATCTTGATGGCCATAATTCCACTATTCATGAACAGGAAATGTCAATTAATTCGAATAAAATATTGGAAACCAATGAATATAATATTCCAACGGGTCAATTATTAAATTTAGAAGCCAACTCTTTTGATTTTAATAAAGCCAAAAAATGCCCTCAAAAAATAGATACCACTTTTGTTTTGAAAGAAGTTGAAGAATGCTCGGCCTCACTTTACAGTTCTAAAAATAATTTAAAAATGTTGGTTTATACAAATCAGCCGGCTGTTCATATATATGTGGGAGGAAATTGTAATAATGAAATTAAAGGAAAGGAAAATACGGATTATCACAATTTGAGTGGGATTTGTTTTGAAACACAAAATTTTCCTGATGCACCTAATCATGATAATTTCCCTAGCTCTATTTTAAGAAAAGAAGAAATGTACCATCATAAAACTAGATATAAATTTCAAAATTAGGCAAACCCTATTTAAAGAAATTAAATATAAACAATCAAGTAATAAATAATGAATGAGATTTTAATAAAAGACACCACTGATTTTTTTAAAGATAAATTTGGAAACTTACCCGATAAAATTGTTCTTTCACCGGGAAGAATTAATATTATTGGTGAACACATTGATTATAATGATGGTTATGTTTTACCTGCAGCAATTAATAAAATAGTTTGTTTTGCATTTGAAAAAAACAATTCAAATACCGCAAAAATTCGTGCGATTGATCTGAATGAGTCAGTAGACATTGACGTTACAAAAGAAGAAATAGTAAGCGAGGTCGTTTGGACTAATTATTTACGGGGTGTTTTATTTCAATTAAAATTAAAAGGACACAAAATAGGCGGTTTTAACTGCGCCTTTAGTAGTAATATTCCAATTGGTTCTGGTTTGTCTTCTTCGGCAGCCTTAGAATGTGGGTTTTTATTTGGGATAAATGAAATGTTTAATTTGGATATAAAACCAATCGAAATGGCTTTAATGGGACAAAGTGCAGAGCACTGGGTTGGAATAAATTGTGGCATCATGGACCAGTTTTCTAGTATAATGGGATTGGAAAACAAAGTGATAAAAATTGATTGTCGTACTTTGGATTATACCTACCATGATGCAGATTTTGCCAATTATTCTTTACTGTTATTTGATAGCAACTTGCAACATTCCTTATTTACATCCGAATATAATAATAGACGAATAGAATGTGACGAAGGATTAAGTATTATTAATGAAAATTATCCTGAAATTAATAGCTTTAGAGATTGTAATGAAGAAATATTAATTGGTTTAAAATCAAAAATGACGGACAATGTATTTAGAAGAAGTTTATATGCCGTAAAAGAAATAAAACGGGTCATTCAAGCTTGTACTGCGCTCGACAAAGGAGATATTGAAACGTTAGGTAAATTAATGTTTGAAACCCATAAAGGGTTGTCTGAAGATTATGAAGTAAGCTGCGCAGAATTAGACTATCTGGTAGATTTGGCAAAAGCCGAAGAGGATGTAATTGGATCCCGATTAATGGGAGGTGGATTTGGAGGTTGCACGATCAATTTGGTAAAAAAGGGAAGTGAAAGTAAAATAAAAGAGAAGTTTACCAAATTATATGCTGAACATTTCAAAATAGATTTAATAACTTATGATGTGAAAGTTTCTAACGGCACATCACTATATAAAAACTAATTCATAATGAAAAAATTTGAAATCTCCGAAGATCCGCACCGACGATTTAATCCTCTCATAAACGAATGGGTTTTGGTTTCTCCACACAGAGCAAAACGTCCTTGGCAAGGTCAAAAAGAAACTTTAGCAAATGATAAAAGACCAGAATATGATTCAACTTGCTATTTATGTCCAGGGAATGTTAGGGCTAATGGAGAAGAAAATCTAAAATATATGAGTTCATTTGTTTTTGAAAATGATTTTGCAGCTTTAAAAAAAGAAGAAATTGAGTTTGAAGAAACTACGGATGCTACTTTCTTCAAAGTAAAACCAGAAAGAGGAATTTCAAGAGTGGTTTGTTTTTCACCAAAACACAATATCACTTTGCCAGAAATGGATTTGTCAACTATAGAAGAAATTATTCGAACTTGGCAACGGGAATATACGGATTTGGGAGATGTTGATTATATCAATTATGTTCAAATTTTTGAAAATAAAGGAAGTGTTATGGGATGTAGTAATCCACATCCTCATGGCCAAATATGGGCCCAATCCTCTTTGCCTACCCAAGTAGAAAAAACACAAAGTAGTTTAAAAACTTACTTTGACAAAAACGGTAGTAATTTACTTTTGGATTATTTGAATAAAGAATTAGAAGCTAAAGAACGTATTGTCATTGAGAATAAAAATTTCGTAGCATTAGTTCCTTTTTGGGCGATTTGGCCATTTGAGACAATGATTATTTGCAAAAGTCCTATCACAAAAATTACAGATTTTACTGATAATGAAATTGAAGATTACGCTCGTATTCTTAAGTTACTAACGATAAAATACGACAATCTTTTTGAGACTTCTTTCCCCTACTCTTCTGGTATTCATCAAGCGCCAACCGATGGGGAACTTCACCCAGAATGGCAATTTCACATGCACTTTTATCCACCCTTGTTACGATCTGCTTCGGTTAAAAAATTTATGGTAGGATATGAAATGATGGGAGAATCTCAACGAGACATTACACCTGAAAAAAGTGCTCAAATGTTAAGAGATTTGTCTGACGTACATTATAAAAGTAAATAAGACATGGATATAGTAGAAACTGGCAATGGAAAGTTAGGAAGAAATAACTTTCAATAGAATCTTAATAATCAAAATACATTAAAATTTTTTTACACTAATAATTTAATTAACCTAAAAAACCAAAATTATGAATACATTACAATTTGCAGACTACATGGTCTTTCTTGTTTACTTTTTTATAGTAGCTGGATATGGCTATTGGATTTACAAACGAAAACAAACAGCCAAAAACTCTGCTTCGCATGATTATTTTTTAGCTGAAGGTTCTTTAACTTGGTGGGCTATTGGAACGTCCTTAATTGCTTCCAACATTTCGTCTGAGCAATTTATTGCCATGTCAGGCAATGGGTTTAAAATGGGATTGGCTATTGCAAGCTATGAATGGCTGTCGGCATTGACGTTAATTATTGTAGCTGTGTTTTTTATTCCTGTTTACCTAAAAAATAAGATCTATACAATGCCGCAGTTCCTTAATCAAAGATATAACGGTGATATTGCTATGATTATGGCTGTTTTCTGGTTGTTATTGTATGTAATTGTTAATTTAACTTCTATCCTATATCTTGGAGCCTTAGCAATTAATGGAATTTCAGGTATTAATCTTGATTTGTGCATGTACGGATTAGCCTTTTTTGCTATTATTATTTCTTTAGGAGGTATGAAAGTTATCGGTTATACCGATGTTATACAGGTAGTATTCCTAATTTTTGGAGGTTTAGTAACTACTTATTTAGCATTAGATAAAGTAGCTGAATTAAATGGACAACATGGAATGGTAAACGGATTCAATTATATGATGAATCAATCTGGCGACCATTTTCACATGATTTTCAAAAAAGATAGTCCTAATTTTCCTAGTTTACCCGGACTAACCGTTTTATTAGGAGGTATGTGGATTGTAAACTTGAATTATTGGGGTTGTAATCAATATATAACTCAAAGAGCGTTAGGTGCTGATTTAAAAACAGCTAGAAGCGGAATTTTATTCGCTGCTTTCTTAAAATTATTAATGCCTGTAATTGTTGTTTTACCTGGTATTGCTGCTTATGTAATTTATACAAAAGGGGGGTTACAAACAGAATTACTAGGTCCTGATGGCGTTTTAAATCCAGATAGATCCTATCCTATATTATTAAACTTATTGCCAGTTGGATTAAAAGGTTTATCGTTTGCTGCATTGACTGCTGCAGTTGTTGCTTCATTAGCAGGAAAAGTAAATAGTATTGCTACCATTTTCACATTGGACATTTACAAGAAAAAAATTGATGTAGATTGTAGTGAACAGAAAATGGTTCAAGTAGGAAAATGGGCTGTGTTTATAGCCATGATGTTAGCGGTAATTATTGCGCCCCACTTAGGAATTGATAAAAAAGGGGGATTCGAATTTATTCAAGAATACACTGGATTTGTTAGCCCTGGAGTTTTCGCCATGTTTATTTTAGGATTCTTCTGGAAAAAAACAAGTTCAAATGCTGCCCTATTTGCAACCATTGGAGGTTTCATATTATCAGTAGTATTTAAATTTTTACCCAATTGGATGAATTTAGAGTTTTTAAATTCAACAGGTTTCGCTGTATTAGTCCCTCAAGAGAATGGAACAAGTTTGTATGAAATTCCATTCATTGACCGAATGGGATTTGTATTTGTAATCTGTGTGGCTATAATGATAGTTATTAGTTTATTTGACCAAAAACGAGGTATAAAGTCTAAAGGATTAGAAATAGAAACTTCTATGTTTAAAGTGAACAGTAGCTTTTTAGCCGGAAGTTTATTAGTAACTGGAATCTTGGTTGCTTTGTATTCTGTCTTCTGGTAGAAACAAGGTAATTTATATTTTAAAGCCCCATTTTAAATTTAATGGGGCTTTTCTTTGGATAATATTGCATTGAAGAAATATTGAAGCTATTTGAAACTAAAACACCAATTGTATGAGACTTTTTGAACAATCGAAAGTGGTCTAAAATGTTTTAATTTGTATTTACTATATTTTTATGAAACTAAATTGAAAAAGTATACTTTACCAATTCTTCTGACTTTTTGTTTGTTTGTTTCCTCTGGCTACAGTCAAAAATTGGTCTATGAAAAAGGACCATTGGTATTAAAATCTAATTCCTTAGAAGATGGATTAGGACAATTTGTAACTGCCGATTTGCCAAATTTGAGCCCAAAAAATAATATTGCATTAAAACTAGAAGCCTCGCCCCTATTCAAAAAAATGTGGGCAATAGCTCTTAATGATGTCGAGCTCAACTTAATTACCAACAATTATGGGACTTATTTTGCTGCGGGACGTCGGTACAGCGACCGAATTTATACACGGGATATATCTTATGCAGGTATTTTGGGACTAAATACTTTATATCCCAAAGAAATGATGACTTCACTCCGTGTAACGAGAAATGTAGTATCTAAAATGGGTTACAAAGTTTCTAAAGAAGAGGTAATTAAAGAAATTGACGCTCCCTGGGAAGCAATTACAGACGATAGAAAACAAATAATGGCTCAGTTCAAAAGTAATAGTATTACTCGTCGTACTGATGATGTAGTTTGGATTTGGGCCGTAGATGATTTGTTTACATTTAATCATGAAGTTGCCGATTGGAATTGGTTTTACACCAATGGTAAAAGTAATTTTGATACCCTTTATGCGCCTTGGTATGATAAAGCAGATGGTTTATACAAAGGTCAAAACACATTTCAGGACTTACAATCCGATGGCTATCCAGAGGGTTATTCTCAAGCTGATTGCGTATTATTAAAAAGTACCTCAACCAATTGTTTGTACTATAAAGCGATGCTGGCATTGGCTAATGCTGCAAAAAAATGCAATCTACCCGAAGAATCTAAAGTATGGACCAAAAAAGCCGAGTCGCTCAAAAAGGCTATTCTAAGAGAATTACTAATGCCCGATGGCACTTTTACTTATTTTAAAGACAGAAACGGAAAAGTATTACCCAACCAGCACAATGTAGGAACTGCTTTTGCAATTCTATTTGGGATTGTAAAAGGGGAAGCCGCCAAAAAAGCTATTGATAATTATCCCTCAAATCAATACGGAACGCCTTTAATTCATCCGTTTTTAGACAAAGTAACAGGAGATCACAATGCTGCCGCCTGGCCCTTTTGTGATACTTTTTTCTTACAAGCCAAAGAAATTGCAGATGGTAAAGACTATACCGGTTATAATGCGGCATTACTTGCCCGAACAATGGGAACTAAATTATCAGAAAAAAGAGATAAGGAATGGGGAGGATTTGGTTCATTTCACGAAAAAGTTCGCTTGCCCTCCGGTTTAATTTCGGGTTCGGGATCTCAACTATGGACCTCGGCGGCTTTTATGAACGTATGTTTGAGAGCCAAACTTGTTGATTTAAAATAAATAAAAAGAAGTAAAACAGCATTAAAATAAATAATAAACAAATGAATAGATTAAAAATAGTTTTCAGTTTAGTTCTTGTATTGGTATTACCAAAGCTCATGGCCCAACCCCTGATTAAATATTCCAATGGCAATCCAGAATACAGTATTCAATGGAACAAACAATTTGCACAAATTAATAACCTTACACCCGAAATTGAAATAAACGATAAATGGGTTTCGGTTAAAGAATTTAAAAACTTTCGTTGGGAGAAAAAAGAGGGTAATCGATTGAGTGAAGTAAACAATTATAATGGCAAAGTCGACTATTTGTATCTTATTTGCGAGAACCATCCCCTGATTTCCAATTTTACTATTGTTTTTGAATTAATGGAAGGACGCCCTTATTTGGTAATGAGTTCATCATTAAAAGCTTCGGAGAAATTCAAATTGGGCGGAATCAAGTTGTTTAATTCTGCACAGGAAAATATAGTTTTGCCCGGAAATAGTAAAGATTGGTTGGTTTTTACTGAAAGTGCTTCTGCCCCACATACAGGCGGACTGATGTACCCGTACCAATTGAATACTAAAAAGGCAAAAGAAGGAACCTACTCAAAAGCGCACACCGGAGTTTGGTTGAGTATGTTGGTCAACGACAAAAAAAATTGTGCTTTTTCCTTTGCAAGTATAGCCAGTGAATTGTGGCCTAATAATTTCAAATGGGAATTGCCTGTTGCAGATGATTTCAATAAGCTAAAAGTTTCTGCACGAAGTGGTGCTATTTTCGAAAGAGAAAAAATTTGGGTTCCTGCTGGTAATACCATTACTACCGATGCCTTTTTGGTGGGCTACTGGGAAAACCAACGACCTACAAAAACACTATTGGAAACTGGAAAAATTATGGGTAAAAATGTGCGAAAAGGTAAACCGATGCGCTTTCCAGAAGCAGGTTGGAGTTCTTGGCATTCCTATGATCGAAAGATCAGTGAAAAATCATTTTTGACTTCCGCTGATTTTATAAATACTAATTTGAAAGAGTACGGTTGGAAAACCATTCAAATTGATGGCGGGTGGTGGACAGAACCTGGACTATATAGCGTGAATAATACCACTTTTCCTAATGGTATTCGATACCTGTCGGATTACGTAAATAAGTTGGGTCTTGACTTTGGTCTTCATGTAAGTCCTTTACGAACCAATCCTAAAGATCCAATTATTTCAAAACATCCGAATTGGATTCTAAAACCACTAAATAATAAGAAAATTGCAAAAGGAGATGATGAAATGGCGACAACTGTTGGAACAGTTTATGTTGATGGAAGCCACCCTGAAGTACCCGCTTTTTCAGCAGCAAGATACCAACAAATCGTTGAAGGATATAGACCTTCGTTTATGAAATGGGACCACACTTATGGAGGTTTAGAAGAAGGGGTGCGATTTGATTCCACCATGACTTTTATGCAAGCTCACAATAAAACGATACGTGCAGTTAGAAGTGCTTTACCTGATAATTTAATCGTGACACGCAGTATGGGTTATGTATTTGGAGCTTTAGAATGTTATGATGCCATTCGAATAGGTAACGACATCAATCATCCTGGATATAAATCAGAAGCAGAACCCTACACCAACATTACCTATGGTAAAACCTTGGGGACTATTGAAGAGGAAAGAGTGGAAAAAGGCTTAATTCGATTCGCTCGTGCCGTGTCACAAAACTATTATATTCACAAAAATATAGCTATTGTAGATCCAGATGCTTTTTTTGTCTCTCCTCAATATACCATTGATGAAGCAAAATGCCACATGACTTTGGAAGCCATTATGGGAGGACTTTTCTTTTTTGGAGATAAAGTCGAATCATTACCCGCAGAACGTTTAGAGTTGTTAAAAAATAAGGAAATTATCGCAGTGAACAAACTTGGAGTTCATGCCATTCCTCTCGATTTATTTTCGGGTGTAGACATTCCTACCATTTGGAAATTAGAAACTAAAGACCGTCTGATTATTACCCTATACAACTGGTTGGACAAGGATGTTAGTAAAACATACCATCTGAAAACGGATTTCGAGTTAAATAATTCAAAATACAAATTGACGGAATTATGGACTAATGAGAATTTCAAAATTGAATCCAATATGTTAACATTGGACCAACCTGCTCATTCAGTAAAAATAATTGAGTTTGTGAAAAAATAATTTCTTACTACCAATAGAAATTCTAACATAAAATAAATTTTTTAAAATTTAATTATGCGCTATGAAAAAGGGTCAAATTGAAACCAATGATCTGAGTACAATTCATTTAAATATTGCAAAGAAAATGAAAAAGCAGTGGTTAGTTTGGTAGAAAGATTGTAACAAAACTGAATGGACTGGGAAAGACCGAAAAGAATTCAAAATAGAGTAAATAAATTAAATTTAGTCGCTATCAATAAAAAAATATAATACTGTTTTATATTTTAAACTATTATTAAATATAACAGTCTTAAATCTAAATAATAAAAATAATTATGAATAAATACAGTTTAGAAAGCTTTAATAGAAGAAGCAAAATTGTCATTATAGCACTAATTGCTTTCTCCAACACGGTTATAAGTCAAGTAGGTCCGCAACCTAGCTCTTTTGGTGTTTGGGATCGTGGAGAAGCAATGAATATAAGTGAGTATCCATTTTTAAAAGGAACGTCCTGCGATTTTTCCTGGGATGAAGTGGAGAAAACACCAGGAATATACGACTGGTCTGTATTAGATAATGCTGTTGAAAGAGCCTATAAAGAAAAGATTTCACTGTATATTTCTTTTGCTGCAGGTCCTAAAACACCAGAATGGGTTTATGAAAAAGGGGTGCCGAAAGTAATTACAAACGCCACTAAAAAACCCGGCGCGTTTGATCATTATCCTTATTATCTATCTCCAGACTACAAAAAGTATTATTACCGTTTTCTAACAGAAGTGGCTAAACATATTGGTGGATTTTCTAAAGATAAAATAAAAGCTATTTCATTTATTCAAGTTAAAACAGGTTGCACAGGAGATGAATGTGCCTATAAAGGGGAACCTTTAGATTCAAGTTATTCTTTACCAGTTAAAAGCGCTCAATGGAGAGAATTCCGATTGGAAACATTTGCCTTACATGATAAACTATTTGGTAAACAATCAGGATTGAATATTAGTATGCTTCTAAATAATGTTGTACCCCAAAGCAAAGAAGGTGGAAAAAATTTTGTTAAAGAATGGGATTGGGCTATTAAGAATCTTAAAGATGGTTTTGGAATCAAAAATGGAGCACTTTCAAGAGGCCACCATTTAAGTGGTGAAATTGATGCGGCGAACACGTTTTTGCCTTACTTAATTGACCCAAAGGGAGTAACTCTTTTTCGTCGTTCCGAAATGGACCAAACTTGGACGCGTCCTTGGTATCAACTAAATGTGCAACTCAACTTTTATTGGGGAGCAATTAATGCCTTGAATGCGGGACAAAGTGTTTGGGATGTTACAAGCGGCGCATTAAAGGTTAGCAAAAAGCAAGGATTCGATTATTCATTTTACTTTTTTAACAAGTATGCCGGGCAAATATATCCTCAAACAGCAACCGATGCTTTCTGTGCATTACATAAAGGTTTAAATGCAGCCGATACAACTACTTATCCTGAAGACAAGTTTGGTAAAGCTTCGCATGGAAATATTGATCGTATGGAAAAAATTACTGCCGAATATGCGAAATATGGTGCAGCAAATGACGATAAAAATGCACTCAAAATGGGGCAAGTGAAACAACGAGGGGACCAAGTTGGTTTCAATGATGCGGGCTGGGAAATTTGGCCCGATAACTACTCCAGACTATTGTATCAAATTGAACCGGATGCTACATCCATTCCTTTATGGCGAGTGGGTGGTCCAATTACCTCTGAATCCTCAATTTATTCAAGGTTTGCAAGAGGATTCGAACACGCATCGGGAAAAAATGCACTATACTTCAAACTTCATGAAGGTTTTTCTCAAGATAGTAAACCCAAAGTAATGTCGATAACTGTGGTTTGGTATGATGCCATTGAAGGTTCTAAATGGAAACTTGATTACGATGCAGGAAACAAAACTATAAAGACAGCAATGACAGTAACTGGAAAAGGAGACAAAAAATGGCATCATGAAGTGATAACTATTAAAGATGCTGTTTTCAAAAATGGGGGAACTAAAGGGGCTGACTTTGTACTTTTGAATGCGGATGATAAAGATGATATATTTAGCCTTGTAGAAGTGCACCGTGGAGAACAAGAGCTTCCTTTATTAAGACCTCAACAAGAAAATCGTGCTTTCAAGGGAAGTGCTAAAGGAACCAAATATGGAAAAGGCGAAAACGCCGTTGAGGGTGATAAAGAGCAAAAAGAAGATAAAAAGGATAAAAAGGATAAAGAGGATAAAAAGGAAAAACGAGAAAAGAGAAAAAAAGATAAAAGTAATAATTAGTTCTATGAAACTTAAAAGAACTAAAAAAGGGATTATTCTATTATTGTCTATATTAGGACTTTCTCAATTGACATTTTCACAAATAAAGGGAAATGAAAAAAAAGATTACGAACGCCCACTGTGGGCGGGATTCTTTACCAATTGCAAGAATGAAATAATTGATACAGACCGGTTTCCTTTCATTAAAGGGGCTGCAGATAGAGTTAAGTGGGCTGACATTGAGACAAGTCCGGAGAAATACGATTGGTCGAAAATGGATTCTCAAATCCGGAAAGCCTTGGAGGGTAAATATTTTTACTATTTCGTTTTATGGACGGGACCTCATTCTCCTGAATGGATTTATGAACAAGGGGTTCCTAAAGTGGCTGTAAAAGGCGGCAAGGGAAAAGATTTTTTCCCCTATTACCTAGATCAAAACTATATTAATTACTTCCATCGTTTTATCGGCAAACTAGCGGATCACATTGCGTCACTACCTGAGAAAGAGCGAAAAGTTTTTGCGTTTATACAGCCGGCTTTTGGATCGACAGGTGACAGGCAACTTTACAAAGGTTCTCCTATTGACCAGAAGTATAAAATTAGTCCACAGCAATATTTAGAGTTTTGCAGCGGAGCAACAAAACGTTTCTACGAAGCCTTCGATAAGTCGGAACTCAAACACATCCGATTCCTGTTTAATGTAGATAATGAAAGTAATCCTGAAGTACTAAAGGGTACTAAAGGAACTAAAGCAGGTGAACTACTTTACGCGAATTGGCTTCGTAAAAATTATCCTATTGAACTCCGAAAACAGCAATTTACCATTGCCATTGGTTATCAAACTAATGGAGAAATTGTACAAGATAATGAACTACGCCCCTCTTTTTTCGGCTTGAACGGCAAGAAACCAGAGTTTGTACGTGGCGAGTTTTCCAAATTCGGTCAGAGCGGGATATTCCTGGAAAATCCGATATGGAATTATTATTGGACCGCTATTTCCACTGTTGATAGAGGGCTTGATCTATGGGAGGTTGATTACAATACTGTAAAAACAGGACTACATGATGAAGGGTTTGCCTTCGCTAGTCGCTATTCCTATTACAAACAACCTCAAACTAGTCCTTATGCTTTTATCGCCCTACGAGATGTTCTAGATAGTTCTGACACCATACGTTTTCCTGAGGAAAAATATGGAAAGGCAGTACAGAGCAACGCTGAAAGGGTAAATAAAATTGAAAGTGAATTCAAAAAATATGGTGCAGAAGTTGGTGATTTGCGTGCAGCTACTTCCCTATCGGGATCCAATTATCTCTATGAAGCCAAGTCGATGAATGATGTAGGATTCGAACTTATTGCTAGAAACTACAGCCGATTTATTAAACAGATCGATCCGAATGAAACCAGTGTCGGGTTATGGAGGGTTGGTCCCACGAACCAGCCTTTTGGTCGCTATGCACGGGCATTTGAAAATTCAACTGGACGCAATAGGATTTATTTTGACCTGGATGACAATTTTCTATCGCTGAAAGCCAAAGAGTCAATCACTTTGAAAATCATTTATCTGGATAAAGGTACTGGGAAATTCTCTGTTCGTTATGATTCCTCATCCAATACAGATAAAACCGCAGTTACCATCACCAAAGCCAACAGTGGTAATTGGGTGAGCAAAAGTATCACTATCTCAGATGGAGCGTTTGCCAATAAAGGTCCCCGAAACAGCGATTTCTCTTTGATTAATGAGGATAATGAGAATGATATTTTTCACATGATTGAAATTATAAAAAGTAACACGAAAAATTAATTTTCAAAGAAGATGTCATATCTCAAATCTGGATTCGACAATGAGAAACTCGTTTGGATTTTTCAGGCTTAAATTTGAGTATTATAAATCTCTAAAAATTATAAAAGAGGCGGTTTCAATTTAATTTTGATGCGTCTCTTTTTTTTTATGAAAATCAATAATTGGAAACTAACAATATCAATTACTGTACAAAAAAATAAATAATTATTTTGATTATAAATTTAATTAACTCAATCCTAAAATGAAACAAATCTATACTGAAAATGAGACTATTTGCCCCTATTTAAAAAAAAGTGAATAGTAAATTTGCGATGTAGATTAAGTTAAGATAAAAATTTATGCTTAATATTTACAAAATAAGAATGGTTTTTAAAATTAAGTCTTACTGTGTAAAAAAGAATCAAAATTGTTAATTATAAACTTTGTCAAGCGCTAAAAAATAATATTCACAAATTAATAGTCCTAAATATGCCAAAGAAAATAATAAAAATAATTACTACATTTTCAATAGTGCTATTAACCATTTTTATATCATATGCCGAAAAAACTCAGCAATGGAAGGGGATTAAGGTTAATGTTGATGCTAATGGAACAATATCGACTACCAATAGCTTCAAAAAAATTGAGAATGGTTTTGAACAATTAACAATATCACTATCCAATAAAGGGAATAAAGCAATTACAATACAAAAAATTACTGTTAGTATTCCGATTGAAACACAGTTATCTGACAACCTTGATGTGGTTTTTGGAGGAAGTTGCATGGGGCGCACTCCTCTACTTAAACAAAAAATAGGCAGCCAAACCAATCGAAGTTCGAGTAACATGTATGAGATGTTACGATTATCAGACGGTGAATATTTATTTGCAGGTTCAACTTCTTGGAGAATATTTATGCCGAATTTCATCCTAAAAGAAGGTGCTTTCGAAGTATGGTCTGATGGAGAAGGCAAACAATTGAAACCAGGACAAACAATTCAATACGAACAAATCGTTCTCCGACGTTCAAAAAACTGGCTAGAATTACTTAATCAATTTGGTAAGGCCATTGCTGCTGAAAATAAAATTACTACACTCAAATCTGCCGATTTTAAAGGTTGGGCAACTTGGGATTATTATGGTAGAGTATTCACTCCAAAAGATATTTATGGTAATATGGACCAATTGAATAAATTGGCTCCAGAGGCAAATATGATTCAAATTGATGGCGGATGGTGGACCGAACGAGGAGATTATAAATCTATAAACTCAGGTCTTTTACCTGGCGGAATAAATGAGATTGTTAGCAGAATTGTGGCAGAAGGTAAAACTCCAGGAATACATTTTGATGGGTTTAGAGGTGATGAAGCATCTGAAATTTATAAAACTCATCCTGAGTACTTTCTTCACGATCAGGATGGTAAGTTGGTGGTCGAAGAGAATGAAAAAGCAGACAAAGTTATGCGTTATATTTACTTTGATTACTCCCATCCAGGTGCAAGAGCACACATAGCAGATTGTATAAAAAACATGAAGGACAATTGGGGAATACGTTATTTCAAGGTAGATTTTATGCGTTATGGTCTCGAAAATGATATCAAACTTAAAAACAAACATGTCAAAAGTTTTAAAGCATACGATCCAACAATCACAGGTGTAGAACGTTTTCGTTTGGGAATGAAAACCATGCGGGAAGCCATGGGGAATGATGTCTATTTCTTAGGCTGTTCCGCTGTTTTTGGTCCAACGATTGGATTTGTAGACGGAATGCGAACAGGTGGCGACATCAATCCTATCTACCAGTCTTTTCCAGAGCGTTGTTTGGGTAATTTAAGTAACTTTTACCTGAGTGGTAAAGTTTTTAATGGCGATGCCGATTACCTCGTTTTCCGCGAAGCCATTGACGAAGATTCAACTGTGTCTCAAGAAGAAGTAAAACATGGACATAGTTTGACGATGGATGAAGCTCAAATGTGGGCCAATTTTAATAAACTATACGGTACTACTCGATTGCATAGTGACAATTTGATGACTCTTCGTTCTGAACGTAAAGCATTAGTGAAAGAAGTTTTTGAGTTTCCAGCAATGGAAGAGACTATACCTTTGGATTTATGGGAACATGGAACAAACAAGCAAGATGGGTTTGAATTGATAATTGCCCGAAAAGACAAGGATATTTATTTAGGAATCTTTAATTGGAGTGATAAACCTAAAGAATATGAATTGAAAGCTTTTGGAAAAACTACCCCAGTTCAATTAGAAGGTCGTAATTCTAAAATTATAAAATACGAAGGGGAAAAATCATTTAATGAATTGTGCGAGAGCCTAAAGTCAAAATAAGTGGTTTGAATTGAATCAAATAATCACTACAAAGGAACTTTATAGATTAATGTAGTTTTATTTTATTAATAATTTTGAAAATAATAATTATAGGTTACATAAAAATGTATTAGTTCTTAAACTCAATTAAACTTTTTTATATCATAAGTGTCTTAACATAATTAACTTTAAATAAAAATAAATAATGAAAAAATTAATTTTGGTGGCTTTATTGGCTACAGGTTTAAATGGATTTGCTCAAGAAGCAGTTAAAAAAAGTGGTGCTGATAAAATGTTGCAAAAAATGACAACAGAATTATCTTTAACATCAGATCAACAAGCACTTTTAAAACCTATTGTGGAAGAACAATCGGCATTGCGAAAAGACAGCAAGGAAAATCCTGATCATGCTGAGAATAATAAAGTGAAATTAAAAGAACTAAACAAAAAGATTAAAGAAGTATTAACCCCTGCTCAGTTAGAAATTCAGAAAGCAAATATGGAGAAAGCTAAAGCTGAAGGTAAAAAAGAAGGTAAAGAATAAATCAAACCTTTAAATACTCAAAAAAACTTTCGGAATTCGAAAGTTTTTTTTTTGGAGTAAAGTGAATATAAAAATAGCTGTTTCTGGAAGCAAATAAGTTAGTTTTAAGGTTTTATAATAGAAGTATTTTCTATTAAATTCGAGCAGTTATAATGAGACGAATTCACACCATAAAAGAGACTTTTTATACTAGTTTAAATCACCACACTTGACTATTTTTGATTGACATTTAATTGTGAAATGAGATAAAGTTTAATAGTGCCTTTAATAAACTATATGTTTTTAAGGCATTTATTCAAAATTGTCAAACAAAAAATTATTAATGAACCAAAAAAAAATGAAATTTAAATTACTAACTATTTTTTTTTTCACCTCTTTCATAACTGCGTTTGCACAAACTACGATTGAAGGAGTTGTTAATGATACCAAAGGATTACCCTTGCCTGGTGCTAATGTAATTATAAAAGGATCTAAAAACGGAGTATTAACAGATTTAGACGGGGTTTTTAAAATTAATGGGAAAATCGGAGACGTTTTAATTATTTCAAGTTTGGGCTTTGACAAAAAAGAAGTAAAAATAAAGGGAAATTCAATTAAAATTGTTCTTGGTGAATTAAATGAGTCTCTTAATGAAGTTGTGGTAATTGGGTATGGTTCAGTTAAGAAAAAGGATTTGACAGGAGCTGTATCATCTGTAAGAGCAACTAGTATAGAGAAAGGAGATCCTGTAGATCTTCAAACTGCTTTTTCGGGTCGTGTAGCAGGTCTTCAAATAACACAAAATGATAATGGTCTGGGATCTGGTGTAAGGGCAATTATCCGAGGTGGTAGCTCACTAACAAGCGGTAATCAGCCTTTATTTGTAATTGATGGATTTCCAATTATTCCAGATGATAATGTATCGTCTAATCCATTATCAGATTTGGATCCTGGTCAGATCAAGTCAATCGAAGTTTTAAAAGACGCATCTGCTACTGCCATTTATGGTGCAAGAGGATCTAATGGAGTAATTATTATTACAACAAAATTAGGAAAAGAAGGAAAGCCTGTAATAACTACAACATTAAGTTCAGGCACCTCTTTTGTATCAAAATTTCCCAGAATACTAACTGATTTAGAATACCTCGACACACGAATAATTCAAGATAATATCAATTATTTAAATGGTACCTCTGACAATTTAAGCACTTATTGGCAAAATTTAAAAGATACTAATGCACGCGGTGTAGATTGGGCCAAAGAGGCAACACAGCTTGCGTCAACTCGGAGAATGGATCTTAGCATGGGTGGCGGAACTAAAGAGGGATTAAATTATCAAATTTCAGGTAACTTTTTAGATCAAGAAGGTGTAGTTATTTATACCAATTTTAAGAGATATAATTTAAATTCGAACTTAGTTCAATCTATCGGTAAGAACACTAAAATTGGAACAAATATTAAATTGGCTTTTTCTAAAAATATTGGAAGAAGTCTTGATAAAGATGCCGATGGTATTTTTAAAAAGGTTTTTTCTACAAATCCTTTTCAGCCTATTGATTTTCAACTCGGAGATATAGATATTGATCCAGAAACTAATACTGGAGACAATGAAAATGTTATTACTTATCTAAAAGAGGTAAAAAATGAAACTCAAAGTACTAGAATTATAGGAAATCTATTTTATGAAACAAAATTGGATAGTAATTTGACTTTTTATACTAGTTATGGTTTTAATCGCGGGTATATTAATAACCAAATATTTTTACCCTCAACTGTATTGAAAGGATATCGGCAAAATGGAATAGCTGAATTTGAAAAAATTGAAACGATAAATCAAGTATTTGAAACTCGATTAAGTTATAAGAAAGTAATTGATAAGCACGATATTAATGCTACTGTAGTTGGAGAATTTTCAGATAATTTAAAAAGTATATTCACGTCTGGGGCAACTGGATTTAGTAATCAAACGAATGGCTTTAATAACTTATCAAGTGCAACTATTGCAACTTTACCTAGAAATAATATAGCAAAAGATAACTTAATGTCTTTTTTAGGAAGAGTGGCTTATGGTTATAATAATAAATACCTTTTAACTACATCCATTCGAGCAGACGGATCGTCAAAATTTGGAAATGAAAATAAATGGGGATACTTTCCCTCTGTTGCTTTAGGATGGACACTTTCGGAAGAATCATTTATTAAAAATATGGACATTTTTGATAATTTTAAATTGAGAGCCTCTTATGGCGTAACTGGTAACAATCAGATTCCAGCCTATAGCTCTATAGGTTTATTTGGACCGGCAAATTATGTGTTTAATGATGTGTTTTATTCTGGAATAGCTCAAAACAATGTTTCTAATCCTGGATTGAAATGGGAAACCACAACCCAATCCAATTTAGGAGTTGATTTAGGGTTTTTTAAAGATCGTTTGAACATTACAGCTGAAGTATATTATAAAAATACAACTGATTTATTGTTAGAAGTTCAATTGCCTCTATCCTCAGGTTTTGAAACTGCATTAAAGAATATTGGTTCTTTTAGTAATAAAGGGTTTGAATTAACAATTAATTCCATCAATATTGATAATGGCGATTTTAAATGGAAATCTGATTTTACTTTTTCAATTAATAGAAATAAGGTGCTGGATTTAGGGGATAAGTTTGAATTTTATTTTAATGCCAATATATTTCCAAGTAAATTCATGAATGAAATATTAATTCGTGTGGGTCAGTCAACAGGTATTTATTATGGATTTATTGAAGATCAAATAATTAACAATCAAACAGAAGCTGCAAATAGCCCTCTACAAATTGGGGTTGGAATTCCAGACATTAATAATAATGGACAAGTCAAAATTCATGATGTCAATGGAGATGGGATAATAAATAGTTATGATAAAGTGCCGATAGCTAATACAAATCCAGATTTTATTGGAGGATTTAATAATGAATTCACTTATAAAAATTTTGACTTCAGTTTCTTTTTACGTTTTTCATATGGTAATGACGTAATAAATGGAAATATTGGAAATTTAGATAAGGGAGGTATTAATAATTGGAATACATTAAAATCTATGTCTGATTATTCTTATAGTGCTGCCTATAATCCCAATGGTACTTTTCATGGTGAAAATGGAAATGGAGTTTATTCTTCTTTATTTCGAAGCGCTTATGTGGAAGATGGCTCTTTTTTAAAATGTGATTTCATAACATTAGGTTATGCAATTCCTAAATCAATTTCAAATAAATTTAATTTAAATAAATTTAGACTTTTTGCCAGGATAAATAATCCTTTTATGCTTACTAGATACTCTTGGTTTGATCCAGAAGTTAATGCAATTGGAGGAACAGCCGGTAGAGTTGGTGGTGGAGTAGACCTTGGTAGTTATCCACGAAGCACTTCCATGACATTAGGACTTTCACTTAATTTTTAATTTAAAAATGAAAAAAATGATTAATAAAATCAAATATTTATTTCTTGTTGTATTTTTTACGAGTTTTCTGGGCTGTAGTGACATATTAGAAGAAGTTCCAGTTTCAGATCTTTCAGTTGAAAATTCATTTAATACAGAGGCTGATGCCAAAGCTGCAATTGTAGGTGTATATAATTCGTTGCAACTTGAAGGTGTTTATGGAAAAAGTCAAACTCTTTTTTCTACAGATGAACATAATGCTGGATCAAAAGTTCCGCTTTCTGGATTTAACTTATACTCTTTCACAGCAGACAATGTTGAAGTAATTTTACCAATCTGGAGAGATCATTATGTGGGAATAAATCGAGCAAATCTAGCTATATCCAAAATTCCAAGTATTAATATGAATGTTGAGGAAAGAAATACTTTAGTAGCAGAGGCAAAATTTATTAAAGCTTTATTGTACTTCAATTTAATACGATATTATGGTGATGTGCCTTATAAATATTCCGAAACTGCTTCTTTGAATGATCTAAATATCCCTAGAACACCAGTTGCTACTATATATGAAAATATGATTAGAGATCTTGAATATTGTGTGGAGCATTTAGATGTTAAAGCTGCTGGATTAGCAGGACATGCCACACAAGATGCCGCTAAAACTTTATTGGCTAGTATTTACCTAACAAGAGGTAGTATGGCTAGAAGGGATAATACCGGTAATGGTATAGCCGATTTTACACTAGCTACTAGATATTCTAAAGAAGTAATAGATGCAAATAGATATAGGTTGTGTCCTTATTTTCCGGATGCGTTTATAGTGCAAAATAAAAATAACGATGAGATTGTTTTTGATGTACAATTTAAATCACCAGGTTTAGGAGTTGGAAATACCATTGGTATAAATATGGGTATACCTTCAACTGCTTCTGGGGTAGATAATTTAACCGCAGGTGGATCACAAGGAGCTATAAGAGCTAATCCTTATCATCAATTCTACTATGAGGTAGCTGATAGTATACGAATGAAATGGACTAATGCAAGAATTTTAATAAATGCTACTACCGGAGGGTATTCTATTGTTAGTGCTGTAAGTAATAATCCACCTGTATCAGCAGCAAAATTTAGGAGATATCCAGTTAGGAGTCCTGGTTTCGTGCTTCAAACCAATGATTACGATGTAAACTGGCCAATATTTAGGTATGCAGAAGTATTATTAATTTATGCTGAGGCTTCAAACGAAATAAATGGCCCAAATCAACTAGCAATAAATGCATTAAATTTACTTAGAAGTAGAGCTAGAAATACAAACATAGGTGGAGTTCACAGAGATATACTACCACGTTCTTTATCTATACAAAGATCAATTGGTTTAGTCGATTTAACTCTTACAAATTCATTGGTTTCTTCACAATCTGCATTTAGAAATTATATATTATTGGAGCGAAGTAGAGAATTAAGTCAAGAAGGCAAAAGATGGTTTGATTTAGTTCGATGGGGTATTTTAAAGAGTACCTTGCGTGGACTAAATGCAAAATGTATTGCAAAAATTTCAGAAACACCTCCCGTTGAAGTTCCTGTAATAACAAATACTAAATGGACTAATTATTGGAATGGAAGGGTTGATGAATGGAATTTAATTACAGGATCAATTCAAGATTTTCATATGTTACTTCCAATACCAACTAATGAGAGAATGGCAAATTCATCCATAGGACCTAACAATCCTGGATATAATTAATTAAAATAAAATAGTATGAAAACCAAATATTCAATAAGTATTTTAAATCTTTTATCGATTTTATTTTTATTCGCATCATGTGAAAAAGATGATTTAGACACATGGGTTAGCATAGAAGCTAATAAAACAACAGTAGCTGTTAATGAAACTGTATCATTTAAAATGTCTGGTAATGCCGAAACTTATGTTGTTTACACAGGAGATGCCGGACACGATTTTACAAAAAGTTATTTAGTAATTACAGGAGGTAGAACAATTGATAATGAAGATTATGTTTTAAAACAATCCGGTTTAGACACTTGGATTCCTATTTTGACAAATGAAATTGCAGCTTATAATATTTTAAATCCCAATTCGCCACTTGATACCAATACAGTGATTGCTGGTTTAAGAAGGCTATTAGATAAATCGTATTATAAAGATACTGCTGCAATTAAAATTAGAGAATTAATGCCTACACTAAAAACATTTACTGATTGCCAAAACCTTGTAGGAACTTATTTTACAAATTTAAGTGTATTATTAACCCCTGTGGGAGGATTTTCTACTGGTGTAGCTATAAATAGATATGATTTAAATTATTCCTATAAATTCACTGCCCCTGGAACCTATGTAGTAACTTTATTAGGAACCAGAATAGGCGATAAAATTTACTCCGGTTCTGGTTATATTTATAATAGCACTGCATCAGCTAGTGAATATAATTTTGGAAGAAATACAGCTAGTGTAACTATTGTCGTTCAATAAAATTTATAATAAAGATAATATCAAAAAAAACCTGTCAATGACAGGTTTTTTTTATAAATGGAATTATTATAAAAGAAAATTCTCTACAATATATACATAAAAAAATATAGGACAAACAATAAAGGAAGACTGAGTTAATAGAAATAAAATCGGGTTAACGCTACTATATTAATCACATTAAAAGCAAAGTTATTTTTCTTCTCCTTTTACCCTAAAAATACTAACTAATTATTTCCAATATTTTTGTATTTTAATATATATTCTGAAGGCGACATTTTGTAATGGGATTTAAACCACTTAGAAAAATACTGTGGGTTTGAATGACCTACAGCATAAGCAATCTCAGATATATTTAAATCAGATTCAAGTAAAAGTTTGGTAGCTCTTTTCAATCGCACCGAGTCAATAAATTCTTTCCCAGTAGTACCCGTAATTATTTTAACTTTTCTAAAAAAAGTCGAACGACTCATAGAAAATTCATCTGCTATATTTATAATATTTAAATTATCCTCCTCAATGTTATCATTAACGTATTTGAGTAGTTTTTCAATAAATTCTTTGTCCTTACTATTTGTAGTTAAATCACCTGCATCATCGTATTTGTTACTCAAAAAGAGATTTTTAAATTTGTTTCTAGAGTCGATTATATTTTTAATAGTAAGATTTAAAATTTTAATATTAAAAGGCTTAGGGACAAAATAATCCGCTCCAGATTTTACACCCTCAAATTGAGAATTCATATCGCCTTGAGCCGTCAAAAGAATAATCGGGATATGCGACGTTTTTATATCGCTTTTTAGCGCCTCACAAAGCTCAATACCATTCATTATAGGCATAACCAGGTCACTTATAATTAAATCAGGTTGCAATTTATTTGCCATTTCAACACCTATTTGCCCATTATAAGCTGTATAAATATTGTAATTTTCCATGAAGTATTCGGCCATATTTTCTATTAGATCTTTATTGTCATCTACAAATAAAATGGTAGGCTTTTCATCATTAAAATCTACATTTTTAATAACTAATTCATTATTGACAACTTCATTTTCTTGATTATTATCAGCAATACTAAGAGCTTTGGGTGTGTCATTGTCCCAAAGGAATCTATCGGATTTTTCATCATCAGAGTATGCATTTTCATCAAAAGGTAAATGCAATGTAAAAGTAGTTCCAATATTCATTTCACTTCTGACTGAAATTGTTCCTTTATGAAGTTCAATCATTGATTTTGTCAAAGACAAACCTATTCCAAATCCATTAACATAGCGGTCCATATTCCCCCCGTGATGGTAAAATCTATTGAATATTTTAGAAATATAATTTGGATCAATTCCTGAGCCGTTATCGATGACATCAATTATTAAAAATCCTTCATCAGCTGAAGGGAATGCTTTAATAATAATACTACCCCCATTATTGGTATGCTTAATGGCATTGGAAACTAAATTATACATTATTTTACCAAGAGCATTTTTATCAAACCAAATAAATAATTCAGGTTCTAAGGAATCAATTGAAATTTTAATTTCTTTAGACTTCGCTAAAGACTTGAAAATAACTTTAATATTTTTTAAAAACGAAATCACATCATTTTTTTGAACTTTTAGTTGGTAATTCCCCGTTTCCATTTTGTGAATCGCCAATAATTCATTAGTCAATTCCAATAGATTATTTACATGTTTATCAATAGTTAATGCTTCTTTTTCTTGTTTTGGATTGAGCTTAAAATTAGAAATCAATTTTTCAATTGAACATAAAATTAGGGTTAGTGGCGTTCTGATTTCATGAGAAATGTTAATAAAGAATTCCAATTTAGATTTATTAATTCTCTCCATCTGCTGTTGATATTGTTTTTCTAATTGGTCTTTATTTTTTTTGTCAAGTCGTTTTTTTGTAATTGATGAAATTAATTTAATTAAAAAATAAAGAAGAATTAAATAAAGACAAAATGCCGGAAATGTTAACCAAAATAAAGGTTTAATTTCAATTAATAAAGAGGTGTATTTAGATTCCCATCTCCCATCTTCATTGGACACTTTAATTTTAAAGGTATAACTTCCGGGCGGTAAATTTTTATAATTCACTTCATGAGTGTTTGGAGACGCTGTCAACCAAGTTTCATCAAATCCCTCCAGAACATAGGCGTATTTACAATTTTTTTGATTGTAATAATTTGGAGAAAGAAAATTAATATTTAGATTATTTTCGAAATGATTAAGTGTAAGTATATATGAATTATTTTTAAGAAGTCTATCGTTTACATTTATACCATTAATAATTAACTCACTAATATTTACAGGTTCGTTGTAATTAACTTGATTTGAATTATCTGGAAAAAAAGTTGAAATTCCATCAATACCCCCAAAATATAATAATCCATTGGAATCGGAATAAGACGAATGTTCTGTAAATTCATAATTCTGAATACCGTCATTTACATCGTAGATTGTTGTATTGTATGCTTGATTTAATTTAACTAACCCCCTATTTGTCCCTATCCATATATTTCCTTTTTTGTCGGTTTCGATAGATTGAATTAAATTACTAGGAAGTCCTTCTCGAATGGTGATTTTTTTTATTCTTGAAGCAACTCCATCTTTATTTAACTTAATTTGAAACAACCCATTTTTTGTACCCACCCAAGAATTGTTTTTGTTATCCAAAAGTATGTCACATATATAGTCATTATTATCCAAACTATTTTGGTTTTGATTATAATGGGAAAAATTATTTATAGAATAATCATAATTTAATTTGGCAACAACGAGTCCTTTAGTTTGTGTTCCAATCCACAATAAATTGTGAATGGAATCATATTCAACAATCCGAACAAAATTTATAGAATTTAGAGACGATGGGATCAAATTTTTATAGTTAACAACGTTCACTAGATTAAAATCATTTGTTAGTGAAAAACTGATTAGATTATTGTCAGTTCCTATCCAATAATGATTATTAACATGAGCAATTGAAAAAACAATTGGATTAATATTATTAATCGTATTAAGCTTTTTAGTGGTATAATTATTTTTTGTAAATGTGACCAGATACAACCCGTCTGAAGCACCTATTAGTGTGTGTTGGTTGTCGATTTTGGATAATGCAAAAATCGATTTTCCATTCAGTATTGATTTAATAATTTTATTATTGGTTGTGTCATATATAAAAAGTCCTTCAAATAGAGTTCCCAACCACAAATTATTATAGTCATCTTTAATAATTGATCTTGTATTACTAATGATTGAGTTGTTTTTATTCTCTTTAATATGATAGTTTTTAAACTTTAGTCCAGAATTATTTTGAAAAAAAACACCGTTACCCAATGATCCTATCCAAAGGGTTTTATCTCTAGATATATAAATACTTTTTATTTTTTTAGTAGGTAAATCAAAAGCGGTAATTGTTGAAGAGTTAAAAACATTATTTCTAAGGGCTTCTTTATTTATTTTAATAGCACCGTTAGCACGGGAAGTCACTATTAGATTGCTTTGATGATCTTGAATAATATTAGCTATTCTTGAAAAATTGATTTCAGAATCTATTTTTGGATAAATTTTAGATGCTAAATAGTTTCCATTTACTGATTTTAAATGAAATAAACCATTTTTTTGAGTACCTATCCAGATATTTGAAAAATTATCTTGAAAAAAAGCAGAAATTGAAATATCAGAAGTGGGTCCAATTTGAATTTTAGCTATAATGATTAATTCATTACTACTTATTTTCGTTAAAATAACTTGGTTTTTATTTGTTAACCAATAATTTCCATTTTTATCTTTCTCATGAATTTTTAAAGATTCAAGGTCTAAACTATTTGAAATTTTATATCGAATACTCTTCTCGCAAATTGATTTTGTATTTTCCTCCTTAAAAAGTTCTTTTCCTGAATCGATACTCCAAAGTCCATTTTGACTCGTAAACATTATTTTTCCGTCAATGAGTTTAATGGATTGTATATTTTGACCGAAAAGACTATTTTTTGGATTGTATTTTTTTAAATTATATAGTTTATGTGTAATGGGGTTGTAAACAGTAAGACCTTGTTCTGTAGCAATCCAAATATTACCCGCAAGATCTTGTACAATTGAATTTATAGTATTGTCTGATAGATCGTTGAAAGAATTTGAAGCATAAAACGATCTAATATTCATTCCGTCATAGCGGTTTAATCCATAGTGGGTTCCAAACCACATATATCCATCTCTATCTTGAAATATTGCTGTTATGCCATTTTGCGACAACCCTTGATTATTATCTATATTTTTAAAATTAACATTGTCTCTCTGTATACTATATGAACATACATAAAAAAGTAATGTAACTAATAATGTTAGAATTCTTTGCATTAATTGTTTATGTTAGTTTTATAATATATTAAAAAAATTAACTGAAGTCCTAAATCTAGAACATTTAGTTATTATTTCAAAGATAATTTTTTTTTTGATTTATTGTTAATATTACAACTTTGTTACTCATTTTTTCCTAAAGTTAAGGAGCTTAAAAATTTGATTTGGTAGTTCTTCTATATTGATATTTGTCTCGAATAACTTTATTATGGAATTTTTAATTTCTTATTCATAAGTGTTTATATTTTTGAAATTAAAAGCAGTACTAATATTTATCTTTAAACTAAAAACGAAAGGAAGATTTATTTATAATATTAATTGTAGCTAAGAAAATTAGAATTAGCCCTATCTTATTATTTAAGGCAGGAAAAACGGTAAATAGTATAGCTCTCATATTTTTCATTAGGATTAAGCACAATTGTTGAAAATGATTTTTGATTTGGGGAATTATAGTCCTGGGTTTCTAGAGCAAACGATTCTCTAAAGTGAAAAGGTTTACCCATTTTTCCAATATCGACTCCTTTAAAAAAATTAGCACTAAAAAAATGTACACCCAAATTATTGGTAAAAACTTCTAATTTACGACCGCTTTTAGGATCGACAACCGTTGCCGCTAATACAATCTTATTACTTTGCTTTTTCTTTAAGACATAACTTTGGTCATACCCTGTGGCAATTTTCATTTGTTCGTTAGTCGTTTCTAAAACGATATCCTTACCAATAGCTTTTCCTTCTCTAAAATCAAATGGGGTTCCAGAGACTTTAAGCAATTCCCCTGTTTTAATTTTGTCTGGATTTACCGCACAAAAATAATTGGATGGAATCGTTAAGATATGATCTAAAATAGACCCATTCCCCTCCCCTGCAAGATTAAAAAAAGCGTGGTTGGTCATATTTACAATAGTTGTTTTATCGGTTGTAGCCAAATACTTTAAGGTCAATTCATTATTTGAAGTCAACTGATAAGTTGCTTCTACATTTAAAGTTCCTGGATATCCCATTTCTCCATCAACAGAATTATAAGACAATACTATTGAACTATCTGTTACCGTCTTCACATTCCAAACTTGATTATGAAATCCTTTTAATCCTCCGTGCTGGTGATTGGCTCCACTATTTATTGTAAGAGATTGCATTTTTCCATCTAATTCAAAAGTCCCTTTAGCAATTCTCCCGATTACCCTTCCAACGATAGCCCCATGATACACGCCAGTTGCCTTTAAATAATCTTCAATACTTTTGAAGCCTAAAACTACATCGCCTTTTTGACCGTTTTTATCTGGAGTGCATAAACTAACAATACGGCCACCATAATTAGTTATGGCGGCCGTTATATTTCCATTTTTTAGAAAAAACAAACCCACTTGTTTTCCATCAATTACTTTATTAAAGTTATCTGGATTAAGTGGGGCTGATTGCACATAGTTTGAGGTTGTTTGACAACTCACTCTTGAACAAAAAAATAGTACAATTATTAGAATATAAAAGGATGACCTATTCATTATTATTTCAACTCAATTTTTTCCACATTATTATAACTGTTCCCACGAATCAATTCGAAATTTTTCATCATTTCTTTCAATTTTTTGGGTTGGGCTTTGGCTAGATTGTTTTTTTGACCAATGTCCATTTTTAAATTATACAATTGAAACTCTTTGTCATTTCCCATTTCAATATTAACTTCTTCCAGAATTGAATCGCCAGAATAAGGCGGAATCATTATCCAATCTCCTTGACGAAAAGCAGTTTTAGTGTTGGCTTCAATAACCAAATTCGTTCTTCCTTTAGCACTTTTACCAGTAAAAACATCTATAAGTTCCTGACTGTCTGTCTTTTTAACATCAATATTGACCAACTTTGCAATGGATTCCAATAAATCGATTTGACACACCAATGCATCTGAAACTTGAGGCTTAATTTGTTCTTTCCAATAGGTAAAAAACGGCACTCGTGTACCTGCTTCCAACAAACTGTATTTTCCTCCCCTCAATGGACCGTTTGGTTTATGATTGCCTAGTTTCTCCACAGCATCATCATAATAACCATCATTCAATACAGGACCATTATCGCTAGAAAATACAATGAAGGTATTGTCTAAAACTCCTTCTTCTCTTAAGGTTTTTATTATTTCGCCTACGCAATAATCCGCTTCCAAAATAACATCTCCACGGGGTCCCATGCCTGATTTGCCTATAAATCTAGGGTTAGGGGTCCGAGGGACATGGGGCTGATTTAAAGCATAATATAAGAAAAATGGATTTTCTTTATGGCTTTTTACATACGTTTGAGCTTTGGCTAAAAAATGATCTGCTAAATCAATATCACTCCAATTGGCACTTGCTCCACCAGACACATAACCAATTCGAGGAATACCGTTTACAATGGAACTATTATGACCATGATGCCATTTCATTGAGAGCAATTCAGGATTTTCTTTTCCTGTAGGTTGACCGGGAAAATTTTTGTCGTAATTTACAGCAATAGGATCCTTGCTATCTAGATTAACTACTTTACCATTATCGATGTAAATTGTAGGGACTCTATCTTGTGTGGCGGCCATAATATAAGAATAATCGAAACCTACATCATTAGGTCCTGCATCTAATTGTTGATTCCAATCAACAATTCCAGTACCTAAACCCAAATGCCACTTACCCACAACAGCAGTTTGGTATCCTTTCTCTTTTAACATTTTTGGAATGGTTAGTTGTTCTTTGCCAATCAATAACGGGGCTGAACCAGGAAGTATTTTTGCATCTTTATTTCTCCAAGGATAAACCCCTGTGAGCAGACCATACCGACTTGGTGTACACGTTGCCGAGGTAGCATATCCATTTGTAAATCGAACTCCTCCATTGGCTAAAGAATCAATATTGGGAGTTTTAATTGAGGTTGCTCCATAACAACTTAAATCTCCATATCCTAAATCATCTAAATAGATGAAAACAATATTAGGCTTTACTGTTTTATTTTTTGTTTGACTGTTGCTTTTTAAACTAACAGTAAAAGCTAAAATACTTAAAACTATATATTTGATTTTCATTGATTAATGAATTTTTACTTTTGCTTTTTTTGCTTTTTTTACTAAAGGAAAAATTTCTGACTCAATTCTGGCAGTTTGAGCTAATTTTATAAACTCTGCTTTAAGCTCTGGCATTGTTTCAGCTAAATTATTTTTCTCAAAAGGATCTTGGACTAGATTGTAAATTTCAATATTTTGTTTTTGGGTTGTCTTATCGTAAACAAAATTTACCTTCATATCCCCTTTTCTAATGGCTTGACTTTGGCTACGTTCCCAATAGAGATAATCGTGTTGTTTTTGCTTGTCAGTTTTTCCTAATAGTGTAGGTAAATAAGAAATTCCATCGATATTCTCTGGTGTTTTTGCCTTTACAATCTCAGCACAAGTTGGCAAGAAATCCCAAAAAGCGGAGATGTGATTACTAGAGCTTCCAGGAATAATTTTTCCTTTCCAAAAAGCAATCAAGGGGCTTTTTATACCACCTTCATAAACTTCAGATTTTCTTCCTCTTAAATCTCCACCAGTACGAAGGTAACTATCTTGTTCCTTAGTAAGTGCCGATCCATTATCACTTGCAAAAATTATTAAAGTATCATCCAATAGATTCAGTTCTTTTAATTTTGAAACAATTTCACCTACTTCTTGATCTAATCTCGACGTTAATGCCGCATATTTAGGTACACTGAAATCTTCTGAGTGAGCATCTCCTATAGGAAATCCTGTTTTTTTAGCATAGTACTCTAAGGTTTTATCATCGGGTTGATGATACGGATTATGAGGTAAAGTAGGACAAAAATATAGAAAGAAAGGGTTGTTTTTGTTGGCTTCAACAAACTCTAATGCTCTATCTTTAATAATATCTGCGCTGTAAACAGAATAGGGAGCGTCTACATTTGCATTTAATTCTACAAGGTCATTTTTACGCAAATAGGAAGTGAAATAATTATGAGCATGAATCTGACCATTAAAACCATAAAACTGGTCAAAACCTTGGTTGTTTGGAGATCCTTCTGAAGCTGGATAACCAAGTCCCCATTTACCAAAAGCACCTGTGTTGTATCCTGCAGTCTTCAGAATTTCGGCAACGGTAATTTCAGCAGCTGGAATAGGCTCATTCCCTTCATAAGGAAGTGCCCTATTGTCTCTAATATAAGCATGGCCAGTGTGTTTGCCCGTCATTAAAGTCCCTCTAGAAGGAGCGCAAATATTTGAACCACAGTAATGATTGGAAAATTTCATTCCTTCTTTAGCAAGTTGATCAATGTTTGGAGTTTCTATTATTTTACCACCATAACTACCCAACTCATTGTACCCCATATCATCTGCTAGAATGAAAACTATATTAGGTCTTTTAACGTTTTTTGAATTGTTTTTTGCTTCTTGGGCCTGTATTCCAAATGCAGAAAGCAGGATTGCAAAAGCCAGTATCTTTTTTGTATTCATTGTTGTTGTAATATATTTAAATTAATTTTCACCGTCTTTTTCAACAAACCCTGAAGGTATTGGAACTGTTTTTTTTCCGAATTTTTCGAAAAACTTATCAAACATACTATAATACTTTTCTTTATATAGTTTTTTGATTTTTTCCTCCCGAATCTGTGGATAGTAATCAAAAACATCTCCCTTACCAAGTACTCTAGGATCCTTTTGTTTTTTTAAATCGGATTCCATCTTCGTTTTTAATTCTTTTATTAAGGAAGCATATTGAGGGTCGGATGCAATATTATTGACGCAATCAGGATCTTTTTCTAAATCAAATAGTTCATCAGCAGGTCGTTTACCAAAAGATAGCTTAAAATAATTATAATCTTTATCTCCTTCTTTTAAACCTGTCAAATAGTTTTTTGTTGGTGAATCGTCGCAATTGTTATAGTTAAATTCTGGATCTCCAACAGGCCATCTGTTCGGTTTATAATTGTGGGAGTATAGATATTTATCAGTTCTAATTGCTCTAACTGGATAACTAACAGCAATTTGATCCCCATCTGAAGTACCATTATCGTGACGTTCTTTTCCAATTAGTGAATACGATCTTTTAGAATCAATGCGCCCCGATTTTTCAGATACTAATGCATCTAGAAAACTCTTTCCAGTCATTTGCTTGTCTGGTTTTAGCCCAGCTGCTTCCATTAGGGTTGGAGCCACATCGGGAAAGTTAATAAAGTCGGTAACTACTCTTCCTGGAATTATTTTGTCGCCCCATCTTACTACAAAAGCTTCATGAAAATCTTCATCATAAATTTGTCCTTTCACATAAGGGAAAGGCATTCCTTGATCTGAGGTAGCAATAATAATGGTATTATCAAGTAAACCTCGCTTTTCTAAAGATGCCAATGCTAAACCAATTTGACGATCATGGTATTCCACTTCTACTCCATAATCAGCCAAATCACCTCGAACTAATTCATTGTCAGGAAAAAAGCCTTGAACCGTAACTTTACTCAAATCTTTATTCTCCTTTTTATAAGAATCTTTTTCATATTTACGGTGCGCCTCATGAGTTCCAAACCAAAAACAGAATGGCTTTTCATTGTCTCTTTTGGTTAAAAACACCTCGAAATTAGCCGCATAATCTTTTTTACTTATCCCTTTATAAGGCGGAACAAGAGATATCTCATTGTATTCCCAACCAGCCGGATTGTGCTCTCCGTAATACACTCCAGGTCCCCAACCTTTTCCAGTATATCCTATTGTATATCCACTTTCCTCTAATAAGTTAGGATAAAATTTCCATTTTGGAGGTATAACGGGAATGTGGTTAGCAGCTTCTTCTAATTGCCAAGAGTACCTTCCAGTTAAGAAACAAGCCCTAGATGGTGAACATTTTGGATTGCAAACATAGGCATTAGTAAAAAGTGCTCCTTCATTTGCAATTCGATCAAAATTGGGAGTTTTTATATATTTAGAACCATACACCCCCATACTATTTCGTGAGATGTCGTCACCCATAATAACAAGAATGTTTGGTCGCTTATTTTGGGCTACCCCTTTAATGGAATACAAAAAACTTAATGCTAACAATAAAGTAGTGGTTAATAAACTAAGACTTTTTTTCATTTTTATTTAGATTTATAGTAGTATATTAATTTATTTTCGTTGAATATTTACTTCAATTCCGTTAAAAATATCATCGATTGAATCTGTATTTACCAACACGAAGTCAGACTCCATTTTTCCACTTTGGTTTAACTGCATATCGGCAACATCAACTGTCACTGATTTCCACTCATTATTGCCCTTCCCTTTTACCTGTAGAGCAGTTTTTAATTCTTTTCCATTGCTGTATTGTAATGCCCAAGTTGACCCTAGGTTTTTATCCAACCAAGTGATCGTAAATTTTAAACTTTTTGGTTTTGAAGTGGTAAACACCTCATCGTCAAACTTAAAATACATAGTATTTTTTCCTGTCGAATTTTCAAAAGAACGAGCAAAACGGTCGTATTTAGAAGAGTTTTTGTCTATCTCACCTCTAATTCTGAAAAGACCAATAGAAGTTTCGTCGGGTTTAATTTGATATAAAAATCGTTCATAATTTCCTTCAGCAATATCCCATCCGGCATCATTATATCCCTTTTGTCTCTCTCGTTGGTCTACTTGACCTATAGCAGCTAATGCTAAATCATCCATTTTCGCCCCTCTTGCTTCATAAGCATTACAAATGTTTGTATAGCGATCCAAGTTTTTGATATTTGCTTTTCCGAATTTTTTCTCTGGGAATTTTATCGTATCAGCTGCATTTAGACCTTCATGAAAAACAGAAAAGACTGTCTTAGAAGAAGCTGGATAGACTTGTTGAGCATATTTGTTGTACATTTTAAAAATGTCTCTAATTTCTTTATGTTCCAAGGCATATTTAATGGCGCTTTTTGAACAATTGTAAGAAGATAACCCCGTATTAATTCCGCTTAGTGCAGACCAATAAAAAGCCAATTCTGTATTAATAGTAAATATTTCTTTTTTCCATGACTCATCCATTTCAGAAGCTGAGAAAAGTTTCATCCCTTTAGGATTAATTAAATACTGATTCCATTGTTTTTTGAATGATTGTTCACCTGTTAAATGGTGTCCCCTATTGTAAGCTCCTCCTTTAATTCCAAAACCAATTTTAGGGTCAATAGTCGTCATTACCCAATTGTTAGCAACGGGAGTTTTTATAGGGTCAACATTATTAAATGTTAATACAATTTGACGATCCGACACATCATTAAAATATTTCTTAAATTGTTCGAATGCTTCTATCCGATATTTCTCCCATACTGTTTTTTTATCAATGGCAAATTTTTCATCTATAGGCTCTCCTTTGTATGGTTCTTCGTCACCAGTAGCTCCTGTTTTAACTTGAACAAAAGCAATACAATCAAATTTTTCTTTCGGCTGACTTCTTAAAAAATGTGAGAATTGTTTAATTAATTCAAAATAATATATCTTATGATTTTCATTTAAATAATAAGGGTAATTACCGAATTTTTTAGCGTGCTTTTCAGGCTTATGACTTTTTACTTTGACCAATGGAACTCCATTATCATAGAGCCATAAAGGGGAATTTGGCCCAACATTAATGCTTATTTTTACTATTTTATGGTATTTGGCTGCTTTATCTAAAACCTCTTGAAACATAGAAAAATCAAACTTACCCGGCCCCATGGATTGTACTTCTGCCCAAGTGGCTGAAACTTCAATGCCCATGACAAAGTCTGCCTTTGGATCAGAATAATCATCAACTCCTCCTCCACGATCCCAAACACCATAAGAACTTATAGGAACCGCTATTTTTTGTGCTTGTGATTCTGTTATTAAAAAAAGAACAAAGGAAAGAAAGGCAATGTATTTATAAAGAGCTTGCATAATCATTTTTAAATTTTAAATTGAATGAAAGTTACATTAAATAACTTAAATTAAACAAGACATTAGTTAAGAATTTGAATAGAAAATTAGAGGTTTACTAATTAAAAGAGAACATCCTTGTTTTAAATAAACTTGAATGCTCTCTTTAAAAATTATATGTTACTATTTCAAAAATATTAAAAAAAAAAATTTATTCTTTAATAAATTGTTTTGAAACAATATTACCGTTTTCTTGCACTACTTTAACTATGTAAGCCCCTTTTCCTATAGCTGCAATATTCACATTTGTAGAATTGTTATTGGAAACTACGTTTCTACCTTGCATATCATATACTTCAATTTTAGTAATGTTATTAGATGAACTTATATTCAAAACCTCTTTTGCAGGATTTGGATATAATGAAATTGTATTGTTTGTATTTCCAAAGTCTGCAGTAGCTAAAGGAACAATATTATCAAAAACAATTGAATCAACATATACAGAATTAGTTAAAGGATTTATATTCAATGCACCTCCCAGAATTGCACCAGCAGCAGGAGCAACTGCACCTGTTGCATCACATACTACCCAATTAGTAGTATCCGTTTGAGGTACTGCAGGTGATATACTGTTTGCACCAGATATGTTTTTACAGTAGGTATTTCCTGAAATTACGATGTTACCTATTTCATAAGTCGCTGTTGCCAACCAAGTAGTTTTAACCCCAAAGTTTAATTCAGGAAATTGAGATCCATTATCCCAAGTAGTTAAATCAAAATCATATGTTTTATAATTAGCATCAGAAGTAGTATAGTTTTGTACTGGATTAAAAGCAGTTAAAACACTTGCTACTTTTCCATTTAATTGAAATAAAGTGTTGTTTGAAGTGTTTTTTAAAGTAATGTGTGCATACCTATTTGTACCTTCAACACGAAAAACGATAGGTGATAAAGATACTTTACCATTATTAACACTTGCAGTATTACAGTTAACCATTAAAGTACCCCTTGAAGATTCAGATGCTTGAACAGCAGTTGCTCTTGTAAGTGTAGTAAATCCCTCCGTTGTTGAATCAAAATTATATGTGTTTTGTATAGGTGCAACAAAATTTCTAGGTCTAACATAATCAATACTTATTACCGTACCGACAGTGCTTGGTGCAGTTTGTGGAACATAATTATTACCACTCGTAGTACCATCATTAAGTTTAAATTCTAAAGAAAGAGCACTTACAGTACCAGATGATGTCAAAGTAAAAGTATAAATTCTATAATCGGCATCAGCTGTAGTAATAACACAATTATAAGTATTTAAAACGGTCCCAATTGTTGTAGTTAGTCTCAAATAAGATGCGGCAGAACCGTTTTTTATCCTAACCTCTATTTGGTTGTTAGCATTAGCATCTATATTTGCAGATGTTTTAGTGAATGTTGGATTTCTTGAAGTTGCAGAAGACCCAGTTATAGTTGTATATTCAATAGCTGTTCCTGTTGCATTAAGGATACCAGCAGCACCAGCTGATCCTTGAGAAACAGTCCATCCCTCCGAATTAGAAGCAGTGTTAAATTCCCACGGACCTTGAGCAAAGGTCAAGAAAGGTAAGATTAAAAATAAATAGGTAATTTTTGTTTTCATATTGTTATTAATTAAAAGTGAAGTTTTTTGTAAACTTAGCTGTAAAATTCATGCTGTTCTTGGCGAAAAAGTGTCATTCATAAAGCTAATTTGTTTCAACTGAAACTTAAATCTCAAAGAAATTATTAATAAATCCTTAATAGTTCTGACAATCTTCATCTTTTTTAATTCACTGTTTTTTTAATTACTACTTTACCATTCTGGTCTTTAACTTTAACAATCAATACTTGTTTGGTTGTATTCAAATTATTGATTGTAGCTGTAGTAGCTTTTACTGCTTTTTGATGTGCAATTAATCTTCCCTGAATATCGTAAACTTCAATGGTATCAATAACACTTGTTCCAGAATTGACATATAAAGTTTCATTGTTCAAATAAATTCTTACATTGTTCTCATTAAATTCTGGCGCATCTACGTTCAATGTTCTTTGGTATTTCAATAAAAATCTCGCGTTGTCTATTCCGGCTGGTGCATTGAAAGTATAAGAACCTACTTTCAAATCTATTTCATTACCAGTAATGTTATCTTTAAGATAAATAGCTTGTTGCCCAGTAAACAATCCGTCTACATGGTCTAGGGCAATGGTGTAATTTCCTGCAACATTGGTTTTGAAACCCAACTGTACCGTATCTGAAGTAGTAAAAGGTAGTGCTCGACCTTGTATGGTATATTCCCCAGCGCTTATAATAGAGGTTAAAGCAATTGGAGCATCGTTGATGTATTTTCCATCCAATGAATCTACTCCTTGCGTTGCTTCTGCCATATAACTTACAAGCATTTGGCTGAAAACTCCTGAAGTATTAGTCAAATTCAACCAAATACGGTTTCTTTCCACTGTAGTTGTTCTTAGAAAAACAGTTGAAGTACTTAGCGTGGCTCTCATTGTATTGGTAAATTTCAAATCCATATTAGCACTAGGAGAAACGAAAAATCCTTGTCCAACTGCAATATCTGTTGAGGGTACTAATCCATCAATAGTAGATGCAACTCCACCAGCATTAGTTCTTGTTGCATAGGCTGTCCCACCGACTCCATTTGTTTTTCTCCAGAAATATAACGTTCCAGCGTTTGGGTTTTCGGTATAAAAAGCAGCTACATTTATAGTTGATGGATAGGGATTTCCAACTGCGTAATATTTTCCAGAAAGAAGTCCTGGAATTTCTACAGTACCATTATTTGGAACCCCTGTGAAAATTCCTCTGAAAGTAGTTGAAGTATTAGCAGTCCAATTATTTGGAGCACGTATTAAATATCCTGTTGCAGTGGCAAAAGGAGTAGTTGTTGGGTTTGGGTTAGTAACTGCATTATATTGATTAGTGCTAGAATTGTAGGTGTAAAAACGAGAATCTAGAGTTTCTGGCGAAAATGCCTTTAAATTTTGTCCTGCCACAGGCGAACTCCATAACGTATAATCATATAATTTCATATTGTCACTGTCTCTTTTTACGATGACGTTTCCAGAATTGATATTGGTAGTTCCCCCCTGAATTAAGTTGGCATTATTAGAAACCGTAAATGTACCATTATTAGTAACTGCACCTGCAACTGTGATGTTGTGACCAGTATTGATTGTGAATGTTTTATTTGCATTAACGGTTAATATTCTTGTGGAAAATCCTGCTGTATCGCCATTATCCGTTGTTAAAAAATTATCATTAATTATTGCAACATCAGATGCTGTTGGAGTTCCGTTAGACCAAGCTCCGCCATCCCAAGTGGTAATTTTATATGGAGTTACTGAATTTGATGCGGCACTTTCGGCGCTTTGTCCTATACTATTTGTTGCCCTTAATGTAAAGGTATAAGCCGTTCCACTAGTCAATCCAGTCATTATTATGGTACCACTTCCTGACTGACTTAAAGTTCCAGTAAATCCTCCAGGAGAAGATGTTGCTGTATAGGAAGTAATTGTTGAATTACCATTGAATACAGGAGCTGTAAATGAGATTGAAGCCTGCCCACTGACTCCCGAAACTGTTGCTGTTCCTATAGTAGGAGCGTTTGGCACACCAACTGAGGTAATAATAATTTGCCCATTTCCTCCTGCGGCTCCCTTATTACTTCCAGAAGTCGCACCATAAGCACCTCCGCCACCGCCACCCGGAGAAGTTCCTGCAATTCCATTACCCACAGATGTTTTACTTGCTCCTCCGGCACCACCCATGGCTCCAGCTCCTGAACCTCCGGCTCCACCTGATCCACTAGTTCCAGATGCACCAGGTAATCCTATAGCTACTGTGCCACCTGAACCACCTGAGTTTGTACCCCCTGCTCCCAATTGTCCTGTTGCAGTTGTTCCGCTTCCTCCAATACCACCATTTGCAATAACAGGAGTCGTTGATCCAAATGTTGTATTAATTCCGTTATTTCCATTAGCCCCACCATTACCACTTTGTTCTCCTCCAGCACCCACTGTCACATTATAACTTGTTTCAGGAACAACGCTAACGTTTTCATTTATCACATAGGAACCACCTGCGCCACCACCCCCAAAACCAGCTAAAGAGGTTCCACCGCCGCCACCGCCACCGCCCCAAGCTTCGACTTTTATTTTATTTATTCCTGCTGGGCATATCCAAGTATTGTTTCCAACAGTAGAAATAGTAGTTTGATGATATACTGTTAATTCCTGGACAACTGATGTTGCTGGATTATAGCCGTTATTACCCGCTTGTGAAGCTGTAATTGTGGTTGATCCTAGACCAACGATGTGAATCATATTGTTAACAATGGTTGCCACATTAAGATTAGAACTCGTATAGGTAATCGCTAAGCCAGAACTGGCTGTTGCCCCCGGATTAAAGTCTGCATCTCCTATTTTTTTAAATGGCAATGGGTTGAAATTTATAGTTTGAGGTTGTATACCGACACCGATAATATTCATTTCAATTCCATTAAATATGTCATTATCTGCATCAGTGTTGACCAACATAAAATCGGAACCATTTAAACCACCTTGATTCATAGTGCCATCAATGATATTAAAAATTTCTGTTTTCCATTGATTAGTTCCAGTTCCCGTAAAAGGGATGGTCTGAAGACCTAAGGAATTTCTGTATTTAAATGCCCAAGAAGAACCCGGATATTTATCCAACCAAATAATGGTAAATTTTAAGTTTTTATTAGTTGCAGGTAATTCATTATGCAATTGGAAATACATCGTATTTTTACCAGTACTATTCTCGAAAGAACGAGCAAAACGATCGTACTTAGAAGAAGTTGAAGTTATAGTTCCTCGCACCCTGAACAATCCTATGGAGGTAGCATCAGGATTTATTTGAGTCATAAATCGCTCAATATTTCCTTCGCAAATTTCCCATCCTACATCATTGTAAAACTGTTGATTTTCACGTTGATTTACTTGTCCAGATGTTACAAAAGATAAATCATCTAAACGCGCTCCTCTATTGACATATGCTTCACATATATTCTGATAGCGAGCTATATTGCTCCTGTTAGCGGTACCATAAGTCGCTACTGGGAATTTAACTGTATCTGCCGAATTGAGTCCTTCATGAAAAACAGAAAAAGCAGTTGTGGCACTTGCCGGATAAACCTGTTGGGCATATCTGTTATACATTTTGAAAATGTCAATAATCCCAGGATTTGCTAAAGCATATGTCATGGCACTTTCTGTAATGTTGGTACAAGAAAGCCCTGTATTAATTCCCCCGAGGGCAGACCAATAAAAACCTATTTCATAGTTCAAAGCAAAAAAACCTCTGGACCAAGATTGATCCATTTCTGAAGCTGAAAATAATTTTCTACCAGTTGGATTAATTAAAAATGGATTCCATTGCTCTTTGTAGGTTTGCTCATCTGACAAATGATGTCCACGGTTATACGCTCCCCCTTTAATACCAAATCCAAGTACTGGATCTAATTGGTTCATTACATAGTTATATGCATCTGGTTCATCTAAAGGATCTACATTATTGAACGTTAAAACAATTTTGCGCTCAGAAACATCATTGAAATATTCTTTAAATTTTGCGAAAGCTTCTAAACGAAATGCTTCCCATTGTGAAGAAGTTATGGTATAACTAGGATTAATTACATCTCCTTTGTATGGCGCTTCGTCACCCGTAGCACCTGTTTTTACTTGCACGAAAGCTATATGATCGAATTTTTCTTGAGGTTGATTTCTCAAAAATAAGGCAAATCGTCTAATCAATTCAAAATAGTATGCTTTATAATCTGGATCTAAATAATGAGGATGTCTATTAGCGTAATTTTGATTTGAATTAGGGGCAATAGTTACATATACTAATGGAACACCATTACTAAAAAGCCAAGAAGGGCAATCAGGTCCAACATTAATACTAAATCGAATCTTCTTATCGTGGGTAACAGCAAGATCTAATTTTTGTTGAAATAAACTAAAGTCAAAACTAGTTAATCCGGTAGGTTGAATTTCATCCCAATTAGCGGAAATTTCAATACCTTTAATAAAGTCGGAATTTGGATTGGAATAGTCCACAACTCCTGCCCCACGATCCCAGACCCCATAAGAGGTAATTGGTAGGGATTGTGATTGTGAATGTGATTTTGTAACAAATAAAAGTACTAAACCAAGTATGGCGGAGTATTTATATAGAGCTTTCTTAATCATTTATATTTTTTGTAAAAAATGTAAAACACCAATATTAGATAAGGATTTAATAATTTATTAATACAAAATTAAGCCCTGTTAGAACCAAATTAAGTGTCAATATTACTCAATAAGTATGCGATTTTGTTTCAAACTAGATATATTAGAAAACAGAAAAATATGAAGTAATTATTATTAAAAGATATAGATTATCACAAAATACTTCAGAATCATTTCAAGTGATTAAAGATTTTTGATAAGTTGTCCAATCAGGTAAATACAATCGAACAAACTTTGGATTCAACTGATCCAGAACAAGATTTAATGTTTTTAGGAATATTTAACAGTATCGCAAGAAAAAAATAATAGGATTAAAAGTAAAAAAGCCTCTAGATTTCTCTGGAGGCTTTTGGTTCAACTTGTGAACGCAGAAGGATTCGAACCTTCGACCGCCTGCTTAGAAGGCAGGTGCTCTATCCAGCTGAGCTATGCGTCCATTTGTCGGGGTGGCAGGATTCGAACCTGCGGCCTCCTGCTCCCAAAGCAGGCGCGATAACCGAGCTACGCTACACCCCGAATAATAATTTTTGCGGAGAGTAAGGGATTCGAACCCTTGGTACAGTTTCCCATACGCATGTTTAGCAAACATGTCCTTTCGGCCACTCAGGCAACTCTCCTTCGAAGATTTCTCTTCTCTTAAAGCGGATGCAAATGTAACGTTCTAATCTATATTTTACAAATTATTGCTCGGATTTTTTAAATGTTTTTTATAGGTGATATTAAAATCATTAACAATCAAGTTAATAGCCCAAATTTATTATACCAATAGCAATGAATTTACGATGTATTATCAATAAAAGAATTTGAATTAATTATAAAAGTGTTTATAATATTCCAATAAATGTAATTTACTATTAACCCAAAATGATTAAATTCGCAGTCTAAAACTTACAGTAATGACACATAAAAAAGTAGTAATTGTTTCCGCAGTAAGAACTCCAATTGGTAGTTTTATGGGCGGATTATCAACAGTAACCGCATCGCAACTTGGAGCAGCAGCTATTAAAGGTGCCTTAAATAAAATAAATTTAAACCCTGAATTAATTGATGAGGTGATTATGGGGAATGTTGTTCAAGCCGGTGTAGGTCAAGCACCAGCGCGTCAAGCAGCTTTATTGGCTGGACTTCCAAATAAAACTATAGCGACGACTATAAATAAAGTTTGCGCATCAGGGATGAAAGCAGTTATGCAAGGAGCTCAAGCGATTATGGCTGGCGATGCCGAAGTTGTAATTGCTGGAGGTATGGAAAATATGAGTTTGATTCCACATTATTTACATTTAAGAAATGGATATAAATTTGGTCCTGCCGCCATGATTGACGGAATGCAAAAAGATGGTTTATCTGATGCCTACGACAATTCTGCAATGGGAGTTTCTGCCGATTTATGTGCAACCGAATATAAAATTTCTCGCGAAGAACAAGATGCTTTTGCGATTCAATCGTATGAGCGTTCAGCAAAAGCTTGGGAAGCCGGTAAATTTGATTCTGAAATAGTTCCTGTATCTGTCCCTCAAAGACGTGGAGAACCAATAATTATTGACAAAGACGAAGAATATACCAATGTAAAATTGGATAAAATTCCAACATTAGCTCCTGCATTTACTAAAGAAGGAACCGTTACTGCTGCAAACGCTTCAACAATTAATGATGGTGCTGCAGCACTTATTTTAATGAGTGAAGAAAAAGCAATCGAATTAGGACTAAAGCCATTGGCCTTTATTAAAAGCTACGCCGATGCTGCTCAAGAACCAAAATGGTTTACCACTACCCCTTCTGTTGCTTTACCAAAAGCATTGGAAAAAGTAGGTTTATCAGTTAAAGATGTTAACTTTTTTGAATTTAATGAAGCATTTTCAGTTGTTGGTTTAGCCAATTCAAAAATTCTAGGATTGGAGGATTCCAAAGTAAATGTGAATGGTGGAGCAGTTTCTTTAGGACACCCTCTGGGTTGTTCAGGAGCAAGGATAATTGTTACCTTAATCAATGTTTTAGAACAAAATAACGCCAAAATTGGTGCCGCAGCAATTTGCAATGGCGGTGGTGGTGCTTCTGCTATTGTAATTGAAAGAGAATAATTAAGTATGTTTGGTATTTGTAATTTAGCGATTATCCCTTTAAGAATAGAACCTAACGACCGAAGCGAAATAGTTTCGCAAGTGTTGTTTGGCGAACATTTTGAAGTAATTGAAACGCTAAAACAATGGTCCAAAATCAAATTACAATTTGATAATTATGAAGGTTGGATTGACACCAAACAATTTCAGCCAATTTCAAAAGAGGAATACAAAACTATATCTAATTTGCCTATAATTTTAAACGGAGATTTAATTGATTACATCACCGGTGATAATAATTTTCTAATGCCTGTTCCACTTGGAGCGTCATTGTCATTTTTGGAGGACTCCAATATTAACAAGTCCAATTATGACTTTGAAGGAGCGAAAATTAAGGGCATAAAACCCAAATCTGAATTGATAAAAACCGCATTCATGTATTTGAACGCCCCGTATCTATGGGGAGGGAAAACACCCTTTGGAATTGATTGTTCTGGTTTTACACAAATGGTTTATAAATTGAATGGCTACCCTCTTTTACGTGATGCCTCCCAGCAAGCGACTCAAGGAGAGCCATTAAGCTTTATTGAAGAAAGCGAACCTGGAGATTTGGCCTTTTTTGATAATGAGGAAGGTAATATCATTCATGTGGGAATTATAATGGAAAACAACTACATTATTCACGCTAGCGGAAAAGTTCGTATTGATCGCATTGATCATTTGGGGATTTATAACGCCGAGACCAATAGACATACTCACAAATTAAGAGTCATAAAAAAAATTATATAAAAAAATCCCGACCATTTAGTCGGGATTTTTTTTTGCGTTGTTTAGAATATTATTTCTTTAACTGAGCTTTTAAAACTTTAGCTTCATCAAACATTTCAATTGCATTATAAACTCCAATCAATGTTCTGATCGCTTCAACATTTTGAGGATCTAATTCTACCACCTTTTTTAAATAAGGAATAGCGCTTTTATATACGTCTTCTCGTTGTTTTTTCAAGACATCATATTTCTTCATTTCAGCAGTAGAAGTTCCTAATTTATTCATTTTGTCAATTAAAATCTTTTCAGAATCTAATTTTAAAATAGCTAAATTTAGGTAAGCATTTCCGTACTTTGGATCTAACTCTACCGCTTTTAAATAATATTTTTCCGCTTCTAGTAATTCTTTATTATTATAACTAATTACTCCTAAATTGAAAACTAAATCCGCATTGTTGGGATTTTTTTCTAATGCTGCCGAAATCAATTTTTTGTATGAAACCATATCATTCTCTTTCAAATAAATATTTGATTCAGAAATGATTAAAGATACATCGTCTGGATTCTCAACACGCGCTTCTTGAATAGCAGACTTTGCTTCGATAGATTTCCCAAGTTCAAGATAAATTAACGCAATGTTTTTATAAATTTCAGGTCTCTTAGAAGGTAATTTTTCATCGCGAGGTTTTTCATGGGTACCTGCTTTTATATAAATATCTCTCTCCGTTTTGGTATTGAAAATTTCCTCTTTTTGACTTTTGATATTAATAGCATACAATCCTTCTCCTTCACCAGAATATTTTTTTTCTTTAAGAAGTAAATAATATGCCAATGACATGTTATAATCTTTAGAATTTACGGCGTAGTTGGCAGCAAAATATAATTTTTCTAAATCAGTGTTGTCTAAATAATAAATAGCTGCTAATACTATTGCAGCATCTTTATAATTAGGTACATTGGATAAAAAAACCGCATAACTAACCAAAATTGGTTTTAGTGTTGTAATTTTTTGATTAATATCATTGGTGTAAACTTGTTTGCCCGATTTTTTCTCATAGTCCTTAGTTGCATTTGCAACAGCAACAAATTGATTTACTTTATCAACAGATAAAATCTTAGAAGCCAACGATGGATCAGTGCTTTTAGCAGGATTCATTAATGCCGAAGTCATTTCTAAGATTGGGGCAACTGCTTTATAATAAGCGAAATAAACTTTTTCATCCTCGGTAGATCCGGCAACTAAAGATTCACCTTTTACTAATGTAGTTTTGTAAAGTTCCATATCGGAATCAGAAATTTTTTCTTTTCCGTATATTTTCTTTAACGTTTTTAATTCATCCTTTTGTGCAAATGAAGTAGTTGAAAGGATGATTGATGATACAAGTAATAGAACTTTACTTTTCATATTTATAAATTTAAAATTAATTAATCTTCGTTTTCGTCGTCTGAATCCTCATCAGAATCTTCCTCTTCATCTTCAACAACTTCATCGTCATCGTCGTCATCGTCATCAGCAACTCCGTCGTCTTCAAGGATTTCCAAAACAGGTTTCACTCTTTCAATTACAGCAGCTTCAATAACATTACCCTCTTCATCCACTACTACTTCTTCGACATCGTCTTTCATAACTTTTGTCACGGCGGCAATTGAATCGTTTTCTTTAATATTAATAAGTTTAACTCCTTGAGTCGCACGACCCATTACTCTTAAATCCTCAACAGCCATTCTGATAGTCAATCCTGATTTGTTGATAATCATTAAATCATCTGCATCAGTAACCGAATTAATAGAAATTAATTTACCTGTTTTTTCAGTAATGTTAAGGGTTTTAACTCCTTTACCTCCACGATTTGTAATTCTATATTCCTCTATGCTTGAACGTTTTCCGTAACCATTTTCAGCAACCACAAGAATTTCACTTTCCATATCATTTACAGATACCATTCCGATTACTTCATCCGCTTCGTCTTTTAAAGTAATTCCGCGAACTCCAGAAGCTGTTCTTCCCATTGGACGGGTTTTACTTTCCTCAAAACGAACCATTTTACCTGATTTCACAGCAATCATAATTTGGCTAGTTCCATCCGTAAGTTGAGCTGCTAATAATTCATCGCCTTCTTTAATAGTAATTGCAGCCACACCGTTCACACGAGGTTTTGAATATTTGTCTAAAGATGTTTTCTTAACTTGGCCTTTCTTAGTGACCATAATTAAGTTATGACTAGTGGTGTAATCTTTGTCTTTAAGATCTTGTGTACAAATGAATGCTTTTACTTTATCGTCACTTTCAATGTTGATTAAGTTTTGCAACGCACGACCTTTAGCCGTTTTACTTCCTTCCGGAATTTCATAGACTCTCATCCAGAAACATTTTCCTTTTTGAGTAAAGAACATCATGTATTGGTGATTGGTTGCCACAAATAAGTGTTCTAAGAAATCTTGATCTCTAGTTCCAGCGCTTTTCTGTCCAACTCCACCTCTATTCTGTGTTTTGTATTCTGTTAAGTTGGTTCGCTTGATGTAACCCGCATGAGAAATGGTAATTACCACATTTTCATCGGCAATTAAATCTTCAATACTTACGTCACCTCCAGAATATTCTATTGTAGAACGACGAGCATCACCGTATTTATCACGAATTTCAATCAATTCTTCTTTGATAACTTCTGTTCTCAAATTAACATCAGCTAATAAGGCTTTTAAGTGCTCTATTAATTTCATTAATTCTTCAAATTCAGCTCTCAATTTGTCTTGCTCTAATCCTGTCAATTGACGCAAACGCATTTCAACAATGGCACGAGATTGAATATCAGATAATTTAAATCTTTCTACTAATTTTTCTCTTGCTTCATCCGTATTTTTTGAACCACGAATTAAAGCTATTACCTCGTCAATATTATCAGATGCAATGATTAATCCCTCTAAAATATGAGCTCTCTCTTCCGCTTTTCTTAATTCAAATTGAGTTCTACGAACCACAACATCATGACGGTGCTCGATGAAATAATGAATCATATCCTTCAAATTTAACATTTGAGGACGACCTTTTACTAAAGCGATATTGTTTACACTGAACGAAGCTTGTAATTGGGTGAATTTGTACAACGTATTCAACACTACGTTTGGCGTAGCATCTCTCTTTAATATATATACGATACGCATCCCATTTCTATCCGATTCATCACGAATATTAGCTATACCTTCAATTTTTTTGTCATTAACTAAATCGGCTGTTTTTTTAATCATTTCAGCCTTATTTACTTGGTATGGAATTTCAGTAATAATAATTGATTCTCTTCCGTCAACTTCTTCAAAGTTAACTTTAGCTCTCATTACAATTCTACCTCTACCTGTTTTGAATGCTTCGCGAACCCCTTCATAACCATAAATAATACCTCCAGTTGGAAAATCAGGAGCTTTAATATGATTCATCAATTCGTCAATTTCAATGTCTTCATTGTCTAAGTAGGCAAGAGTACCATTGATCACTTCCGTTAAATTGTGCGGAGGCATATTGGTTGCCATACCCACAGCAATACCTGTGGCGCCATTAATTAATAACGTAGGTACTTTGGTTGGCATTACTTTTGGCTCATATAAAGTATCGTCAAAATTCAATTGAAAATCAACCGTTTCTTTTTCGATATCGGCCATTATTTCTTCCGAAATTTTTCGCATTCTAGCCTCGGTATAACGCATTGCAGCTGGGCTATCACCATCAACAGATCCAAAGTTACCTTGACCGTCAATTAATAAATAACGCATGCTCCATTCTTGAGCCATACGAACCATTGCATCATATACTGAAGTATCTCCGTGTGGATGATACTTTCCTAAAACTTCTCCAACAATTCTTGCGGATTTTTTATGGGCTTTATTTGAAAAAACTCCTAAATCATACATTCCATAAAGTACTCTTCGATGTACTGGTTTCAAACCGTCTCTAACATCTGGAAGCGCTCTTGATACAATTACCGACATTGAATAATCGATGTAGGCTGATTTCATTTCTTCTTCAATGTTAATAGGGATTAACTTTTCTCCGTCAGACATATTATATAGTTAAATTAAAAATTAAATTGTATTAAAAATCTTGCTAATATAGTTCTTTTAAACTATTTTTTTTAGTTATTAAAGCAATAATTTGGACGATTTATTAACAAAATATACCTGTCATTTAGTTAATAAATTAATTTAGCATTATTCTTTTTAAATTAGATATTTTTTTGTCAATTAGCTAAATACTTTCATAGTAGGTATGGTTTTTGATTTTATGAAAAAAATTTATAAATTTACAAGTAAGTAATATACAATATATGGATGATAATTTTTCACCAAGAGTTAAAGATGTAATAACCTACAGCAAAGAAGAAGCGTTTCGTTTAGGACACGATTTTATTGGTACTGAGCATCTTATGTTAGGGATTTTGAGAGATGGTAACGGTACAGCGATTGATATTTTAAATAATTTATCCGTTGATTTGGATTTTTTACGAAGGAAAGTAGAAATTTTAAGTCCTGCCAATCCTAATCTTGAAATTGGTATAGATAAGAAGAATTTACATCTAACACGTCAAGCAGAACGTGCTCTAAAGACTACATTTCTTGAAGCTAAAGTATTTCAAAGTACTACAATTAGTACTGCTCACCTACTTTTATGCATTTTAAGAAACGAAAATGATCCCACAACTAAACTACTCAACAAATTAAAAATCGACTACGATACCGCCAAAGAACAATATTTAAACATGACACCTAACAACACCGAAGGCGAATTTTTAGAAAATTTACCAACAGCAGAATCTTATAATGATGATTCAGGACAAGATGACAGCCTTAAAGGTGACAATTTTAATAACCCTACTAATAAGTCGAATAAAAAGTCTAAAACGCCTGTTTTAGATAATTTTGGACGCGATTTAACAGAGCTTGCCGAAGAAGGTAAATTAGATCCTGTAGTAGGTCGTGAAAAAGAAATTGAAAGAGTTTCTCAAATATTAAGTCGCCGTAAAAAGAACAATCCCTTATTAATTGGTGAGCCAGGTGTTGGAAAATCAGCTATTGCCGAAGGATTAGCATTACGAATAATCCAAAAGAAAGTTTCTCGAATATTGTTTAATAAACGAGTGGTAACTCTTGATTTAGCTAGTTTGGTAGCAGGTACAAAATACCGTGGACAATTCGAAGAGCGCATGAAAGCAGTAATGAATGAATTGGAAAAAAATAACGATATCATACTTTTTATTGATGAAATTCACACTATAGTTGGTGCCGGAGGAGCAACTGGCTCATTGGATGCATCCAATATGTTTAAACCTGCATTAGCTCGTGGTGAAATACAGTGTATCGGTGCCACAACATTAGACGAGTACCGACAATACATAGAAAAAGATGGGGCGTTAGAAAGACGTTTCCAAAAAATAATCGTTGAACCTACTTCCGTTGATGAAACGATTATAATATTGAATAATATCAAAAACAAATACGAAGACCACCATAACGTGACTTATACGCCTGAGGCGATTGAGGCATGTGTAAAGTTAACCAACCGATACATGTCGGAACGATTCCTTCCAGACAAAGCAATTGACGCCTTAGACGAAGCAGGCTCAAGAGTCCATATTACCAATATTGAAGTTCCAAAACAGATATTGGATTTTGAACGACAATTAGAAGAAGTTCGTGAACTTAAAAACTCTGTAGTAAAAAGACAGAAATACGAGGAAGCCGCAAAACTTCGTGACGATGAAAAACGAATCGAAAAAGATTTGGCAGTAGCTCAAGAAGAATGGGAAGAAGATGCTAAAAACAATCGTATTTTAGTTACTGAAGACAACGTTGCTGATGTAGTTTCTATGATGACAGGAATACCTGTAAATCGTATTGCACAAACTGAAAGTAATAAATTAGCTATCTTACCTGAACTCATTCAAAATAAAGTAGTTGGACAAAATGAAGCGGTATTAAAAATCGCTCGTTCTATTCAAAGAAATCGTGCTGGATTGAAAGATCCTAATCGTCCAATTGGTTCTTTTATTTTCTTAGGCCAAACTGGGGTGGGAAAAACTCAATTAGCGAAAGTTTTAGCAAAAGAATTATTCGATTCTGAAGATGCTTTAATCAGAATTGATATGAGTGAATACATGGAGAAATTTGCAATTTCAAGATTAGTTGGTGCGCCTCCGGGATATGTAGGGTATGAAGAAGGTGGTCAGTTAACTGAAAAAGTTAGAAGAAAGCCTTACAGTGTGGTTTTATTAGATGAAATTGAAAAAGCACATCCTGATATTTTTAATATGATGTTGCAAGTATTGGACGATGGTTACTTAACCGATAGCTTAGGTCGTAAAATTGATTTCAAAAATACTATTATCATTATGACTTCCAATATTGGCGCACGCCAATTGAAAGATTTTGGTCAAGGAGTTGGTTTTGGAACTTCAGCAAAAATTTCTCAAGCAGACGAAAATTCAAAGAGCATCATTGAAAACGCACTTAAAAAAGCGTTTTCCCCAGAATTCTTAAATAGAATTGACGATGTAATTGTTTTCAATGCTTTAGAAAAACACGATATCGATTTGATTATTGAAATTGAATTAAAGAAATTATATGCGAGAATAAAAGATTTGGGTTACGAATTGAATCTATCTAACACTGCCAAGGCTTTTATTGCAGACAAAGGTTTCGATAAGCAATTTGGCGCTAGACCATTAAAAAGAGCCATTCAAAAGTATGTGGAAGATGCACTAGCTGAAGAAATTATTACCAGTAAAATAGGTAATGGCGATGAAATATTCATGGATCTTGACGAAGCAACTCAGGAATTAGTCGTAAAAGTAACTAAAACTACTGAGCCAAAAAATCAATAAATACAATAAATAACAAGAATTTAAACCCATCTTTTCCTCAATATCAGATGGGTTTATTATTTAATATAATTCTACATTTTAATTAAAACAAAATATATACTTTTGGCAAATATTATTTTATCAATTTACAATCAATAATATGTTTAAAGAAAAAGTTATAGTTGGTAGTGAAGAATGGTGTTCCTTCCCTATTTTAGGAATTCCAACCATTAAAGCAAGAGTGGATTCAGGTGCCAAAACATCTGCATTACACGCTATCAATATTGCACCATTTATAAAGGATGGTGAAAATTGGGTAAAATTTGATATAAACCCAATTCAAAATAATGTTAAAACTATCATTCATTGTGAATCAAAATTAATTGATAAAAGAATTGTAAAAAGTTCTAGCGGTTTCAGGGAACAACGCTACGTTATAGGCTCTGAATTAGAAATAGGAGGTAAAAAATGGTCAATTGAAATTACCTTAACCAATAGAGATTCCATGGGATTCCGAATGCTTTTAGGACGTGAAGCTATGAGTGGACGAGTTCTTGTAGATCCAGAACAAAAATATTTGTTGGGCGAACCAACTGCAGAAATTTTGACTGAGTTGTATAAATCTTCAGAAAAAGCGACAACAGGACTTCGAATAGGTTTGTTAGCAAGTAATAAAGAATTGTATAGCAATAAGAGAATCATGGAAGCAGGAGAAATGCGTGGTCATGAAATGCATTTCTTAAATATCAAAGAATGTTATATGAAACTGGACGCTACTACACCTGAAATCCATTATCGAGGAGGTAGAATATTAGATAATTTTGATGCTATTATCCCTAGAATTCGACCAAGTATTACTTTTTATGGCTGTGCATTAACTCGTCAATTTGAAGCACTGAAAGTGTATTGTTTAAATTCAGCAGCAGCTATAACTCAATCACGTGATAAATTGTATTCTTTACAATTGTTATTAAACAATGGTGTTGATATTCCTACAACCGGTTTTGCCAACTCTCCTCTGGATACCAACGATTTGATTAAAATGGTTGGTGGACCTCCATTAATAGTTAAATTATTAGAAGGGACTCAAGGAAAAGGGGTGGTAATGGCAGAGACTAAAAAAGCGGCAGAAAGTGTTATTAATGCTTTCAAAAGTTTGAATGCCAATATATTAGTTCAAGAATTTATTAAAGAAGCCAATGGAAAAGACATTCGTTGTTTTGTAATTGATGGAAAAGTGGTTGCGGCAATTCAACGTGAGGCAATGCCGGGAGAATTTAGAGCCAACATCCATTTAGGTGGAACCGCATCGATAATAAAAGTTACTGCTGAAGAAAAAAGAATTGCAATTAAAGCCGCCAAAGCGATGGATTTAAAAGTGGCTGGAGTGGATATTATCCGTTCTTCAAAAGGACCTTTATTGTTGGAAGTAAACTCATCACCTGGTTTAGAAGGTATTGAAGGAGCAACCAACAAAGACATTGCGGGAGAAATGATCAAGGCAATTGAGAAAAATTTTAAACATAAAATGTAATCCTCTTTCAATGAATCTAATTCATATAAAAATAAGAAAGAGTCTATAAAGTAACTTTTTTATACTTCTATATCAATCGCAAAGCTGTTTAAAAACGCAACTGATTTTTGAATGTCATAATGCAAAATGCGATCTTCTTTTACCAAAGGCACTTCTTCACGATAGGATTTTAAGAACATTTCAATAAAATCACTAGATTGTAATGGACGTCTGAACTCAATAGCTTGAGAGGCGTTCATTAATTCAATAGCAAGAATTCGCTCTAAATTATCCATGATTCGTAACGCTTTCGTAGCTGCATTAGCACCCATACTCACATGATCTTCTTGCCCATTTGAAGAAACAATACTATCCACACTTGCAGGAGTTGCCAATTGTTTATTTTGACTTGCTATACTTGCTGCGGTATATTGCGGAATCATAAATCCTGAATTTAAACCCGGATTATCAATTAAAAATGGAGGCAGATTTCTTAATCCAGAAATTAATTGATACGTTCTTCTTTCCGAAATACTTCCTAATTCTGATAAGGCAATAGCCAAAAAATCTAAGGCTAAAGCCAATGGTTGCCCGTGAAAATTGCCACCCGAAATGATCTGATCGCTTTCAATGAATACATTTGGATTATCAGTTACTGAGTTGATTTCAGTTTTAAATACTTTTTTTACATAATCAATCGCATCTTTAGAAGCACCATGAACTTGCGGAATACAACGGAAGGAATACGGATCTTGAACGTGTTCTTTAGGTTGAGAAATTATTTCACTTCCTTCTAAAAATTCATTCACTCGATTGGCGGTTGTAATTTGCCCTTTGTGAGGTCTGATAAAATGAATTAATTCGTTAAATGATTCTTGACGACCATCAAATCCCTCTAATGAAATAGTTCCAATTAAATCGGCTAAATAAGAATATTTAATGGATTTCAATAAAATATGAGTCCCATAGGCACTCATAAACTGGGTTCCGTTTAGCAAAGCCAACCCTTCTTTGGATTGAAGTACAATAGGACTCCAATTAAACTCTTTCATTACTAAAGAAGTGGGTACTTTAGCACCTTTAAAAACCACTTCCCCCTCACCTAACAATGGCAACGATAAATGAGCTAAAGGAGCCAAATCACCAGATGCTCCAAGAGAGCCTTGTGTGTAAATTACTGGTAAAACATCATTATTATAAAAATCAACAAGTCTCAAAACGGTACTTAATTGCACCCCCGAATAACCATAACTTAAGGATTGAATCTTCAGAAGTAACATCAACTTAACGATTTCTGAGGGAACTTCTTCACCAGTTCCACAAGCATGTGATTTTACTAAATTTTCTTGAAGTTTGGAAAGATTTTCATTTGAAATTTTCACATTACAAAGCGATCCAAAACCGGTATTAATACCATATATTGGAGTAGCATTGGCTTCCATTTTGGCATCTAAATAAGCCCTACATTTTTGAATATTAACCTTCGCCTCCTCAGACAATTCAAGTGTTTTACTTTGATAAATAATTTCTTGAACGCTTTCTAAAGAAAGAATGTTGGTACTTATATAATGGATGTTACTCATGATTATAATTTTAATTGAACTACAAAAATCACGATTTACTATTTATAAAGCAAGGTTTATTCACATATTTTACGTTTGTAATAATTAGGATATTGATTCAATGTAAGCATTTCCAATATTCTCAATAATATCGGATGCTATAAAAGCTTGATAACTCATTTTGGGAGTACCAATATCAGCTGTCAGCCCATGCAAATAAACGCCCATAATTGCAGCATCTAATGGCGCATAGGATTGAGCAACTAAACTTGTAATAATTCCCGACAATACATCTCCGCTTCCGGCAGTTGCCAATCCTTGATTTCCAGTAGTATTTTCATGGATTTTATCTTTATAAACTACTAATGTTGGCGCACCTTTAACTACAATTACAAGGTTGTGTTTATGAGACAATTGAAGCACTCGGTTCATTTTATCCTCTAGAGATTCCCATTTTCCGATAAGGAGTTCCAATTCTTTAAAATGGGGGGTTATTATGGTATTATCAGGTAATAAATTCAACCATTCTATATTCTGAGATAGAATATTTATTCCGTCAGCATCAATAATTAAAGGGACTTTATTGCTTTTCAAGAAATTATGAAAAGTACTTTGAGTTTGCTTATCCTGTCCCATTCCCATACCTATTCCAATGGCTTGAAAATTATTTTCAATATTTAAATTGGAAATATGATCTAAATTATCATCGGTAAGAACCATAACCTCAGGATTTGAAATTTGAACAATTTCATAGCCACATTTTGGAACAAAAGCTGTAACTAAACCACAACCCGTTTTCAAACAGGCTTTTGAAGCCAATACAATTGAACCTATTTTTCCATAACTCCCTCCAATTATTAAAGCATGTCCCTGAATTCCCTTGTGAGTATTTTGATCCATGGGACAATATCTTTTTAGAAATTCACTTTTATTAATGATCATATCCGTTGGTTTTAATTTCATTTAAATTTACGGAAAAATTGAATGAAAGTCGTTTTGTCACTCCATAAAAAATGAATAAATTAGCCCCTGTAAATAAAAGCAAACAAAACAATGAAAAATACAGCGTTAATAAGCATTCACGAAAATTTAGGTGCTAAAATTCTTCCATTTGCAGGTTACAATATGCCTATTTTATACGAAGGAGTCAATGCAGAACATGAAACCGTTAGAAATAGCGTGGGCGTTTTTGATGTCTCTCATATGGGTGAATTTTTTCTAAAAGGACCTGAAGCCTTAGATTTAATTCAAAAAGTAACTTCCAATGACGCTTCCACTCTAACTATTGGAAGAGCTCAATATTCTTGTTTACCAAATAATGAAGGAGGAATTGTAGATGATTTAATTGTCTATAAAATGGCTGAAGAAGAATATTTATTGGTAGTTAACGCCTCAAATATTGATAAAGATTGGGACTGGATTTCTTCCCACAACAATTTAGGTGTTACTATGGAAAACCGATCAGATGACTACTCTCTTTTGGCAATTCAAGGACCTAAAGCAGTTGAAGCAATGCAATCATTATCTTCAATCGACTTATCACAAATAGCTTATTATCATTTTGAAGTTGGAGATTTTGCTGGCTTTAACGATGTAATTATCTCTGCAACAGGTTACACCGGATCTGGAGGATTTGAAATTTATTGCAAAAACGATCAAGTAGAAGCCATTTGGAATAAAGTATTTGAAGCAGGCGCAGCATTTGGGATTAAACCAATTGGATTAGCAGCACGTGATACTTTACGTTTGGAAATGGGATTTTGCTTGTATGGAAACGATATAAACGATACGACTTCTCCATTAGAAGCTGGATTAGGATGGATAACTAAATTCACAAAAGAGTTTACCAATTCTGAAAATCTTAAAAAACAAAAAGAAAATGGTGTCTCTAGAAAATTAATTGCTTTTGAAATGCAAGAGCGTTCAGTTCCGCGACATGACTATGAAATAGTAGATGCAAATGGAACTGTAATTGGAGTGGTTACCTCCGGAACAATGTCGCCATCTATGAATGTTGGTATCGGATTAGGATATGTTCCAACTTCATTTTCAGCAGTAGATAGCGATATTTATATTAGAATTAGAAAAAATGATGTACCAGCTAAGGTAGTAAAACTGCCATTTTATAAGAAATAAAATAATTGGATTAGATTAAAATAATTAGAAATGGGAAGAGCTTTTGAATTCCGAAAAGGTAGAAAAATGAAACGCTGGTCAGCAATGGCCAAAGCATTTACCAGAATTGGTAAAGATATTGTTATGGCCGTTAAGGAAGGTGGTCCAAATCCTGAAGCCAATTCAAGATTAAGAGCCGTTATACAAAACTCCAAGGCAGTAAATATGCCAAAAGAAAATGTAGAACGTGCCATCAAAAAAGCAACTGACAAAGATACTGCCAACTACAAAGAAGTACTATTTGAAGGGTATGCTCCTCATGGAATAGCAATTCTAGTAGAAACTGCAACCGATAACAATAATAGAACGGTGGCTAATGTTAGAAGTTATTTTAACAAATGCAATGGTACCCTTGGAACTCAAGGATCAGTTGAATTCATGTTTGATCATACCTGTAATTTCAGAATTCCTGCTAATGGCTTGGATCCTGAAGAATTAGAATTGGAATTCATTGATTTTGGTGCTGAAGAAGTATTTGAAGACGAAGACGGTATTTTAATTTATGCTCCTTTCGGAAGTTTCGGAACCATTCAAAAAGAATTGGAGAACAGAGGGATCGAAATATTGTCCTCTGGATTTGAACGTATACCTCAAATAACTAAAAAACTTTCAGAAGCTGAAATGGCCGATGTGGAAAAACTTATTGAGAAAATTGAAGAAGATGATGACGTAATGAACGTTTATCATACGATGGAAGAATAATGATATTCCAAATTGAAAGATTGAAATAAAAAAACTCCAGATTACTCTGGAGTTTTTTTTATGCTATCAATTTATATTATTTAATAAATTCTATTTTTTGAGCTTCTTCTAAATTTACACTATCAAAGAAACCTTGCTCATTCATCCAATCGTCACTAAAAACCTTACTCATGTAACGAGAACCATGGTCTGGGAAAATAGCAATTACATTACTGTTTTTATTAAATTCTCCTTCTAGTGCATATTGTCTAATCGCCTGAAGAACAGCACCTGAAGTATATCCAACGAACAATCCTTCTCTTTTTGCTAATTCACGTGTGGCATGCGCACTTTCCTCATCAGTAACTTTCATAAAATGATCAATAGAATCAAAATCAGTTGCCGATGGAATTAAGTTTTTTCCTAGACCTTCAATACGGTAAGGATATATTTCTTCGTTGTCAAACTCTCTTGTTTCGTGGTACTTTTTTAATACCGATCCAAAAGCGTCAACACCTAAAATTTTAATATTTGGATTTTTTTCTTTCAAGTACTTTGCAATTCCTGAAATAGTACCCCCTGTTCCACTACAAGCAACTAAATGGGTGATTTTACCTTTGGTTTGTTCCCAAATTTCAGGACCAGTAGTTTTATAATGTGCGTCAATATTCAATTGGTTGAAATATTGATTTATGTAAACGGAACCTTTTGTCTCTTCATGTAAGCGTTTTGCTACAGAATAATAGGAACGCTCATCATCAGCAGAAACATTGGCAGGGCAAACATAAACTTTTGCACCCATGCTTCGTAACATATCTATTTTATCTAGGGAAGATTTTGAACTTACTGCTAAAATACAGTTATAGCCTTTAATAATACTTACCATCGCTAAACTAAAACCGGTATTACCGGAAGTAGTTTCTATAATTGTATCACCAGGATATAATATGCCTTTTTTTTCAGCTTCCTCAATAATATATAGAGCAATTCTATCTTTTGAGGAATGGCCTGGATTGAAAGCTTCTACTTTAGCATAGAAATTTCCATCTAGGTTCTCAGTAACTTTATTTAATTTAATTAAAGGAGTATTCCCAATTAAATCTAGCACGCTTTCGAAGGCATTTATTTTTTCGTTCATAAAAAGTAGTCAATTAAGATTAAAAAAATCAATCTATGATAACCTCATTTAATGCAAATTTAACAATAAATTTCTAATTATTTTTCAATTTTTTCTAAATCTAGTAAAAAAGAAAATTCTTTAGCTAATTCTTTTAACGCTTCAAACCTTCCAGAAGCTCCCCCATGCCCAGCATTCATATTGGTATCCAGATAGATAGCATTATTATCAGTTTTTAAAACACGTAATTTTGCTACCCATTTTGCTGGTTCCCAATACTGAACCTGTGAATCATGTAAGCCAGTTGATACATAAATTGAAGGATAATCTTGACATTTTACATTATCGTATGGAGAATATGACTTAATGTAATTGTAATATTTTTTAACGTTTGGATTCCCCCATTCATCGTATTCACCGGTGGTTAAAGGAATTGTATCGTCAAGCATCGTAGTAACCACGTCTACAAATGGGACTTGTGCGATTATTCCGTTATACAATTCAGGGGCACTATTTGCAATCACCCCCATCAATAGTCCACCTGCAGATCCTCCTTCCGCATATAAATGGGAGGGTGAGGTATATTTTTCCGCGATTAAAAAATTTGAGCAATCGATAAAATCGGTGAAAGTATTTTTCTTTTTTAACAATTTTCCATCTTCATACCATTGACGTCCTAAATCCTCACCCCCTCGAATGTGCGCTATTGCAAATATAAATCCGCGGTCCAACAAACTCAATCGTGTAGATGAAAATGTAGCATCCATAGAATAACCGTAGGATCCATAAGCATATTGTAGCAACGGATTATTTCCATCTTTTTTCAATTCTTTTCTATAAACCATTGAAATTGGAACTTTTGTACCATCCTGAGCGGTTGCCCAAACTCGTTCTTCAGTGTATTTGTTTTTATCAAATTTTCCTCCTAAAACTTCTTGTTCTTTCATGATTTGCTTTTCCAATGTTTTCATGTTGAAATCAATTATTGAAGCAGGAGTAGCCAATGATTGGTAACCGTATCTCAAAATATCAGTATCAAAATCGACATTAGTTGAAGTGTAGGCTGTATACGTTTCGCTTTCGAAAGGCAAATAATATTCCCCATCTCCACTCCATGGCATAATTCGAATCGTATTCAATCCATTGAATCTTTCGGTAACTACTAAAAAATTGCTAAAAATATCAATATCTTCAATTAATACCTCTTCACGATGTGCAATTAAATCAACCCAATTTTCTTTAGCTGTAGCCGTTTCAGGTGTTTTCATCAATTTGAAATTGGTTGCATTATCTTTATTGGTTAAAACGTAAAAATTATCGCCAAAATGAGCAATATCATATTCTAAACCACGAACTCTTTTTTGAAATACCTTAAATTCTCCATCGGGCTGATCCGCTGGCAAAGTTCGAAACTCTGTTGTCATCGTACTTGACGAACTAATTACAATGTACTTCTTAGATTTTTCTTTAGTAACCTCTACTGAAAAAGTATCGTCTTTTTCAAAATAAACTAAGGTATCATCAGCCGAATCAGAATTTAATTTATGCTTGAAAACTTTGTCTGAACGCAACGTTTGCTCATCTTGTCGGGTGTAAAAAAGGGTTGAATTATCATTTGCCCAGGTACTATCGCCAGAAGTGTTTTCAATTTTATCGTTGAAAAGTTCACCAGTAGTTAAGTTTTTAATTTGTACTGTATAAATTCGTCTTCCAACCGTATCAACTGAAAATGCAATATATCTATTATCAGAACTCACACTTAAGCCACCTAATTTAAAATACTTATGCCCTTTTGCTAATTCATTGCAATTGAACAAAATTTCCTCATTTGCCGAAAGGCTTCCTTTTTTTCTTGAGTAAATAGGATAATCACTTCCTGTTTCAAATCGGGTGATGTAATAATAACCATTGTATAAATAAGGAACCGATTGGTCGTCTTCCTTAATTCTAGATTTCATTTCTTCAAATAATTCTTTTTGTAAATTATTGGTATGAGCTGTCATTTCTTGATAATACTGATTTTCTTTATTTAGATAATCAATAACTTCAGGATTTTCTCTATCATTAAGCCAAAAATAATTATCAATTCTAATATCATTAAATTTCTCTAATGTGGATGGAATTATCTTGGCTAAAGGGGGTTTTATTTCAGACATTAATTTGTGTTTATCGTGTTTTTATATTGGTGCAAAAATAAGACAAAGCAATTTAAGAAAGTAGCGCAAATTGGAAATTTCTTATTACTATATTTTTCTGTAAATTTGCGTCAAACTAAAATAAAATATCATGGATTTAATGGGAATGATGGGTAAATTAAAAGCTACCCAACAAAGAATTGAAGAAACTAAAATAAGATTGGATACCATCTTAATAGATGAACAAAGCAACGATGGACAATTAAAAGTAACTTTAACTGCTAATAGCAAAGTGAAATCTATGGAAATTTCCGATGGTTTATTGGAAGATAAAGACAAACTAGAAGACTACTTAATTGTTGTTATGAATAAAGCACTTGAAAAAGCAGTAAAAGTAAACCAAACGGAATTAGACGCTGTCACAAAAGTTGATATGCCAATGATTCCGGGTATGGAAGACATGTTTAAATAGATATAAGACAAAAAAAAAGACTGCTAATAATAGCAGTCTTTTTTTTATGAATAAATATTATTCTAGTCCCGCATTTTTTAAATACGGTTCTACTTTCATTTCGTGTCCAACAAAGTCTTTAAAAGCTTGATTTAAGTCAACGCTATTTCCAACCGATAATATATATTTTCTCAAACGCTCCCCATTTTCTCGAGTCATACCTCCATTGGCCTGCATCCAATCGTAAGCATTATAATCAAGGGTTTTCGACCAAGTATAAGCATAATATCCTGAAGAATACCCGCCGCTCCAAATGTGTGCAAAATAAGGGGAATGGTATCTAGTTGGAACTTCATTTACCAATAAACCGTACTTTGATAAAGCTTCTTTTTCGAATGCCAAAGCTGGTTTAAAATCCGATTCTTTTTCGACACTGTGCCAAGCCATATCTAAAGTAGCTGCTGCCAATAATTCAGTTACATCAAACCCTTTGTTAAAGGTATCCGCTTTTTTAATTTTATCAATTAATTCTTGAGGAATTGGTTCTTTGGTTTGAAAATGAATTGCGTAATTTTTCAAAACTGTTGGGTCTAAAGCGGCGTGTTCATTAATTTGAGAAGGAAATTCTACATAATCACGTGGTACTGAAGTTCCTGAAAGAGTCACATATTGCTGGTTGGCAAACAATCCATGGAGGGTATGTCCAAATTCATGAAATAAAGTGGTAACATCGTCAAAACTTATTAATGAAGGATTGCCATTAGCTGGTTTTGAGAAATTATAAACATTAACAATAACCGGTTTTTGATCTAAATAATGCGATTGATTTACAAAATTATTCATCCATGCTCCCCCATTTTTATTGTCTCTAGTATAAAAATCCAAGTAATAAATAGCCATCGATTTTCCATCGTTGTCAAAAACTTCATAAGCAACTACATCCGGATTGTAAACTGGTAAATCTTTACGTTCTTTAAAGGAGATTCCAAACATTTGTTGAGCTGCAAAAAAGACACCATTTTCTAAAACTGTTGTTAATTCAAAGTAAGGCTTAATCTGACTTTCATCTAAATCATATTTAGCTTTGCGAACTTGCTCTGAATAAAAGCTCCAATCCCATGGTTCCAATTTAAAATCACCTTTTTGAGAACTTATTATTTCTTGAATTTCTTTGGCTTCAATTTTTGCCTTTGCTACAGCAGGCTTGGCAATTTGAGCTAATAAGTTCATAGCATTTGCTGGTGTTTTTGCCATTTGATCTTGTAAACGCCATTCAGCATAGCTTTTCTTACCCATCAATTTGGCTTTTTGCAAACGCAATTTGGCCATTTTTAATAAAATTTCTCTAGTATCACCATCATCATTTTTTTCTGCTCTGGTCCACGAAGACTTAAATATTCTCTCTCTTGTGACTCTGTTTTTAAGACTTGACAATAAAGGCTGTTGCGTAGTATTTAATAAACCTATTAAGAATTTTCCAGGATGACCTGCATCGGAAGCTCTAATTTTAGCTGCTGTAAGTTCGTCTGCGCTCAAACCTTCCAGATCAGATTCTTTATCAAAAAGTAAAGCGCCATTTTTTCTAGCGGTCAATAATTTATTTCCAAATGAGGTGCCTAATGTTGCCAATTCACTATTTATTTTTTTCATCTTCTCCTTATTAGAAGCAGATAAATTAGCTCCTGCCAACTCAAATTGTTGTAAATAATATTCAGTCAATTTCTTATCTTCACCTTGTAAAGCATCTAAATCGATAGCCTTAATTCTCTTGTACAACTTACTATTAAGGTAAATTTTATCGTTATGTCCTGAGAAAATAGATGCATATTCTTCATCGATAGCTTGTAAAGTTGGATTTGTATTGGAACCTGTTAAATTGGAAAAAATCCCAACAGCTCTGTATAAATCTACTCCACTTGTTTCTAGAGCTAATACCGTATTTTCGAAAGTTGGTTTTTCCAAATTATTAGCGATCACATCAACTTCTTTATCATGAACTTTTAAACCATATTCAAATGCAGGTTTAAAATGTTCATCGGTAATTTTGTCAAAAGGTGGAGCTTGATATTGCAAAGTACTTCTTTGCAACAAAGGATTTTCCATATTACTTTTCATTTTTTCAACACTATCTGATTGTGATTGCGCCGTAATCGCAATTAAAAATAAGGCACTAGAAGCGATAATTTTTTTACATATTTCCATATTAATTATTTTTTTTAGAGGTATAAAAGTAATAGAAAAATGTTGACTATAATATTGAATTGAATAAATTTATTCAAATTAATAAGTCTCGATTTTAAATCCTACAAAAACATTGTACCTTTGAGCCTTTGCAACTTTAAATTTTGTACTAATTACAACATGCGAATAGATATTATTACTCTTCTACCTGATTTATTAAGAAGTCCATTTGAGGCATCAATAATGAAGCGTGCTATCGATAAAGGACTTGTAGAAGTTCACATTCACAATTTGCGAGATTATACTACTAATAAACAGAAATCCGTTGATGATTACCCTTTTGGTGGCGGCGCTGGAATGGTAATGACCATTCAACCTATCGATGATTGTATTTCCAATTTAAAAACTCAAAGAAATTACGATGAGATTATTTACATGTCTCCAGACGGTGAAACTTTGAATCAAAAAATGGCCAATACAATGTCAATGTATGAAAATTTAATTATCCTTTGTGGACATTATAAAGGAGTTGACCAACGGGTGCGTGATCATTTTATTACCAAAGAAATATCAATTGGTGATTATGTTTTATCAGGAGGAGAATTAGGAGCTTTAGTATTATCAGATGCTTTAATTCGTTTGATCCCGGGTGTTTTAAGCGATGAAACTTCTGCTTTAACCGATAGCTTTCAGGACGGATTATTATCCGGACCCATCTATACTCGACCTGCCGATTACAAAGGCTGGAAAGTTCCTGAAGTTTTAACCAGTGGCAACTTTGCTAAAATTGAAAAATGGCAAGAAGATAAAGCCTTTGAACATACCAAAAACAGAAGGCCTGATTTACTTGAGGAAAAATAATTTATAATTTTAATTCATAATTAATAATTATTTTTTACTTTTGCACCCACTTTGATCAACCTCTGGCGAAATCCGTGAATGTTGCTCAGATTTAAAACCATAATTAAAAAATTATCATGGCAGATTTATTGAAATTCGTTAAAGACGAATTCGGAACTAAAAAAGAATTCCCTGAATTCGGAGCTGGAGATACAATTACAGTTTACTACGAAATTAAAGAGGGTGAAAAAACAAGAACTCAGTTTTTTAAAGGAGTTGTTATTCAAAGAAGAGGTTCAGGAAATACTGAAACTTTTACAATTCGTAAAATGTCAGGTTCAATTGGTGTTGAACGTATTTTCCCTGTTAACTTACCTGCTTTACAAAAAGTAGAAATTAACAAAAAAGGTTCTGTTCGTAGAGCTCGTATTTTTTACTTCAGAGAACTTACTGGTAAAAAAGCAAAAATTAAAGATAAAAGAAGATAAGCATTTATCTTATTATATTATAAAAACCCGTTTCTATTCGAATCGGGTTTTTTTTTGTGCATATTTATTTTGATATGCTATAGATAACGATAACGTTTTATTACATTTGTAATCCGAAAATATTCCTTAACAATTTTATTATAATGTCAGCAAAATCTAAAATTTTTTACACACTTACTGATGAAGCTCCTTTATTAGCTACCTATTCCTTTTTACCAATTGTTCAAGCATTTACTTCCACTTCAAATATTGAAATAGAAACTAGAGACATTTCTCTGGCTGGTAGAATATTATCCAATTTCCCAGAATTTTTGAAAGACGATCAAAAAACTTCCGATGCTTTGGGAGAACTTGGAAAATTAGCTACTACTCCTGAAGCAAATATTATAAAATTACCAAACGTTTCTGCCTCTGTTCCACAATTGAAAACAGCAATTTCTGAATTACAATCTCACGGTTATGCGTTGCCAAATTACCCTGAAGATCCTCAAAATGATGCGGAAAAAGAAATTAAGACAAAATATTCAAAAGTTTTAGGTTCCGCTGTTAATCCTGTTTTACGGGAAGGAAACTCGGATAGAAGAGCGCCTAAATCGGTGAAAAATTATGCTAAAGCAAATCCACATTCTATGGGTGCTTGGTCAGCAGATTCCAAAACTAAAGTAGCTTCAATGGAAAGTGGTGATTTTTACGGAAGTGAAAAATCAGTAACCGTTTCTGAAGCGACAGAAGTGAAAATAGAATTTGTAGATCATAATGGAAATGCGACTGTTTTAAAAGCAAGTACTCCATTAAAAGCAGGCGAAATTATTGATACTTCAGTGATGAATTTAAACGCACTTAAAACATTTGTTGCTCAAACAATACAAGAAGCAAAAGAAGAAAAAGTGTTACTTTCAGTTCATTTGAAAGCTACCATGATGAAAGTTTCTGATCCAATTATATTTGGAGCCGTGGTAGAAGTTTATTTCAAAGATTTATTCGAAAAATACAAAACATTATTCAGCGAATTAGGCGTAGACACTCGAAATGGATTGGGTGATGTTTATTCGAAAATTTTTGGAAATCCTCTAGAAAATGAAGTTAAAACAGCGATTGATCAAGCAATTGAAAATAGCGCAGCTTTAGCAATGGTAAATTCTGATAAAGGTATCACCAACCTTCAAGTTCCTTCTGATGTAATTGTTGATGCATCCATGCCTGCTATGATACGTACTTCAGGTCAAATGTATGATAAAGAAGGGAAGCGAAAAGATACTATCGCTTTAATTCCAGACCGATGTTATGCAGGTTTATATACCGCGACTATCGATTTCTGTAAAAAGAATGGTGCTTTCGATCCAACTACAATGGGAAGTGTTCCAAATGTTGGTTTAATGGCACAAAAAGCAGAAGAATATGGTTCTCATGACAAAACATTCCAAATGAATGGAAACGGCGTTGTTCGTGTAGTAGATACTAATGGAAAGGTGCTAATGGAACAAAATGTGGAGCAAAATGACATATTCAGAATGTGTCAAGCAAAAGATGCTCCTATTCAAGACTGGGTAAAGCTAGCGGTAAATAGAGCTCGTTTGTCTGATACTCCTGCCATTTTTTGGTTGGACGAAAATAGAGCACACGATAGAGAATTGATCAAAAAAGTCACTACTTATTTGAAAGATTTTGACACAACAGGATTGGATATTCAAATTTTAAACCCAATTGCAGCTACTCATTATACTTTAGACCGATTAAAAAAAGGATTGGATACCATTTCAGTAACTGGAAACGTATTGAGAGATTATTTAACTGATTTATTCCCAATATTAGAATTAGGAACTTCGGCAAAAATGCTTTCTATCGTTCCTTTAATGAATGGTGGTGGATTATTCGAAACTGGCGCAGGTGGGTCTGCTCCAAAACACGTGGAGCAATTTATTGAAGAAGGCTATTTACGTTGGGATTCTCTGGGTGAATTTTTAGCTTTAGGTGCTTCATTGGAACATTTAGGGCAAACGTTAAATAATCCTAAAGCGATAGTTTTATCTGAAACTTTAGATGTTGCCTGCGATAAATTCTTAAAAAATGATAAATCTCCAGCTCGAAAAGTGGGTCAAATTGACAATAGAGGTTCTCACTTTTATTTAGCAATGTATTGGGCGGAAGCTCTTGCCAATCAATCGAAAGATGTGGAATTAAAAAGCAAGTTCACTCCTATTGCTACAGAGCTTATCTCAAATGAGAGTAAAATTAATTCCGAATTAATTGGAGCACAAGGAAAAACTCAAAACATCGGAGGTTATTACCAACCCAATTCAAAATTAACGAGTCAAGCAATGCGTCCAAGCGCTACTTTAAATTCAATTTTAAATTCGATTTAATAATTTATTTTTATTATAAGTAAAAGCTGTCAGTTTGGGCAGCTTTTATTATTTTAAGTCCATTTTAAAATTAACGGTAGATTAACAGCGAAGTGCTTGGGAATCAATATATTTTTTATCATTTTTGCATCTTTAATTTACAACATGAAATCAATCAAAATAATTGCAGTTCTATTATTGTTACTTAGCATAATAACAACTGGATATTCACAAGAAAAAGTTACCTTAAGCGGAACGATTACAGCAGCCAATAGCAATGAAACCATTATTGGGGCTAATATTGTAATTAAGTCAATTCCAGCTTATACTTCAACAAATGAATATGGTTTCTATTCCATTACCATTCCCAAAGGAAATTATAAAATCGAGATTAGTTCCATTGGTTTCCAAACCAAAGAAATCAGTGTTGATTTAAATAAAAACACCAAGCTCAATGTTTCCATTTCCGAAAACAGCGAAGAACTTCAAGAAGTAATTATTACTGAAAAGAAAACTACCAACACTCAAAAAGCAGAAATGAGTGTAAACAAACTCTCAATTGCTACCATTAAAAAAATGCCTGTAGTTTTAGGTGAAGTCGATGTTTTGAAATCACTACTTTTACTTCCGGGGGTTACTAATGCTGGTGAAGGCGCATCTGGATTCAATGTTCGTGGTGGTGGTGCCGATCAAAATTTAATTCTTCTCGATGAGGCTACCATTTTCAACTCATCCCACGTATTTGGATTTTTCTCTGTATTTAACCCAGATGCCATTAAAGATTTAAAATTATACAAAGGAGGAATTCCTGCCAGATTTGGGGGAAGAGCAAGTTCTGTTCTGGATGTTTATCAAAAAGATGGTAATTCAAAGAGTTTTCATGGTAATGGTGGAATTGGTTTAATTTCAAGCCGGTTGTTACTTGAAGGACCAATTGTAAAAGACAAAGGATCGTTTATTGTAGCCGGAAGAGGTTCTTATGCACATTTGTTTTTAAAATTTACAGACAATAAAAACTCAGCTTATTTTTATGACCTAAACACTAAACTAAATTATAAGTTGAATAAAAACAATAGTCTTTATGTTTCTGGCTATTTTGGTCGGGATGTGTTTAATTTAGCAGGTAGTTTTACTAATATTTATGGGAATGCTACTTCCAATTTAAGATGGAATCACTTGTTTTCTGATAAGCTTTTTTCCAATTTATCATTTATTTACAGTGATTATTATTACGGATTGCAACTTGATTTTGTTGGATTTAAATACGATTCAGGAATTAAGAATTACAATTTGAAATACGATTTCAAAAATTACATCTCTGATAAAGTCAAGCTTAATTATGGTCTAAATGCCATTTATTACGATTTTAATCCAGGTTCAATATCGCCAACAACAATGGAATCAGGAATAAATTACCGTCAATTGGATAAAAAATATGCTTTTGAACCCGCTATATACATTGAAGCAGAACAAAAAGTTACCGAAAAACTAGAATTAATGTACGGTTTCCGATACAGTCAATTCTACCGTTTAGGCGCATCAACAGTAAATTTATATCAAAATGATGAAGCGGTAACTTTCAACAATCAGCTAAAAATTTACGAAAAAGGAATTCCTATTGGAACCAAATACTATGGAAATAATGAAGTTATTAGTTCATTTGATAATTTAGAACCTCGATTTTCAGCTTCTTATTCAATAGATAATAACCAATCGATAAAAGCAAGTTACAACAGAATGACCCAATATTTACAATTGGTTTCAAATACCTCGTCTCCTACTCCATTAGATGTTTGGACCCCAAGTGACAATTATATTAAACCTCAAATTGCCGATCAAGTGGCTTTAGGATATTTTAAGAATTTCAATGAAGACACTTATTCAGTAGAAGTAGAAACCTTTTTTAAAACAATTAAAAATAGAATTAACTATATTGATGGTGCGAATTTAATTGCTAACGAAGCACTGGAGCAAGTTGTGCTTAACGGACAAATGAGATCTTATGGATTGGAATTATTATTACGTAAAAATACTGGTAAATTAAACGGTTGGGTTTCCTATACTTTGTCACGTTCTGAACAACAAACACCTGGACGAACCGCAAATGAAATTGGAATAAACAATGGAAATTGGTACAGCTCAATTTACGATAAATTACACAATCTTGCCGTTACCGGAAATTACAATTGGAGTGATAAATGGTCGTTTGGAGCGAATTTTATATTACAAACCGGACAGCCAGTGACCTACCCTAATGGGCAGTACCAATACCAAGGAATTACAATTCCTAGTTTTGGATTGCGAAACGAAGATCGATTGCCTGCCTACCACCATTTGGATATTTCTGCAACTTATATTCCTAAACCACAGAAAAAGAAAAATTGGCAAGCGGAATGGGTTTTCAGTATTTACAATATTTACAACCGACAGAATGCAGCTTCAATAAGTTTTAGACAAAATAATGAAACTGGGGCTAATGAAGCCGTGAGATTTTCAATATTTGGCGCAGTACCAGCGGTGAGTTATAATTTTAAATTTTAAGACAATGAAAAAAATAAAAATAATTCTAGCATTTATTGGATTGTTCCTTGTTTCTGGTTGCGAAACAGTGGTCGATATCGATTTGAATACCATGGAACCTAAACTGGTTATCGATGCGGCTATTAAATGGCAAAAAGGTACTTTGGGTAATGTACAAACAATTAAATTATCAATGACAACCTCTTATTATGACACTCAGATTCCAACAGTTTCTGGAGCCACTGTTTTTATAACTGATGCGAACAATAATGTATTTAATTTTGTGGAATCGAATGTGCCAGGTAGTTATGTATGCTCCAATTTTACTCCTGTATTAAACAGAAATTACACCCTAACAGTCAATTCAAATGGCACCACTTATACTGCATCAGAAACTTTAAAATCCGTACCTCAAATAGATAGAATTGAACAAATTAACAATACCGGTTTCTTAGGAGATGCTACCGAAATAAAATCCTATTATACTGATAATGGTTCCACCCAGGATTACTATCTTTTTAAATTTAAGCCAAGTTATACTGCTATTCCTATCTTTTTTGCTCAAGAGGATATTAGCTTTCAAGGGAATCAAATCTTTGGTTTGTATCGAAGTGACAAATTAGAAGCAGGTCAAAATTTTGAAGTTACCTTAACAGGAATTTCAAGACAATACTACAACTACATAAGAATACTAATTTCTATTGCAGGAAATAACAGCGGCGGAAGTCCTTTCCAATCGCCTTCTGCAACAGTTCGTGGAAATATAATCAACACCAACAATGAAACAAATTATCCTTTGGGTTACTTCAGTTTGTCAGAACAAGACTATAGAAACTACATCGTAAACTAATATAAATTTCAAGTGTTTTTATTACAAATAAATTAAATGTCTTCACACCATATTGTTCGCGACGATCAAGAACCTGCATTAATTATTGCCAATGGTGCCGCATGTAGTGATGAATTATTAGGTCAATTGTTGGAATGGTCACCCTTAGTATTGGTTTTGGATTCGGCTATGGAACGCGTGGTAGAACTAGGAATAAAAGTGGATGTTTTATTGGGTGATTTCGATCGGGGTTTTAACGCCAATTATTACAAAGAAAGCCACTACCCTATTGAGATTATCCATACTCCCGATCAAAATAAGACCGATTTAGAAAAAGCCTTTGACTATTTATATGCTAGAAATATTCCGGCTGTAAATGTAGTTTGGGCAACTGGAAAACGTGCCGATCATACGATTACCAATCTTACTACTATTGCAAATTATCGCGACAAACTAAAAATTGTAATTATTGACGACCATTCAAAAGTATTTTTGATGCCGCGGAAATTTGAAAAGTGGTACACTGAAAAAACTGTAATCTCTTTAATACCAATTGGAATAGTAACAGGAATTCATTCTACAAATTTACATTATCCATTAAAAGAGGATACTTTAACAATGGGATACAGAACTGGAAGTAGTAATTTTGTAGCCAAAGACGGAATTGTAGTTATAGAACATAAAACAGGTGATTTGCTACTAATGGAATGTTTGGATTAACACAATTACAACTTTAGATTCGTTACCTTTGTCCAACATGAAAAAAACAAAAATCACGACCGAAAAAGTCAATCTTCATCCTCGAAACAAACACAGATTGGGTTATGATTTTGAACAATTAATCCAATGTTGTCCCGATTTAAAACAATTTGTTTTTACCAATCAATACGAAACACAAACCATCGATTTTAGTAATCCTGAAGCAGTAAAATTATTAAATAAAGCACTATTGGTTTCGGAATATGAAATTCATAATTGGGATATTCCAAAAAACTACCTTTGCCCACCCTTACCAGGAAGAGCCGATTACCTCCATTACATCGCTGATTTATTAACCGAATCCAATTCAGGAATCTTACCCGAAGGCGAAAATATTCAAGGTTTAGATATTGGAATTGGTGCCAACTGCATTTATCCTATTATTGGAAATACTGTTTACGGTTGGAGTTTTGTAGGTTCCGATATTGATGAAAAGGCGCTTCAAAACTGCAAAGCAATTATCGGGCAGAATGAAAAATTAATTGATTTCATTAGTTTACAATTGCAAACGGAACCTCGATTTATTTTTAAAAATATTATTACTCCCGAAGATAGATTTGCATTTACCATTTGCAATCCTCCTTTTCATGCCTCGGCGATGGATGCTGCTATAGCAAATATTAGAAAAACCAACAATCTAGAAAATACGAAATCAAATCAGCCACTATTAAATTTTGGAGGTCAGAATACCGAATTATGGTGCGACGGAGGCGAAATCCGTTTCTTGACCCAAATGGTTTATGAAAGCGCTAAGTTTCCAATGAACTGCTTTTGGTTTACCACATTGGTATCCAAAAAGGAAAATCTAAAAAGCATATACAAGACCTTACAAAAAGTAAATGCAGTGTCCATAAAAACCATTGAAATGGCTCAAGGCCAAAAAACAAGCCGTTTTGTAGCATGGACCTTCCTATCTGAAAACCAACAGAAAGACTGGAAGTTTTAAGTCATTGATATCCTGTTATTTTACAATTCCTTTGTACCTTTGTTTATAAATTTTGAATCCCTTTATTAAATGAAATTCCAAGTTGTTTCCGATTACCAACCTAAAGGCGACCAACCTCAAGCGATTGAGAAATTGGCACGTGGGATTGTTGACGGGGAAAAATTTCAAACATTACTAGGAGTTACTGGCTCTGGAAAAACGTTTACTGTAGCTAATGTTATCGAAGAAATTCAAAGACCTACCCTAGTTTTAGCACACAATAAAACGCTTGCAGCCCAATTGTATTCAGAATTCAAGCAGTTTTTTCCTAATAATGCGGTTGAATATTTTGTTTCTTATTACGATTATTATCAGCCAGAAGCTTTCATGCCAGTGACGGGAGTTTTCATTGAAAAGGATTTATCTATCAATGAAGAATTAGAGAAAATGCGTTTAAGCACGACCGCTTCCCTACTTTCTGGGCGAAGAGATATTTTAGTTGTAGCGTCGGTTTCTTGTTTGTACGGTATTGGAAATCCCGTAGAATTCCAAAAAAATGTAATTGCAATTGAGCAGGATCAAGTGATTTCACGTACAAAATTCCTTCATTCTTTAGTTCAAAGTTTATATTCTAGAACAGAGGCAGAATTTACTCCTGGAAATTTCAGAATTAAAGGCGATACTGTAGAAGTATATCCTAGTTATGCCGATGATGCCTATAGAATTCACTTTTTCGGGGATGAAATTGAAGAAATTGAAAGTTTCGATATTAAAACATCTCAGGTAATTGAAAAGTTTGAAAAACTTACGATTTACCCAGCAAATATGTTTGTGACTTCTCCCGATGTATTGCAAAATGCCATTTGGGAAATCCAACAAGATTTGGTAAAACAAGTTGATTATTTCAAAGAAATAGGAAAGCATTTAGAAGCAAAGCGACTAGAGGAACGAACTAATTTTGACCTTGAAATGATTAGAGAACTTGGATACTGCTCCGGAATTGAAAATTATTCTCGTTACCTAGATGGGCGCCAACCGGGAACAAGACCTTTTTGTTTGATTGATTATTTTCCAAAAGATTTCTTGATGGTGGTAGATGAAAGTCACGTGACCTTATCTCAAGTTCATGCAATGTATGGCGGAGATAGAAGTCGAAAAGAAAATTTAGTGGAGTATGGATTCCGACTTCCAGCAGCTATGGACAACCGACCGTTAAAATTTGAAGAATTTGAAGCAATGCAAAACCAAGTGATTTATGTCTCAGCTACTCCTGCAGATTATGAATTACAGAAGTGTGACGGAGTTTACGTAGAACAGATTATTCGTCCGACGGGTTTGCTAGATCCTGTAATCGAAGTGCGCCCGAGTTTGAACCAAATTGACGATTTAATTGAAGAAATTCAATTGCGATGTGAGTCAGATGAACGCGTTTTAGTAACCACATTAACCAAACGAATGGCCGAAGAATTGGCTAAATATTTAACGAAAGTGAGTATTCGTTGCCGTTACATTCACTCTGATGTGGATACTTTGGAGCGAATAGAAATCATGCAGGATTTACGAAAAGGAATTTTTGATGTATTGATAGGAGTTAATTTGCTTCGAGAAGGATTGGACTTACCTGAGGTTTCATTGGTAGCGATTTTGGATGCTGACAAAGAAGGATTCTTGAGAAGTCATCGTTCATTGACGCAAACGATAGGTCGTGCGGCAAGGAATTTAAATGGGAAAGCAATTATGTATGCTGATAAAATTACAGCTAGCATGCAGAAAACGATTGACGAAACCAATTATCGCCGAACGAAACAAATAAATTTCAATGCGGAAAACAATCAAATTCCAATGGCATTGAATAAGAAAATAGAAAGTGCCTTTACAAAAAGCCCTTTAGTAGATCAGGAGTTGGGATTGGAAGTGGCTACAGCAGCAGAGCCAGAAACAGAATATTTACCGAAAGCGGAAATTGAAAAACGAATCCGTGAAAACCGAAAAGCTATGGAGAAAGCCGCTAAAGAATTGGATTTTATGCAAGCAGCAAAATTGAGGGATGTAATTAAGAAATTGCAAGAGCAGTTGGCTTAATAATAAATATAAATATGACTCGTAAAATAGCCTTTCTTTTTATTCTATTATTTTCAATAAACATGGTATTTACTCAAGAAAGTACCGCATCTAAAAATATATCTTCATTTACTTGTGATGCGCCTCAGCTAAATTGCGCAAAGAAAATATGGTTGTATTTACCTAAAGGATATGGCATTTCAAAAAAGAAATACCCTGTAATTTACATGCACGACGGTCAGAATTTATTTGATTCAAAAACATCGTATGTTGGGGAATGGAATATTGACGAAAAATTAGACAGTTTGAACGCCCAAGTTATTGTGGTGGGAATAGAACATGGAAATGAAAAGAGAATTGACGAATTAACACCCTATAAAAATGATAAATATGGAGGCGGAAAAGGGGAAAACTATCTTGAGTTTATTGTAAAAACGCTCAAACCTAAAATTGATTCAACCTATAAAACGAAACCAAATAAAATGAATACTGCAATTATGGGAAGTTCTCTAGGAGGTTTAATTTCCTATTATGCGTTGTTAAAATATCCAAATATATTTGGTAAAGCAGGAGTTTTTTCTCCCGCATTTTGGATCAATCCAGAAATATTTGAGTTGACAAAAAATACCAAAATCTTAGACTCAAAAATGTACTTTTTATGCGGTGATAAAGAAAGCAACGATATGGTTCCTGATGTAAATAAAATGGAAATCCTAGTATCGGATATACGCTGCAGTTGTAGGCATTTGACACGTAAAAAAATAGTCAAAGGCGGACAGCACAATGAAAAATTATGGCGTGATAACTTTGTAACCGTCTTTAAATGGTTGAAAATTTAGAGTGTTTTTAGAAACGACTCAAAATAGGAAACTGGTTTTAAATCCAATAAATCTTCACGATGTTTCGATAAGAAATCATAATCTAGAGTAGCAATATCATCGATAGTATTGAAGATTTCTGGCAATTGTCCTTGTGGTTTTTTGAAAACAAATCCCAATCCGTGATCCGTGTTTAAAACAAATGCCGAAAGCTCTGGATTGTTTTTTCTAATGTAAACGATGGTTTTCCATACGTCACCATTCCAAATATTTTTCCAATCTTTATGATTTTCCAACTCTTTTCGAGCGTGATCGATAGAAATGGCAGGATGTGCCGCCAATGCATCTAGTGGATTACAATCGTGTAAAACAATCACCCCGTTATCATCAAGATATTTTAGAGTATTTATTGTATCTAAAAGCGATTGTTCGTAGGTATGTAGTCCATCAATAAATGCTAAATCAAGAATATTAGTTTCTAGAAGTGCTTTGTTTTCAGCAAAAAAAGCATCACTAGTTACTTCAAAATAATCGTTTTTAAGGGTGTGAGGATTTAAAATACAAGCTCTCACTTTTTTCCACAAACTAAAATTAAAAAAGGGATCCACACCAAAACGTTTTTTGGTACCCACGATATTAAATAGACATTTTCCTCTATTTACACCTATCTCAAGGTAATTTTGAACATTTTTCTTATTTATAATTGTATTTAAAACTTGAATTCTTGTCATCTTATTATTTTAATTGAATAGCATTTCTTTATTGAAGCGCTAATTTATGATAATTTGTTTGACTATAAAATGATATGTCCATAATTTACTTCATTAATTACTATTAAAGCCGCATTATAATTATATTTGCAAAAAATAGTTACAATGAAAATGACAAACAACGACATCCTGAAAAAACTACGTGTGGCTTTAATGCTTCGGGATGATCAAATAGTAGAAATCTTAGAATTAGTAGATTTTAGAATCTCGAAATCAGAATTGGGTGCTTTTTTCCGTGCGGAGGATCATGAAAATTATATGGAATGTGGCGATCAAGTATTGCGAAATTTCTTAAATGCATTGGTTTTACACTTACGAGGAACAAAAGAAAATCCAAAAAACCCTTCTGATGTTTTAAATAAAAATAAAAAGGAAGTGAATTCTGGAGCTCAAGATTCAGAAAAATCTAGAGGTGATCAAAGTCCTGCAAAAAGTCCAGCGGCAAAAAAGCCCTTTAAAAAGCATTCTTTAAATAAAGCAACTCCGAAAGTTCAAGTAGTTGAAAAAGTTTATTTCAAGAATGGTAAAAACAAAAAATCCTAATCTAACGATTAGGATTTTTTTTTATAATTTGAATAGTATATAATTAAGAAAGCGCTGCCTTTACTTGGTCAGCTGCTTCTTGAAATTCTACAGCTGATAAAATTGGCATTCCTGAATTGTCAATTAATTCTTTTGCAATAACTGCATTGGTACCTTGTAAACGAACGATAATAGGCACTTTAATTGCGTCACCCATGTTTTTGTAGGCATCTACAACACCCTGAGCTACTCTATCACAACGAACAATTCCACCAAAAATATTGATTAAAATTGCTTTTACGTTAGGGTCTTTTAAGATAATTCTAAAAGCCAATTCTACTCTTTTAGCATCTGCAGTTCCACCAACGTCTAAGAAATTTGCTGGTTCAAAACCTGCATATTTAATTAAATCCATTGTTGCCATTGCCAATCCTGCACCATTCACCATACAACCTACCGTTCCATCTAAATCAACATAATTTAAACCTGCGGCTTTAGCTTCAACTTCAATTGGATTTTCCTCACGAACATCTCGGAATTGAGCATAAACTGGTTGACGATATAAAGCATTGTCATCTAAATTAACTTTTGCATCAACAGCGATTATTTTATTATCAGATGTCTTTAACACGGGGTTAATTTCAAACATGGATGCGTCGCAACCAATGTAAGCGTTATAAAGAGACGCCACAAATTGGGTCATTTCTTTAAATGCATTTCCAGAAAGGCCTAAGTTAAATGCAATTCTCCTTGCTTGAAAAGCTTGAAGTCCAACAGTAGGATCAATTTCTTCAGTGAAAATTAAATGTGGCGTATGCTCCGCAACCTCTTCAATATCCATTCCACCTTCAGTAGAATACATAATCATGTTGCGACCATTACCTCTATTTAATAAAACAGACATATAGAATTCTGAAGTTTCAGACTCACCAGGATAATAAACGTCTTCAGCAATTAAAACTTGGTGAACTGTTTTACCTTCAGCAGAAGTTTGTGGGGTGATTAATTGCATTCCGATAATTTGACCTGCAATTTCTTCCACCTGATCTAAATTCTTAGCTAGTTTTACTCCACCACCTTTTCCACGTCCACCAGCGTGAACTTGAGCTTTGATTACATGCCATCCAGTTCCGGTATCAGCAGTTAATTGTTTCGCTGCAGCAACCGCTTCTTGAGGGTTACTTGCAACATAACCACGTTGAATTTTTACACCATAGCTGGCTAATATTTCTTTCCCTTGGTATTCGTGTATGTCCATAATTGTTTTTATTACTTTTAAATCCCGACGATTCGGGAGCACAAAAATAAAACAATTCAAGTTAAAAGCGAAATGTTTTTTCTTATTAAATTCAATTAGAAATTAATTATTTCTAAAATTAAATTTAGATTATGAAATTCATAATTAGTTTACGAAATAAAAACACTTTTATCATTTTTAAATATAAAAAATGACGCTATAACGTTTTAGAAAAATACATAAAATGATTTATTTTAAGGTGGTAATGACTTAAAATTACAATAAATAAAATCAGATATTATTAAATTGTTAATTAAAAAGTCAATTATTAAATTATTGTTATTTTAAAAAAATTAAAATGAAAAAGTAATAAAAATTAGCCGATATGATAATTTCGTTAAATTATTATAAGTGAAAATAGTAATTTAGTGAAAAATTATCAAGTATGAAAGTTAAAGCTCAAGGACTCTATTTACCAGAATTTGAACACGATAATTGTGGCGCAGGATTTATCTGCAATTTAAATGGGATTAAATCCAATGAAATCATACATAAAGCATTAGATATATTAATAAAATTAGAACATCGCGGCGCTGTAAGTTCAGATGGAAGAACGGGCGATGGCGCTGGTATATTGTTTGATATTCCTCACACATTTTTTAATAAAGTATGTGATTTTGAACTTCCAGAACCTAAAGAATATGGTGTTGGAATGTTGTTTTTACCTAAAAGTAAGAATCAAGAAGAATTTTGCAAAACTACTTTTGAAAAAGCTATTATTGATCAAAAATTAAACGTTATAGGTTGGCGTAAAGTACCCGTAAACCCTTCTAAATTAGGTAAAATTGCTGCCCAAAAAGAACCTACAATACTGCAAGTTTTTATTAGTAAAAATGGTTTGCAATTAACGGAACAGGAGTTTAATGCGAAACTATTTGCCGCAAGGAAAATATCAGAACACGAAATTAACAATTCAAAAATATCACAAAGTCACCAATATTATTTCAGTAGTTTATCAACCACAATCATAATATATAAAGGCCTTTTAATGCCGGAAGACATAAGTGGTTATTATTTAGATTTATCAGATAGTGATTTAGTAACCCGATTGGCATTGGTACACCAACGATTTTCAACGAATACTTTTCCTTCATGGGAATTGGCTCAACCCTTCAGGTACATGTGTCACAATGGCGAAATTAATACGCTGAGAGGAAATATTAGCCGAATGCGATCTCGGGAAGAGTTAATGAAAAGCGATATTTTTGGTGAAGATATTAAGAAATTATTCCCAATAATATTAGAAGGAAAATCGGATTCAGCATCGATGGATATGGTTGTCGAATTGTTATTAATGACTGGCCGATCTTTACCAGAAGCAATGATGATGGTAGTTCCAGAAGCTTGGGAAAGACACCAAAGTATGTCGGAAGACAAAAAAGCCTTTTACGAATTCAACGCTTGTATTATGGAACCTTGGGACGGACCAGCCTCAATTCCATTCACCGATGGAAATGTAATAGGCGCTTTATTGGACAGAAATGGCTTACGGCCTTCAAGATATACCTTAACAAAAAGTGGTTTCGTAATCATGTCCTCTGAGATTGGAGTTTTGGATATCAAACCGGAAGATGTAATTCAACACGGAAGATTAGAACCGGGAAAAATGTTTCTTGTGGACATGAATGAAGGTCGGATTATTGAAGATGATGAAATTAAAAATGATATTGTAACCAAGCGGCCCTATAAAAAATGGCTTGATGAGAATTTACTTCATTTAGCAAATATTCCTTATACTCAAAATGAAATTCCAGAGGAAGTAATGGATTTTGAAACCCGGCAACGACTTTTTGGTTATACCATTGAAGATTTAAAAACCATAATTAATCCAATGGGGATTTCAGGAGCAGAAGCAATTAGTTCCATGGGTAATGATACTCCCCTTGCCGTTTTATCTGATCAACCGCAGTTACTTTATAATTATTTCAAACAGCTATTTGCTCAAGTTACGAACCCTCCACTTGATGGAATTCGAGAAGAAATTATTACCGATATTAGTTTAGCAATTGGAGGTGATTTTAATATTTTTGATATTGAATCCAAACATTGTAAAAAACTAAAAATCCAAAACCCTGTTATTTCTAATGAAGATTTAGATAAAATTAGAAATATAAGCCATACCGATTTTAAATCGGTGACAATTTCAACCTTATATGAAATTGAAAAAGGGGTAAATGGATTGGAAAGAGCGTTAGAACAATGTGTTTATGCTACCTTTAAAGCAATTTCCGAAGATTGCAATATTGTAATTTTATCCGACAGAGGTGTTTCTGATAAATACGCACCGATTCCAATGTTACTTGCCTGTTCTTATATTCACCATTCCTTAAATAGTTTAAAAGCAAGGTCAAAATTTGGAATCATTATTGAATCGGCTGAACCTCGAGAACCCCATCATTTTGCTTTATTGTTTGGTTATGGTGCAAGTGCAATTAACCCTTATATGGTAAATGAGATTATTCACAACCAAATTGATTCAGGAATTATTACCAATATCAAAGCCGATTATGCCATTAAAAACTACAATAAAGCTATTGCAAAAGGAATTCTAAAAATTATGAATAAAATAGGGATCTCCACCCTACATTCCTACAGAGCCGCACAAATATTTGAAATCTTAGGCTTAAATAAAAAATTTACCTCAAAATACTTCCCTTATACACCCTCGAGAATTGAGGGAATCGGATTAATAGAAATTGAAAAGGAAGTCAAGAAAAGATACCAGAATGCTTTTCCAAATTCAAAAATACCAAACCTCTTACCTTTAGAAATTGGTGGAATCTACAGATGGCGAAGAAATGGAGAAAAACATATGTTCAATCCAACTACCATTTCGAAATTACAACAAGCAGTTCGTTTAAACAGTCCTGAGAGTTATAAAGAATATTCAGATGCTGTCAATATTCAAAGTACGAATTTGATGACCATTAGAGGCTTATTTGAATTTAACAATTTAGATCCTATATCTATTGATGAAGTCGAACCTTGGACCGAAATTGTAAAAAAATTCAAAACTGGCGCAATGTCTTATGGATCAATAAGTCAGGAGGCTCATGAGAATTTGGCAATAGCAATGAATAGAATTGGTGGAAAAAGTAATTCTGGAGAAGGTGGAGAAGATCCAAAACGTTTTCAAAAAGACCTTAACGGGGATTCTAGAAATAGTGCGATCAAGCAAGTTGCATCTGGAAGATTTGGAGTGTCTATTAATTATTTGACCAATGCCAAAGAAATTCAGATTAAAATGGCGCAGGGAGCAAAACCTGGCGAAGGCGGCCAATTGCCAGGCGATAAAGTCGTTCCCTGGATTGCGGAAGTTCGAAATTCAACTCCTTATGTAGGATTGATATCACCACCACCCCATCATGATATTTATTCTATTGAAGATTTATCGCAATTGATATTTGATTTAAAAAATGCCAATCGGAAAGCGCGTATCAATGTGAAATTAGTATCTGAAGTGGGTGTTGGAACTATTGCTGCAGGTGTTGCAAAAGCGAAAGCGGATGTGATATTGATTTCTGGTTATGATGGAGGAACGGGTGCAGCACAACTAACTTCATTACAACACACGGGAATTCCATGGGAGTTAGGATTGGCGGAAGCCCAACAAACCTTATTATTAAATGATCTTCGTGGAAGAGTAGTTTTAGAATGTGATGGCCAACTAAAAACTGGACGTGATGTAGCCATAGCAGCCTTATTGGGAGCTGAAGAATTTGGATTTGCTACAGCACCACTAGTCGCATCAGGTTGTATTATGATGCGTGCCTGCCACTTAAATACGTGTCCAGTGGGAATTGCAACCCAAGATCCAGAATTGAGAAAAAATTTCAAAGGAACGCCAGAACACATTATCAATTTCATGTATTTTATTGCAGAGGAATTGAGAATTATCATGGCTCAATTGGGATTTAGAACTTTAAAAGAAATGGTTGGGCAGTCACAAAAACTAAATGTAAACAAAGCAATTGATCATTATAAAGCGAATGGATTGGATTTATCGGCTATACTATACAAACCAGAAATTGCAAATTCTGTTAGTAATTATAATGTGTCAAGTCAAGACCACGCCTTAGAAAACGTATTGGATTTTGAAATTATAAAAGCAGCGATTCCATCTATTTATAGAAAGGAAAAAACGAGAGTCACCTTTAAAATTAAAAATACCGATCGTTCTGTAGGTGCTATTTTGAGTAATGAAATATCAAAAATTTATGGTGCTCAAGGATTACCTGAAGACACGATATTGGTTGATTTTGAAGGTTCGGCGGGGCAAAGTTTTGGGGCATTTGCAACCAATGGATTATCATTTAAAATTCATGGAAATTGCAATGATTATTTAGGGAAAGGATTGTCGGGAGGTAAGTTAATTATTAAAGTACCACCAACAGCCACTTTTAAACCTGAGGAAAATATTATCATTGGAAACGTAGCCTTGTATGGAGCCATTACAGGTCAAGCCTATATTAATGGAATGGCGGGGGAACGTTTTGCCGTTAGGAATTCTGGTGCAACTGCAGTAGTAGAAGGCATCGGAGACCACGGTTGTGAATACATGACAGGTGGAACAGTAGTGGTATTGGGTAAAACAGGTAGAAATTTTGCAGCTGGAATGAGTGGTGGAATTGCTTACGTTTATGATCCAAATAAAACATTTGATGCTACTAAATGCAATATGGAAATGGTTGCATTTGAGACATTAGAAATTGATGATATTAGTAAATTAAGACGATTAATAAAAAATCATTCGTTATTTACAAACAGCCCTTTAGCAAAACGAATATTAGAAGATTGGGAAAACCAACAAAATAATTTCGTAAAAGTAATGCCAACCGATTATAAAAAAGCATTGCAAAAAGCGGTTTCAGAGTTGAGTGTGAATTTTGAAGAAGTATTGAATTAAAATACAAGTCTTATTACCAAAGACAATTATTATTATGGGGAAAATTAGCGGATTTAAAGAATATACAAGAACTGACGAAGATACTATTGCCGTTGCAGAAAGGGTATCAAATTATAACGAATTCACAGTTTCTTTACCAAAAGATAAAATCAAAGAACAAGGTTCAAGATGCATGGATTGTGGAATTCCATTTTGCCATAGCTCTTGCCCTCTAGGGAATTTAATACCTGATTTTAATGATATGGTTCATCAAGAAGAATGGGAAAGTGCGTTAAAAATTCTTGAATCTACAAATAATTTTCCTGAATTTACAGGACGCTTATGCCCTGCTCCATGTGAAAAATCATGTGTTTTAGGAATTATCAGCGAGCCGGTTGCTATTGAAAATATTGAAAAAAATATAGTTGAAAGAGGCTTTGCTGAAGGGTGGATAAAACCACAGAAACCTTTAAATCGAACTGGAAAAACAGTAGCTGTAATTGGCTCAGGACCCGCTGGATTGGCTGCCGCTCAACAATTAAACCGAGCAGGGCACTTAGTTACAGTTTTTGAAAGAGACAATGCAATTGGTGGATTACTACGTTATGGAATACCCAACTTCAAACTTGAAAAAGAGATTATCGATAGAAGAGTTACCATTTTAGAAGCCGAAGGAATTCAATTTAAGGTGAATGTGAATGTTGGTTTGAATTTTAGTGTGAAAGAATTAAATTCATTTGATTCAATTGTACTTTGTGGAGGTGCTACCGAAAGTAGATCACTACCAACAAAGGGAATTGATGCTAAAGGTGTGGTTCAAGCTATGACTTTTTTAACACAGCAAACAAAATCATTGTATGGCGAAACAATTCCGAATCAGATATCTGCAAAAGATAAAAATGTTATCGTAATTGGTGGTGGTGATACAGGATCCGATTGTATTGGAACTTCTAATCGACAAGGTGCAAAATCGGTAACTAATTTCGAAATTATGGCAAAACCACCAGTTGAAAGAAGTGCTTCAACTCCATGGCCATATTGGCCTTTGCAATTAAAAACCTCCTCCTCTCATGAAGAAGGTTGCGAAAGAAATTGGTTAATTAATACCAAAGAGTTTTTAACCAATGAAAAAGGAGAATTAACTGGTTTAATAACCGTGGAAGTATCTTGGAAAATAACCCCAGGAAAACGCCCAGTATTAATAGAAAAAGAAGGTTCAGAAAAAACATGGCCTTGTGAATTGGTTTTACTTGCACTAGGATTTACTGGCCCTGAAAAGACTTTAAGTGAACAATTGGGACTTGAAATTGATAGGAGAAATAACTATAAAGCTAACAATTATCAAACGAACAAGCCTCATATTTTTACAGCTGGAGACATGCGAAGAGGACAATCATTAATTGTTTGGGCGATTTCTGAAGGACGAGAAGCAGCTAGAGTGGTTGATATTTATTTAATGGGGAAAAGTAGTTTGCCAACAAAAGGAAATGGAGATTTACCAAGCCTTTAAATAATATATTGTTACAAATATAACAAATTGTTATTATTTGTTAATAAACTAAAAATCCTTTGATAGTGTAGTTAAGAGCAATAAATTTGCAAAAAAAATAAACATGCAATCACAAGATTTAGTAAAGTTAGCAGAGGAATTCGGAAGTCCATTGTACGTATATGATGCCGAAAAAATCAAATCACAATACAACCGTTTAAGCAAGGCTTTTTCAAAAGTGCCAAGATTAAGAATAAACTATGCAGTAAAGGCTTTGTCAAATATTGCGGTTCTACAATTACTTAAATCTATAGGATCAAACCTAGATACTGTTTCAATTCAAGAAGTTAAATTGGGATTGTATGCTGGATTTAATCCGGATCAAATTATATACACACCAAACGGAGTTTCATTTGAAGAAATAGAAGAAGCGGCAGGTTTGGGTGTTCAAATTAACATCGACAATCTTTCTGTTTTAGAACATTTTGGAACAAAACACCCTACAGTTCCTGTTTGTATTCGTATTAATCCACATGTTATGGCCGGTGGAAATTCTAATATATCTGTAGGACACATCGATAGTAAATTTGGTATTTCAATCCATCAAATGCCACATATTCTTCGGATTGTAGAAAATACAAAAATGCATATCAATGGAATTCACATGCATACAGGATCTGATATTTTAGATATTGAAGTGTTTTTATATGCTGCCGAAATTTTATTTGAAGCAGCTAATAATTTCAAGGAATTGGATTTTCTAGATTTTGGAAGTGGATTTAAAGTGCCATATAATAAAGGGGATATTGAAACCAATATTGAAGAATTAGGGAAAAAACTTACCAAAAGATTCTTGGCATTTGAAGCGGCCTATGGTCGAGAGTTGACATTAGCATTTGAACCAGGTAAATTTCTAGTAAGTGAAGCGGGATATTTTTTAGCAAAAGTAAATGTCGTAAAGCAAACTACTTCTACTGTTTTTGCTGGAATTGACAGTGGGTTTAATCATTTAATCCGTCCCATGTTGTATGGTTCTCAGCATTACATTGAAAACATTTCAAACCCTAAGGGAAAAGAACGGTTTTACACTGTTGTGGGCTACATTTGTGAAACGGATACGTTCGCAAATAACAGACGAATTGCTGAAATAAAAGAAGGCGACTTGCTTTGTTTTAGAAATGCTGGAGCCTATTGTTTCTCTATGTCATCCAATTATAATTCTAGATACAAACCAGCAGAAGTATTATGGAAAGACGGAAAAGGCATCTTAATTAGAGCCCGAGAAACCTTTGAAGATTTACTTAAAAATCAAATTACTTTATAAATATTATTTAAATAATTCCGGCAATACATTTGCTTCCGTTCCGTTGGGAAATGGAATTTTAATCATTTGAGCTAGGGTTGGGATTATTTGAGTAATTACTTTTCTATCATGACTTTCTCCGTGTTTAACATGCCAACCATAAAAAATTGCTGGAACATGGGTGTCATAGGAATAAGGCGTTCCGTGAGATGTTCCTATACCTTTATATTCTATATATCCTGGTTTTTCAAGAATTACAATATCGCCATTTGAATTTGGATCGTATCCTTTAGCGATATAATTTAAATAGAAATCATTTCCAGTCGAAGCCAGTATCTCTTCTTCGGTGTAGACCCTTTTTATTTGGACTTGAGTCATCATATATTCTTTAAAAGATTGTTTTACTTTCGATAAATCCAATCCTTTATTTTTGATAATCTCTTTATTTAGGTACAAATTAAAATTAGAATAATTTAAAACTAAATTATCTCCAAAAGTATCCTGAGAAAATTTTGACAAGCCTTTTACAAATTCTTTAGTATCAATACTGTTTACTTCGTATTTATTATCCTTAAGATAGTTAACGTTTTCAGCACCTGCATGATCGGCTGTTAAAAAAATTAAATAGTTGTCTTTTCCAACTGTTTTATCAAGATAAGTTAAAAAATCGGCTATAGTTTTGTCTAATCTAAGATAGGTATCTTGGGTTTCAACCGATCTAGTTCCAGTTAAATGACCTATATAATCAGTTGAAGAGAAACAAACTGTTAAAAAATCAGTGATGTTGTCTTTTCCTAATTCTTCACTGTTGATAGCTTGAATTGCGATTTCGGCCAATAAGTCGTTCCCAAAAGGAGTGGATCTTATTATTCCAGCATCGTTTTTCTCATACATTTCTTTCAAATTGTAAGGAAAAATAGGTGCTAAACTTTTATATAACTTTCCTTCATAAGGATTGTTATCAGGCAAACTTTCGTTATAAGTTGACATTGGTTTAAACAAATCCCAACCTTTATTGATGTAGGGCATATAATGTTTTTCATTATTAAATTTTGTAACCCAGTCTGGAAGTTTATCTCCATAAAAAGAGCTAGAAATAAATGATCCAGAATTGCTGTACCAAAAAGCCCAATTAGCAAAATGACCCGCTGGTAAAATTGCACCTCGATCTTTTAAACTAAATCCAATAACCTTACCTTTAAAATTAGTATGTAAACGAAGTTCGTCAGTAATAGTGGTCGATTGTAAATTTTTTGGTGACATTTCCCCTTCTTCTGGCTTACCCTCACCTAAAATGTGTACTGAAGCATCATCGGTACAATATACCTCTTTCCCTGTGGAACGATTGAACCAATCGTTTCCAACTATACCATGAATTGAAGGCGTGGTACCTGTATAGATGGAAGTATGTCCGGGTCCTGTGTAAGTTGGCATATAATTGAAATGCATGTTGTGAAACGTATACCCATTATTCATTAATCTCTTAAAACCATCCGAGGACAAATCATCTGAATAACGATATAAATATTCCATTTTCATTTGATCTACTACGATACCAACTACCAACTTAGGACGTTCTTGAGCAGTAAGAAAAACACTTACTAACAATACATATAGGTAAATTACTTTTTTCATGTTTGGGATATTTAAAGTGGCGAAATTACATATAAGAAACTTAATAACAATATAATATCTTAGTAAGATTTAAAAAATAATACATTAATAACATCTAAAAAGATTTAAAAAAAGAGATAGAAAACAATAATTTAACTTTTGAATATTTGAATAACAATAATTTAAAAAAATAGTAATAAATACGAAATAGAAATTGAAAATGATCCCTATAAATTTGCAACAAACTAAAATTAATTTAAAAAATGAAAAAAATGAAAAAGTATTATTTATTAAGTTTATTCGTTACCGCAATGACTATTATTTCATGCGAAAACAACGAGACCAACACGCCAACGGATACTGTTGAATTCAGAAACCGTTCTATTACACCTTCATTTGTAAAAATGGGTCCTGATTTTTCAGGTGTTGAAATTTACCCTTTAGTGAGTAGCGAGGATATCATTCCAGACTCAAACAACATGGTTTATGGTGGTGCTCCAGATGGTCAAGGATTTATCAAAAATCCAACTGGTCATGGTTATATTATGGTTACCAATCATGAAAATACATGGGCGGTTTCAAGATTGTATTTAGACAAAAAACTAAATATAGTAAAAGGGGATTACATTGTAAATACAGACGGTGGAATGTTTAGATTGTGTTCTGCAACAATGGCTACTCCAGAAGAGAATGGTTTTGGTCCTGTTTTTTTAACAACAGGTGAATCAAATGTAAATGCAATGACACATGCAATAGATCCTATTGCTGCTTCAAATCCTTCTAACCAGTCAAGAGTTAAACCAGCTTTAGGTAAATTCAGTGGTGAAAATGCTGTTCCATTAAACAAAGATGCTTTTCCAGGAAAAACTGTGATCATTTTAGGAGAAGATGGTGGAAATGGTCAGGTTTATTTATATGTTTCTAATACAGTTGGTGATTTAGAAAACGGTACATTATATGCTTTAAGAAGAACCGATTTAAACCAAATCGAAACTGCAATCACATGGAATAACAACTATCCTGTGGAATTTGTTGAAGTTCCAAACGCTAAAAACCTTACTGGTACTGAAATTGAAAACTTAAATACTACTCTTAAATCTATTCAGTTTGCACGTGTTGAAGACTTGGATTATCGTAAAGGTTCTGCTGCTAATAGTAGAGAAATCTATTTCGTATCAACTGGGGTAAGCGGATCAACAGAAAAAACATACATGGGTAAAATGTATCAATTGAAATTAGATGCTAACAATCCATTAAGAGGAACTTTAAAAGTGGTTGCTGATGGTGATGTTTCTCCAACTGGTGCAAACGTTAAAGGACAAGATATAATCAATCCAGATAACGTATGTGTTACTGAAAATTATGTATATATTCAAGAAGATGGAGATTCATTCTGGCCAGAAGCGACTCACAATTCATTGATTTGGCAATATAATATTGCTACAGGTACTAAGAAAATATTTATGGACATGACCCATGGAGATCCTTCTATGTTGGGTACAAAATACAATCCTGCTGGACCTAATCAATTAAGAAAAGGGATCTGGGAGCACGGTGCAATGGTTGATATTTCGGATGTAATTGGAGTTCCAGGTACATTTACAATCAATGTTCATGCACATACTTGGGATGAAGGAACTAGATTTTTAAATCCAAGTAGAGCTACTTCAATTCAATCATACAAATCTGGAGGACAAACACTTATATTGAAAAACGTTCCTAGATAATTTTTAAATTAGTTTATAACAAACACCTTATCTCAATTTTAGATAAGGTGTTTATTTTTATTATAAATATGAAGTCATTTCAATATATTACATTGATCTTCGCAATAGTTATATTTTCGAGTTGCGAAAAAAATAATTTAAATACAGAGGATAGTTTAAAAGAAACTGTCAATCTTCATATTGATTCTTTGAGAACCAATTTAAATCAATTGTCAAATTGTACCAAAATTGAGGCAGCAAAAATTGAATTCTCAAAATGCAGAATAAACTATAAAAAGATTGAACCTTTTGTGGAATATTATTTTCAAGGTTTTAGTCGTAGAATAAATGGTCCAAATCTACCTGATATAAAAATTGATGATAATATCGTTAATGATGCAACAGGCTTTCAAGTTATAGAAGAATTGATTTTCTCGAAAGAGGATTTAGACCTTGCAAAATTTAAATCAGAAATTGAAATCCTAAAAACAGACTTGCTTTTTGTAAAGAACAATTTGAAAGATATGCCTATTCAAAACCATCATCTTTATGAATTGTTACAACATCAAATCATTAGAAATGCAACTATGGGAATAACTGGTTTTGATTCTCCAGTAGCATTTCAATCTATTGAAGAAACCTATCATTCAATTGTAGGTCTTGAAAACTATTTTTTTATTTTTTCAGATAAAAATGAAATTACTGGGAAAGAAAAATGTCAAAAATTGTTTTCTAATTGTCAAGATTTTTTAATTCAAAACAAAGATTATGATAGTTTTAATCGATTGGTATTTATTAAAAAATATTTAATGCCATTGAGTGTTGAATTAGAAAATAGTTTTAAAAATCACTTAAATGGTAGTCCTGAAGGTCAAAAATTATTTAAAGGAACATTAGCTGACTTAATGCAGGGGAAAGGCTTAAATCCTGATGCGTTTTCACCCTATGCAGATTCTAAATCAAGTGCGGCAAAAGTAGAATTAGGAAAGCAATTTTTTAACGACAAAAGCCTCTCTAAAAACAATTCTATAAGTTGTGCAACATGTCATAATGCCGACATGGCTTTCACAGATGGATTAAAATTATCGAATATAAAAGTACACAGTCTATCAATTTCAAGAAATTCACCAACAGTATTATATTCGGCTTTTCAAAAATCATTTTTTTATGACTTACGCTCTCAAGATTTAGAAAATCAAATTGAAGAAGTAATGAAAAATCCAAATGAATTTAATCTATCAACAAAAGAAATTACGGATAGAATTGCTAAAAAAGAGTCGTACAAATCATTAATTTCAAAATCGTTTCCTGATAAAAATGAAATTACCCAATTTGAAATTAGAAATGCAATTGCGAGTTATGTAAGGAGTTTAATGCCATTTAACGCAAAAATTGACAACTATTTTAAAAATAAAGTAAGTTTAACAAAAGAGGAAGAATTGGGATTCAATTTATTTGCTGGAAAAGCAAAGTGCGCTTCGTGTCACTTTATTCCTTTATATAATGGAACAGTTCCACCATGGTACAACAACTCAGAATCGGAAGTTATTGGGGTTCCAAATTCAATTAAGTGGAAAAATGCTGTTGTGGATTCTGATTTAGGAAGATACAATACTACACAAATTGAACAATTTAGATATTCATTTAAAACACCTACTGTAAGAAATATTGAAAAAACAGGTCCGTATATGCACAATGGAGTATACAATACTCTGGAAGAAATAATAAAATTTTACGAATTAGGAGGAGGAAATGGAATTGGAATGAATTTAGAATTCCAAACACTTCCGTTTGATAATCTAAAACTGAGTGAAAAAGAAAAAAAAGCACTCATAAAATTTATGATGACACTAACAGACAAATAGTATAAAATAAAAAAGTCGCTAAATGCGACTTTTTTTATGATTAATTTTTAAAATTAACAATGTTATAAACTAAAATGACGTCTTTTTGATTGATGTACAATTGTTTTCTGTAATCTTGTTTTTTTCTTGTAATAAATGAAATGGTAAATGTTTCTCCATCTATATCTTTACAACTAAAAGGGAAGATTAAATCGTCATCGCTTTCGATTTGTTTTTCAAAACTATCAATATTATAATACTGAATTTCTTTAGAATATACTACAATTCTTCTTTTATCTAGATCCAATGAAATCATGATATTGGTAGTTTGATAATCCGACCATTTACCCCAATTGTCTTTTTCATCTTTTTCCAATACACTAAATCCTGTAGCTAAATATTTATATACTTGCGCCTCCAATTTTTGAAAACTGATCACAAGGAATAAAAACAGTACTATTATTTTAAACTTCTTCATATTATGCTTAATGCATTACTTATTATAAATTTTGAATCTCCTTTTTGGCTTTTTCAAATTCATGAACCATTTCGTCAATAATATCTTTAGCTGATTTTATTTCGTCAAATAAGCCCGAAATTTGTCCAATTTCCAATTCCCCTTCAACTAAATCACCTTCAAACATTCCTTTTTTAGCTCTTGCTCTGCCTAATAAAGTCTTTAAATCTTCTATAGTTGGATTTGTTTTATATAACTCTTGAATGTCATTGTAAAACTTATTTTTGATTAATCGAACAGGAGCCAATTCCTTTAAAGTGACTTGAGTCTCCCCTTCTTTACAATTGATAATGGTATTTTTAAAATTCTCATGAGCGGAGGATTCAATAGAGGCTGCAAATCTAGAACCTACCTGCACTCCATCAGCACCTAATACCATTGCAGCAAGCATTCCCCTTCCTGTTGCAATTCCTCCAGCAGCGATTAACGGAATGGATAGTTGTTTTTTTACCATTGGAATAAGTGTCAACGTAGTAGTTTCTTCCCTCCCATTATGTCCACCTGCTTCAAAACCTTCGGCAACAACAGCATCAACTCTAGCCTCTTGGGCTTTAATGGCAAATTTTGAACTGCTCACCACATGTACAACCGTAATTCCATTTTGTTTTAATAACGAAGTCCAAGTCGATGGATTTCCCGCAGAAGTAAATACAATTTTCACTCCTTCTTCAATGATAATAGTAATTATTTCTTCAATATTGGGGTATAACATTGGCACATTAACCCCAAAAGGTTTGTCTGTTGCTATTTTACATTTTTGAATGTGTTCTCTCAATACTTCTGGATACATTGATCCAGCACCAATTAAACCCAAACCACCTGCATTACTTACGGCGCTAGCCAATTTATATCCGCTATTCCAAATCATTCCTCCTTGAATTATTGGATATTGTATTTTAAAAAGCTGAGTGATTTTATTCATATGAAATTATTTTTCAACTATTTCTTTATTAGTTTACCTGTAAAAGAATCATTTCCGGAAACAATTTTGTAAAAATACATGCCATTTTCAAATGATTGCAATGAAATCAATTGCAACTGATTTATGGCGTTACATTTAAGAATTTCTTGGCCTAAGTTATTAAAAATACTAATTTCTCTAGCTATCTTATTTGTAGGAAAAGAAAATATAACTTCCTCGGAAACCGGATTTGGATATACAGCATATCCTTCTGAATTATACTGATTGTTTTCCAAAGCATTATTTAATGCCAATTGGAAATTAGGAATTCCATAACCGTATTGCACATTTGGATTGTTATAACGATTGGAAGATTCTTTTACCAACTGAACAATTCTTGCATTTGTTAAATTCGGTAAAGCTTGCCAAAAGCTAGCTACCATTCCTGCAATAATTGGCCCTGAAAAAGAGGTACCACTATTTGCAGCAATATCTCCTGATGGCATTGCAACTACTGATGACTGCCCTTGAGCCATAACATCTGGCTTGACTCTTCCGTCAAAGGAAGGACCTATCGAACTAAAGCTCGCATAGTTTCTAGCAGAATTTACCGCACCTACAGCTAAAGCAAAAGTAGCATCTGAAGGGGCACTAATATTCGGATTTGCCGTATTTCCAGAATTTCCTGCAGAAACTACTACAATCATTCCACGTGAAAAAGCAATATTAGCTCCCCTAGAACTAAAAGCAGTGTTCCCATCCATATTACTATATGAATAATTATAATTCGAATTATTAAAATGAAAATAACCTAAGGAAGAATTGATAATGTCAGCTCCTAATTTATCCGCCAATTCAGCAGCTTCCACCCAAAGAGATTCTTCTAATGGTGTTTCAGAAGTACTGTCTTCGGTGACAAATAAATAATAAGATGCATCCGGAGCAGTTCCAACCAATTGGTTTTCAACATAACCGCCCATTGTAGAAAGCACTTGAGTACCATGGGAATTCATAGCATAGTAATTGGTGCTTCTATCTACAAAATTATAGCCGCCAAGTAATTGATTATTTTCTCTTAACCTATGAAAAGGGGAAGCACTGTCAACTCCTGGAAAACCAGCATCTAAAACAGCAATTACTTTTCCCGATCCGGTATAGTTTTGCTGGTGCAAATAATTTCCATTTAACATTTGAATTTGATTTCCTGAGGTCCCATAATTGTAGGACACTTGCGATTCTAATTCTTTATTTATAGCTGAATAATTGGATGAATTCGATAATTTTCCAGTTCTATTTAAAGTAGTATTTGCAAATGAAATAAAATCTACAAATGAAAGCGACCTTAATGATTGAATTACTGTTTGGCTACCACGAATATGCAAACAATTCATCCACTTAGAACTTGCTTTAACAGTTATTCCTGGGGTTGCCGCAATTTGATCTATATAAGGTTGGTGAATTGGAACGTCTTTAAGATCCAATGGAATATTTTGAATAGCCCTTCTATTTAAGGCTCTTTGGGATAGCATTTGAAGAGGGTTTACTAAATAATACTGACTATTTGGTTTGTCATTAAAATAAACCCAAGCTTCTTCTTGCGAATAGCTATAAGCGGATATTAATAAGACAATAAGCAATAGTGTTTTTTTCATTTGCTTCTAAAATAGATTACAAACTTATGAAATTACTCCCGAACCAACTAATTCATCATCGCAATACCAAGCAACAAATTGTCCTTCAGTAATTGCAGATTGTGGCTCATTAAATTCTACATACAAACCATTTTCAAATTGATGTAAAGTAGCTTTTTGCAATGCTTGACGGTAACGAATTCTAGCCATAACCTCCATTTTAGCTCCATTTGCAATAGCTAAATCTTCTCTAATCCAATGCACTTCTGATTTTTGGACGAACAGCGATTTCTTAAACAATCCAGGATGTTCACTTCCTAACCCGGTGTAAATAGTATTAGTATCCACATTGGTAGCAATAATAAATAGAGGTTCTTTCGTTCCTCCTACATTCAATCCTTTGCGTTGGCCAATAGTAAAAAAATGAGCGCCTTGATGTTTTGCTACTACTTTTCCCATATTGGGTTCATAGGATAAAGTATTAGATTCATAAGCTAATTTCTCTTCATCCGAGGAGAATTCAGTTGGTTTTTGGTTGTATATTGGATCTAGAGCATCAATTTGTACAATCGAGCCTTCTTTCTTTTCTAATTTTTGTTGTAAAAATTCGGGTAATCTAACTTTCCCAATGAAACATAAACCTTGGGAATCTTTTTTATCTGCGGTGATCAAATTCATCTGAGCAGCAATTTCACGAACTTCTGGCTTGGTTAATTCACCAATTGGAAACAAAGATTTTGCCAACTGTTCTTGTGACAATTGACATAGAAAATAAGACTGGTCTTTATTGGTGTCCACACCAGAAAGCAATTGGTACACTTTTTTACCATCAGTATCGATTTCTCCTTTTCTACAATAATGTCCGGTAGCTACATAGTCAGCTCCTAAATTGATTGCAATTTTCATGAAGACCTCAAATTTAATTTCTCGATTACAAAGTACATCAGGATTTGGAGTTCTTCCTTTTTCATATTCGTTGAACATATAATCAACGATTTTTTCTTTGTATTGCTCGCTTAAATCAATGGTTTGAAATGGAATACCCAATTTTTCAGCAACTAATAAAGCGTCGTTACTGTCTTCTAACCAAGGACATTCATTGGAAATGGTAACTGAGTCATCGTGCCAATTTTTCATAAAAAGGCCAATAACTTCATAGCCCTGTTGTTGCAACAAATAAGCAGCAACACTAGAATCAACACCACCGGAAAGTCCAACTACAACTCGTTTCATCATCTTAAATGAATTAATCGAATACTATTATTTATTGCGCTTTGATTTTATTCTATTTGGCTGATCGTAATTATCTTCACTTTCTAATTTTCCGTTTTCAAAAAATTGCCAAATACCTACCTTTATTCCATTTCTGAATTTTCCTTTAGCAACAATCAAACCGTCTGGTGCGCTATAAGTAGTAATTCCGTTCAATTCTCCATTCACATAAAATGATTCTTCTAAAGCTACTCCACTTTCATCATTTTTAATATAAATGCCATCTAAGATTCCATTTTTGTAATTTGAAATTTCAGCCACTTTCCCCGATTTGAAATAAATGGTTTTCGTTCCATCTAACTTGCCGGTTTTATAATTTTCGGAGGTCATTATTAATTTTGAAGATTTGTGATAATAAATCCAAAATCCTTCGTATAATTTGTTTAGTACTTTTCCCTCGCTAATTTTATTTTTATTGATATCATAAAAAATAGTATACGCTGAATTGTCTGTGGAATTAAATTCTCTAGTTGCAATTAAATTAGAAGCTTTTGTATTATCAAAAAATTTAAACAACCCTACTTCCTTACCATGATCAAAAGTACCTTCATATCTTGGACGTCTGGTATCCTCAAAAACCCCTTTCCAAAGCCCTATTTTTTTACCATTGGCATCTAATTTATTGATGTCATTTTGAGCAAAAAAAGTTACCGAAAAAAGTAGGAATGCTATTTTAATTAACTGATTCATATACTGTTATTTAATACTATAAACTATTTCTACTACTAAATTATTATAAAAATAGTGTTCTTATTAAAAAAAGCACTCTAGGAGTGCTTTAAAATTATTTCTTTTTTTGCTGTGCCTTTTTTTGGGCTTCCGCTTGTTCCATAATTTCCTGCATTTTACTTTGAAACTTACCGAGCTTCTTAGGTTCTTTTAATTTGTTTTCCTGAATTTGTGCGTGAATTTTATCATTATCAACAATATAATTCTTGATTACTAGCATAATTCCAATGGTAATTAAATTGGATATAAAGTTATACAAACTCAATCCTGCACCATAAGTATTAAAGAAAATTAACATCATTAATGGCGAAACATAAATCATAATTTTCATCAATTTCGCCATATCTGGCATACCTTCTTGAGTTGGAGCTGCCATTTGTTGATCGCCAGAGGTCATTTTCATGTAGAAGAAAATAGCAATCGCAGCTAATATTGGGAATAAACTAATATGACTTCCATATAAAGGAATATGAAATGGCAATTTCATGATTTCATCAAATGAAGATAAATCGTCAGCCCATAAGAAACCCTTTTGTCTTAATTCAAATGCTGAGGGGAAAAACTGGAAAGAAGCATACATAAACGGTAACTGAATCAAAGCGGGAATACAACCAGCCATCGGATTTACTCCAGCTTTGTTGTACAACTTCATTGTTTCCTGTTGTTTTTTTGCAGGCTCTTTTTGAAATTTCTCATTCAATTCATTAATTTCAGGACGAAGCACTTTCATTTTTGCTTGAGACAAAAATGATTTATATGTTATCGGAGACATTGCAATTTTAATGATAATGGTAAAGATGATAATGGCTATTCCATAAGCAATATAATAACTCAAAAATCCAAACAATGGAATAAAAATAAACTTATTAATCCATCCAAAAATTCCCCAACCTAATGGAATAATCTTTTCTATATTTTTATCGTAATTATTTAGCGTTTTATAATCCGATGGCCCAAAATACCAACTCATTTTATAGTTTACTTCACCATTTGAATAGGCTAACGGCATTTTAGAATTGAATTGCTTAACGAAAATAGTATCTTTATTTTCATCAATCACTAACTTATTTGACTTTAATATGGCTTTCTCAAATGGCGTTTCTGTCATTAATATTGAAGAAAAGAAATGTTGTTTGTAAGCGATGTATTTAACTTTGTCCAACGTTTCTTCTTGGTTTTCACCATCACTTACATTATTAAATTTCTCATCACCATATTCATAATTTAATAAGGTGTATCTATTTTCAAATGAAGCGCTTTTCTCGTTTCTGTACGTTTTTAAATCCCATTCTAAATCAAGTGGTTTTGAAGTGTTTAACACTTTATTTAATCCTTGAGAACGCAAATTAAAGCCAACCATATAATCATTTGGCTTCAACTCATATTGGTATTCCAAAAATTCATTAGCACCTGCTTTTAATCGCATGGTAAGAACTTGATTGGCACCAACTTTAGTAAGTTTAGGCTCAAAAAATAAATTTTTAGTATTTAAAGTATGATTGTCATTGGTAATCAATTGAATGTTCAATTGAGAATTATTGTCCTTTATTAACTCAACTAATTGTCCCGAACCTTTTTTGAATTTTTCAAAATTCTTTAAAACCGCCTCAACGATATAACCTCCTTTATTAGAGATTTTGAGAAGTATAAATTCGTTTTCAAGAGTGGTTACAGTATCTTTTGCAGAAACTAAAGTGGCAGAATAAGCAAAATTACCTAATGATTTTTTAAGTTTTTCGATTTGAGCCACCGAAGCAGAAGAAGTATCAACTTGATTCAAAGTTATATTTTCTGACGCCACTTTCTTAGAAGATACAATAGCGGCTTGTTCCTTTTTTGCTTTTTCAACTGCTAATTCTTCTTTTGAAGGCTGATTTTGATACATCATCCAAATCAAAATTCCAAAAATAAGTACAAAGCCAATAATTGAATTTAAATCTAATTTTTTTTCTTCCATTTTACTTTTATTAAAGTCGATTTCGCGATCGAAAATACAATTTTATTTTGATTTTACAGCAGCAGCAACAAAACTCACAAATAGTGGATGGGGATTGTCCACCGTACTTTTATATTCTGGATGGTATTGAACACCTATAAAAAAGGGATGGTTCTCAATCTCAACTATTTCTACTAATCCAGTATCAGGATTAACACCCGAGGCTTTTAACCCAGCATTTTCTAGTGCTTGTAAATAATCTCCATTAAATTCATAACGGTGACGGTGTCGTTCCAAAATACTCGTTTGTCCGTATATTTTATGTGCCAATGTATTTTCTTTAATATCACATTTCCAAGCCCCTAAACGCATCGTTCCTCCTTTATCGGTTATGGTTTTTTGTTCTTCCATTAAATCGATAACTGGATGAGACGTGTTTTCGTTCATCTCAGTTGAATTGGCATCTGAATGTCCTAAAATAGTTCTAGAATATTCTATAACCGCCATTTGCATACCCAAACAAATTCCTAAGAAGGGAATATTATTTTCTCTTGCAAATTTTACGGTTTCAATTTTTCCTTCAATTCCACGACCTCCAAAACCGGGTGCAACTAAAATTCCATCCAAGTCTTTCAATTTCTCAGAGGCATTTTCTGAGTCCAAATATTCAGAGTGAATTGAAATTACATTTACTTTCGTTTCATTGGCAGCACCAGCATGAATAAAAGCTTCCAATATCGATTTGTATGAATCTTGTAATTCAACATATTTTCCTACTAATCCAATATTTACGGTATGTTTTGGGTTTTTTAATCTGCTTAAAAAAGTATTCCAATTGACTAAATCTGGATTTGATTTTTGCGATAAATCCAATTTTTTCAATGCAACCACGTCAAGACCTTCTTGTTGCATCAAAAGTGGCACTTCATAAATAGTTGATGCATCGATTGATTGTATTACTGCTTCTCGTTTTACATTGCAAAACAAAGCCAATTTATTTCTTAATTCTTCTGATAATTCATGTTCTGTTCTACAAACTAAAATATCGGCTTTAATTCCGCTTTCCATTAATGTTTTAACAGAATGTTGCGTTGGTTTTGTTTTCAATTCACCAGCAGCAGCTAAGAAAGGCACTAAAGTTAAATGAATTACAATTCCGTTGTTTTCTCCCAATTCCCAAACCAATTGACGAACGGATTCAATATAAGGCAACGATTCGATATCACCAACAGTACCTCCAATTTCAGTAATTACAATATCAAAATTACCTGATTTACCAAGCAATTGCATTCTTTCCTTAATTTCATTGGTAATATGAGGAACCACTTGAACTGTTTTTCCTAAAAATTCACCACGACGTTCTTTTTCAATAACGGAAAGGTAAACTCTACCGGTGGTGACATTATTAGATTGAGAGGTTGGAACGTTTAAAAAACGCTCGTAATGTCCTAAATCCAAATCGGTTTCAGCACCGTCATCAGTAACGTAACATTCTCCGTGTTCATAAGGGTTAAGAGTTCCTGGATCCACATTGATGTAGGGATCGAATTTTTGAATTGTAGTGCGATATCCTCTTGCTTGCAATAATTTTGCTAATGAAGCGGCAATAATTCCTTTTCCTAATGAAGAAGTAACTCCGCCAGTAACAAAAATATATTTCGTTTGAGCCATTGTATTGTGTGTTGTTGTTGTGTAAAAAACTTGGCAAAAGTACGAAAATAATTAGATTATATGGAATTAAAATAGTTAGTATTTAAAAAATAATTGGGTTGAAAATCCAATAAAAAAACAAAAATCAATACTTCTTTCTAATATTTCGAATTAAATCTTCTAACCCATTTAATTTTAATTCATAAACCAATTGGAGTTGTTCGCCCAAAGCACCGTTTGGAAAGCCTTTGTTGCGGTACCAAACGATATAATATTCGGGAATATCAATTAAATAATAGCCCGCGTATTTACCAAAAGGCATTTTGGTATGCGCCAAGTCAATTAGCTTTTGTTGGTTTTTATCCAAAATTTATTTCCAATTAAAAGTAATCTCCTTTTTGATATCAGGGTGCAAACTATAATAAACTGGACATGTCATGGTAGTACGTTCCAAAATGGTTTTGTTTTTAGCATCGGTTACAGCACTAAAATTAAATACTACGTGAATCTCGGAAATACGTCTTGGATCGGCAGCCATAACTTTGGTGATTTCCGCCGTAGAATTGGATAAATCAACATTCAAATCTTGCGCTTTTATTCCCATAACGGTGAACATACAACTTCCTAATGCGTTAGCAACCGTATCGGTAGGAGAAAAAGCTTCTCCTTTTCCGTTGTTGTCAATTGGAGCATCTGAAATAATTTCAGAACCCGATTGTAAATGAATGGATGAAGTACGTAAATCGCCTAAATACGTTATTTTTGAAGTCATTCTGAAGCCTGTTTTAAAGTCAAGTCCGATTCGTAATTTAGAATATAAATCCCTTTATTACTATAGGTATCAAGAGAATTTTTACTGTAATTGAATCTGTTTTCTATTTGCTCGGTAACATAATTTTCTGAAACAGTTTTAAAATCCTCCTCTTGTGACAATCTCATCATGGTATCAAAAGCCAAGTCGAATCCCCGAACGGCAAATTGGTTTGGAAATATCTTATTGATTTTCTTGTATTTATTTCTAAATAGTTCTGCCTCTGGAGATAAATTTTCTCGAACAATTGAAGGATACATCATTTTCAATTTAACCAATCTATTCAAATCAATTTCATAAAAATCTAAGGTTGGATTGGGCTCTAGAATCACCATTTGCAACTGATAATCAGTCATTAAACTAATCATCGCATTGGTAGCAGCCAAAATAAAACCTGTTTTTTGTGAATCTAAAATAATATAATTCATTTTGTTTCTCACCAATAATTTGCGCAAACTGTCTTTAACAACTAATCCTGTTGGTGTTAAACCAACTATTTTATTTTTGTAATTATTGGACTTCAAAAAATCTTTTAATGAGGCCTTTTTAGTATCGATTAACGCAACTAGATTGCCGTTGTTTTTACCAATGTAATTTATCATTGCTGCTTTACAATTTTCGTTAGAAGGCATCGATTGATAAATAGTAGAAGATGATTTTCCTGTTTCTTTGGATAATGGTGATAAAATAGGAACTGAATTACTACCTAAAGATTGAGATAATTTCTCAATATTCAACTGGTAAAACGGACCTATAATTGCATTAGCAGATTGAAATTTATTTTGTTGGATTAAACTCGGAATTGAAGAAGTATTTTTGGTTTCTTCTGAATCATAAATTTTTATATTGATATTCAACCCAATGGTTTTAGCGGAATCAATAGCCATCAAGACTCCAGAATAAAAATCCAAAGTCATGTTTAAAAATTTATCTTTTTTTAGTTTAGAAGGGATGGTGTTTATGGTGTCACCTTCAATTTTTGATATATTAAATGGCAATAAAAAAACCAACTCTTTAGGACTGCTAGAAGTAGATTTAGTAAGTTTCATTAATGGTTTGTCAATCCGAGGTTTATTTGCAGCAGCAAGTAAATTTGTTGCAGACTTAATTGGGATAACCAAATTTTGTCCCACTTTTAAACCTTCACTTAGAATAGCTAAATTAGCATTCTGAATTTCTTCAACAGACATAGAATACAATTTTGAAATACTATAAAGCGTTTCTTTAGCAGCTACAATATGAGTATTATTGGAGTAAACGGTTGTTTTACCAATTGGAATAACCAACAAAGCATCGAGTTGAATTCCATTTTGAGCATCGGGATTCAGATTGTATATTTCTGAAGGAGTACAATTGTATTTTTGAGCAATTTGAGTAATAGTCTCTCCCTTAACCACCTTGTGCTTTGTAAAAATTTGAGCGTTTACTGCAAATGAAATTAAGGTTACAAAAACTAAAATTACTTTTTTATACATTTTTTTATTTATATAGAAATTAAATTATTCCCACTCAATTGTTGCCGGTGGTTTTGAACTAATATCATAAACCACTCTGTTCACACCCGGAACTTTATTGATAATATCATTGGAAACTTTCATCAAGAAATCATAAGGCAAATGTACCCAATCAGCTGTCATTCCATCAGTAGATTCAACCGCACGAAGCGCAACTACTTTTTCATAAGTACGCTCATCGCCCATCACACCCACACTATTTACAGGAAGTAAAATGGCACCAGCTTGCCATACTTTATCGTATAATCCCCACGATTTTAAACCATCAATAAACACAGCATCAACCTCTTGCAAGATACGTACTTTTTCTGGAGTGATATCACCCAAAATACGAATAGACAAACCAGGACCCGGAAACGGATGACGACCTAATAATAATTGGTCTATTCCTAATGTTGCTCCTACTCTTCTCACTTCGTCTTTGAAAAGCATTCTCAATGGTTCAACAATTTTTAATTTCATATAATCGGGTAAACCACCCACGTTATGATGGGATTTTATAGTAGCAGAAGGCCCTTTTACAGAAACCGATTCAATTACATCAGGATATATTGTGCCTTGAGCCAACCATTTTACATCTTGTATTTGATTTGACTCATCGTCAAAAACTTCGATAAAAACTCTACCAATGGCTTTTCTCTTTAATTCTGGATCTTCAATTCCGGCTAAGGCGTCTAAAAATCGTTTAGATGCATCAACACCCTTTACATTTAAGCCCATTCCTTTGTATTGATCCAGTACATTTTCGAATTCGTTTTTTCGTAACAAACCATTATTGACGAAAATACAGTATAAATTTTTTCCAATTGCTTGGTGCAATAAAACAGCTGCAACAGTAGAATCTACTCCTCCTGAAAGCCCTAATACCACTTTATCATTTTGTAGTTTCGTTTTCAATTCTGAAACCATTTCACCTACAAAAGCATTTGGAGTAAATGTTTGTGGCACATCAGCAATTTTCACTAAGAAATTCTCCAACATTAATTTTCCATCTGTAGAATGAAAAACCTCCGGGTGGTATTGAATTGCATAAGTTGTTTCGCCTTCAATTTTATAGGCTGCAAATTCAACATCGTTAGTACTAGCCAACTTTACACCGTTTGTAGGTAACGCTTTAATACTATCGCTATGGCTCATCCAAACTTGAGAATTATCTGAAACCCCTTCAAAGAAAAGTTCGTTGTCTTTGATATAAGATAAGTTGGCTCTTCCGTATTCTCTAGTATTTGAAGCGGCCACTTCTCCTCCACTAAAATGAGCTAAATATTGTGCACCATAACATACCGCTAGCATTGGTAATTTTCCTCTAATTTGAGATAAATCTGGATGTGGCGCGTCATCAGAACGAACTGAAAAGGGGCTTCCACCAAGAATAACTGCTTTATAACTTGATAAAGCGCTAGGAAAATTATTGTAAGGGAAAATTTCGCAAAAGATATTTAACTCGCGAACTCTTCTCGCAATAAGTTGTGTGTATTGCGATCCGAAATCTAAAATAAGTACATTGTGTTGCATGTGCAAAGGTAAAATTGTGTGTTATGATGAAGTTTTAATAGAAATTCTACATCTATTTAAAGGGCAAATTTAGGAAAATAATATTAGAAAATTAGAATAAACTTAGCTTATAAAACTATTATAATTTACATTAAATAGAACTATTCTCATAAAACAAGTATACAATTGAACTCCTAATATAAATACTAATACTAAAAAATTATCGTTATAAGTAACTATGAAATAGCCGTATAAAAAATTATCTATTTTTATAGCTTCTTTAGAAAAAAATATTGAAATTTGTAATCTTACTAAACCTAAACAACAGTTATGTTTTTAAACTTTTTCCTTCAATCTTCAACAGCTGCTTCCGACACGATTTCCAATGCTGTTGCAAATGCAAATTCTACTCCGAGCACAACAGATTCCGTTTCTTATTTAGATTTTTTACTTAAAGGTGGGATTATGATAATACCAATTATCATTTTACTATTCTTTTGTATTTATGTGATTGTAGAAAGATATTTATCAATTAAGAAAGCCACTCGACAAGACGAAAACATGATTAATGATGTAAGAATCCAATTAAAATCAGGTAAAATTGACAATGCAATAATGATGTGCGGACGAGGAAATACTGCTTCAGGCAATATTATTAAAAGTGGAATTTCAATTATAGGTAGACCAATTAGCGAAATTGAATCGGTAATGGAAAAAACTGCGAATGTGGAGATTGCAGAAATGGAAAAAGGGTTGGGTTATTTGGGCTTAATTTCTGGTATAGCACCTATTTTAGGTTTTATCGGAACCATATCTGGAGTAATTAAGATATTTCATACCATTTCAAACACTGGGAATTTAAATATACAAACAATATCTGGAGGTTTATATGAAAAAATGATTAGTAGCGGAGCCGGACTTGTGGTTGGTGTTGTTGCCTATTCAGCTTACCATTTATTCAATATGATGATAGATCACTTTTCATTGAAAGTTCAAAAACAAACCTTAGAAATTATTAAAGTAATTCAACAACCATAATATGGCAATTAAAAGAAATAAGCGTTTTCACGCTGAAATTCCTACCTCTTCACTGAGTGATATTATGTTCTTTTTGTTTTTGTTTTTTCTAATTATATCAACATTAGCAAATCCAAATGTAATTAAGTTGACTTTGCCAAAGGCAGCTTCTAACGAAAGTACCAATAAAGACCATATTAGTTTATCTGTTACTGAAGATAAATTATATTATATCGACAAGCAGGAAGTTGCGTTTGAAAATTTAGAGCAAATGTTACTAGAAAAAACTTCAATTTCTGGTGACAAAACGGTAGTTCTTAGAGTTCCTGCCGATAATAAAGTGCAAGATTTAGTTGACTTAATGCAGATTGGCGTTAAACTAAAATTGAATTTTGTGATAGCCACATCAAAGTAATTTTTTTATGATTAGAACTTTATTATTAATTGCTATTGGCGGAGGAATTGGGAGTGTATTTAGGTATTTAACTTCTATTTTATTGCAAAAATATTACGCCTCTATTTTTCCATTAGCCACTTTAATTACTAATGTTCTTGGCTGTTTTTTAATTGGAATTGCAATTGCATTATTAGAAAAAAACAATTTGGTAAACTCCAATATCAAGTGGTTTTTCATAACAGGATTTTGTGGCGGCTATACTACCTTTTCTACATTTGGCCTTGAAAATATCAATTTACTTCAAAACAACCAATCAGGAATGGCGTTTATCTATATCGGCTTAAGCGTAATTATTGGATTATTTGCTGTTTGGCTCGGGCTGAATATTGCAAAATAAATTGGTAAGAATTGGTTAAAATGTTTCTATTTTGTGAAAAAAATGTAACTTCGCATCCTATGAAAAATTTTGACATCAATAAGATAAAATTACTTTTATCGAAACCTAAAAAAATTGTTATTGTTCCACATCGAAATCCTGACGGAGATGCGATGGGATCAACATTGGGTTTATACCATTTTTTGTTAAAATTAAACCACGAAGTAGTGGTGATTTCTCCAAATGAATTTCCGGAATTTTTAGATTGGCTTCCTGCTGCAGAGAAAGTCCTGATTTATGAAAAGCAAAAAGCAGCTACCACAAAAATTATCAATGAAGCGGAATTGATTTTTACCTTAGATTTCAACGCACTGCACCGTGTAGGTGAAATGGAATCGGCTCTGCAAGAAGCCTCCTGTCCTTTCGTAATGATTGATCATCATCAAAAACCTGATAATTATGCCGAATTTACCTACTCAGATACTGATTTTGGTTCAACCTGCGAAATGATTTATAATTTCATTGAATTTTTAGAGCAAACCTCATTAATCGACAAAACAATAGGCACTTGTTTATATACCGGAATTTTAACCGATTCTGGTTCTTTTAGGTATCCTAAAACCACTGGCAGAACCCACCGTATTGTAGCCAAATTAATTGATTTAGGTGTTGAAAATACAACTATTCCAAACTTACTCTTTGATAACAATTCTTATAATCGTCTACAATTACTAGGGAGAGCATTGCAAAATATGAAAGTGCTAGAAAAATACCGCACTTCTTATATCTCATTAACTCAAACCGAATTAGACGACTTTCATCATGTAAAAGGCGATACCGAAGGAATTGTAAATTACGGATTGACTATAAAAGGGATTCTATTTACCGCAATTTTCATTGAAAACAAAGAAGAGAATATCATTAAAATATCGTTCCGTTCCCAGGGTGATTTTGATGTAAATCAATTTGCTAGAGACCATTTTAATGGTGGCGGGCATATTAATGCTGCTGGGGGGAAATCAGATTTGTCAATGCAAGAAACTATCAATAAATTTGAAAAATTAATAACTCAAAATAGCAATTTAAATGAAACAAATTAAAAATATAGTGTCCTTATTATTTTCAGCTATATTCGTTTTGAGTTGTAGTCAACAAAAAGCGAGAAGACCCATTTCAGAATCATCAGGAACTTTTATGAGAGAATCGGCAGAGCGAAATAAAAAACTAATTGCCTCCGAGGAAACAAAAATTGATTCAATAATTAAAAGCAACCCCGACTACAATTATATCTCCTCCAAAAAAGGATATTGGTATTTGTATGAAAGTAAAAACGATCAAGATACATTAAGACCCAGAAAAGGAGATATCGCTTATTATAATTACGAAATTAAAGACTTAAGAGGAAATATTATTTATTCTGAATTGGAGTTAAAACCACAAGAATATCATGTAGATAAAGAGCAAAAAATAATTATAGGCTTGCGTCACGGTATTAAACTAATGCATAAAAAGGAGAAAATAACTTTCTTATTTCCATCGCATGTAGCCTATGGATATCATGGTGATGAAAATAGAATTGGTGCCAATCAACCTATAATTTGCACAGTAACATTGAATGATTTTAAACCTGAAGAAAGTAAACCAATAGATCAAAAGTAATAACAAATGAAAAAGAGAATTAGTTTATTTATTGTATTTATCTTAACCTTTATATCTTGTAAAGATGCCCACAGCAATTTAAAAGATGGTTTATATGCAGAAATAGAAACCAATAAAGGTACTATTCTAGTTCAATTAGAATATGAAAAAACTCCCGTTACTGTAGCTAATTTTGTTACCCTAGCTGAAGGAAATAATAGCTATGTAAACGAGAAATTTAGAGGGAAACCTTTTTATGACAACTTGAAATTTCACCGTGTAATTGCCGATTTTATGATTCAAGGTGGAGACCCATTAGGAGATGGAAGTGGCGATACTGGTTATAAATTTAAAGATGAAATTACCGATTTAGCATTTGATAAAGGCGGAGTTTTAGCCATGGCAAACTCGGGTCCTGGAACCAACAGCAGTCAATTTTTTATTACGCATGTTGAAACACCTTGGTTAAATGGATTGCATACTATTTTTGGACATGTAGTAGAAAATGGTATGGAAACTGTTAATTCAATTGTACAAAATGACGAGATTAAATCGATTACGATTATCCGAAAAGGAGAAGCTGCAAAAAAGTTTGACGCGGTAAAAGTATTTCGTAATTTCTTTGCAAATGAAGAACAAAACTTGAAAAAACAAGCTTTAATTGAAGAACAAAATAAAAAATTCTATTTGAAAAAATACAAACCAATAATCGATGCGAAGATTGCCTACTTTAACAAATTAAGAGAAACCTGTATTACCACAAAAAGCGGTTTACAGTTTGCAATTGTTAAAAAAGGAAATGGAAAAAAACCTGCAGCAGGAGCAAATATATTTATAAATTACGCCGGTTTTCTTGAAGATGCCACTTTATTCGATACCAGTTTAGAAAATGTGGCAAAAGAATTCGGGAAATTTGATAAACAAAGAGCGGATGCAAATCAATACCAACCCATTCCATTTCAAGCAGGTAAAAAGGACGGAATGATTCCTGGTTTTATCGAAGGAATTGAAAACATCGCTTTTGGCGATAAAGCGGTATTATTCATTCCTTCAAGATTAGGTTATGGGGAAGCTGGGGCTGGAAATGTGATTCCTACCAATGCCAATATCATTTTCGAGATTGAATTATTAGAAAATAATCCAAAAAATAAATAGGGAATAAACCTGAAATCCCAGCAAAAAGCAAAAAAGTAAGGATATTATAAAACAAAATAAAATGAAATTTAAAGTATTATTTTTATTGTTCTTTGGAATTACAACTTCCATTTATGCACAAAAAACAAAGAAAGCAGTTGGTACGAAATCACCTGTTACTACAGTTAAAAAAGCAAATACAAATTCAAATGAAGGGATATTTGTCAATTTTGAAACATCAAAAGGTAAAATTGTATTGACATTAGAATATAAAAAAGCGCCTGTTACTGTTGCTAATTTTATATCCTTAGTAGAAGGTACCAATACCTTCGTTTCAGATGAAAAATTGAAAGGAAAACCTTTTTACAATGGATTAAAATTCCACAGAGTGATTAAAGATTTTATGATTCAAGGGGGTGACCCAGCAGGAAATGGTTCTGGAGGTTGTGGTTATAGTTTTAAAGATGAATGTCTTCCTGATTTGGTATTTGACAAAGGTGGAATTCTTGCTATGGCAAATTCTGGTCCTGCAACTAATAGTAGCCAATTTTTTATTACGCACAAAGACACGCCTTGGTTGAATGGAAAACATACTATTTTCGGTCACGTTATTAGCGGAATGGATGTTGTAAATGCAATTGTACAAGACGATGTAATGCAAAAAGTGACTATTTCTAGAGTGGGTGCTGACGCAAAAAAATTCGATGCTCCGAAAATATTTGCTGATTACTATGCTAATAAAGCTGGTGACGATGCGAAACAAGCTGCAGTTCAAGCTGAGGCAAGAGCGAAACAAGCTGTTATTGATGCTGAAGCAAAAAAAGCATATGATTTAAAATACGGTCCTGTAAAAGCGGCAAAAGTTGCTGAATTATCAGCAATTAGAGCTACTGCTACTAAAACTGAAACAGGTTTAGAATATACTATTTTCAAAAAAGGCGCTGGTGTAAAACCAGCTGATGGAGCCAATATATTTGTTCACTATGCTGGATTTCTTGAGGACGGATCTCTTTTTGACAGTAGCTATGAAGAAGTGAATAAAGTCTATGGTAAATTTGATAAAAATAGAGCAGATCAAAACGGATACCAACCTTTCCCATTTCAATATGGTAAAAAAGACGGATTGATCCCAGGATTTTTAGAAGGCCTAAATAAATTATCTATCGGTGATAGAGCAATGATATTCATCCCATCTAAATTAGGATATGGTGAAAGAGGAGCTGGAAACGTGATTCCACCAAATTCGAATATTATTTTTGAAATTGAATTATTAGAAGGTATTCCTCCTCCGGTTGCGAATGAAGCAAAATAATTAAAATCATGTTAATAAAAAAAGGTGTTCAAATTGAACACCTTTTTTATTTGCTTATATTGAATTAACCTTTAAATTTCCAATCAAATTCATCTTTATCATTGATGATGGCCCCTATTTCAAACTTAACTACCTCATCAAATTCCGTTTGGAAAATGATCCAATTGTCTTCATTAAAATAGTTCTCGAAAGTATCGAATTCTTCTTGAGTAAATTTAGTAATTCCCTTAGTATTCAATTGAGATTTAACCTCACTTATATTTTTACCAATCACTTTATTTTCAAATAATTCCATTTCAGAACTTGAAGCTACAATATAACCTAATTTAAAGTCTTCGTCTTTATAAAAAGTCAAGCGCATTTTCAAAGTATTGTAAGAAAAAATCACGTTATCGTCTTCATCTTTATAATTTCTATTGGGTTTTCCGTAAATAGCAATTACATCGTTTTGCTTCATACCGAAAACGAGTTGGTCAATTCCGTGTTTTAAATTTATTTTCATAGCTTATTTTTTTACCACTACTCTACTCCATCGAACCGCTCTGGCACTTGCGGGTCGTACAATGGACATTTGAATTCCTCTAATGCCTCAACCAATATGTCCATGGTTTTCCCTTCGGTTCCATAGCAATCTATTTTTATACTTTGCGAGGTAGTTCGAACATGAAAAGCACCAGGACCATTGTTGTTTTTCCAACTGTTTTCATCTACGCGTTCCCATTTTGAAAAAAGCGAATTTATTCTATTGACAATTACCGTTGTAGGAAGTTCTTCTAATCCATCAACTGATTGTTCTTTAGCAATTGCTTCATAAACAAGGTGATTGTTAAGATAAATTCCTTCTTTATAATTCCAAAAAACGAGTTCGTACATTGAAAAAAAGTTTAAAGTTTAAAGTTTAAAGTTTCAAAAGTTAAAAAGTTAAAAAGTAGTTGTAAAATTGCTATTAATATTCAAAAACACCATACTCACTGGTGATGGTTAGTTTTTTTGAATCTGATGCTGCTACTCTTCCGACAATTTGAGCATCAACATTAAATGATTTTGAGATTGCGATTATGTCATTTGCAACAGCTTTCGAAACATACAATTCCATACGGTGGCCACAGTTAAAAACTTGGTACATTTCCTTCCAATCCGTTTTAGATTGCTCTTGAATTAATTGGAATAAAGGCGGTACTGGAAATAAATTATCTTTAATCACATGCACGTTATCTACAAAGTGCAACACTTTGGTTTGTGCGCCACCACTGCAATGAACCATTCCGTGAATAGAATCAGAGTGGTACTTTTCTAGTATTTTTTTAATAATTGGAGCGTAAGTACGTGTTGGTGATAAAACCAATTTACCAGCATCTATTGGAGAATTTTCTACCGCATCGGTCAATTTTACTTTACCTGAATAAACCAATTCGTTAGGAACGGCAGCGTCAAAACTTTCCGGGTATTTATTAGCTAAATAATGGTCAAAAACATCATGCCTTGCAGAAGTCAATCCGTTGCTTCCCATTCCTCCATTGTAACCAGTTTCGTAACTTGATTGGCCATAAGAAGCAAAACCTACAATTACATCACCCGCTTGAATATTAGCATTATCAATTACATCGCTACGTTTCATTCTTGCGGTAACAGTTGAATCTACAATAATAGTTCTAACTATATCTCCCACATCGGCAGTTTCACCACCAGTAGAATGAATTGTTACACCATAGGATTTAAGTTCGGAAATTAATTCTTCAGTTCCGTTAATTATAGCTGAAATTACCTCTGAAGGTATTAAATTTTTATTTCTTCCAATAGTTGAAGAAAGTAAAATGTTATCAGTTGCTCCTACACACAACAAATCGTCGATATTCATGATTAATGCGTCTTGAGCAATTCCTTTCCAAACAGAAATATCCCCCGTTTCTTTCCAATACATATAAGCCAACGAGGATTTAGTTCCAGCTCCGTCAGCGTGCATTATCAAACAATAGTCTTCGTCTTGGGTTAAATAATCAGGGACAATTTTACAAAAGGCTTTGGGAAATAACCCTTTATCAATGTTTTTAATAGCATTATGAACGTCTTCTTTTGATGCGGAAACTCCTCGAAGAGCATATCTTTTACTTGTATCTGAACTCATTTTTTGTTGTGTAGTTGTTTGCAAAGATAATCTGAATTTTTGGATGTGAAATTACGATTGAGGGAAATAATTTATTTACTCAAAATCATTATCTCTACTCGTCTATTGTCCTCCTCCTCCTGAGCTGATTTTTCAGGTATAGGATGTATTGGTCTCGAGGTTCCAAATCCCTTAAAAGACATGCGGTTTTTATTGATTCCGTTTTTAATTAGAAACATCCAAACTGCTCTTGCCCGGGAGGGCGAAACGTCATAAACCCCCGGAAGTGTTTGACAACAAATATGACCTTGAATTTCAATTTTCAATTTTGGATTGTCATTCATCACGCACAATAATTCATACAATACAGGTTCTGAATTTGGTAATAACCGCGCAGAATTATTAAAAAAATAAAGGTTGTCCAACTTAATATGATCACCAATATTAGAGTTTTTCAAAGAATTATTCAATTCTTCTAATTTAAGCTGTTCTTTTGTTTTTGGTTCTGGTACTTTTATTAATTGATAAATCACCGTCACTTTTCTATTCTCCGATTGAATTTTTGATTGCTCAAAATCTTTACCGAATCCTTTAATTTCGTAATCTGGTTTGATTTTTACATTTCTTTCTTTTAAAAAATCATGAACCGTTTGAACCCTCTTCCAAGAAAGTGAATCGTTGTAAACACTTGACCCTTTCCAGTCACAAAACCCATATATCTTTTGGACTTCTATATTCTTTGAGGAAGCTACCCAATCCAAGAGTTTTTGATTGGCGCCCATATTAATATCGTATTTATCAAAATCAAAGAAAACTTCCAATTTTTCTTGAGCTGCTATTCTTCCAATGCCTATAAGCAATAAGATATATAATAGTTTGAACTTCATTATTTTAATTTGAAATTGATATTTTTAAATACAATCAAAGTTATGACTTTTTTTTAGTTAGGATAGGGAACTAAAATTCTTTCCTTAAGACTTAATTTATAATAACTAGAAAATGGTTAATTTATTATTTAGTAAACAACAGCTCACGGTATTTTGTCAAAGTCCAAATTTCATCATCAATTAATAGTTCTAACTTATCGCAATGCTCTCTGATAATTTCAAAGTAAGGTTTGACTTGATTACAATAGTTATCCGCCATTTTTTGAGCATCAGTTAGCGCATTTGCCTTTTTTCTGGCGTTCGTCATTGCATCTACTTTTGAATTAATGCCCTCAATGTGAACAGAAATTTCTTTGATTAATCGGATTTGCTCTTTAGCAATTTTTTCAAATTCAGCTCCGAAAATCTCTTTAATTCCTTTTACATTTTCAATCAGGGTATTTTGATATCTAATGGCTGTAGGAATTACATGATTCAGAGACATATCTCCCAAAACGCGACCTTCTATTTGAATTTTCTTGGTATATTCTTCCAACTCGATTTCATATCTCGCTTCTACTTCCACGTGATTCATAATTTTCATTTCCGAAAATAAATCCAAGGCTTGTTTTGAAGCTCTCGCTTTTAACGCTTCTGGAGTTGTTTTCGAATTACTTAATCCGCGTTTCGCCGCTTCTTTTTCCCAAGCCTCGCTATAACCGTCACCTTCAAAAAGGATATTTTTAGAAACTTTAATATATTCTCTTAAAACATTGAAAATAGCATCGTCTTTTTTCATGCCTTTAGAGTCAATTAATTTGTCTACTTCTACTTTAAAATCTTTTAATTGTTTGGCAACGATAGTATTTAAAGTAGTCATTGCATTCGAACAGTTAGCTGAAGATCCTACCGCTCTAAATTCAAATTTATTTCCAGTAAAGGCAAATGGAGAAGTTCTATTTCTGTCGGTATTGTCCAATAATACATCTGGGATTTTACCTACTACATTCAATTTTAATTCTGTTTTTTCCTCCGGTGATAATTTACCAGTAGTTACTCCTTCTAATTCTGCTAAAACCTTCGTTAATTGTTCTCCAATAAAAACTGATATAATGGCAGGCGGCGCTTCATTAGCTCCTAATCTATGATCATTACTTGCAGTAGCAATTGATCCTCGCAATAAAGCTTCGTAATCGTTTACTGCTTTTATAGTATTAATAAAGAAAGTTAAAAATTGTAAATTGCTCATCGGAGTTTTACTTGGACTCAATAAATTAACTCCCGTATCTGTTGCCAGTGACCAGTTGTTGTGTTTTCCTGATCCGTTTACCCCCTTAAATGGTTTTTCATGCAATAACACTTTTAAATCATGGCGCTCGCTTACTTTATTCATCACGTCCATCAACAAGCAGTTGTGATCCACAGCAAGATTGGTTTCTTCAAATATTGGTGCCAACTCAAATTGGTTTGGGGCAACTTCATTATGACGCGTTTTAACCGGTATTCCAAGAAGCATACATTCTTGTTCTAAATCTCGCATAAAGGTCAAAGCTCGCGTCGGTATTGAACCAAAATAATGATCGTCCAATTGTTGTCCTTTGGCAGAGGTATGACCAATTAACGTTCTACCTGTCATCATTAAATCGGGACGCGAATTAAATAACGATTTATCAATCAAAAAATACTCTTGCTCCCAACCTAAAGTTGCGGTAACTTTTTTTACATTTTTATCAAAATATTTACATACATCAGTAGCTGCCTCATCCATGGCAGATAAGGCACGAAGTAATGGAATTTTATTATCTAAGGCTTCTCCGGTGTACGAAATAAAAACCGTTGGAATGCATAATGTGGTACCATATATAAATGCTGGCGAGGTAGGGTCCCAAGCAGTATATCCCCTAGCTTCAAACGTATTTCTAATTCCTCCATTTGGAAAACTAGAGGCGTCTGGTTCTTGTTGAACCAATTGTGCTCCACCAAATTTCTCTACAGGATCACTACCGTCATAGGAAGTTTCAAAAAAAGCATCGTGTTTCTCCGCTGTGGTTCCTGTTAAAGGTTGAAACCAATGGGTGTAATGAGTTACTCCTTTAGACAAGGCCCATTCTTTCATTCCCATGGCAATGTAGTCGGCTAATTTTCTGTCAATTTTAGTACCAAATTGAACGGCATCTTTAACCGCTTTGTGCGCATCAGAAGTCAAAAACTGCTTCATCGCTTTATCGTTAAAAACATTCGAACCAAATATGGTTGACTTTTTATTGGTTTCTTCAAACTTAATACTTGATCTATTCGATGCTTCTCTCAGAGCCTGAAAACGTAAATTTGCCATACTAATTGTTATTTATTGTTATAAATTAGTTCATTTGATTACAAATATAATAAAATGTTCAAATTATAAACACCCTAATTAATGAATTACAAAAATTATACTCTTAAAAACTAAATTAAAATTATTATACCCCCCTAAAAAATAGTTCTTAACCAAAATAATTCATTGTTAATAAAATATACCCCCTAATTTTTAGGAGTTATGAATAAATTATTTATTTTTGCGCCATAATTAATAACTTAATTACTAAAAAACCATGGCAAAAATTAAATTAGAGTACATTTGGTTGGATGGATACGTGCCAACGCAAAATTTAAGAAGTAAAACTAAAGTGGAAGAACATGAGAATTTTCAAGGAACTTTAGCAGAAATCGGAAATTGGTCTTTTGACGGCTCCTCTACAAAACAAGCTGAAGGTGGTTCATCCGACTGTTTGTTAGTTCCCGTTGCTATTTACCCAGATCCTACTAGAAAAAATGGTTGGTTAGTAATGACAGAAGTTATGAATGCTGATGGTACTCCTCACTCTTCAAATGGTAGAGCTACTATTGATGATGACGGTGATTTCTGGTTCGGTTTCGAACAAGAATATTTTATAATGGATACTAAAACATTATTGCCATTAGGTTTCCCGATAGGCGGATATCCTGCGCCACAAGGAATGTACTATTGCTCAGTAGGAGGAAAAAACACTCACGGTAGAGCTCTTGTTGAAGAACATGCCGATTTATGTATCGCTGCTGGAATTAACTTTGAAGGGATTAACCAAGAGGTTGCTTGCGGACAATGGGAATTCCAATTGTTTGCTAAAGGAGCAAAAAAAGCAGGTGACGAAATTTGGGTTGCCCGTTATTTATTAGATCGTTTAACTGAAAAATACGGATACTATATTGAATACCACCCAAAACCACTAGGAGATACTGACTGGAATGGTTCTGGTATGCATGCTAACTTCTCTAACGAGGTATTAAGAACATGTGGTGATCAAGCTACTTATGAAAGAATTTGCGAAGCGTTCCGCCCAGTAACTGCAGAGCACATCGCAGTTTATGGAGCTTACAACGACCAACGTTTAACTGGTAAACACGAAACAGCGTCAATTCACGATTTCTCTTATGGAGTTTCTGACAGAGGTTGTTCTATCCGTATACCATTAATGGTTGTGCAAAAAGGATGGAAAGGATGGTTGGAAGATCGTCGTCCAGCATCAAACGGTGATCCATATAAAATTGCTGCAAGAATTATCAAAACAGTTAAATCTGCTTTATAATATAAACTACTACAACTACAACAATTAAAAAATGCCTTCAGAAATGAAGGCATTTTTTTTATAAGGAGTTATGATCACTGCAACTTAAATCTTCAATCTTTAGAGCTATGAACCTTAATTATATCCCCGCGATCTCTTTAATTTCAGCTATAATTCTCAATGCTAAAGCATCAGCTTCTTCTTGGGATTTGGCTTCGGTATAAATACGAATTATAGGTTCGGTATTGGATTTACGAAGATGCACCCAATTTTCAGCAAAATCTATTTTCACTCCATCAATTGTGGTAATATCTTCTGATTTATATTTGGAAGTCATGGCAACTAAAATGGCGTCTACATCTATTTGAGGAGTTAGTTCAATTTTATTTTTACTCATATAATATTGAGGATAACTCGCCCGCAACTCCGCTACAGTTTTCTCTTGATTAGCCAAGTAAGTTAGGAATAATGCCACACCCACCAAACTATCGCGACCGTAATGTAACTCGGGGTAAATAATTCCACCATTGCCTTCACCACCAATTATCGCATTAGTAGCTTTCATTAATTCTACTACATTTACTTCCCCAACAGCACTTGCTTGGTAAGAACCATTGTGTTTGTTAGTGATATCTCGTAAAGCCCTTGAAGACGACATATTTGAAACCGTATTACCTGGAGTTTTGCTCAACACATAATCGGCGCAAGCCACTAATGTATATTCTTCTCCAAACATTTCGCCATCATTTGAAATAAATGCCAAACGATCCACATCAGGGTCAACCACAATTCCGAAGTCGGCTTTTTCTTCCAAAACCAATTTGCAAATATCACCCAAATGCTCCTTTAACGGTTCTGGATTATGGGGAAAATGTCCGTTGGGTTCACAATACAATTTTACTACTTCTACCCCCATTTGCTCAAGCAATTTAGGGATGATGATTCCACCAGAAGAATTTACGGCATCAACAACAACTTTATATTTGCGTTTAGCTACAATTTCCGCATCTACTAAAGGGAGGTTTAAAACTTCGTCAACGTGAATGTCCATGTAGGCCTCATTTTCAGAAATAGTACCTAGCTCATCGACTTCAGAAAAGACAAACGATTCCTCTTCAGCAATTTTTAGGATCAACTCCCCTTCTGCTGCGCTCAAAAATTCCCCTTTACTATTCAATAATTTCAGGGCGTTCCATTGCTTCGGATTGTGAGAAGCGGTTAATATAATTCCACCATCTGCTTTCTCTAAAGGAACTGCGATTTCAACTGTAGGAGTGGTTGACAAACCTAAATCGATGATGTCAATTCCCAAACCTATTAAAGTATTGGTAATTAAATTGTGAATCATAGGGCCTGAAATTCTAGCATCGCGACCTACAACTACAGTTAATTTATCTTTATTGCTATTATTTTTAAGGAAGGTTCCATAAGCAGAAGCAAATTTTACTGCATCTACAGGAGTAAGATTATCACCTACTACTCCACCAATAGTTCCGCGAATTCCTGATATCGATTTTATTAAAGTCATGATTTAAAATATTTGTGCAAATATAATAATTTGATATAGGTTTCAGATTCATTTGGAATAAAATTCTTACTTTCGAAGAATGAATTTTTTAGCGCACATTTACCTTTCGGGACCTTCTGATTTTATTAAAATTGGCAACTTTATTGCTGATGGCGTTCGCGGAAATAAATACCTTTCTTTTGATTCAGAAATACAAAAAGGAATTGTTCTTCACCGAGCCATTGATACTTTCACGGATGTACATCCTCTATTTCGAAAATGTACTAAACGATTACATTCAAACTACCACCATTATTCCGGAGTGATTGTAGATGTCTTTTTCGATCACTTTTTGGCAAAAAATTGGAATCACTATTCCGAAGAATTGCTAGAAGACTTTGTTCAAAAATTCTATCTTTCACTAACTACTTACGAAACGCATTTAACCGAAAAAGCGAAGTTAATGCAACCCTTTATGATTGAGCAAAACTGGTTGTTAAATTACCGGTCTATTGATGGAATTGAGAAAATACTTACGCAAATGGACCGACGCACCAAAAACGTTTCAATGATGCGAAATTCTGTTACCGAATTAAACCTTTATTATTCAGAATTTGAGCAAGATTTCATCCATTTCTTTGCAGAATTAAAGGAATTTTCTTCGAAAAAATTACTTACTTTGTAAATCGAATTTTTTAAGAAAAAAATGGATTTTATTTCCCAATTAGAAACTACTTTCAATCAAAATAAAAACGAGGAAAATGCCTTTCAAATGAAGAAGTATATGAAAGACTTTTTTTCATTTTATGGCATTAAAACAACTGAAAGAAGAGCTATTTTCCTCGATTTATTAAAATCAAACCAACAAGAAATTTCTGAGAATTATAGGGAAATCGCTTTGATATTATTGAACAAGGAATATCGTGAATTGCATTATTGTGGTATTGAAATTCTGATAAAAAATTTGAAAAAAAACTATCGTAAAGACGATATTAAGTTGATAGAAACCTTTTTGATAACCAATTCTTGGTGGGACAGCGTAGATACTATTTCGAAATACCTATTGGGACAGTATTTAATGGAATTTCCAAATGAAACCGAAAAAGTAATCGAGCGCTTTTCTAATTCAAATAATATGTGGCTGAATAGAAGTGCGATTATTTTCCAATTGGGATATAAAAAGAATACCAATTACGAATTACTTTTCTCAGAATGTGTGAAACACTCCCAATCAAAAGAGTTTTTTATCCAAAAGGCAATTGGCTGGGCGCTAAGAGAATACGGAAGTGTAAACCCGGGTTTGGTGCTAAATTTTGTTAATAATACTGACTTGAAACCGTTGAGCAGAAAAGAAGCTATAAGAAAACTGATATAACCATTTAATAAAATTAATTTCGCACATTACAAAACGAAAATGCTGAAAAAAATCGTATATAAATTGGAGTCTGCTGTAGGCTGGGCGCAATCAAAACTGACTGAAAAACAATTTATTTTTATGTCAAGTGTATTGGTTGGAATCTCTTCTGCAATAGCCGTAATTATACTAAAGAGTTTTGCGCATTCAGTGTTTTCATTTGCCACAGAAATCAACGGAATATTAAAATTGAGTTTTATTAATAGTGTTTTACCAATTGTTGGAATCCTCTTGACGCTATTAGTTGTAAAACGACTTTTAGGCGGAACTATTGAAAAAGGTACGTCCCAGATTTTATACGCTGTAGCCAAAAAATCGAGTATTATTCCTAGGAAACAAATGTATGCTCAAATTGTAACCAGCTCGTTAACAGTTGGTTTAGGAGGTTCTGCGGGGCTAGAAAGTCCAATTGTTATTACAGGTGCAGCCTTTGGTTCGAATTATTCCCAACGGTACAAACTGAGTTATAAAGACCGAACTTTATTAATTGGTTGTGGCGTAGCAGCAGGAATTGCAGCAGCATTTAACGCACCGATAGCGGGTGTTTTATTTGCAATAGAAGTGTTGTTAGTGGATGTAAGTATTTCCGCTTTTACCCCAATTATGATCGCTGCAGCAACAGGTGCTTTAGTTTCAGAAATGGTACTAGACGAAAGCGTTTTGTTGAATTTCGATCAAAAGCAATCGTTCAATTATCACTTTACACCTTATTACATATTACTGGGTTTATTCACCGGATTTATAGCAATATATTATTCAAGAAATTTTCAAAGAGTAGAACATTTCTTCGGAAGATTAAAATTAAGCCCCTATAAAAAAGGAATTTTTGGCGCATCGTTATTGGCTATCATCATTTTTGTTTTTCCCACATTATTTGGTGAAGGTTATGAAAGCATTAGAATATTATCAGAAAATGATCCCGGGCAATTATTAGAAAATACCTTGTTCAGTGATTTTAGAAACAATAGTTGGGTATTGTTGCTATTCATTGGCGCAACGATGTTACTAAAAGTATTTGCAACAGGAATTACAATTGGTAGTGGTGGAAACGGTGGAAATTTTGCTCCTTCACTATTTTTAGGATCTTACACTGGATTTTTCTTTTCTAAATTAATTAATTTATCGGGGTTTACTAAGTTGCCTATTAGCAATTTTACAATGGTGGGAATGGCAGGAATTTTAAGTGGCTTGTTCCATGCTCCTTTAACTGCAATATTCCTAATAGCTGAAATTACAGGTGGCTATGACCTGATGATTCCTTTGATGATCGTATCATCAATCAGTTTTGCGATTTCAAAAAGATTTGAAAAACACTCCTTAGATGTCAAAAATTTAGCTAGAAAAGGAAACGCATTTACAAGTAATAAAGACACTAATATTTTAGCTACTTTGGAAATCAATACAATCATTCAAACGGATTATTTAACCGTAAAATTGGAAAATAATTTACTGGCTTTGGTGGAATTAATTTCACATTCAGAACAGGTGGTATTTGCAGTTGTAAATGACGATAAAGAATTAGTTGGGGTAATCTATTTTAATGAGATTCGAGATATTATATTCAGCGATTTTAAAGTAAAATACACTCCAATAAATGAAGTAATGAATCCGCCGAAAGAAATTATCTACCGAACAGATAGCATGGAAACGGTAATGGATAAATTTGAAAAAACAAAAGTGGTTTTCCTTCCGGTAATTAAAAATGGAAAATACCACGGATTTATATCCAAATCGAATGCACTTGAAGCTTACCGAAGTATGTTGAAAACAATGACTATTGAGTAAATTGAAGTTTAAGTTTAACTAAATCTTTATAAGCGTTGTAACGAAAGTTTAATTCAAAATGGTAACTTTGCGTTTTGATGAAAAATATGCTAGATAAAGAGAATACAATTGAAGTTTTAGGAGCGCGAGTTCATAATCTGAAAAATATTGACGTTTCCATTCCACGAGAAAAATTAGTTGTGATCACTGGGCTTTCCGGCTCTGGAAAATCCTCACTAGCATTTGATACCATTTATGCCGAAGGACAACGAAGATATGTGGAAACTTTTTCGGCTTATGCACGTCAATTTCTTGGCGGTTTAGAACGACCTGATGTAGATAAAATCGACGGACTTTCCCCGGTAATTGCCATTGAACAAAAAACCACTAGCAAGAGTCCCCGCTCTACTGTGGGCACCATCACTGAAATTTATGATTTTCTTCGATTGCTTTTTGCTCGTGGTGGCGATGCTTACAGCTATAATACAGGAGAAAAAATGGTTTCCTACAATGATGAGCAGATTAAAGATTTGATCATTAAAGATTTTAATGGAAAGCGAATTAATATACTAGCACCGATAATTAAAGCACGAAAAGGACATTATGGTGAGTTATTCCAACAAATTGCCAAACAAGGATTTCTGAAAGTTCGTGTCAACGGAGAAATAAAAGACATCACTGTGGGAATGAAATTGGATCGCTACAAAACTCACGATATAGAGATCGTAATTGATCGAGTGCTAATAGATTCAACCGAAGACAACGATAAGAGAGTTTTAGAAAGTATCAAAACAGCGATGCATCACGGGGAAAATGTGATCATGGTATTGGATCAAGATTCTGCTATTGTACGTTATTTTAGTCGGAATTTAATGTGTCCTACCACCGGAATTTCCTATCAAAATCCAGAGCCAAATTTATTTTCCTTTAATTCTCCAAAAGGTGCTTGCGAACACTGTAATGGCTTAGGAACAGTCAATGAAATCAACGTAAATAAGATAATTCCAAATCCTAAACAATCGATAAAAAGTGGTGGTTTTGCTCCCTTAGGCGAATACAAATCGACTTGGATTTTCAAGCAATTGGAGATTATCGGTGAGAAATATAATTTCAAAATTACCGATCCAATTGAAAAAATTTCTGAGGAAGCCATGGAAATTATTTTAAATGGCGGTAAAGATAAATTCTCTGTGGAGTCAAAAACATTGGGGATTACCAAAGAATATAAAATAGATTTTGAAGGGATTTCTCACTTTATTAAAAACCAACACGATGAAAGTGGTTCAGCAACAATTAAGCGTTGGGCTTCGGGATTTATGGACGAAGTGAAATGTCCCGTTTGTGAAGGATCGAGATTAAAAAAGGAATCTTTATTTTTCAAAATAAATGAAAAAAATATCGTTGAATTAAGTGATTTGGATATTTCCGATTTAACGAACTGGTTTAATGATTTGGACAACCATTTATCTGACAAACAAAAACTTATCGCTTCTGAGGTAATCAAAGAGATTAAAGATCGGTTGAACTTTTTAATGAATGTAGGTTTGGATTATTTGGCTTTAAGTCGAAGTTCAAAATCACTTTCGGGTGGTGAGGCGCAACGCATCCGATTGGCTACGCAAATTGGTTCGCAACTTGTAGGTGTTTTGTATATTTTAGACGAGCCAAGTATCGGTTTGCACCAAAGAGACAACGATAAATTGATTCATTCCTTAGAACAATTACGAGATATTGGAAATTCTGTTATTGTGGTTGAACACGATAAAGACATGATTGAGCGTGCCGATTATGTAATTGATATCGGTCCAAAAGCAGGTAAATTTGGTGGTCAAATTATAAGTAAAGGAACACCGGCAGAAATATTGAAAGAGCATACTATTACTGCGATGTATCTAAATGGGGAGATGAAAATTGAAGTACCAAAAAAGAGGCGTTCTGGAAATGGAAAAACTCTAAAATTAACTGGTGCGTCTGGAAATAACTTGAAGAATGTTTCTATAGAAATCCCTTTAGGAAAACTTACCTGCGTTACAGGAGTTTCAGGAAGTGGAAAATCGACATTGATTAATGAAACGCTTTATCCAATATTAAATGCGTATTATTTTAATGGGGTGAAAAAGCCAAAACCTTATAAGAAAATTGAAGGTTTAGAACATATTGATAAAGTAATTGATATAGATCAAAGTCCAATTGGAAGAACACCAAGATCAAATCCTGCTACTTACACAGAGGTTTTTACAGAAATCAGAAATCTCTTCACGATGACTTCTGAAAGTATGATTCGCGGTTATAAAGCGGGAAGATTTAGTTTTAATGTCGCTGGTGGAAGATGTGAAACTTGTGAAGGTTCAGGCGTTAGAACAATAGAAATGAACTTTTTACCCGATGTTTATGTAGAATGTGAAACATGCCAAGGAAAGAGATTTAACAGAGAAACGCTAGAGATTCGATACAAAGGAAAATCAATATCGGATGTATTGAATATGACTGTTGATGAAGCAGTTCCATTTTTTGAAATGATACCAAAAATTCATCGAAAAATTAAAACCATTCAGGATGTTGGATTAGGCTATATTACTCTAGGTCAGCAAAGTACTACCCTTTCAGGTGGTGAAGCACAGCGAATTAAACTGGCTGGCGAATTATCAAAAAAGGATACTGGAAATACTTTTTACATACTAGACGAACCTACCACTGGACTTCATTTTGAAGACATTCGAGTATTAATGGAAGTCATCAATAAATTAGTTGATAAAGGAAATACTATATTAATTATTGAGCACAATATGGACGTAATTAAATTAGCAGATTATATTATTGATATTGGACCCGAAGGTGGAAAAGGTGGCGGAGAAGTCGTTACCAAAGGAACTCCGGAGGAAATTGTAAAAAATAAAAAAAGCTACACTGCTCAATTTTTAAAAAAAGAGTTACTTTAGTAAGCTGATTTTTTTTAAAAAATTCGTATTTTTAAATAGTAAACGAGTATAATAACTAATCCCCTAGCCCCGATGGCAGTGAAAATCCCACGCTTTTTAGCGTGGATTGTAACGAACAGCGGGAATAGCTCCAAAAAATAATACTATGAAATTAGAAGATTTTAATAATGATGAGGACAAAGTAATTCAGGACAAACTGAAGCAAAAGACATGGAATGAAATTCGCGCCAATGATTCGTGGGGAATTTTTAAAATCATGTCGGAGTTTGTGAATGGGTATGAAATAATGAGTAGAATTGGGCCTTGCGTTACCATATTTGGATCTGCGAGAACCAAAACAGACGATCCGTTTTATTTATTGGCTGAAAAAATTGCTTTCAAAATTGGAAAAGCGGGCTACGGTGTGATTACTGGTGGTGGGCCTGGAATTATGGAAGCGGGTAATAAAGGTGCGAGTTTAGGTGGTGGTGCTTCGGTGGGTTTGAATATCGATTTGCCATTTGAGCAGCATTATAACCCATATATCGATCGAGATAAAAACTTAAATTTTGATTACTTCTTTGTTAGAAAAGTGATGTTCGTTAAATACTCCCAAGGCTTTGTTATTATGCCAGGAGGATTTGGAACTTTGGACGAAATGTTTGAAGCGATTACCTTAATTCAAACTAAAAAAATAGGAAAATTTCCAATTATTTTAGTTGGACGCTCATTTTGGGAAGGACTTATGGAATGGATAAAAACGGTATTAATTGAGCAATACAAGAATGTAAGTCCAGAGGATTTAAATTTGATAAAAATTGTAGATACTGAAGATGAAGTGATTGAAGTATTAGATAATTTCTATAAAAAATACAATTTATCACCGAATTTTTAGATTAATATAGATTACTAAATTAGATTAAACACCCAATTAAATTGATAGAAACTTACAATTTAATTGGGTTTTGTTTAGTAAACACTCTTATTGATTAAAGAATTAATAATTATTGGTCTTGATATTAAGATATCGTTAGAGATAATTTAATTGTATTTTATGTGAAGAATTATGTAAATCAATCCTTTTTGTATATTTTTGTTACGATTTCAATTTAAAGAAATAAAATATGATGCAATCAGAAACTGTAGCGATGACTTTTGAAGATTTTAAAATCGAGGTTTTAAACGATTATAAAATTGCCTGTATAAGTCGAGAATGCAGTTTATTAGGGAGACGCGAAGTACTAACTGGGAAAGCCAAGTTTGGTATTTTTGGTGATGGTAAAGAAGTTCCACAATTAGCAATGGCGAAAGCGTTTCGCGAAGGTGATTTTAGATCTGGATATTATCGCGATCAAACATTTATGATGGCTATTGGTCAATTATCCATTCAACAATTTTTTGCAGGATTGTATGGTCACACTGACATTGAGCACGATCCTATGAGTGCCGGACGTCAAATGGGTGGTCACTTTGCAACACATTCCTTGGATAAAAATGGAAATTGGAATGATCTTACAAAAATTAAAAATTCTAGTGCTGATATCTCCCCTACTGCTGGGCAAATGCCGAGACTTCTTGGTTTAGCACAAGCATCAAAAATATATAGAAACGTTGACGGTTTAGAACAAAAAAATTCTTTTTCCAACAAAGGAAATGAAGTTGCTTGGGGAACAATTGGAAATGCTTCCACATCTGAGGGATTATTTTTTGAGACAATAAATGCCGCTGGAGTACTACAAGTTCCGATGGTTATAAGTGTTTGGGACGATGAATACGGAATTTCTGTACATGCAAAACATCAAACTACGAAAGAAAATATTTCTGAAATTTTAAAAGGTTTTCAACGTGATGAGAATAATAACGGTTATGAAATTATCACGGTAAATGGTTGGGATTATGCTACTTTAGTTAGTGTTTATAAACAAGCAGCTGAAATTGCAAGAGAAGAACATGTTCCCGTTTTAATTCACGTAACAGAATTAACTCAACCCCAAGGACACTCGACTTCTGGTTCTCACGAACGATATAAAAATGAAGAGCGATTGGCTTGGGAGGCAGAATTTGATTGCTTAAAGCAAATGACGAAATGGTTAATTGAAAACGGTTTTTCTACTGAAGAAGAACTTGAAGTCCTTTCTAATCAAGCAAAAAATGAGGTACTAGAAGGTAAAAAAGCAGCATGGAATGCATTTATTTCTCCCTTAAAAGCAGAACAAACCGAATTGGTTTCACTGTTAAAAGAAATTGCAAAATCATCTCAGAATAGCAGTTATATTGACCAATTGGCAAATGAATTGGCTACCATTAAAGAACCTATTCGAAAAGACCTTCTTTCAACTGCTAGAAAAATACTTAGAAAATTAAGCTCCGAAACAGAGAAAAACACTTTATCAAAATGGATTAAAAACGCTACGGCAACCATCCAACCTAAATTTAGTTCGCACTTGTTTTCTGTTTCAGATACTAATATTCATTCTGTTAACCAAGTTTTGCCTGAGGTAGATGAAAACGCTGCCGAAGTGGATGCACGTTTGATATTGAGAGACAACTTTGATGCCTTATTTACAAAATTCCCTGAGGTTTTAGTTTTTGGTGAAGATGCAGGAAATATTGGTGATGTGAACCAAGGATTAGAAGGAATGCAAGAGAAGTATGGAGAGTTAAGAGTTGCCGATGTTGGAATTCGCGAAGCTTCAATAATTGGTCAAGGAATTGGAATGGCTATGCGTGGCTTACGCCCAATTGCTGAAATTCAATATTTGGATTACCTTTTATATGGAATTCAAATCATGAGTGATGATTTGGCTACGCTACAGTACAGAACGGCCGGACGTCAAAAAGCACCTTTAATTATTAGAACACGTGGCCACCGTTTAGAAGGAATTTGGCATGCAGGATCCCCAATGGGAATGATTATAAATGCCATTCGTGGAATTCACGTTTTGGTTCCTCGAAACATGACTAAAGCAGCAGGATTTTACAATACTTTACTAACAACAGACGAGCCAGCATTAGTAATTGAATGCTTAAATGGTTACCGATTGAAGGAAAAAATGCCTTTGAATTTAGGTGAATTTAAAACTCCAATTGGTGTGGTGGAAACCATAAAATCAGGAAAAGACATTACGGTAGTCTCTTATGGATCTACTTTAAGATTGGTTGAGCAAGCAGCAAAAGAGTTAATGGAAGTGGGAATAGATGTTGAAATTATTGACGTTCAATCGTTATTGCCATTTGATATAAATCACGATATATTTAAGAGTATTTCTAAAACAAATCGTTTATTAGTGATCGATGAAGATGTTCCGGGTGGTGCTTCTGCTTATATTTTACAACAGATATTAGAGGTTCAAAAAGGTTATTTCCAATTGGACAGCCAACCGAAAACACTTACATCACAAGAACACCGTCCGTCTTACGGAACTGATGGCGATTATTTTTCAAAACCTTCCACTGAAGATATTTATGAAAAAATATACGAAATGATGCACGAAGACAATCCTGCAAAATTTCCTAGTTTGTATTAGAATAAAATTAAAAAAGCCGCTTTACAAAGCGGTTTTTTTTATCCCAACCAACCATCACGATCCAAACTTCGGTATTGAATTGCTTCTGCAATATGGGAGGAAACTACGGTTTCTGCTGCTTCCAGATCGGCGATTGTTCTCGCTACTTTCAAAATTCGATCGTAAGCCCTTGCGGATAGATTCAATCGTTCCATGGCGGTTTTTAATAATTGTTTTGAAACTTCATCTAAGGCGCAAAACTCTCTAATTTGCTTGGAACTCATTTGAGCATTATAATGTACTTTTTCCATTAATTCGAATCGGGTAGTTTGAATTTCACGAGCAGCGGTAACTCTTTTTCGAATATCAATACTGCATTCTGATTTTCTATCATCTGATAATTTTTCAAATGGCACGGGTGTAACTTCAATATGTATGTCGATTCTATCTAATAAAGGCCCTGAAATTTTACTCAAATACCGTTGCATTTCATGTGGCGAAGAGGTTTGTGGCGAATCGGGGTCGTTAAAAAAACCACTCGGACTTGGATTCATACTGGCCACTAGCATAAATGAGGAAGGATAGGTAACAGTGAATTTAGCTCTAGAGATAGTCACTTCCCGGTCTTCTAAAGGTTGGCGCATAACTTCCAATACATCTCTTTTAAATTCAGGCAATTCATCTAAAAATAAAACGCCATTGTGCGCCATCGAAATTTCGCCAGGTTGAGGATAACTACCGCCTCCGACGAGTGCTACATTTGAGATCGTATGATGGGGACTTCTAAAAGGGCGTTGGTTCATTAATCCTACTTCTTTTAATTTTCCTGCCACGCTGTGGATTTTGGTAGTTTCTAATGCTTCTCGCAAAGTCATTGGTGGTAATATACTTGGTAATCTTTTGGCAAGCATTGTTTTTCCTGCACCTGGTGGGCCAATTAAAATAATATTATGACCGCCGGCAGCTGCAATTTCCATGCATCTTTTAATACTTTCTTGACCACGAACATCACTGAAATCGAATTCAGGGAAGTCTAGTGATTTATTAAATTCGGCACGAGTATCTATAATTGTAGGCTGCAAAGTTCCCTTTCCTTCCAAGAAATCAATAACTTCTTGTAGGTTTTCAACTCCATAAACATCCAACCCTGAAACTATAGCTGCTTCTTTTACATTTTGAATTGGAAGAAAAAAACCTTTAAATCCCTCTTCTTTGGCTTTAATAGCAATAGGCAAAGCACCACGAATGGGTTGCAAACTTCCATCAAGAGATAACTCTCCCATGATTATGTATTTATCAGATTCGGTAGTTTGAATTTGTGAGGAAGCGACTAGAATTCCTATAGCCAAAGTCAAATCATAGGCAGATCCTTCTTTGCGTAAATCGGCAGGAGCCATATTTATGGTAATTTTTTTGCCGGGCATGGCGTAACCATTGTTTTTTAGGGCAGCTGCAATTCGGTAGCTACTTTCTTTAATGGCATTATCGGGAAGGCCTACAAGATGGTATCCAATCCCTTTATCGATATTAACTTCTACAGTTATTGTGGTGGCTTCAACGCCAAAAACGGCACTTCCAAATACTTTTACTAACATGGCGTATATTTTATATTTGTCTAAAGTACCTATAATCTAAATGGAATAGCAAAATATTACAGTTAAATATTAATTTTGTAAAATAAACTAAACTTTTAGTAAAATAAAATTTACATATTGTAAAAATAGTATTACTTTTGAAAATAATTTAAAACCACATATTATGAAAACACATTTTTTATTTCCAAACAAATACAAAAAATTCGGTTGGATTTTGTTTGTACCAAGTTTATTGACAGGTTTAATTCTATTTATTTCAGGTATTGATTTTGGCAATTATTTTAAAATGAATGTTTTTGCGTTTTACAGTGATCAATTTTTGTCAGAATCAAAATTTTTTACAATAATAGAAAATGGAGTTTTAGATGAAATTCTAATAGTTTTAATAATCGTTGGCGCGATTTTAATAAGCTTTTCAAAAACAAAAAATGAAGACGAATTCATTTCAAAGATTAGATATGAAAGTTTAGTTTGGGCAACTTATTTAAACTTCATATTAATGATAATTGCAACATTAGTAATTTATGGCTTTGAATATTTTAATGTTTTACTAGCAAATGTTTTTGCAATGCTACTTTTCTTTATTATCCGATTTCATTTTATGATTTACAAATTAAATAAATCAAGCAACGATGAAGAATAATTTAAAAGTCCTTCGTGCTATAAAAAATATTTCACAAGAAGATTTAGCAAAAGAAATTGGGGTTAGTCGGCAAACGATAAATGCTATGGAAAAAGGTAAATATGCTCCTTCTACAATACTAGCATTAAAACTAGCCCGCTATTTTGAAAGAACAGTAGATGAAATATTTACTTTAGAAGAAACAGATTAATATTAATTTCCTAATCAATTTTAATTTGGAATCACTTTTTGAAATTAGAAATACCTTCTTTCAACCAAGCGCCATAAGCAGCCAAATCTGGTGTGTAACTAATTGTTGGGAGTGTTGAATTTAAATTGTTTCCTTCTAAATCTGTTATTACATACAAAGGTTGCGTGTTGGTTTTGTATTTAGAAATCATTAAATCGGTCCATTTATCACCAATTGTCTCTATCAACTCCCCTGTTGACGACATAACTTGTTGGTCTTTTGGCAATTCTCTTTTGTCGTCTACGTACAATGAAATTAATACTACTTCGGAATTTAGAATAGGTAAAATTGGCGCTTCACCCCAAACCGTATTTTCCATTTTTCGACAGTTCACACATGCAAAACCCGTAAAATCGAGCATTATTGGTTTGTTTACTAATTTGGCATAAGCCAATCCTTTATCATAATCATCAAAAACTACAATTCCATGAGGCCCATATTTTGCTCCTTCAGGTAAAGCTACTTTGGTTTCTGCAACAGCATTTTGTCCTATTCCGAATGGACTTTCACTATATTCCATTGGGGGCGGAAAAGCGTTGATTAATTTTAAAGGAGCGCCCCAAAGTCCTGGAATTAAGTAAATTGTAAAAGACAATACTAATAAGCCTATAGATAATCTTCCAACAGAAATATGCGGTAATGGGCTATCATGTGGCAAAGTGATTTTGCCGAATAAATAAAGTGCTAACGTTCCAAATATAGCGATCCAGATGGCAATAAATACCTCGCGTTCTAACAAATGTAATTGTAAAACCAAATCGGCATTGGATAAAAATTTAAAAGCTAAAGCCAATTCTAAAAAGCCTAAAACCACTTTAACGGTATTCAACCATCCACCAGATTTTGGTAGGGAATTCAACCATCCCGGGAACATTGCAAAAAGCATAAAGGGTAAAGCTAAAGCCAATGAAAAACCGAACATTCCTATTACTGGAGCAATTCCGCCTTTTGAAGCGGCGTCAACTAATAAAGTTCCGACAATTGGGCCAGTGCAAGAAAAAGAAACAATAGCTAAAGCCAATGCCATGAATAATATTCCTATTATTCCTCCTCTATCCGCTTGTTGATCGACTTTGTTAGCCCATGAATTAGGCAACATAATTTCAAATGCTCCTAAAAATGAAGCTGCAAAAAATACTAGCAATCCAAAGAACAGGATATTAAACCAAACATTGGTAGATAACGCATTTAAAGCATCGGCACCAAAAATCCAGGTGACTAACAATCCTAAAATAACGTAAATTAATATTATTGAAATTCCATAAATAATGGCGTTTCTAATTCCTTGCGCTTTGTTTTTACTTTGCTTCGTAAAAAAACTAACTGTCATTGGTATCATTGGAAATACACAAGGCGTTAAAAGCGCTGCGAATCCAGATAAAAAGGCAATCAAGAAAATTGAAAATAAGCCTTTTTCGTCTTCCTTTTTAGGTTCTTTTGGAGTTGCTTTTTGAATCTTTATTTCTGTAGAAGTTGATTTAGAAGAGGAATTGGTATCAACTAAAACCGCGTCTTTAACTACAGAAACTTGTTCGTTTTCTTGTATTTTAGGAATTTCAAAAACGAATTTCTTATTTTGGTTAATGCAAACCTCTTTGCAAGTTTGATAATCAATAACCATTTTAATAGATAAAACTTTTGAGTTTAAAATCTTTATTTTTTGAGTTAAAACTACTTTACTTTCGAAGAAAATTTCATCTACTTCAAAAACGGGATTGAATTCCTTTTTGGTTTTACTTTCTTTGGTTTTTCCAACCAACTCATAATTTCCTGCACTATCAGCATATTGAATTTCAAGTGGAATCGGTCCACCTTCTGGAGTGAACTGGGAATATAAGTGCCAGCCGGCATCAATTTTTCCTTCAAGAATTAAATTAAATTCTGTTTCAGATATTTTTTCCGTTTTAGATTTCCATTTTACTGGATCTAAAATTTGAGTAAATCCATTAGTAAAAACCAAAAAAGCAAAAAGTGTAAATAGTAATTTCTTCATTATTTTAATGCTAATTTTAAAATGTTTTTTGTATTTGTATCGATTTTAAATCTTTCGTCTTGACGAATTCCAATTACCCAAACAATATCCTCATTTGAATATAAAATCCATGCATTCTCCTTTTGCAAAAGCGACAATTTCTCATCTTTGAAAAGTTTACTCACTTTCTTTGACTTTCCATTCATTCCGAAAGGTTGAAATTCCGCCCCTTCTTCAAATCTTTTTAATTGTAATGGAAATATTAATTTGTCAGCGTCTACAAATATAATGGAATTATCAGTATATGAATCAAAATTTTGATTTGAAATAGTAAGCTTTATGGGATCATTAACTTCAAATTGATCTTCATTTATTAAATAAACTTCTGAAGATTCCATTTTATTAATTGGAGCTAAAATCAAAGTATTTCTGTCTTTTACAAGTCGGAATTCTGACGAAAAAATTTGCTTACCCGATTGTGAATCAACTAATTCATAAATATCATCCCACGCCGAAAAACCATATTCTTTGAGCCATTGGTACAAATAGGATTTGTAATTTGGAAGTGTTTTGAGCTTGTCGATATTGTAATGAATCTCATCATTCACCTCAGTTGCCACTTGCTGATAAATCATAATTGTCGCATCTTCAACCATTGCCTGTGCTTCATTCAAATATTTTTGAGTGTTTTGAAAGGAAGATAAAAAACTAGGATTTAATTCCTTAAATAGCGGAACAATATCGTGACGAACTTTATTGCGTAAATATTTATCCGAAGCATTACTACTGTCTTCGCGCCACTGAATTGCATTTGCAGCAGCATAATTCGCTGTATCTTCGCGACTAAATGCCAATAATGGACGGACTACCGACTCATTTTGAGTTGGAATTCCGGTAAATCCTTCCAATCCAGAGCCTCTAACAAGATGAATTAAAAACGTTTCAATGTTGTCATCAGCGTGATGTGCAGTTAAAATATAATCGTAATTTTTAGTTTCTAGCAATTCATAAAACCAATTGTATCGGAGTTCGCGAGCTGCAACTTGGGTTGAAAGTTTATAATCTGTCGCAAATGACAGGGTATCAAATTGAGTAATAAAAATAGGAATGGCATTTACATCAGCAAATTTTTTAACAAAAAATTGATCTTCAAGACTTTCGTTACCACGCAATTGAAAATTACAATGCGCTAATGCAAATTCAAAGTTCAAAGACTTAAATAAATGAGCCATCACCATGCTGTCCAACCCACCACTTGTGGCCAATAATAGCTTTTTCCCTATTAAAAAGGGAAAATTATTGGATAAATGAGATTGGAATTTTTCAATCATAATCAAAAATAGTTATTTTAATTAAGGAATAAAGTAAAACTAATTGTTATTCAATACTTTAATCATTGCTTCGGCTTTTAAAAGGCATTCTTCATATTCTAATTCTGGAATTGATAAAGCAGTTATAGCGCTTCCTACAGAAAAAGAAACGTAATTATTTTTACTATTATATAATATACTTCGTATTACAACATTGAAATCGAAGTCACCATTTGGGGTAAAATAACCCACGCTACCACTATACAATCCTCGTTTGGTTTCTTCTAATTCTTCAATGATTTTCATAGCTGAAATTTTGGGTGCTCCAGTCATACTTCCCATTGGAAATGAACTCTTAATTACATCTAATGCAGAATATTGATTGTCTAAAATTGAAGTAATAGTTGATATCATTTGATGCACTTGTAGGAAGGAATAAATACCACACAATTCTTCCACTTCAACCGATCCCTTTTTAGCTGTTCGAGACAAATCATTTCTTACCAAATCGGTAATCATAATATTCTCCGAGCGTTCTTTAGGATCTGAAGCTAGATTATTTTTAGAAATTACATCTTTTTCAATATCAGGAAAACGCTTTGATGTTCCCTTAATTGGTTGAGAAATAATTTTATTATTTTCTTTTTTCAAATACCGCTCCGGTGAAGCCGACAATAAGAAATAGTTATTATTCTTTAAATATGCTGCGAAAGGAGGCCTTGAAATATCGTTCAATGAAAAGAACTTATCCAGCGGATTAATCTTTGTTTCTGCATAAAATTCCATACAAAAATTAGCTTCATAAATATCGCCTTTATTGATATATTGCAGCATTTTTGAAACTTTTTCCTGATATAAATCTTTAGAAATACGTTGATGAATTTCAATTGGATTTATATTTTCAGATGTAGAAATTGAAGTATTTAGAATTGAATCCAAATCCTCTTCTACTTCATCATCACACATGTTTAGATATTGGATCTCCAATTGATCATTTTTAAGTAAAAATAATTTCTTAGGCTGAAAGAAAAACAAATCTGGGAATTGCAATCCGTCATAATTTGACGAGTTTAATTCTTCGGTATCGTTTTTCAAATCGTAGGATAAATAACCAAAAATCCAATCTTTTGAAGTTTGCTGGTATTGTTTTAAATCTTCAAAAGCGTTGTGGTAATCTGTTGTTATTGACGTAAAAGCATCAGCGGCGAGAATGCAATCGTAATTTGAATATTTCTGAGGGTAGTCATTACTATCTAAAAAAACGACTTCTCGGAACTGTTGTGCCCAAGTTAAAAGTTGCGATTTAAACAACTTAGAATTAGAAATTTCTTTGTGTATTGAGGTTCTCAAATTATCATTTTATAATTACAAAAATAGGTAAATTATATCATTCAAAATTATCCTATATGATTGATATTGGATACAAAAAAAGCTCCGAATTACTTCGAAGCTTTTGCATTTCTGGGTGGCTGACCGGGTTCGAACCGGCGACCCTCGGCACCACAAACCAATACTCTAACCAGCTGAGCTACAACCACCATTTTTAACGAGTGCAAATATAGGGCAAAAGTTTTTGTTTTACAAAGGAAAAAAATAAATAATTATATCAAATCTCCTAAGCTATTGACAGCCAAATACCTTTCAACAGTAAAACCTTCAGCATATTCTGTACCAACTAATCTTCCTAATTCGCGAGAGCGATTGTGGATACTATCTAAAAAGTTTTTGGTTGCAATTGGAGTAACCGGTTCACTCGAATTTGGATTATAAAACTGAGAACTGTATGCTAAAATAGCCGCTTCTTTTTTGTCAATAAAATTAGAAATATCAACCACAAAATCAGGTTCAATATTCTTCCATTGGATGTAATGATAAACTAATTTTGGTCGCCAAGCCTCTTGCGGAAGGTTGTTATACAAAGTTTTTATTTTTACTAATCCAGATAAGAAACAGGCATCAGAAACTAACTTACTTCCTTTTGCGTGATCAATGTGCCGATCGTCAATAGCATTACAAATTACAATTTCCGGTTGGTACTTTCTAATCATTTCGATGACTTTCAATTGGTGATTTTCATCATTTATAAAAAACCCATCGCGCATGTCTAAGTTCTCACGAACCGAGATTCCAAGTATTTCAGATGCCGCTTCCGATTCCTTATTTCTAATTTCAACCGACCCTCGTGTTCCTAATTCACCCCGAGTCAAATCAATAATTCCAACTTTTTTCCCTAGAGAAATTTCTTTAGCTAATGTGCCTGAACAACCTAATTCTACATCATCAGGATGCGCTCCAAAGGCAAGTATATCTAATTTCATAGTATTACATTTTTTAAAGTCATTGCTTTATTTACTGTTTCAAACCATTCCTTTTCAGGGATGCTACTTTTAGTTATTCCGCATCCAATATATAAATGAGCGGTATTGAGCTCCGTATTCATTTGAATTTTCATGCAACGTAAATTTACATATAAATCCGATTCAGAATGGTCATCATAATTAATTTCACCCAAATAACCAGCATAATATTCTCTATTATAACCTTCGCTTTTATTTATAAAATCAATGGCGTTTATCTTTGGTAAACCACCAACTGCAGGTGTAGGATGTAAAAGTAACACTAAATCATTCAGATTGGTTTTTTTATCAATTATTCCTTGAATAGCAGTTTTGAGATGCAATAAATTTCCAGCTTTAATGGTTTTAGGTGTTGAAATTTGAACTTCAGAAACAGAATTGATTAGGCTATCAACTATATAATCGGTAACATATTGCTGTTCTTCTTTTTCTTTATTTTGCCAAAGCACTTCTTCAGAACCTTCATATAATTGAGTACCTGCCAAAGCTACCGTTTGAAATTTATTTCCATTTACTTTTAATAAAGTTTCTGGTGTGGCTCCCATCCACAAGCCAATTACTGGGTGAAACCAACAATAGGTAAAGGCAGCAGGATAGATACTTGCTAATTTAACAAATAATGAATTTAAATCGAAATTGGGTAATGAAATAATCTCTTTTCTTGATAATACTACTTTTGAAAAAGTACCAGTTTCAATTTCTTGAATAGCTTTTGAAACTAATAATTCAAAATTGTTCTTGGCAGATTCATCTATTTGAGATACTATTTTGGGAATTAAAGGAACGGTTTGAGGTATAAATTCAATAGTGATTTCTTGAGAATTATTTTTAGGAATTAATATCTTAAGATTTTCATCAAATGAAGAAAAAACAAAACCTGCTTCCGATAAATTTTCACTGAAATTAAGTTTACTGTCGTTTTGAAAAAGCCCTTTCATTAATTTTGTGTTGGGCTTCTTGTAAATTACGAAGGGTAAGTTTTGTTGAAAATGCTGGTTTACTTTATTTAAAAAATCAGTCATTATAGATTATTTACTGTTTCTTACTTTTTTTGGCAAAACCATATTAGTAAGTTTACATATAGAGATCATTTTTCCAGCTTCATCTGTAATTTTAATTTCCCATAAATGAATTGAAGCGCCTTTGTGAATTATTCTAGCAGTGCCATAAACAAGACCTTCTTTTTTACTTTTTAAGTGGTTTGCAGAAATTTCTATTCCTCGAACTTCACTCAATTCAGGGTTTACAAACATTAAAGAAGCTGCAGATCCAACGCTTTCTGCTAAGGCAACTGTTGCGCCACCATGTAACAAACCCATTGGCTGATGAACTCTTGGATTTACTGGCATCTTGGCAACCAGAAAACCTTCTCCTGCATCAATATATTCAATTTCAAGGGTTTGCATCAATGTGTTTTTTGAAAAATCATTACACATTGCAATTATTCTATCTTTATCGAAAGTCATTTTTTTTGTAAAAATAACACATTATTAGTAGACAATAAAATAATTCTGACTAAGAATGAATTTGTAAATCTATGGTAAACTAAATCAATTAATTTTGCGTTATTAATTTTCGAATGAAATTAATAATTAATAAATTAATACCTATTTTTACAAAAATTCTTAAGTAATGCGCCAAATTCTATTTTTGTTTTTATCTGGATTACTACTATCGATGACGTCGTGTAGAAAGGATTTTGCATTTGAACCCAGCAACGGTGAATTACGTTTTTCCAAAGACACCATTTATTTAGACACTGTTTTTACCAACATAGGATCAAGTACTTACACATTAAAAGTGTACAATAAAAGCAATAATGATATACTTATTCCAAACATCCAATTAGGAAAAGGCGCACAGTCAAAATACAGAATGACTATTGACGGAATGCGTGGTGATAATGGAAAGATATTCAAAAATGTTGAATTATTAGCCAAAGACAGCATGTATGTTTTTATTGAAACTACCGCTGGAATTGCTGATGCAAACCCCACCGATTTTTTATATACCGATCAAATTCAATTTGGATCTGGAACCGATTTACAAAAAGTAGAATTGGTCACTCTGATACAAGATGCCGTCTTTTTATACCCTCAAAAGTACGTTGATGCTACCACTGGGGCCGTTAGTTATGAATCATTGACATTTGGTCAAGATCAAATTTTTGGATTTATACTAGATCATAATACAAATAATGACGAATACCGCTGGACCAATAATAAGCCTTATGTTATTTATGGTTATGCCGGAATTCCAAATGGAGAAACGCTCAATGTAGATCCCGGAGCACGAATTCATTTTCATGCCAATTCAGGTATAATTGTAGGAAATGGAGGGACAATTAAAATTAATGGACAACAATCTACAACGGCGGCGCTTGAAAAAGAGGTGGTTTTTGAGGGTGACCGATTAGAACCAGGATTTTCAGATGTTCCTGGACAATGGGGATTAATTTGGATGAGCCAAGGAAGTGTAAATAATCAGATCAATCATTTGACTTTAAAAAATGCAACTGTAGGACTCGTTGTTGGAGATGTAGTGACCGCTACTAATCCAACTTTAAAAATTGATAATACTCAAATTTACAATTGCTCCAATATTGGATTATTTTCAAGGGGCGCTAAAATTGAGGGAACCAATTTAGTCATTAATTCTGCGGGTCAAGCGAGCTTGGCTTGTACCGAAGGAGGATCTTATTTATTCAAGCATTGTACGTTCAATAACAACTGGCAAAGTTCAAAACAAGTGGCTGTTTTATTAAGTAATTATCAAAATAACAACAATGTGATTACTCCCAAAGCTTTGAATCAAGCAGAGTTTTATAATTGTATCATTTATGGTTCCAACCAAATCGAGCTCTTGTTAGACAAAAAAGAGGGGGCTGTTTTCAATTACAAATTCAATAATTGCTTGTTGAAATTCAATAACACCAACAATCAATATACATCAAATCCGTTGTATTTGTTTGATACTGATGCCATTCATTATTCTAGTATCATAAGAAACCAGGATCCTAAATTTCTAAATACCAATAAGAATAAGTTGAATATTAACAGTACTTCCCCTGCTTTTGCAAATGGTAATGCGGCCTATTTAATTGTAAAAGATATATTGGGAAATACCCGAAGTTTACCACCAGATTTGGGTGCTTACAAAAACGCCCCTTTTCCAATAGTACCTTAATTTTCTATTTCATTCCCAAAATCTTCGAGGTCTCTTCTGTCTTTTTTCGTTGGACGACCATCCCCTGTTTTTCTGTAATGTTCTTTAGATAATTTTAATAATTCTAGGTGTTGGAAAGCTTCAATTGGGGTTTCGTTTTTTCTATAGATATCAACCAGTTTAGCAGCAAGACGGTTTGCGGGAATTTCCAAAACCACTATAATTTGTGTGATTTGATCTTTTCTGAAAGTGATTCTATCAGTTGGGAAAACTTCTTTTGAAGGTTTTGCGATAATTCCATTGACGGTAATATGATTTTTTTTACACGCTTCAGTAACCATATTTCTTGTTTTATAATACCTCACACACCATAAAAATTTATCTACTCTCATAATTTTTTTCTAAAATAGAAGTTAAATTGAATGCAAAAATAAATCAATATTGTATCTTGCGCTCTTAAATTTAAAAAAAATGAATAAATATTTAAAATTAGCTTTAATTTTTGTTTTTGGTTCAACATTAATTGGAATAACATTGGTTTCTTGTACTAAAAATGAAACCCCTAGTTATGATGTGGTACTTAGAGAATATCCTGTTCAATATCGAGCTGATTTAGATTCAATTGATAAATATTTAAATACTCATTATATTGCTTCAGTAGATGCAGATTTCAACATTACATTTGCAAAAATTCCAACGGGAGGTACCCAAATTTCCATTAGAAATCAACAAAATTACCCTTTACAATCTGTTGATGTTCAAAATGATATCCACGGAGTTAACTATAAAATTTATTACTTAAAGTTAAGAGAAGGAACCAACGAAAGAACAACTGCAGTGGATTCTATTTATGTTTCTTACAGAGGTACTTTATTAAAAAACACCCAATTTGACTATTCAGAAACACCGGTTTGGTTTCAATTAGAAAATGTAGTTGCTGGTTGGGGTGAAATTATTCCTCTATTTAAAACCGGAACTTACGATACAACACCTGGGCCAAACCCAAGTACATTTTCAAATTTTGGAGCTGGAGTGATGTTTCTACCATCTGGTTTAGCTTACTATAATCAAATGCCATCTTCATTAATACCACCCTATTCACCACTGGTTTTTAGTTTTAAATTGAAAAGTCAAAAAAGTCGCGACCATGATGGTGATGGAATTTTATCAATTAATGAAGTGAACCCAACAATTCCAAATCAAAAACCAAAAAATTATGATAGTGATGGTGATGGAAAACCGAACTATTTAGATGTTGATGATGATGGAGATAATTTTATGACTAAAGTAGAAAATAGAAGACCTTATATTTTAATTAATAATGTTCTGACACCTAATGGCTATTTTCCATTTAACGGAGCAGCTATTGACAATCCGCTAACTCCTAACATTGATGAAAGACAAGGTGTGCCAAGAAAATTTACAGGACCAAATAATCCAGCTAATAATTTACCAACACCACTTCCATCAGATTTCACAGATCCTACAAGACTAAGGAGATATCTCGATCCTACTAGTTATCCTCCATTTCAATAAAATAATATACAAAATTTAAAATGCCCGTTATTTGTAACGGGCATTTTTGATAACTGAATAGTACTATAAAGGTTTCCTTTAAAGCCAATAAAATTAACATTTCTGTACAATTTTACCCCTACATTAGTATTTTAATTTTTCTTTTAAGAACTAATTTTGATTTAAGATTTATTAAAAAAAGGATTCTATAATTCTTATTTTGATATTTAGATCTAAAAAAAAATAACGAATTAAAAAAAAATGTATGAAAAAATTATTACTTAACTACAAATCTATCAATTGTGCTTTATTATTGATGTTAATTGGATCTAACACAATTTCAGGTCAAACAGTGGTTCAAGAAACTTTTGGATCTACAGCAGTTCCAATAGCAAATAACTACAGTGGAGCTACTTCTACTCCATCTGTAAGCTACGTTACCAATGTTGCAGGTTATACTTCAGTAGATCTTAATGGAACCGATGGGTTTTTAAACTTTATGCCAAATACTACAACTGGAGTCAATAGAATTAGTGTAGTTGGAGCTTTACCTTCAGGATCTGGTATGAATGGAGCCCTACGTTCCAATACCAATCTTATTACTTGGAATTTTAACATGAGAGCAGCTAGAGCAGCTACTAATATTTTTTCCTCTTCCTCTGGTTTCCAGGTTAACAAATATTTTAGTGGGGTAGTTTTGTGTTCAACAACTGGTAGTGTACTTTCAAATGGTACAACACCTGGTTCCGGTTATGTTGTGACACTTCAAAAAAGTGCTAACAATGCTACAACAGGAAAAACTAGTTTATATTTGATTAAATTCACTAATGGGATTGGAGATGTTGTAGGTGAATCTTCAGTTGTTACTAGACTCATTGAATCTCCTGAATTGGCTCAAGTTCCTGCAGCAACTACACCTAATAATTTAAGTGTTAAAGTAACTTACAACCCTACTGTAGATGTATGGGAATTGTATTATAGAGAAGATCCAATTACTCCAACACCAATTACATTCGCAGATCCTTCAACTGGTACATTTACTCTTGGTGGTTCTGTAACTGACGTTCCTCCTACTGCACCAATGACTAGTTATGGATTTGTAGCAGGACTTCAAAGTAATGCATCTGCCTCTAACTCCTATCAATTTGACAACTTCAAAATTAGTTTAAGCACACCTCCAGCATATACTGTACCTCCAACAATTGCTAACAGACAAGTATTTAATTCTTCAACAAATCCAACCGTAGGTAGCTTAGTTGCTACTGGAAGTAATATCAAATGGTATTCAACATTAACTGGTGGAACTGCAATTGCAGCTAGCACACCATTAACCTATGCAACTTATTATGGTTCACAAACTATAAATAATGTAGAAAGTACACGCATCGCAACTCAAGCATTTATTGGAAATACAAGTTTAAGAACTTTACCTTTATATGATAGTTTTGCAAGTTATACTATTGGTGATAAATTAATTCAAATGAATAATGGAGCTTCGGCGGCTAATCTTGAAAATCCAGGAACTGGGTTAGGTTCTTGGTCAATTACTCCAAGCACAAATATTACCGATGATGTATTAATTGCTGCTTCGCCTACTTGGACTAATACGGTATTACCTGCTGCGGCCGGAAATGCTATTTCATTTGTAGGTTCTGGAATTGACCCTGAATTAAAATTTACTAATACCACAAGTGGAAATTTATTTTCTTCATTTGTAATTAATATAGTTGATGCACCTGCTTCAATTATAGCTTCAGCAACCACTCCTGGTTTCTCAACACCAACAGGTTTTTATAGTTTTTCATCGGATGGTATTGATCCTACTACTTCTGCAGTAATTACAAATTATGCCGCCGATGTTATGTTTAGAAAAAATACAACTACAGGGAAATACAATTTAGGTTTATCTAAGTCAAATAATGGAGACGAATGTGTTTGGAGTACAACTGAATTTGATTTTAATACACAACACGTAGTTGTTATTAGTTATGAGAATATTGGAAATGCAGATCCTTTACAGCAAGTTGCGAAATTATGGATCGATCCTGCATCTACAACTCAACCTGCTGCTACATTGTCCCAAAACAATCCTACAACTTCGGTTACCAGAACTAATTTGGATAGAATAAAAATATTACAAGCTTCATCAGCATCTACACCAACAATAATTTTGGATGAGATTAGAGTTGCAAATAACTGGTCGCAAGCATTAGGTGGACCTGCTCTAGGAGTAGAAAATAATTCAATTTCTAATATAACTATATACCCAAATCCTGTTTCTAATGGTAAATTGTTTCTCACTTCTTCTTCAAATTTAGAAAAAGAGGTTATGATCTTTACAACATTAGGACAGCAAGTACTTCAAGATAAAACAGTTTCTGAAGCAATTAATGTTTCTACTTTAAGTCAAGGAACTTACTTTATAAAAATTACGGAATCAGGTTTTACAACAACAAAAAAGTTAATTGTTAAATAATTAAATTTATAATTGAAATAAAAATGCGGTATTTTTCAATATCGCATTTTTATTTATTTCAAATTATCATAATGAAAATATCATTTGCACTATTCGTTTCTTTATTATCATTTTACAACTATTCGCAGGTCCTTTTAAAATCTGACGGCCCAGGAAATACTTATGAGTTAATCAATTCAGTTCTAGCACCTGGAAATGAAGCAGTAGAACATCCTGAATGCGTTCATGGCGCTTTTGGAAGGCACATCGCTGAAGTATGGGATGATGAGTTAAAAGAGAACGTATTTGAATTTTATTCTCATGTAACTCCAGATAACGATCGTTGTGAAAAAATTGATAGACAACGAGTTGAAATAAAAACCTATGAGCCATCACCAGATAATTTAATTGGAACTTTAGGAGAATTCGTAACTTATAAATGGAAATTTAGATTACCTAAAGGTTTTCAACCTTCTAGTAGTTTTACCCATTTACATCAAATAAAAGCAGTTGGTGGATCACAAGATTTACCAATTTTTACATTAACAGCTAGAAAAGCAAAGGTAAATCAGCTAGTTATTATTCATAATAATGAAAATACTATAGCTACAGCTGATCTTTCAGAATTTGAGGGTACTTGGGTTGAAATAACCGAAAAAATTAAAATTGGCGCTAACGGAAAGTACTCTATTTCAATAAAAAAAATAAAAAACGGTAAGGAATTACTTTCTTTTATAAGTGATAACATCATGACTATTAGATCCGATAACGACTTTATAAGACCAAAATGGGGAATTTACAGAAGTTTAAAAAAAGTGGAAGATTTAAGAGACGAAGCGGTTCGTTTTAATGATTTTTCAATTAAAGAGGGTGAATAATTTATATAAAAATAGTATAATTGGAGTAGGATTTGCTTTTATATGTCAAATCCAAGCTTCATTTTCACAAGTTACCTTAAATGCAAACGGACCGGGAAGTACTTATGAATTAATTACCAATGTTTTCGCTCCTGGAAATGGTGTAAGCGCAGTTGAAGCCCCCGATTTGTTTCACCCATGGGCGGCCGGTGGAAACAGACATATTACAGAAGTTTATGACAATGACTTACTTCGATATGTATTCGAATTTTACTCGCATGCCTTGTTAGATAATGAACCTGTAGATCCTACTTTAACAGACAGGCAACGTGTTGAAATTAAAACCTATGCCCCATCTCCAGATAATTTAAAAGGTACAATTGGAGAAAATATTATTTATAAATGGAGCTTTAAATTGCCATTTGGTTTTCAACCTTCGACAAATTTTACTCATATTCATCAAATAAAAGCGGTAGACGGAGATGATAGTAGCCCTATTTTTACATTAACTCCTAGACTAGGAACACCGAATAAATTGGAATTAATATATGTTGAAAATTCAACTTCAGGATCAAATAAAGTTAGCATTGTTAATTTATTACCTTTTTTAGGAAATTGGGTGGATGCTGAAGAAAGAATAAATGTGGGTAGTAATGGATTTTACTCAATAATTTTAAAAAAACACAGTGATGGTTCAGTTTTACTGTCCTATACCAATAATAATATTGCTACTATTCGTCCAGATAACAACTTCATTCGTCCAAAATGGGGAATTTACAGAAGCTTAAGCGATATTGGAAATTTACGTGATGAAGCCGTTCGCTTTTCGGGTTTCAGTATTCAAGAGGTGCCAAATTTGGGATTAATTGCTAACAATTTTGATGTTAAAACAATTATAATATCTAATCCAGTTATTGATAAAATTGAATTGACAGAAGTAATATTAAAAAGATACAACAGAATGCAACTTTACGATATTTACGGTAAAAAAATAGTAGAATTAAACAGTTTAACAAAGAATATTGATATTTCTAATTTAAAATCAGGGATGTATATTATCCAGTTTAATAATGGGGAAATTAAGTCTGAAACAATTAAAATAATTAAAAAATAAATTTATGAAAAAACTTGTAGTTGTATTAATCTCGTTAATCTTCTTATCCAGTAACGAATCCCTATTTGCAAAAATTAAATTACCTGGAATAATTGCATCCAATATGGTTTTGCAACGAAATTCCTCTGTTAAAATATGGGGTTGGGCAAAATCAGGTGAGAAAATAATTATAAAAGCAAGTTGGATTGCCAATGAAATCAAAATTACTACTCAAGAAAATGGTCGATGGGAAGTCGCTTTAAAAACAACTTCAAGCAAAGCAACTCAAACCATTCAATTGAGTAGCTTAGAATCTAATATTAAATTGGATAACATCCTGTTTGGAGAAGTTTGGATTTGTTCGGGACAATCCAATATGAGAATGCCGTTAAAAGGGTATACCGGTCAACCTACATTTGAAGGGAATGCAGCTATAGCCAATTCTAGAAATAATAATATTCGTTTGTTTTCCATTACAGAAAACGGACATCCAACCCCTTTAGATACTGTAGGTAGTTATAAAAAATGGAATATTGCAAGTCCCGAAAATACTAAAGACTTCAGTGCTGTAGCTTATTTATTCGGACAGAAACTACAAGAAATTTTAGACGTACCCGTTGGAATAGTTATGACTTCGTGGGGAGGAACTAGAATTCAACCTTGGATGAGTAAAGAGGCGATTACCCCTTTTTTAGATGTCAATAAAGTAAAAAAAGATACAACTGAAAAATATAAAAGAATTCCATCAGCGATTTATAATGCGATGATTAATCCAATAACCTCTTATACCATTAAAGGCGTACTTTGGTATCAAGGAGAAACGAATCGTGATGAACCTAAATTGTACCAGCAGTTACTTCCAGAAATGGTAAAAGATTGGCGTAACCAATGGAATTTAGGTGAATTTCCATTTTACTATGTTCAAATAGCACCTAACAAATATATTGACAAATCGAAGTCTCAATTCCAAAGAGAAGCGCAATTAAAGGCATTAGAAGTTATTCCAAATTCAGGAATGGCGGTACTTTCAGATATTGGTTCAGAGCAAACAATACATCCACCACGAAAAAAAGAAGTCGCTGAGAGATTACTATTTATTGCATTGAACAAAACCTACGGGTTTAAAGATGTGGACTGCACAGGTCCAATTTACAAATCAATGGAAGTAAAAGAAGGGGCTCTTTTCTTGAATTTCAATTTTGCAGAAACGGGTATTTATTCACCTGAATTAGAAATTAGTAATTTTGAAATCGCTGGTGCTGATAAAATCTTTCATCCGGCAAAAGCGGTAATTATCAATCACAAACAAGTTAAAGTCTCAAGTACAGAAGTTAATGATCCAGTAGCCGTTCGATACGGATGGAACAATTGGTTTGTAGGTACTTTATTTGATAACAATATGTTACCAGCCTCTTCGTTTAGAACTGACAATTGGGAATAAAATAATCCATAAATTAATTTATGGATTTCTAATAATTAAACTTTTTACTACTTAATCTTAACAAGCAAAGGATTATTTATTTTGATAGCATAATTAGTTAGATAATTTTCCCAAGCTTCTTTTGTAAGAAATTCACCTTGTTTTTTCCAACCAAATCCGGTGTAATAAATAACTTTATTATTCACCACTTTTAGGGTTGCATACAAATTACAAAGGTCTTTATTTGAATTCATATACTTTTCAGCACTAATCATTGTGTTTTTTGGAAATACAATACCAGTACCTAATTCAGAATCATCAATAGGTTGCCAATAATCGATCCAACCTTCATTTAAATTAGATTCCGTTTTACCGTCATTATTATGCAATGTAATTCCTGTTGAAAGCGTATTTACTCCAAAAACTTCAATTTCAAATTTAGAGAGGAAACTTCCATAATCTAAACTAATGTGTTTCAACTCTTTAATTTTATTTCCAACGGCATTCCAATCAGCATAAGTAAGCGTAAAACTAGTTCTTATTGGTCCTGTAGTTATCGTTTTCCAGGAGATAAAATTCTTAGAGTAATAATAAGCGGTGTCTATTTTTACAGCTACGCCACCTATTCCTCTGCTATCACCCACATGAAAATTATCTAAACCTTCACCGGTATCTTTATGATAAGTTCCCGTTCCATTAGTGTATTTTTCATACCATTTATTAATTACAGGGTATTCCACTCTCTTTAACCAAGCATCAATTCCACTAGTTAATGTCCCACCTTTAACTTTGTCTTCGGTCATTTTTTGAGCAACAGGCCCGTAGGTTCTAAATGCTACTTTGTTGTTCTCCCAAGCATAATCATCGATTCTTTCAGGTACAAATCTAGAGTAGCAAAAAACGATTGGACTTTTAGTTTTAGTAGCTGTATTGATTACAATTTCGTATTTATTTGTACCAAGTGCTTTGATTTTAGGTTGAAATAATAATAAATCGCTAATTCCATCCCCATTTTCATCTACACATTGAGAAATTAAAAAAGAAGAAGTGCCTAATTCTTTAACGCTGTATTTTTCTAATTTGTCGGAGGATTTTAGTCCTAATGAGGTTTTTGATAACTCTACAGTTTCAAACTCTCTATCGGTATTTAAAGGATTGGATATAGTTACTATTTTTTTCTTTTGTGAAAACGATAATAACGTTGTGGTTAGCATTAATGCTAAAATACTATTGGTTAGTTTCATCTTAATTTTCGTTTGAAGGTTTTCCAATGGTTGCTAATATACCGCCATCAACATATAAAATATGACCATTAACGAAATCACTCGCTTTTGAAGATAAAAATATTGCTGCACCAGATAAATCGTCGGGATTTCCCCATTTTGCTGCAGGAGTTCTATGAATTATAAACTCATTAAACGGATGACCATCAACACGAATGGGTTCTGTTTGTGAAGTAGCAAAATAACCAGGTCCAATTCCATTTACTTGAACATTATATTTTGCCCACTCTGTAGCCATATTTTTAGTAAGCATTTTAAGTCCTCCTTTTGCAGCAGCATAAGCTCCTACTCCGTTTCTACCTAATTCACTCATCATGGAACAGATATTAATTATTTTTCCTTGTTGTCTAGCAATCATTCCTTTAGCAACGTGCTTTGAGACAATAAAAGGGCTAACTAGGTCAATATCAATTACTTCTTGGAATTCAGAAACTTCCATCTCAATTAATGGAATCCGTTTAATTATTCCAGCATTATTAATTAAAATATCGATTGGGCCCACTTCAGATTCAATTTTACTTATAGCAGCAATAACTTCACTTTCAACAGCTACATTAAATTTATATCCAAAAGCAACAATGCCTTCCCTCTTGAATTCTAATAACGCTTCATCAATTTTTGATTGGGAAGAATTTCCATTTATAATAATAATGGCGCCAGCATGTCCTAATCCTTTGGCCATAGCCATACCTAAACCATGAGTACTTCCAGTAACTAATGCAATTTTTCCTTTGATATCAAATAATGAATTTCCCATTTTATCTTAAATCTGTAATTTTACAAACGTCCATATCTCCATAGTCAAGGTTTTCCCCTGCCATTCCCCAAATAAAAGAATAATTTGAAGTTCCTGCACCCGAATGTATTGACCATGGGGGAGAAATTACCGCTTGGTGATTGTTCATCCAAATGTGGCGTGTTTCATCCGTTTGTCCCATAAAATGGCATACCGCTTGATTTTCAGGAATATCTAAATAGAAATAAACTTCCATTCTCCGATCATGAACATGAGAAGGCATGGTGTTCCAAACGCTACCGGTTTTTAATTCTGTCATACCCATTTGTAATTGGCATGTAGTAACAATTCCTCCAATTATCATTTGGTTTACCGTTCTATGGTTGGCAGTTTCCATTGAGCCCAGTTGTAATTTATTTGCTTCAGCAAGTCCTACTTTTTTATTTGGATAATTGGTGTGTGCTGGAGCTGAATTTAAGTAAAATTTTGCGGGATTATTAGCGTTATCGCTTTTAAAAACAACCTCCTTATTTCCACTTCCAATGTACAAAGCATCTTTAAATCCTAATTCATAAACCACACCATCCGCAGTAACGGTTCCATTTCCACCTACGTTAATAATTCCTAATTCTCTTCTTTCAAGAAAAAAACTAGATTTCAAAGGATCGATTGATTCTAAAGTTAACGATTGAATTGGGACAGCTGATCCTGCAATATATCGGTCGTAATGAGAATATGTAAGATTTATTTTACCTGATTCCATAAGATTGTCTATTAAAAACTCCGATCTTAATTGTGCGGTATCATAGTTTTTAACGGCTTGAGGACTTGAGGCGTATCTTGTTTCGTAAGAGGTAGACATTTAAAATAATATTTTAATTATTAATGAGGTTTTATAAAATGCTAATTTAGAATAAAATGATAAAAAAAAACTTAAAAAAAAACAGTGTATCAAATACACTGTTTTTTTTGATATTAATAACCGGGATTTTGAGGTATGGCTATGAATGAATTAGTGTCAATTTCGTATTGCGGAATTGGCAATAAGAAACGGTTTGGATTTGCATTTGATTGTAATTGAGACAAAGAAACTGGTAATACACTAAACGTACCATAAAATCTAGAATACATATTGGTAAAGTGTTTTTTCATTACATATTCAGCACCTTGAACTTTCAAATTTGGAAAAGCATCAGTTGAAGCTGATAACGAAGTTGTCGTCGTTGTAAATCTCATTATATCAAACCAACGTTGGTTTTCAAAGGCAAATTCCCATCTTCTTTCTTGTGCCAATGCTCTTTCAAAAAGAGCAGTTGTCGTAATTGTTGTTGACGTAAGAGCTGCTAATCCAACTCTAGCACGAACTAAATTAATTAAAGCTAAACTTCCAGCAGTATTACCATCGGCTTCCGCTTTCATCAAAAGAACGTCTGAATAACGAATTACTGGCCAGTCATTTTCAGCATCATTTGCAAGAGCTGTAGGTGAAATATATTTTTTAATATAATAAGTATTTGTTCCAAATAAACCAATATTGACATCTTTTCTGGTCGCTGATGGGTCGATAAAGCTAGTATAAGCTGAATTAGTTCTAGTTATTTCTAAAGTTGGATTATTTGATGAACTTCCATCACCATTAATAATGGCATTACCACTATTGGTTGGGGCAAATAAGTTGGCTAATGGATTTCCCATTCCTAAACCACCCGATTTATAACGAACAGCAAAAAGAATTTCAGAATTCATTTCGTTATTTACAGAGAATACACTAGCATACGTTGGTTGTAGGCTATAACCACTAGTTGCAATAACACTATCTAATAAAGCAGATGCTTCTTGATTTCTACCAAGTGTAAGGTAAACTTTAGCTAATAATGCTCTTGCAGCCCAAACATTAGCACGCCCCAAATCTGGAGAACTTGCTGAATAAGCAGCATTTTTTCCATTTGCAATAGCATTATTTAAATCGGCAACAATTAATTTATAAATATCAATTACCGAAGAACGGTTGATTGATTTGGCTTGTTGAGCAGTTATTGGTTCATCAATTAAAAATACACCACCAAACAAACGTACTAAATTAAAATAGTGATACGCACGAATAAAAGAAGCTTCTGCAGCAACGCTTTTACACTGATATGAAGTAGCATCAATAGTAACAGGAGCATATTCGATTACACCAGGAGAAGCATTAAAATTAGCACCACAAGCATTTAAAACAGTATTACAATTTTTAATGTTATTGTAGGTTCTTAACCAGTAATTGTAAATTCCTGTTTGAGTAGTTGCAGGATAAAATTGATCTATAAAGGCCAGATCCATTTTTGGAGTTGAAGTACTTGAAGGTCCGTCCATACAGGTGTTGTCACTACGCATTTCTGTGAGTGACCATTCTTCTAATAATGGATTTTGCATTCCTTTGTAACAAGCTGTTAAACCAGATTGTAATTCAGTATAATTGCTGTAATAGTTTTCTTCAATAATATTTGATTCAGAATTCAAATCGATAATATCAGAACAACTAGAGGCAACTACTAGAAATAATACGCTTAAATATTTTATTGAATTTTTCATTGTAACTACTTTTAAAATTAGAAATTAATATCGATACCAAAAACAAAAGTTCTAGGAATTGGGAAAGATCCTCTTTGATATCCAGCAATTAATGCTGAACCATAAGGCCCATTAGTTGACCTGCCCTCAGGATTAATTCCACGATAACTATTTGCAGAGTGGAAATAAACATTTTGAGCGGATGTATATAGTCTTAGAGAGCTTAATCCTATTTTTTTAGATAAATCAGCAGGTAAATTATAACCTAGGTTAATTTCTCTTAAAGCAAAATAGGACGCATCTTCAACTACATAATCTGTTAACATCCAGTTGAAACCTATGTCTTCATAGGGTGTTCTTCCGTCTCCCGGATTTTGTGGGCTTATCCAACGATTAGAATTATAGTTCCTGTTCGTTGATTTCGTTTCACTATAATTTGGATCACCATTGATTAATTCACCACCTTGTACTCCTTGCCAAGAGAAACTTAAATCAAAATTTTTGAAACTAAAATTATTGGTAATTCCCCAGGTAAAATCAGGATATGGATCACCAATTATAGTTCTATCATTAGTATCTAAAACACCATCCCCATTAACATCTACTATTTTAAGGCCACCTTGTTTTAGGGCAGAAGGTAAATTAGAAGTTAAACCAGAGGCTGCTATTTGTTCATTTGAAATCCAAACCCCATCTGTTTTGTATCCAAAGAATTGAATTAAAGGACCACCTACAACACTTTTGTAAATTTCATTTCTTTCGCCATAATTAAGCAAGTAAGCTTCATTTCCTAGCTCGATAATTCTGTTTTGAGTATGAGCAATATTTGCAGAAGTAGACCATTTAAATTTCCCTTTTAAGTTGGTAGTATTTAATTCCAATTCGAATCCTCTATTTCTTAAGCTTCCGATATTATTCCAGGATAAAGGCACACCAGAAAAAGCCATAGTAGCTTGTTGTAGAAGTAATTTATCAGTGATCGAATTATAGATATCCAAAGTAACGTTTACTCTGTTATTTAACATCGATAAATCCATTCCGTAATTAGTTTGGAAAGTACTTTCCCATGTAATATTTTCATTCGCATTAATAAATGGATTTCCTACTTGACCACCGGTTTGAGTTCCTGTACCAGGACCAAAAGAATAGTTAGATGCAGATAATAAGTTTTGGAAACCATAATTTAATATTCTATTGTTTCCAGAAACTCCGTAACTAGTTCTAAAGTTCAATTTGTTAAGCCATTCAACGCTGCTCAAGAAAGGTTCTTTGTTCGCCGCCCATCCAACAGATGCTGCAGGGAAATTTCCCCATTTTTTACCAGAAGCAAAATAAGAACTACCGTCTGTTCTGTAACTTACAGAAAATAAGTATTTACTTTTGAATGCATAATTTACCCTTCCTAAATAAGACAATAGTCCTATTTGATTTTTAGAACCGAAGGTACCTGATTTATCAATAAATAGAGCATTATTTAAAGTATTAAATTCGTCACTAGCATAATCTAATCCTGTAGTTTGAGTTGCAGTATTCTTGGTGTTTTGAGCTGTATAACCAGCTAATACATCAAATGTGTGATCACCAACATCTTTTTTATAATTCAATGTATTTTCACTTAATAAGTCAACATAAGAATTATCAAAATAGATTCCCTTATTAACAATTCCATCCCCTTCAGCATTTCTATCTGACCAATCGAATTTGGTATCATACTTTACATATACCGTGTTCATAGTTTTAAAATCCAAACCAGGCGCGACATTAATATTCAAAGTGGTACCTCCTTGCAATCCATAAGATTTGGCATTAATATCATGACTTAATAAAGAAGCCATTGGATTGTTTTGAGCAGAGTTTGAAGGAGCACCTTGAGCCGTAGTAAAAGTAGTTCCGTCAGGCATATAAAGTATAGATCCATCAGGGTAAACCGGATTATAAGTTAAACCTATAAAATGTCTTGGGTGTGCATAATCACCCGGTCTAATACCTGCCCATTGAGCGTTTTGATTGACAAATGCTGCAGTTAAAGCATTGTGTTGGTAGGGTAGCCAAGATGGATATCTCCAGAAATTAGTTAAGTTTTCTGCTGGAGATTCTTTAGCGGTAAAGGAGGGATTCAAGTTTACATTTAACTTGACTCTTTTACTTAATTCAATATCAAATTTGGTTCTGAAATTTAATTTTTGGAAATTACTTTTTAGCATAACCCCCTGGTCTCCTTGATAACCAGCTGAAATATAATATTTCATTGTCTTAGTTCCGCCAGTTGCACCAAATTGAATATTTTTAAATTCAGCATTGCGCAATACTTCTCCTTGATAATCATAACCTCTTCCACCTAACATGGTGTTTTCAATAATGTAACCGGCTATTAAGTTATTCGTTTTCGTGGCGCTCCCTTGGTAAATTAAATTTAAAGCATTTGGATTAGAAACTCCTTCGGCTTGAATTAAAGGATCGGTAATTCTTAATGCTCTTTCTCTATACAATAAATTAATATATTCAGAAGTCGACATCATATTGTATTTTTCATAAGCACTTTTAAACCCGGTGCTATATTTGAAGGAATACTTGGCTTTATCTGTTTTACCACTTTTAGTTGTTATTAAAATAACCCCACTTGCTCCTCTAGAACCGTAAATTGCAGCAGAAGCGGCATCTTTTAAAACTTCAACTGATGCAACATCGGCCATATTCAAAGTTGCCAATCCATCCGGAATAGGTTGTCCATCAACAACTACTAGAGGACTTGCCCCTGCGTTAATGGAACTAATACCACGAACAGAAATTTGTGCATCGGCACCGGCTTCAGATGAAATGTTTTGAACTTGCACGCCCGCAATTTTACCTTGAAGGGCTTGATCTATTCTAGAAACGGCAATTTCGTCTAATTTTTCATTTTTATATTTGGAAATAGATCCTGTTACGTTTGATCTTTTTTGAGTACCGTAACCAATTACAACCACCTCATCTAATTCACTTTTAGATTCTACAAGTGTAATATTAATCTCTTTGTTTTTTCCAACTACAACAATTTGTGCAGCAAATCCTAAATAAGAAAATCGTAAAATTGATTTAGAGTTTTTAACTTCAATGGAGTACTTTCCATCTAAATCTGTTGTGGTGCTTTTTTCTTCAAATGTTATTGTGACACCTGGAATTGGATCACCTTTACTGTCAAAAACGGTACCTGTAATCTTTTTTGGATCATTCTGACTAAATGCAATTGAAGTAAAAATTAATAAAAACAATAATAATAGTTTTTTCATAATTTGATTGAATTAATTGGTTTTTTTGGTTAATGATAAAAATATCTTTAATTAATTATTAAATGTAAAAATATTAATACCATAAATTATGAAAATCCGTAATTGGTATAAAAATTGTCCAACATTAATTTTACTCCTCAACTTTATCTTTTTTCTTATTCACATTAGAAGCATGGCGCCCACTCCCGTCAGCATTATCTAAAATTCCTTTTTCAGGACTTAATGTATTCAAAGTTGCTTGTAATCTTGAAAAAGCTTGGGTTGCTTCTATATTTCCAGAATAATTAGTAATCAATTTTTCTTCAAATGGCGAATTGCTCATATCAAAAAGTTCACCTTCACGATTTAATTTCCACTTCAAATCACGAACGTACCATTTGTTTCCCAATTCTATAAAAATCCATTCTCTAGGCTTTCCTTGCTTTCCAAATAGTTGTGGAAGAAAACTATGTCCGTCTATTACTTTATTGGCTGGTAATTTCGCTCCAGCTATATCGGCAAAGGTTGGAAGTAAATCCGTGGAATCAATTAATAAATCACTGGTTTTTCCGCCTTCTATAACACCAGGCCAGTTGGCAATAGTAGGAACTAAACTTCCACATTCTAACATTGATCCTTTTTTTCCAGATAGCGCTTTACCTCCTATTGTACTTCTATTAGAATACTGACTCGCCGTACCATTGTCTCCCATAAAAACAATTAATGTATTTTTACGCAATTTTAAATCGTCCAAGGTTTTCAATAATTTTCCAACTAATTTATCCATATAGGCCGTGTTATCTGCATATAAATCACTTCCTGGTTTGCTATCCGGAGTACGTTGAATTACTGCATGAACATGAACCATTGAATAATATAAAAAGAACGGTTTGTCTTTATTATTTTTTATAAAATTTACCAAATGATCGTGCATTAAATCTGGCATGTAGGTTTGAGCGTCCAATTTCTTATTGATACCATTTTCAATATAGTTTTCAGATTTCTTTTTTTCTGTTGACCAATAATCACCACTTCCTGCAAATGTTAGGTAATCATCGAAACCAAAATCTCCTGGAGTTTTTGAAAATTGACTCCATTTTCCAACTAAAGAAGTGTTATATCCTTCAGGTTTTAAAACTGACGGAATTAAAACCTCATTTTCTGGCTTAATTTCACCCACCATATCTTGATTAACAGCACCAGTTCTAAAAGCGTATCTACCAGTTAAAATCATTGCTCTTGAAGGGCCACATAAAGGAGCGGTATAACCGTGAGTGAAACGAATTCCGCCTTTAGCAAGTTGGTCTATAATAGGTGTTTTATTTTGATCTGAACCGTAACAACTAACATCGCCAATTCCTAAATCATCGGCTAAAATGAAGATAATATTTGGTTTGTCACTCCCTTTTTTATTGTTGGTTTTTTGGCCATAAAAACTTGAAAATGTTGCCAGTGTCAATGTAATTAATAATAGTCTTGTCTTTTTCATAATGAATTAATAAGTAAGTTCGTTTAATTCTGATTTATATAATTTTAAATCTATTTTTTTAGCAATTTCTTCATATTCAAGGTTATTGTATTTGCGAGAAGCATACTTTAAAATTTTAATGGTTTCACCATATGTAATTTTTTGAATTTGCTCGTATTCCCAAACTTTTTCATTTTTCAAATAAGGCATTATAAATTCCAATGCTTTTCTCATGTTTTTGCCCTCGCTACCTTGATGATTCCACAATGAAACATTTACATTTTCTGCCAACTTAGCAATTAAAAAATAACCAAACATATTCATATTTACATATCCCCAAGATTTTGTTCTCGCTAATTCTAGAGGCTGAGAACCATCGGGTTTTAGTTGGCTTTCCATTCTCTTCTTAAAAATCTCTATTTCTTTTAAAGCAATTTCAGGTTGATCAACAAATAAAGAAAAAGCAATAACTTGCTCGCTATAAAAGGTACCGTGATTATTTTTCGCTTTGGCCTCATCTTGTCCAATTGGACTTTCTAGCATCCAGGTCAAATAATCTAAAAACCATTTTTTTAGTGCCAAATGATCCTTATTTGTCCAATTTGGAGTATTTTGAATTAAAATTGCGGCATCTAAAACTCGGTATAAATCTCTCGTTTCAATTAATCCAGTTCCACGACCTGTATTTATCCCTGGTATTCCTTGTGCAAAATTGAGGTTTGGATTTTGACGAGTTTCAGGATTCAAAAACCAAACTTTAAGAAGTTTAGAAGTGAAATTAGCATACTTGGCGTCTTTAGTAAAATAATAAGCTAAGGCCAATGATAATGTCGCGTCTTCAACCTTATCAATTTCTTGTGAATCGGAAATATCATAGTAGGTTGGATTTCGAAGCCCGTCCTTTTTTATATATGGCAATCCATCAGGCTTAGTTGGATCTGGCCACCAATAAGGACCCGTACTCATATAATCGTGTTTGTCACCGCTTGGAGGAGATTGCTTTTTATCCATAACTGAATAAACAATTTCTTCTCTAACCAATTTATCAGCTTTTTTAAGCAACGATTTTAAAGCAACTACTTTCTCATCATCATTGGATAAAATCAATTTGTAATTGTTATAAAGGGCCTTACCGTCAATTGAAATTGTTCTTGGAATACCAGAATCTAATTTGCCTTGAGCAAAAAAAGAGGTGAAAATCCCAAAAAATAGTAGTGAAAAAAGATTCTTTTTAGCTTTATTCATTATTGTTTATTATTATTGATTTATGTTGACTTATAAAATATCCATTATTAGTCACCTGAAGTTTTCCAATTCAAAGTGTCTCCTTTCAGTCTTCTTAATGCTTCCGCTTCGGTTTTAATGCCTTTATCTCCTTGGTCTTGCATCCACTTTTTTAATTCAGATAACAGTTTTATCTTAACAGCTGAAAGTTTAGAATCGTCAGCCAAGTTGTCTAATTCATAAACGTCTTTTTTGATATTATACAACTCAAATTCTGGTCGGTTACGATATAATTTAGCATGTTCGGCTTGTTTTGGAGTTACATTAGTAGCCTTTAACCAACTGTTATATAATTTATTTTTTGGTTGAGAACCAGAAGATAAAAAGGGTTCTTTGAATTGCAAATTCCATATTAATTTATAATCGTGATCTTGAATAGAACGAACTGGATAATTATCGGAACCATTTTTTATACCTCTTGTGGTATGAACTCCAAAAACATAATCACGAACTTCTTTTGGTTTGCCATTAAATGAAGCGAAAAAACTCTTTCCATCCAATTTCATTGAACCTTCTTTGTTTCCTCTCAATGTCTCTGGATTTCCACCTGCAGCTTCAAAAAGTGTAGGAACCACATCTATATATTGAGTTAATATGCCCGTTCTTGTATTGGGTTTAATCACTTTTGGCCAACGAGCGATAAAAGCCGCTTTTAACCCCATATTATAACACGTCCATTTCGCAAAAGGCATAGAACTTCCATGCTCACTAGCAAATAGAAATAGCGTATTGTCTCTAGTTTTTTGATTTTCAACCATTCTAGTACAAGTCCCCACAAGACTATCCATATAGGTGATCTCTGCATAGTATTTAACTAATTCCGAACGTGTTTCTTTGGTGTCAATCATATAGGGTGCTACATTAATTTTATTAGCATCATACTTTTTGACATCTCCTCTAGTCCATGGTCCATGAGGTTGATTGGAAGCAACGATCAATAAATAAGGCTTTGAGGTATCCTTATTAATCCATTTTTCAGCATCGGCAAGCTCCACGTCTTTACCGATTCCATTATCACTATTTCTACCACCTAAATATTCAAAAGGGAAATTGGCCATAGGAGCATAATGTTGTTTACCAATTAGGGCAACTCGATAACCTAATTTTTTAAAATGCTGCACAACAGTAATTACATTATCATACACTTGCGCGTGATTAGGGTAACTACCATTTTTTACGGGAAACAATCCGGTGTACAAACTTTGACGAGTTGGTCCGCACATTGCTGTGGCATTATTCATATTGTCAAATGTTAACCCTTCTTTAGCTAATTTAGCTAAATTAGGAGTGCGAACATCTTTATTTCCATAAGGTTCACAATCAATTGATGTCATATCATCGGCAATAAAAAACAAAATATTAGGTTTGGCAACCGATTCTTTTACAGCCTTATTTATTATTAATTTCTGATTAGAATACGATGCGATGAGCGTTTTATTTATATCCGTTTTCTCAGCAAAAGAAGAAGTTAATTCGCCAATTATCGTTTCTGAACTAAAATTTACAAGTTGGCTATGCTTTTCAAAAGTAGCATTCGTTAGTTGGAAAGTGAAAGCAGAAATAACTGATAAACCTGATAAACCTATAAGTAGAACTATTTTATTTTTCATTTTTATATTGTATATTATTTATTTTTTTATTTCCCAAACATTAAAATTTCTATATGCAAAATGAGTCCATTGCATTTGACGGAAACCAATTTTTCCGTCTTCCAATATTTTGCCATATTTTATTCCGTCATCAGTCCAATCAATTACTTTTCTATTATCTATGTAAAGTAAAATTTTACCTCCACTTTTGACTAATTTCATTTTATGAATTGCAGTTGATTGAACAGGAATTCCGATTTCTCCCGTTTGAACTAAATTGAAACCTTTATTTTTTCTCAAATTAGCTGTTTCCCGATTTGGATTGTCACGACCATTTGCATAATAGGAAATATGATAGTCGTTCATAGCTCCTTTAGTATAATCCGTAAATATTCCTGATGTTCTTTTTGGCATTGAAGAGTCAAATATGCTTTCCCCGTTACGACCTTTTGCACAGAAAAAAACAATACACAAACCAGCATCAATCGCTTGATTTTGGGCCTCCCACTCGGCAATAAAATTACCAGGAAAATCTTTTGGACACCAAAATACGTGATGGCCTTCTTCATTTGGTGAATAGATGTTCAACCAATTGTTATGAAATTCAATTTTAGCTGGTCCTTCTAATACCCAATCTTTAACAGATTCAGAGGTGGATAGCGAATTTGTATAAATCAATTTTCCTTTATTCACCTCTTGTGAAAAGTCAGTGAATGGTATTAATAATAGCAAAAAATAGTATGTTTTATAAATTCTCCTCATTATTTTACCATTTGATTTTATATTCAATAACAATATTAAACAAAGGTTTTTTACTAAGATTTTTAGTAACGTGAACCATAGGTTCTGCATATTTAACAGTATTTGCGACCTGCATTCCCGTTCCTGGTTTTCCATTTGGATGGACTCTTGGATCGGTGAGTTGTACATCGTTTAATCGAACTACAACTCGTTGCGCATGACTATGTAACTCTCTTGTGTCTCCTGGATTTAAATGTTCTTCAAAAACTCTAAATTCATTATCCTCGTAAACCACTTTATTTTTTGTGGGCTCTACCCACTCACTCGGTTTTGCCAAATCAGGATGATTTTTTTTTAATGCAATTTCAAAATAAGACCCTTTTGGCACTTCATAGAATTCATTTTCATTGAAAACTGCAATTTCTCCTCGCTTAATGTTAATTACTCCTCGACAACTTTTAAATTTAATAATATCCAAAGCAGCGATTATTCTAGTGCCGATATTTGAAGTATTTGACAATGAAAAAAGTGCTCCATCACGAACAACCTTAAAAAAAGGGTTGTCAATCGCAATGGAATCTTCATCTAAAGTAACCCTGTTATCGATCTTTAAATTAATTATTGAATGACAATTTGCGAAAGCTAAATTTGCCGTTAACGCAAACAAAAAAATATAAAAAATCATTATTTTCATAGTATACAATTAATTAGAAACACATCGAAAACCTAAATGTTCCATTGAAGAATCGGCAGAACTTTTCATTCTGGCCGAGACACGATAACCACTACAATAGGACTCATTACATAAAAAAGAGCCCCCTCTCATCACTCGCTTTTCTACCAAAGGCTCATCAGGATCATAACTTTTTGTAGGGCCTTTTGGATTTATTGCCAACTTAACTTTATTAAAAACTTCATAGGAACTATTATTATATTTATCTGCACACCATTCCCAAACATTTCCCGCCATATCAAACAATCCATAACCATTTGCTGAAAATGATTTTACTGGAGCTGAGCCAATAAATCCGTCACTAATTTCATTTTTGTAGGGAAAATTACCCTGAAAATAGTTACAATGAAATTTACCCTCATCTACTTTTTCATTTCCCCAAGTATATACCCTTTTAGACAATCCTCCCCTCGCCGCAAATTCCCATTCCGCTTCTGTTGGCAATCGTTTTCCTGCCCATTTACAATACGCATTAGCATCATCCCAACTGATATGAACTACGGGTAAATTACCTTTACCCTCAATGTTACTGTCTTTTCCTTGGGGATGTTTCCAATTGGCTCCATGCGACCAGCTCCACCATTGACTGTAATCTTGCAAACTCACTTCACCACTCGTTGGTACAAAAACCAATGAGGCCGCTTTTAAAGTTTCCGAATCTGGTTTTGGAGTATCTGAGGGCAATTGTTTTTTTAATTCTTCCCAATTAATATCTTTTTCTGCTGTGGTGACATAACCAGTGGCAGCAACGAATTTGGCAAATTGCGCATTGGTAACTTCCGTAACATCCATGAAAAAACCATTTAACTTTACTTGGTGTTTAGGGAATTCATCCTGACGCGCCTGGTCATTATCTCCGCCCATACTGAAGGTACCGCCCGGAATCCAAACCATCCCTTCGTGATTTTTTAAAGTTAATTTTGATTTGCTTTTAGGTTGAACTTTTTTTACTCCATAACGACTCGGAATTTTTGCGGTACAACACGATTTAACAGTATCCTTAAATTGAATTAATTCAACTGTTTCTTTTGCATGAACCTCAAATCCAAAAACCATGAAAAAAAGTGCTATTTTATACATTTTAAATATTTTTAAACCAACTTACCCCAACCTGTTTCTTATTCAAAATCCAATTTGGATTAAATATACTAATTTCTGAATTATTTAATTTAATATTATGGATTGAAAGTCTTTGATTGATTTCAGCCAGAACTAAAGGGTCGATATTGGTCTTCACTTCATAAAAATTATTAATAAAAGGAATTAGTCTAGATTCTATCAATGAAAAGCCTGCTACAGTAGTTTTCCCATTGGTAAAATAATTATCTTTAATTGTAAATGTAGCATTCGAATCGGATAATTCAAAGGGAGAATAGTTATTACCAATTGAATTTATGATTGTATTTCCAACTACAATTACATTTTTTGGGGCTATCGTGGGCGTTTTCACATCTTTGTTGATCACTCCTAATTTAATTGCTGGACCATAAGAATTAACAACAGTATTATAAGCTACAATAGCATTATCAGCGGGATAATAACCGTTTAATGGAGAATCAACCAATCCATCCATAATTGAAATTGGAAATTTTGATTTTTCTTTTCCACCTTCAATATTCTCTAAATAATTATTAAAAACAGTATTATTAGGATTTATAATTCTAATTCCACCACTTCTATTTCTTCCTGATTTTCCATTAAAATAATTTCCATAGACAAAACATTTTTGTCCATGTCTAATAACCATAGCGCCATCATTTCCGTAAAAGGAATTAAATCTATAGATATTATTCCAGCTTTTATTGCTAATTATTTCAGCTTCAATTCTCTCGTCTTCAAAATAGTTGTATTCCACCAAATTAAACCCGTGAGAAAAGGAAGTAGTACTTGTTCCAACTCGAATTTGCTCCCCACCGTTTGACGAGAAAGTTCTGTATCCAAAATAATTATGATGAATATGATGAAATGAGGAAGGAGCAACATCGCTACCTGGGACATACTCCTTTTCTTTTTTGTATTCAATTACTAATGTTGGCCCTGCATTTAATTTACCCTCAAAAGTACAATTATCGATTTCATTATAGGTTCCAATTAAATTAACATAATAATTTTTTTTATCACTTTCCTCCGTTGACGAGTAATTGATAATTGCACAATTTGTTAATCGGCAATGATTTGCTTCCCCATTTGTTTTTTTAACTTTGGATTTAAAATCAATTACGTTTTGATTAGTTTCTAATGTGCAATTTCCTTCAAAAAGCAGCCCTTCTACAACAAGATAATTACCACCTATAAATAATTGGGAGTTTCCAGAGAAGATAACTTTACCTGCCGAATGGGCTTTTAAAAAAATTGGTTGTTCAGAAGTACCATTAATTAAGGGAGTAAAATCAATTTTAACATCTGAATAATTGCCCTCCTTCCAAATAATAATATCACCTGGAATAACTTTTTTTAATGCAATGTCAAAGTCGGTTTTTGCTTCTACTAAATATTCAGTAGCTTTCACTTGTAGAGTAAAAACTATTGATAGAAGTAAAAAAAAAATCGAATTTTTCATTTTATTATTTTACTTGAGTTGCTAAGAATTTTAGCATTTTCGATTTTAAATCTTTTGCAACCGATTTATACTCTTTAGCATCAACAACATTTACTGTTTCGTTAGGATCTTTGTCATAATCGTACAATTCGGAACCAACTACTAAATCAGCGCTAAAAGGTTTGTCACTTCTAAAATCGTTGGTTAGCCAAATGGTGTAACGGTATCTAGTATCTCTTAGGGAATAACCCATAACTTTTGATGAAGCATAACCTTGACGCTCTGTTTCAGATCCATTTCCACTTCTAGGGTACTGACTAATAGAAAAATCTTTAACTGATTTAGCCGATTTATTAATTATAGGCAATAAACTTTTCCCGTCTAATGTTTCAGGGATATTCACACCTGCAGCATCGCATAATGTTGGGAATATATCAACAAATTCCGATGGAGAGTTTGTCACTGAAGGTACATTTCCAGGAACTGAAATGATCATTGGAGTTCGAGTTGCTTGTTCAAAATTAGAGTGTTTACACCAAAGATTATGGTCACCAAGGTGCCAACCATGATCTCCCCAAAGTACAATTATTGTATTTTTTGTCAATCCTAATTCATCTAATTTATCCAATAATTTTCCAACTTGAGCATCAGTGTAGGATACTGCTGCGAAATAGCCATGAATTAATTCTTTTTGCTTTTCTAAAGGTAACGTTAATCCGAAATCTTTTTGATCCGTATAAGAAACCAATGGAGGGATATCCGAATATCCGCGCATTTCTCCCGAATTATGAAAGGCAACGTCAACACTATTTTTAGCTTTTTCTTGAAAAGGAGCTACTATCATGTCTTCTCTTTGGTATAAATCCCAATATTTTTTTGGAGATACAAAAGGCAAATGCGGTTTTGAAAACCCAACAGCAAAGAAAAATGGCTTAGGATCTGATTTTAATTTTTCTAAAATTTCTAGTGCTCGCGAAGCATTAGCTCCATCATTATAGGCATTATCAGGAACATCAGCACATTCTACAGACGGCTTCACATATTTAGAAACATAGTCGTCCAATTCTTTATCTGTCAGTCCTTTTTCCTTCCCCTCTTTGGTATATTTAATTGCTAACTCTTTTGTTCTTGGCAATTGATAGGCTCCTAAAACTGGCATTCCAGTTTCTTTTGCATAATAACGCTCTTCTGTTTTAAAATAATTGTAATAAGGAACACTCCAAGAAGGAGCATCCATTTTTTTATCAACACAACGGGAGTCATATATTTTTCCAATTCCTTGAGTCGAATAACCTTGAGAAATTAAATATTGTGGTAAACTTACTATATCCGGATTGATGTCACGCATTTTTGTTTTTAAGTCCCAAACTTTAGTATAATCGGGTCTCTTACCTGTCATTAAACTCGCTCTTGTAGGACCGCAAACCGCTTGTTGACAATAATTACTCATAAAAACAGTACCCAATTTTGCCAAACGATCAATGTTTGGAGTTTTAATTTGAGTATTCCCATAACAACCCAAGATCGGTTTTAAATCATCTATACCTATGAATAAAATGTTAGGTTTTGTTTTTTGTTGTGCAGAAACATTTGAAAGGAAAAGTGATGCAAAAACTACTATTGCTACTTTAAAAATTTTGAAGTTAATTTTCATGGTACTAATTTAATATAATATATCGATTTTAACATAAGGTATATTTCTAAAATCAATTTGTTTATGAGTTATTATTGAACGATTAATTTTATTGTTTTTGAAAATTTTACCGATTGAATTTTAACAAAATAAATACCATTAATTATACCATTAATTTCAACATTGTTGCTTTTTGATAATTCAAATTGAGTTACAGCTTGCTTCTTTACTATCTGACTGTTTGTATTCACAATAGTAATTTCGCTATCCTCAATATAATTATTTGGAAATTGAATGTTGAAATTGTTTTTTGCTGGATTTGGGTGTAGAATAACCCGATATTCAATTTCGAAATTTTCATTTGCTAAAGCTGACAAATAGGAAGGTCCTACATCCGCTAAATTCAGTGGACGATTTGTAACTGTTCCGGTAGTATATTCTTCACAACCAACATCTTTTTGAGTTACTGTTGTTGGCCTTGGTCTACCTGCAATATCAAATAATAAGCCTGGATCATCATTAATATTTGCAATATCTAAAATCGCGGGATAACTTGCATTTGCATTGTTTACTGGGCTACTAGCTGTTAAGCCGAAATATCCATTTGCATTAAGCGCTAAAAAAGGATTTGTATTGGTCATGCCGAAAGGGATAGTAATTCCAAGAGTACCTTGATGGATATTACCTGCCCAAGTGGTTCCATTATTTGCATTTGAAAATAAGTTTCCAGAAGCTTTTCTGAAAATATTATTTGCCCAAGTATTGTTAGTTGGACCATTACCTCCTAGGTCCATGTCTCCACAATTGTAAAAAGTATTATGAATAAAGTTAATGTTACTCAGATTCAATGTTCTTGGAGAATCGGTAGTTGGAGGAACTAATGGAGCAACGTAAACATAGGTAATGGCATCGGCTGAACTTCCAACACCTGAATTTTCAAAATAATTATTGTAACAATAAATGTTATTTGCTTCCTTAACTCTTATTCCACCAGCATTAATAAAGAAATTGCTATAGGCAACATTGTTGTCTCCATTTCTAAAACATAACATCGCATTTTGCTGATTAGTAAAGGTGCAATAGCGAACGATATTTTCTTGGCATTTAATAGACACCGTTTCACTATCGCCAAGTCCAGTATTATTGAAATAACAATATTCAACAATTGTTCTGGATTTATTTAAATATTCGGCACCTAAACCTATTCTCACAGGTTCATTTCCGTTATCGCCACCCAATCCATAATAATTTTGAAACGAGCAATAACTTATTTTATGATAACCAAGAACAGTTGCAGAAGTTGAAATTTGAATGGTACATCCAATTATCGCTGCTGCAGGTTTTTTCTCCATATTGCAATACGTGATTTCATTGTATTGCGTTCCAGCTTTAATTTCGATGTATTTTTTAGCATAATAATTACTAAAATTCAAGTGGGTTAATTTATTTCTACTACCATAAACTTCAATTAAATAAGCTGAACCTATATCGCCTTGAGTAAATTGAAAACCACTAAATGTGATATTATTTCCATTGATATTGATATCTCCATATGAATTTAAAAAAACACCGCCTGGAGTTTGGGCTATAACAGAAATATTATTATTGTTTATGTCTAAAGTTACATTGGTATAAGTTCCATTTGCAAGGACAATAATATCACCTGAAGCCGAATTATTACAAGCCGTTTGTAAGGCATTTATTGAATTTACATTAATTGTTGCTGCACTTGTTGTAACTGAACCTGCAAAATTGAATAAAACACAAGCAACTATAATAGTGAGATTTTTAATATTTAATAGATTTTTCATATCGCAATATTATTTATTTCTTGATAAATTTAATTATTCTAGGAATGGAATTATTAATGATTTCAGCAAAGTAAATTCCTGAACTCAAATTAGTTACATCAAAAGTAAGTTCGAAGTTATCAGAAGTGAAATTGATTGTATCTATTTGTTTAATAACAATTTGTCCAGTACTATTTACTATTGAAATAGTACAATTTTTATCAAAAGGTTGATTAGCATGAATCGAAACCTGAGAACTCACCGGGTTGGGACTTAAATTCATTGAAAAACCAGTGTTGTTATTTTGAAATTGATTAGTATCTAACAATCGAGCTAGTCGGTCATTTAATTGTGCTAAATACAAACTAGGAATTGCTATAATTCGAGTTCCTAACGATTGAATAATTCCAATTGGCTCCGTGGTTGCGTCTCCAACGCCGGTTACATCAGGACATATACAACCAATAGCCCAATTAATAGCATCACCTGGAGGATCTTGGATTACCATTCTATTGGCAGTACAATTCCAAAACATGATTTGGCCACCAGACCATCCGTGGCCGCTTCCCATGACCAATCTATTTTGAATATTCATACTGCCATTACCAGTTAAATTGTCAAATAAAATTCCGGTTGACCAACGGTGATGCGGTCCAATATCACTTTGTTGAAGGGTTGCTGAACTATTATAAAAAACATTAGGTCCACAAGTTCTACTTCCGTTTACATAATCATGTCGGCCATTTCTTGTAATACAATTTTGAACCAAAGAGCGCTGGCCATCAACATTAAAGGAATACCGACGACCTCCATCAATAATTGATTTTGGGTCGTACATTTTGCAAGCATCAACAGTAATAAAACTTGCATCAGAATTGACATGTACTGCTGAATATCCGAAATAATAAACTTCTAAATTTTTAGCCCAAGCATTGAATATTTTATCAAATGCCACTGCTTCCCAACCGTGATTTTCATCTGTTGATGAAGCATAAGTTGAAGAAATTCTCATGTTTTCGATACCACAGTTATTTATTCTATTATCGGTAAACTTCACCAATTCGGCGGTAGAATAAACGGGATCAATAACATCCATTATTGGAGCATCCAAAGTAATCACATTGCCATTTATATTGTCAATTTTTCTCTCGGAATCCATATCATAAGCACTTGCAGTCCAATTTACTGCCAAAGGATCAATATTGGACAATAAATTCATTCCTAATAAGCTAATCCAAGCATCATTTGGAATTCGATGAACAAAAACTTTATCGCCTCTGGCAAATGTGTGACCCGAAGCAACGGTAATTTGCTTTTTACCGATGGCTACATACGAATCTGTAATTGCTTTTCTAGTAGAACTTGAAGAAATATAAGAAGTTCCTGAAGTTCCCAAAAAGTTAATAAGTGTATGCTGAGCTGTTTTAGTCGCAATAAAATTAGTGCCAGATCCATTAAATCCGACTCCACGAAGAACAATTCCACTAGCCGAAATAGTAATGGTGTTACTAATATTGTAGGTTCCTGCAGCAAACAATATGGTTCCGCGATAACCACTGGCATCAATAGGCATTGCTGCAACTTGGTTTATCGCGTTTTGAATGTTGGCTAAATTATCCCCAGCAACAGGATTTACTGTTAGTACTACGCCAATTGTTGGTGTTGGTGCTTCACCATTCATAAAACCCACACCACTAAAATCAGGAATTACATTGCCCCTACCATCTGGAGTGTATACTAAATTTCCATTGGATCCCATGGAAACCAAACTTGAGGTTTGACCATGGGTAACACCTTGTATTAAAACAATTAAAAAAAGTAGAAAATATATTCTTGATTTATTCATTTTATACAAGTTACCGCCATTATTTTTTTGCTAATTCACTTTTAAAGTAAACTAACATTTTAGCTTTCATCTCTTTAGAAATCTCAGCATAATTTTTATCGTTGACAACGTTCACCCTTTCCAAAGGATCATTAACATAATCGTACATTTCAGAAGCATAAACTTGAGATTCGTTAAAAGGTTGCTTACTTGTAAAGTTATTCATCCAAATAGTATATCTGTATTTATCGGTTCTTAAACTGTATCCCATCATTTTAGAATCGGTATACCCTTTCTTAATCATTTCCAATTTCTTTAATTTTCTAGGATACTGACTAATGGAGTAATCGTTAACTTTTGCACTATTATTTAGCATCAGTGGCTTCAAACTAATACCATCTAATTTATTTGGAATAGTCACACCTGCTAAATCACAAATAGTTGGAAATACGTCAACAAATTCAGTTAATGAATTCGTTTTTCCAGGTTTTATACCAGGTCCTGCAATAATTAAAGGAGCTCTAGTCGCTTCTTCAAAATTGGTGTGTTTGTGCCACAAATCATGATCCCCTAAATGCCAACCGTGATCTCCCCAAAGTACAATTATAGTACTGTTTAAAGTGCCTAGAGATTCTAATGTGTTCAATAATACTCCTACTTGCGCATCTAAATAAGATACAGCTGCATAGTAACCGTGAATTAATTCTTTTTGTTTTTCAAGCTTCAAACCAATTCGAAGAGAATCGGCGGGTAAAGTTGTAAATTCAGGAATGTCTAAATAATTTCGTAATTCACCCGATTGATGATAGGCAATTAAAGGTCCGTTTTTTGAATGTTCTTGAAAAGAGGCTATAGGCATGTCCTCTCTTTTATATAAATCCCAATATTTTTTTGGTGACACAAAAGGTAAATGCGGTTTAGAAAATCCTACTGCCATAAAAAATGGTTTAGTACCTTTAGAAAGTTTTATAATTTGTTCTTTTGCCAAAAGAGCATTAACTCCATCTTGATATGCATTGTCTGGTACATCAATACACTCAACAGAGGGACCTTTGATACTTTTTGGATTCTCATCATTAGAAGCCAAATCTTTATTTTGTTGTTTTCGCTCGGCAATGATTTCAGGAGTCATTCTTGCTTTCGTTTCTGACAACTGATATTGACCATTTGCGGGAGAACCTAAATTAGCTGGAAAATCAGATTCTTTCGATTTTAAATAAGGAATACTCCAGGAAACCGGATCCACACCACCGATCGCACTCGAAGGATGGTAAATTTTTCCAATTCCAGAGGTTTCATAACCTTGGCTAATTAAGTACTGTGGTAGCGTTACTAAATCTGGATTCACATCACGCATTTGAGTTGTTAAATTCCAAACCTGAGTCACGTCAGGACGAGTTCCCGTCATTATACTTGCTCTTGTAGGTCCGCAAATTGCTTGTTGACAATAATTTTTATTAAAAACGGTTGCCATTTTAGCTAATCTATCGATGTTTGGAGTTTTTACCAATGTGTTTCCATAACAACCTAAAATTGGCTTTAAATCATCAACAGCAATGAATAAAATGTTCGGCTTATTGGCCTTATTCTGTTGTGCGATTATTCCATTTGAAACAAACAAAAAACAAAAAACGGAAAGTAATTTTATAAATTTTGTATTCATCAGCTTAATAATTATTTAGAAACTTTTGATTTAAAATAGTCAACCATTTTTTTATCCAAATTTGCAGCCACAGTAGCATATTTTTTATCATAAGCCACATTTACTTTTTCCAATGGATCTTTGTTATAATCATATAATTCTAATGTGTAAACTTTATCGGCGCTATACGGTTGATCACTGGTGAAATTCTTCATCCAAACTGTATAACGGTATTGTTCTGTGCGCATTGAATAACCCATTAATTTTCCTTTACCATCTTCTTTTTTTATGTCACCTTTTGGCATTTTTCTTGGATATTGACTCATCGCGTACTCCTTAACTGCAACTTTATTATTTTTCATTATTGGAACTAAGCTTTTACCATCTAAATTTGTCGGAACTTTTCCTCCCGATAATTCACAAAGTGTTGGGAAAATGTCAACAAATTCAGTCATAGATTTGCTTTGTCCTGGTTTTAATCCGGGAGCAGCAATAATTAATGGCGCTTTTGTAGCCTGCTCATAATTGGTGTGTTTTCCCCACATATCATGATCACCTAGGTGCCACCCGTGATCTCCCCATAAAACAATAATGGTATTATTTAAGGTACCCAATTTTTCTAAGGTGTTCAATAATATTCCTACTTGAGCATCTGTATAAGATACTGCAGAATAATAAGCATGAACGAGTTCTTTTTGTTTAGCAATAGCTAATTTAAATTCGTTATTGTCATTTTTATCAAATTTAGCAAACTCTTTAACCCCGGTATAATTAGTCAATTCCCCTGGATATTGGTACGAAAAAACTTGACTATTTAAAGCATGCTCTTGAAATTCTGCAACTGGCATGTCTTCTCTTTGGTACAAATCCCAATATTTTTTTGGAGACACAAACGGCAGGTGTGGTTTATGAAAACCTACCGCCATAAAAAACGGTTTATTCTCTTTAGATAATTTCTTAATTTGCTTTTCAGCGATTAAGGCGATCACTCCATCTTCATAGGCATTATCTGGTAAATCCAGACATTCAAAAGCAGGACCTCTTGCGCTTCCTCCGTCTTCATCTAAGTCTTCTTTACTTGATTTCTTTTTCTCTTTTCCATCTTTATTTACAGTAGCTTCATTAGCTTGAAGGGCTTTTAATTCAGGTGACTGATAATGCTTTTTAACTGGAGCTCCATTAGCATAATCAGAATCTTTAGCAAAAAAGAAAGGTACTGACCAAGATTGTGTATCTACTTTTTTATCAACACAACTGGGATGAAATATTTTTCCCACACCAGAAGTTGTATATCCTTGACCCATAAAATACTGTGGCAAAGTCAAAATATCTGGATTCATGTCGCGCATTTTCGTTTTTAAATCACGAACTTTTGTGTAATCTGGACGCATTCCTGTAAGTAAACTCGCACGTGTTGGTCCGCAAACCGCTTGTTGGCAATAATTATTAAGAAACACAGTTCCCATATTGGCCAATCTATCAATATTTGGAGTTTTTACCAAGGTATTTCCGTAACAACCCAATAAAGGCTTCAAGTCGTCAACAGCGATAAAAATTACGTTTGGTTTTGTTTTATCTTGAGCAATTACTGGTGAAAATGATAGTATTCCTAAAAGTGCTGTAGCGATTAATTTTTTCATTATTATATATTATTTTTATTTATTTTAAGACTTAGTGAATTGTGTTTGGTTTAACGATAAATTATTTTAAAACCCATAAAATAGGATTTCGAACGGGCATATTTCTCACAATTTCAGGAGTAGTAAAATTGGCGTTAAGCGATTTCCATAATTCTATATATTTTTTATTTTTAAAAGCCAATCCACCAAAAAGTAAACTAGATTGACGCACTGGCCATTCATCCCAGTACATTACGTCGTGTTGGTATTTCCATAATGACTTATTTTCAATAAAAGGAAACATGAATTTTATTCCTAATTCAATGTTTTTCCCATCGCCTGTGGTATAATTAAAAAGGTTGTCATTTTTGGTTGTTAATATCTGACAAATACTAGTCATTGCATCCAAATTAAATAACGAATAACCATAGGGTTTTGTTCTTTTTAATTCCAATGGAAAACTACCATCTTTTTCTATTTGATTGGGTAATAGCGTATTTTTATAAAAATTCCTACAGAAAACCATCGTTTTTTCATCACCTATTAAATTGGCAAAAGCGGCTACTTGCATTGTCCAACAAACGCTATGATTATTTCCATTATCGCGTTCTGCAATTCCATATTCATGAGTGGTTATCCAGTTTAAATAATTGGTAAACCATTGAATAATTGAGTTGTAATCTGCAATTGAAAGAGCGGAGGAATCTTGAATTGCTTGTATTGCTTTAGTCACTTCAACCAAATGAACAGTATCTATAATTCCTATTCCCCTTCCAGTAGACACGCCTTTTATAGCTTGAGCATAAAGCAAATTGGGATTCATTTTAGTTGCTTCATTTACGAACCAAGCTTTTAAATGTTCTGCTAATTTTAGAGCATATTTTTTATCATTTGTTAAAACATAAGCTGAAGCCAAAGCGCCTGACAATTGGCTGAAATGGATTAATGCTTCGCGATGTTCAGTAAAATTTGCAGGATTGGTCAAGCCATCTTTACGAATATAAGGACCATTGGGGTTTTTATCATCCGGCCACCAATAATCTCCCTCTGAATAGAAATCGTGGTTGCTTCCTGTACTTCTTTCGCAAAATGAAGAGGTAATTGTTTTAGGAGCTTCTGTAATATAAACATTGGCATTTTTAAGTTCGCGACTCCTTTCAATTTCATTTAAATTAAAAGCCATTTTCATATTGGAACAACTCAATAGAGAGGCCCATAAAAATAAAATTAAAACTTTTTTACCGTTATTTTTCATTTGAAAGGATTAAAAAACTCAATTATTTTTTAAACTTTAAATATTCTCCTTTGAAATTCTGATTTAGAATATTCATTTCTATAAATTCCCCTTTTGAATTGGGAACCACTTCGATAGCTGCTTTACCATTTGACATTTTTATAGATTCACTACCTGTTGGTGTGCCTTGATATTTCATCGTTGTTCCACCTGACAAACATTGAAAATAAACACGATCTTCATAATCTAGACAACGCATATTGTTTTTATCAACGGCTATTGCTGTAACTAAATAATTTCCATTCTTCATTTTCTCAGCAGATAACTTCAACCCATCAGCAGCCCCATTTTTAACATATCTGTAATTTACATCGATCGTGTCTTCAACTTTTTTACCATCTTTTGCAATACCAACTGCTACAAAATTATTTTTACCGTCTGCAAAATTCACATCCCATGTTAGTCCACAGGCGGGATAAGCAGCAATATCACGGTTTTTTACACCAAGTGAAACTCCATTTAAAAACAACTCTACTTTCGGGCAATTACTGTAAACACAAATTGTTCTTGGGGTGTTTTTCGGCCCTTGACGATCAGTCCAAGTGTGTGATTCTATATAAGTAAATGGTTTTTCACTCCAATAACTTTTAAATACATAATAGGCATCTTTAGGTTTTCCATTTCTGTCTACCAATCCTTTCTGATTCATATAAGGAATATCATCTTCTGGGCGTAATGGAGTTGCAAAATCTTTAAAAGCCCATTGCATATTTCCTACAAATGTTGGGTCGTTTTCAGAAATATGTAAGTGCCAATCAAATAAATCAACGATATAATTTTCACTCCAATCCCCTATTTGTGCAATATTAGCTACTTTAGTTTGAACAATTGCTTCTTCCCAACCTTCCGTTTTAATTACTCCTTCTCCGTTAATTGGGTTTTCTGAATGTCTTCCTACCTGACTATCGCCGCCATATTCGGCATGAATAAAGTGTTTGTAATCCAATTTATATTTGTCAATTGCTTTTTTATAACTTTTATAACTTCCTGAATACCAACCCGACCAAATAGACGGAGAGAAAACATCAACAATTTTTGACCCTTCTTCATATTTTCGAATTACCGTTTTACGAGTAGGATCTAATTTATGAGCCATGTCATTCAATTCACTCAAAAAAGTAGTCATTTTTGCAGTATTATTACCATCAGGGAAATCAGGTAACCAACCCATTTCGTTTCCTAAAGACCATAAAATGATTGAAGGATGGTTGTAATTTTGATTGATCATTTCAACCAACATGTTTTTTGAATTTGTTTGCCATTCTGCATTTCCAATTCCACCTCGACACCAAGGTAGTTCGTCCCAGACTAACAATCCCAGCTCATCACAAGCTTTATAAACTTCAGGATCTTGAGGGTAATGCGCTAGTCTAACAAAATTAGCTCCCATTTCTTTAATCGATTCAAAATCTTTTCTGTGTTGTTCATTCGACATTGCCGCCCCAACTCCAGCCAATTCTTCATGGCGGTGTGTTCCACGAATTAAGACTCTTTTCCCATTAAGATAAAATGGTCCGTTGTCTTTAAATTCATACCATCTGAAACCTACTTTATTATCAAGTTTGTCTTTTTGAATTCCTTTCTCAAATAATGAAACCGAAACAGAGTATAAATTTGGTTTGTTAACGTCCCATAATTCAGGGTTTTTTATTTCATTAAAATCGATTGAGGTCTCATCCCCGGTAATTTTAACTTTTTTTGTAGCAACTACTTTCCCATTTGGATTGGTTAATTGAGCAGAATATTCAAAATCAGAGAAGTTGCCTAAGTTTTTTGCAGTTGCTACAACCTTTAACGATGCTGCTTTTTCAGCTACTTTTGGGGTAGTAATTTTAATATTATCAATGTTGGTTTTTGACATTGAAAGCAACCAAACATCCCTTGTAATACCTCCAAATATGATAAAATCACTTTTTTGAGATGGAATAATTTCAATATTATAACTGTTGTCAACACGAACCATAACTTCATTATTGCCTTCTTTAATAAAATTGGTAATGTCAAATGTAAATCCTATGTAACCCCCAATATGCTCACCTACTAAATTTCCATTTACGAAAACATTCGTAGTAATATTAGACCCTTCAAAATATAATTTGTAAAATTTGTTCGAATCGATAGTTGCTATAGTAAGATTTTTTTTAAACCAACTAGCGCTTCGTCTGTAGCCCGGTTGATCATCAGTTGCATCGTCTTTATTCCAAGTGTAGGGCAAATTTAAAGCAACCCAATTAGAAGCTGCATTCGCATCTGAAATACTTTTAGTATCATTTTCAAGGTAATTCCAACCCAAATTGATATTGGTTTTTGATCTTTCTAAATTTTGGGCTTGGATAGCTGAAAAACTAAATAAAAAGATCAGCGTTATTGCGATAAGTCGGTTGTATAAAAAAATAAATTTCATAAATAGTTATAGAGATTGTTTTCTAATAATTGCTTCTAAAAAGTAGTAATCTGCGTAATTTATTGGTTGGTCTATTTCATCTTTTTTAGGCCAGTTTCCTGTACTATGATCTAATAAAAAAGGGACTTTAACAGAATTATTAAGCAGATATTTATCAGAACTTAGTGAATTTATTACCTTATTTGAGTAATCAAGATAAGTTTTATCTTTTGTGAAATTATACAATTCGATTAATGCCGATGCCATAACGGCTGCTGAAGATGCATCCCGAGGGGCATTAGGAATACTTGGATCTTTTAAATCCCAGTATGGAATTCCATCTTTTGGCATATTTTTATTATTGATAAAATATTTTGCCGTAGCCTCGGCTTGTTTCAAATATTCTTTATTTTTAGTATAACGGTAGCACATTGTAAATCCATAAACAGCCCAAGAATGTCCCCTAGACCAAGTTGACTCATCGTTAAAGCCTTGAAATGTAGCTTTCTTTCTGACTCCATTTGAAATAGTGTCGTAATCAACTACATGGTAACAGCTATTGTCTTTTCTGAAATGATTTTTAAGTGTGGTTGTTGCATGTTGGATTGCAATGTTTCTAAAAGTAGGATCTCCAGAAATTATAGATGCCTCAAATAGCAATTCGAGGTTTAACATATTATCAATAATAACAGGGTAATCAAAAAGTTCTCTGCTGTGATCCCAAGATCTAATAGCTCCAATTTTGGAGTTGAATCTGGTAATAAGCGTTTGAGCACTTTTAATGATAATTTTCTTATACTTTTCGTTATTCTCAACAGTTAAACCTTTTCCAAAACTGCAGTAAACTTTGAAACCCATATCGTGAGTGGTTCCGTTAAATTTTTCTTTTTCAATAAAAGCATTCCAAACTGCGGCTTTTTCTTTGAATTTTACTTCACCCGTTAATTGATATATTTGCCAAAGGGTACCCGGAAAAAAACCGCTGGTCCAATCTTTTGATTTTATTTTTTTAAATAATCCATTCGAGATATTCACGCTCCTAGGAATGGAAAGCGAGTCTACTGGGTAATCCAATAGAAACCCAAATCTTGAACTTATCTTATTATTTAAAGTTTTATCTGATAGTTTATTTTGCGCTAGCGAATTGAGACTCACAGAGAAAAACAAACTGATAAAAAAAACGATACTAAATTTCTTCATTTTAAATCTTCAAATTAGTAGAAAAACGATTACAATAATCGCAATTCAAATTAGGATTAAAAATTCCTAATTTATTCTACAAATATAAAATGAGATTAGATTTCAATAATACAAAATAGGGTATTCAAAAATCCAAAAAGGAAATAAAAGGAATGTTAATAGTCTGTTTTAGCGTCGTTAGAGAACTTACTTTGGTATTGAGAAGGGGTTTCTCCGAATTTCTTTTGGAAGCATTTGCTAAAATATTTAGGATTGTTAAACCCTACTTTATAACTAATTTGAGAGATATTAATTTTGTTTTGTTCTAATAATTGAGCAGCTCTTTTCATTCTAATTTCATGAATAAATTCGTTAGGTGTGAAATTAGACCACGCTTTAATTTTTGTAAACAACATGGTTCTACTCACTCCCAATTCTGCACAGAAGAAGGGAATATCGAATTGTTCATTGGAAATATTGTCTTCCACTACTTTAAATGCTTTCTTCAATAATTGTTCGTCAAGTGAAGAAACAGCAATTTCACTTGGGGTAAAACTGTCTGAAGAAGAGAATTTAGCCTTTAGTCTTTGCTTGGAAGCTAATAAATTCTTGATCCGCAACTTAAATTCCGTTAAATCAAAAGGTTTGCTAATGTAATCATCTGCGCCACTTTCCAAACCTTCGATTTTATAAATCAAAGACGATCTAGAAGTTAATAAGATCACTGGAATGTGGCTTGTTTTTATATTTTCTTTAATCTTAGCACATAATTCTGTTCCTACCATTTCTGGCATAATTACATCACTTACGATTAAATCTGGAATAAATTTAAGGGCTTTTTTAAGTCCGATTTCGCCATTTTCTGCAACAATTACATTGTACTCTTTTTTAAGGAGGTTTTTCATAAAAGAACGAAGTACTTTATGGTCTTCCACAATTAAAATCGTTAACTTTTCTTCACTTACTTCTATGTCACTAATATCTTCTTGATCAATGTTTTGAGTTTTTTCTAGTTGAGCTTCATATTGCTCAACGTCATCGCTTATTTTAAAGTCTTTGATTATTTCATTTTCGGAAAGATGGCTACTACCCGATTTCATAACCACCTTAAATGTTACGCCATTCGCGGGCTTATTAACCACGCTGATAATTCCTTTGTGAAGGTTAACAATGTTTTTTACGATGGATAAACCTATTCCAGTTCCTTTATTGTAATTGGCTTGAACCTCATTATTGGTAGGTATTTCAAAAAATAAATCGAAAATTTTGTCAACGTATTCTTTAGCTATTCCAATTCCATTATCATCGACTTCAATAACTACTTCCTTTTTTTCTTTTTTAATTCTAATACTAATTTCCCCACCTTTTGGAGTATATCTGAAAGCATTTGAAATTAAATTATAGAAAACACGCTCCAATTTTAATCGGTCAAAATAAACCAATATTTCATCATCTGAAGATTCAAATGTATATTTATATCCTCCATCCCTAGCATATTCTGTAAAGGATAAAAAGATTTCTTTGATATATTTAACCAGGTTTCCTTCTGCAGCTTCAAGAGTAAATTGATTGGTTTCATATTTTCTAAAATCCATCAATCTATTTATCAATTTAAGCAAATGGTTGGCACTACTTTCAATGACAAGTAATTTTTTATACATTTCATTTGTTCCATTATAATTTAACAAAATTTGCTGTAACGGACCCAAAATTAGAGTCAATGGGGTTCGAAATTCGTGAGAAATATTGGTAAAAAATTGAAGCTTGGCGTTATTATCTTTTTTACTTCTTTCGTTTTCACGGTATTCTAAAAGTAATTCTTGTCGTAATTTTTCTTTCGATTTTACAATCCAAACAAATCCATATAAAGAAGCCCAAATTAACATTAGATATATACAAATTGCCCACCAACTTTTCCAAGGTGCTGGTTTTACAACAATTTCTAATGTAGTTGGAGTTTTATTCCAAATTCCATCATTATTGGCTCCCTTAACTTCAAATACGTAGATTCCTGAATTTTGAATTGTAAATGTTGCAAATGTACTTGACGTTGTGGTCCACTCATTATCCAAACCAACTAAACGATAGGAATATTGATTATTAGTGGAATTAATAAAGTTTGGGGTAGCAAAATTAATCGTGAAATTGGCTTTATCGTAACTTAAAGTTAGCGATTTGGTGTATGCTATAGACTTTTCAAGTAGGTCGTTTTCATTGGCAACATTAATTGATTTATTTCCAATTTTAAAATCGGTCAATATTACTTGTGGGGAATATTTATTTACGGGTAATTTTTTGGTGTTAAAGTAAGTTATTCCTGAAGGTCCACCATAGTAGAATTTATTATTTCCTAGTTTAAGAAAAGCATTGTCATTGAATTCATTACTTACTAAACCTTCCTTTTGATCATATATGAAGCTGGTTTTGGAATTTAAATTGTATTTGATAATTCCAAAATTAGAACTCATCCAAAGATTATTTGAATCATCTTCAGCTAGAGAGTGAATTGAAGTGACCTCAAAATCATCTTTTTTAATATTTATTTTATTGAAATTTGAACCATTATATACGTAAAGACCTTTTGCTTTGGTTCCGATCCAAATTTTTCCTGATTGATCTTGATAAAGAGATAAAATATCATCTCCTGAAAGTAATTTACTATCGAAGAAATAATGCTTAATATGGTAGGTATTATTATCAAAATCATTCAGATTAATAACGTTTAATCCACTTTGAGTACCGATCCATAAATTATCTTTTTTATCAATTAACAGAGCTCTTACTCTGTTGTTAGTTAAAAAATTATCGTAATAATTATCATTTCCTATGATTTGATAGGTTTTAGAATTACTGTCGTAACGAATTAATCCTTTTCCGAAGGTACCAATCCATAATACTCCGTCCTTACGGCCTTTCTTAATTACATAAACACCTGATTCTTTTAAAATTCTTTTTAGGTTTGGATTAATCAATTCGTTGACAAAGCGCTTCGATTTTGTATCGTATGCAGCTATTCCTTCTGTAAAAGTTCCAATCCATAGAATTCCTGAGTTGGATAAATACAAAGATTTTACATTGTTGACTGCAGCACCATTTATTTTAGTAGTAAATCCTGTTTTGCTATCTAAAACAGTAATTCCTCCGCCTTCAGTACCAATATAAATTGTATTTAAATCTGATTCTAAGGAGCTTACTACATCATAACTCAAGGCACTAGCTCCAGAATTCTGATTAATATTGGTAAAATTATTATTGGATTCATCCCAAAAACTGATGCCATTATAATACGAACCAATCCAAACAGATCCTTTTCTATCGGTAAATACAGATTTAATTTTTCCAAAACTCAATTTTTTGTCTGAATTATTATAAACCTTAATTACATTTCCTGAATTTTGAATGGTAAATAAACCTTCATAAGTTCCTACCCAGGCAACATCATTTTTATCAAAATCGATTGATCTTACATCTGAATCTGATAGATTTTTTGAAAAAGGAACTAATTTATCCGACTTTAGATCTAACTTTAAAAGTCCGTGTTGTTTTGTTGCAACACATATAGTTCCAAATTTATCTTCCTTAATATCTTGAACGTAAAGACTTTCATTATTGGAATTATAGAATTGTTTGAACACAAATGAATCGCCTTTTCTCCCAACTAGTTGACACAACCCCTTAGCTGTTCCAACCCATATTGCCCCCTTTTTGGTTTTATAAATGGATAATACAAAATTATTAGGCAAACTTGAAAAGTTCTTTGAATTATGAGAAACTGAGGTGAATTTTTGAGTGGTTTTATTAAAAATTGAAAGTCCTCCAGCAGTAGCTATCCAAATTTCATTATTAATCTCTTTAATTTTCCATATCGTATTATTACACAATGAATTCCCTGAATTTCCATGAAAATAACGCTTAAAAACATTAGATACAGGATTGTAATAATTCAATCCATTATAAGTTCCCACCCACAAATTTCCACTTTTATCACCTTCAATCGAAAGTATATCGTTGTTACAAATAGATAAAGAATCCTTTGGATTATTTCTAAAAACAGTAATGGTACTTCCGTCATATCTGTTCAAACCGTCACGAGTTCCAAACCACATTTGACCTTGTAAATCTTGATGAATCGCAATAACAGAGCTTTGAGAAAGCCCATTTACTGTAGTAATGTTTTTTAATCTATAAAGGCTAGATTGAGAAAAACAGTGTACAGAAAGAAAAATAAAAAGTAATTTAACAAAAGTTTTTTTCATTTTTTATTACATTCAACATAAAATATATAGTGAAATTAACACATATAAAGTTGATAACAAAGAAATTTATTTTAATCGTTTTTTTAATTGATAATAATACAATGAAGGAATTTTTGTCATTGGTTTATTTACAAAATCGATAAAGGCGTCGGGGCCGTATTTTACAGAAAATGATCTGTTTCCATTAACACCAATAATTCTTGCATAGGGGCCTTCATCCATTCCGTTGAGCTCAATTGGGGAATTAGTAGTACCATTTACCTCAATATTGATATTCCAAAAAGTAGAATACGCGCCGTGGGAAGGCTTCCAATAATTAGCACCACCACCAGCAAATAATGGATATGTATTGGAATTATCCGCATCAAAATGGACTTTTATATTATCAAATAAATTTTGATGATTGGCTCCAGCATGTTGGTCTAAATCAGGATCGATAAAAATTTCGCAATTTTCATATACATTTTTGGTAGCGAAAGTATTGAAACTTAGAGGATGAACGGCTTTATTATATACTTTTAAATTTTCAACTAAAACGTTGTGAACTCCTCCCATTTCAACAGTATAGTGCGCAATATTTTTTCCTTCAGTAACAATATCTTTAATGGTAACATTAGCAATTTCTTCAGTTAATATTCCGCTTTCCGCATTATTGATTGTCACATCCTGAACCCAGCTGTTAAATAAACGAGTTAAAAAAATACCGTTGTATCCTTGTTCTATATGATGTGCCACTCTTGGGATATCTGGGAAACTAATTCTCAAATGCTCAATTCCTACCTCTGTTAAATGTTTCCATTCAACCAACAACGCTTGATAATTTGGTTTAATATCAAGAAGTAATGGCGTTTTGATTGTAATTTTATTCTTAGATATAGAAACAATTTCAACTTGCTGTCTAACTAAAGCTAAATTGGGTTGTTTCCAATGAGAATGACCAATTTTAGTTTTCGAATTTCTATATAACGCTTCTATAATTTCCGCTTTTTCACCTTCTTTATTGAATAAATCCAATTCTACAACATCACCTACTTTTAAACCATTTACATCAGAAACAAAAAACTCTTTTTCCCCTCTATTTCCTTTAATTACTTTTGCAAAAATAGTGGGTGGCGTTTCATATTTCTCCATATATGACTTTACCCTTTGATTTGGTACTTGTGTCCAAATAAATCCAGCAGACCAGGCAAATTGTGAGAAAGGCAAATCAATATTGTTTTCTTTTTCTACTTGTCTTTTTCCTGTTGACGTTAAATATTCTCTTAATTCAGCTAAAGATTCTTGATCTTTCAAATACATCATCGGTCGAGGACAGTAAATTTCTGTTCCCTGAGTACCTGATCCAGATCCTCTTAAAACAAAATTGCTTCTTTCAATATAGAGAATATCACTCAAAATTATTTTTCCTGCCGGCAATTGAAGTACTACATTTCCCTTGACTTCATGGGCCGCTTTTAATGCTTTTAGCAACGCTTTAGAATCATCTAAATTGTCATTTGCTTTAACACCAAAATCAGTTGCAAATATTAATTTTTCCTTGATTTCGGGTAAACTAGTATTTCCAAAATGATAACCAGCATAACTAAAATCGGGTAAGAAATTTAAAGTAGCAACTTCTTTTTTGCTAATAATTTCTGGTAGGTCTTGAGCACAAACATTTTGAAATTTAAAACACAATCCAAAAATTAGTGTCCCAAAAAGTAACGAATTTCTTATTAACTTTGAATATAAGTATTCCATTTTAATTGCTTTAAGTATGAAAAAAAATTACAAGTTAGTAATCGGACTGTATTTTGGAACTAGCAATTTCATTACCGACCAAGCAATTAAATAGGCTACCGCACAAACGACAAACATAATTGTGTAACCGGTTTGAATTTCACCTAAACTATCGTAATAATCGAATAAATAACCACCCAGCTTAGAGACTAAAACACCGCCAAATCCACCGGCCATTCCTCCAATTCCAATGATTGAAGCAATTGCTTTTTTAGGAAACATATCGGAAACTGTCGTAAAAATATTAGCCGACCAAGCTTGGTGTGCAGAGGCCCCAATTCCTATTAGAATTACAGGAATCCAAAAAGTAATGTGACCCAATGGCTGTGCCAATAAAACCACCAATGGAAAAAATGCAATCAATAACATGGCTTTCATTCTTCCTTCGTATGGGTTGTATCCTTTATTGATGAAGTACATTGGAAACCAACCTCCACCGATACTTCCCACCATGGTCATGCTGTATAATACTGCTAGTGGCAAGACAATATCGGTTCCTTTCATCCCAAATTGTGCTTCCAAATATTTCGGTAACCAAAATAAGAAAAACCACCAAATTCCGTCAGTCATGAATTTTCCAAATACAAATGCCCATGTTTGTTTGTAGCCTAATAATTTGAACCAAGCTACTTTTTCTTCAGATGGAGTTGCTGTTTTTTCTGATGCTTGTGATTCTTCATCATGGATATAATCGTACTCCGCTTTTGATAATTTATTTTGTTCCGATGGAATTTCATATAATAAAACCCAGAAAATAACCCATAAAAAACCGATAGCTCCCACAAGGATAAAGGCAAACTCCCAACCGTAATATTCTGCAATAACAGGAACAGTTAGTGGCGCTAAAATAGCACCAACATTGGAACCTGAATTAAATATACCTGTGGCAAGTGAACGTTCTTTCTTGGGAAAATATTCCGCAACAGCTTTAATTGCAGCGGGAAAATTTCCAGATTCTCCAAATCCCAAAACCGCTCGAGACAACATAAATCCTGCTATTGAAATAGGTACTGCACCTACTCCTATCCAAACCATAAAAGTAGAAAAAGCAGTTCCTACTGGTAAAGAATAGGCGTGCATAATTGCACCTATTGACCAAACAATTATGGCTAAAATATAACCTTTTTTGGTTCCCAATTTATCAATTATTCTTCCCGCAAATAGCATTGAAATAGCATAGATAAACTGAAAAACAGCCGTAATATTAGCATAATCTGTATTGGACCAGCCAAACTCTTCCGACAAACTTGGTGCTAATAAACTCAATACCTGACGGTCTAAATAATTTACGGTAGTTGCAAAGAAAAGCAGACTACAAATGGTCCACCTGTATTTTCCGATTGAAATATTGGTTTCTTTCATTAGTATTTTTTTGGTTTTGGTTAGTATTTTAATAGTAATTGGTTAATCGATTTCAAAATAGGCAACGGCATTTTTATAACAAATATTTTCCACCATTGCCCCTATCAGTTGAATATTGTTTGGTAATTCCCCTTTTTGAATTTCATCACCAAGAACATTGCACAATATTCGTCTAAAATATTCATGCCTAGGGAAAGATAGAAAGCTTCGTGAGTCGGTAACCATTCCTACAAAACGGCTTAATAAACCGAAATTTGAAAGTACATTTAATTGTTTTTCCATACCGTCTTTTTGATCTAAAAACCACCAAGCAGCACCGTATTGCATTTTTCCTGCAACTTTTCCATCATTAAAATTGGCTGCCATAGCGGCAAACATTTCATTGTCTCTAGGATTCAAATTATAAACAATAGTTTTAGTTAATAAATCGTTTTTACTGAGTTTTCCAAAGAATTTACTCATATTCTCAGCCATAATTAAATCGCCAAGGGAATCATAACCTTGATCGGGTCCTAATTCTTGTAACATTTTATCATTATTGTTTCTAATAGCCCCAACGTGAAATTGTTGCGCCCACGATTTTGCTTTATTCATTGATGCCAATTCAAATAAAACAGCCGATTTATATTTATTTATTTCTAAATCAGATAGTAATTTTCCATTGATTGCGGTTTGAAAAATTAAATCTACTTCTTTAGCAGTATAGTTTTCACTATAAAAAGTGTTGTGTCCATGATCCGAAATTCTACATCCCATTTCATGGAAAAAATCGTGTCTGTCATTTAATGCCTTGATTAATATAGAAAAATCAGTAATTGAAAAACCAACGGATTGCTCCAATTTTTTGATCCAATCAACAAATGCTTGTCCTTTTTCAATTTCGGTAGCTTTATCAGGACGAAAGGAAGGTAGGACTTTTATTTCAAAATTATCGTCTTTAATTTTTTTGTGAAATTGTAATTCATCAGTAGGATCATCAGTTGTTCCCACTACTTTTACATTCATTTTACGGAGAATATTTCTTACACTGTATTCTGGTTTTTTTAATAAAGTAGTAGCTTCATTGTAAATTGCTTCCGCAGAATTAGCATCCAATAAAGTAGTAATCCCAAAATAATTTTTTAATTCTAAATGAGTCCAATGATACAATGGATTCCTTAAGGTATAGGGCACCGTTTCTGCCCATTTCTGAAATTTATCATATGGACTTGCGTCACCCGTAATGAATTTTTCATCAACACCATTGGCACGCATAGCTCTATATTTATAATGATCTCCTTCAATCCAAATTTGAGTTAAATTCTCAAATTGACGATCTTCAGCAATATCTTTTGGAGATAAATGACAGTGATAATCAAATATAGGCTGCATTTTTGCATGATGGTGATACAGTGTTTTAGCCACTTCACTATGCAACAAAAAATCATCAGTAATAAATATATTTTCAGCCATAATAAATTAAAATAAACTTTTCTCAATTCCCATTTCTAAACCTCGTAATTCTGCTAAACCTCTTAAACGACCAATTCCTGAATAACCTGGGTTGGTTTTTTTGTTCAAATCGTCTAACATTTGGTGTCCGTGATCAGGTCGCATTGGAATCACTCTTTTTGTTTCTTTTTGCTTCTTCAAAATTGATTTTACCACTTCATACATATCCACATCTCCTTCTAAATGATTGGCTTCATAAAAATTTCCTTCTTCATCACGTTGCGTACTCCTAAGATGAATAAAATTCATTTTTGCACCATGACGATCTACAATTCCAGGTAAATCATTATCGGCAATCACGCCATAAGAACCGGTACACATACAAAATCCATTAGAAGGAGAATCAATAGCATTAAGTAATTGAATTAAATCCGCTTCCGTGCTCACCACTCTTGGCAAACCTAATATCGGATAAGGAGGATCGTCTGGATGAATAGCCATTAATACGCCTACACTTTCAGCTACTGGGATAATCTCACGTAGGAAATAATATAAATTTTCTTTCAATCTAGCTGCATCGATACCGTCATATCCTTGAAGCACTTTTAAGAAATCTGCAACGGTGTAAGATTCTTCTGCTCCTGGTAAACCCGCAATAATATTTTGTTGTAATTTGATTTTATCGGCAGCAGATAACTTTTCGAAAGTCAATTTTGCTTTTGCTTTTTGAGCGTCTGTATAGGTGTTTTCAGCGCCTGGTCTTTTTAGGATGAATAATTCAAAGGCAGCAAATTCATTGATATCAAAACGTAACGCTTTTGAGCCATCAGGCATTTCATACGACAAATCAGTTCTAGACCAATCCAAAACTGGCATAAAATTATAACATACAATATTTACTCCACATGCAGCTAAATTTTTAATACTTTGCTTGTAGTTTTCTATGTATTTCAAATAATCACCTGATTGCTTTTTGATGTCCTCGTGAACAGGAATGCTTTCTACAACAGAAAATGTTAATCCTGCCGCTTCCACTTCCTTCTTTCTTTTCATTATTTCGTCCACTTCCCACACTTGCCCATTTTTAATATGATGTAAAGCGGTAACTATTCCTGTTGCACCAGCTTGTTTAGCATCTGATAATTTCACAGGATCATTTGGTCCGTACCATCTCCATGTTTGTTCCATAACTTATGTAAATAAAATTTTATACTATTTTTAAACTCCACTATAGGCACTAAAACCTCCATCAATTGGGATTACTACCCCTGTTACAAAAGAGGATGCATCATCACATAAATACAATGTAGTACTTACTAGATCTTCTGGTTCACCAAATCTTCCCATTGGGGTTTGATCAATGATTGAATTTCCTCTTGGTGTCAATGCACCACTTTCATTTGTTAATAATGCGCGGTTTTGATCCGTTAAGAAAAATCCTGGCGCTAAGGCATTCACACGAATTCCAACTTTTGAAAAATGCACTGCTAACCATTGTGTAAAGTTAGATACAGCAGCTTTTGCACCACTATAGGCAGGTATTTTTGTCAATGGTGTAAAGGCATTCATAGATGAAATATTCAAAATACTACATCCTTTTTTACCAATCATGTCTTTAGAAAAAACTTGTGTTGGCAATAGAGTCCCAATAAAATTTAAATTGAATACGAATTTTATTCCTTCCGCATCCAAATCAAAAAAAGTCTTGAATCCTTCGGTTGTATTGTACAGGTCTTCTTCCAATAAAAAAGGATTTGAAGTTGTACCTAATGGATGATTTCCTCCAGCTCCGTTTATCAAAACATCACAACTCCCTAATTTATCATTTACTTCTTCCTTTGCTGCTTCTAATGATTCTTTTTCCAATACATTGGCAGCAACACCAATTGCTTTACCACCAGCAGCGTTGATTTCATTTGCTACATGATCTGCAGCTTCTTTTTTCAAATCTAATAATGCTATTTGGTGTCCTTGTTTTGCTAATGCTTTCGCTAAAGTGCTACATAAAACTCCACCAGCACCTGTAATTACTATTGTTTTCATCTAAATATTATTTTATTGATTGAATCAAATTTAATACTGCTTTGGTTTCTGATTCGATGGTGGCATATTCTCTATCAGCCATTAATTGTTTGCTGATGAGTTTGCTTCCCATTCCCACAGCAGAAACCCCTGCTTTGAACCAACCTTCGATGTTTGCTCTTGTGGTATCCACCCCGCCTGTTGGCATGAATAATAATTTTGGAAAAATATCTTTAATACCACTCAAGAAATCAGGTCCTAGCATGTTTCCTGGGAATAATTTGATAAATTTTACTCCTGCATTCTCAGCTGCGATAATCTCTGTTGGCGTCATACAACCTGGGCTGTACAACATTTCTTTGCTTTTTAGAAAAGAAGCTACTTCAGGAACAAATCCAGGGCTAATAAAAAAATCAGCTCCTACCTCATAGTATTCCTGTGCTTGTTGTAAGTTTTTTATGGTTCCTATTCCTAATAACAAATCAGGCATTTCAGTATTTCTAATTTCAACCATTTTGGTAAAATTACTAAGTGCTGCTTCTCCACGACTGGTATATTCTATCGCTTTTATTCCTGCTCGGTACAAGGCTCTTAATATTTCAATGGTTACTTCTTGGTCGGCATTGAAATAAAGCGGCAGCATTCCTTGAGCTACAATAGCATCCGATACTTGTTGGATCTTACTCATTATTTATATTTTAACTTTAATAACTATTTTTCTTATTTCGCCTTCGCCAATCATCGGTGCGTGAACATCTTCTGGGTAAAAAATCCCAAATTGGTGGTCCGTTAATTGGAAATACATATCAGGGCGATCATTGAAAAAACGAACGTCTTTCTCGGGATTGTAATCACCGTTGGGTTGTATGCATTTTTCTCTTGGTTTCCATCCGATGGTTTCTAAACCGCTTACGCAAATTTGAATATCGATGTTTTGATCATGACATTCAAATTTCTCTAAGCTCACTTCTTGTGTTTTTCCATTTCCAACGCTGACGATCATTTTGAGGCCTTCGCCAATTTCTGAAACGCCAACAGGTAAATTCGCCAAGTCTTGTTTTTTGATGTAATCAAATGCTTGAGCAAATAATGGGTTTAAACTCGTGTATTTTGATGCGTTAGCTAAAGTATCTATTATCATAGGTTTTGTCTTTTCTTATCTTGCAACTCTGCCAGAAGCATCGCCTCCCATTAGTTTGTTTACTTCATCCACTGTAACTAAGTTGGCATCTCCTTTTATCGTGTGTTTCAAGCAAGAAGCAGCTACTGCAAAATCCAATGCGTTTTGATCGTTATCAGGATAGGTTAATAATCCATAGATTAATCCTCCCATAAATGAATCTCCACCACCTACTCTATCAACGATATCGGTAATTTGATATTGACGGGTTTGAAGCATTTGTTTTCCATCGTATAAAACTCCAGCCCATGTATTGTGAGATGCTGAAATCGATCCTCTTAAAGTGGTGATTACTTTTTTGGCTCTTGGGAATTTTTTCATCATTTGTTGGCAAACAGATAAAAACGCTTCTGCTTTTACATCGTGTCCATGGGTTTGAACTGCTGCTCCATCAGGTTTGATTCCAAAGTGCATTTCGGCATCTTCTTCGTTTCCTAAAATTACATCACAATACGAAGTTAATTCGGTCATGATTGCTTCACGATCGCCACCGTATTTCCATAATTTAGCTCTATAATTTAAATCGGTTGAAATAGTAACTCCTAATTTGCTCGCTACTTTAACTGCTTCTAAACAAGCGTCGGCAGAACTTTGAGATATTGCTGGGGTAATTCCAGTCCAATGGAACCATTCAACTCCTTGAAAAACATCTTCCCAATTGATCATTCCTGGTTGGATTTCCGACATCGATGAGTGGGCTCTGTCATATACCACTTTACTTCCTCTAGAAACCGCTCCTGTTTCAAGGAAATAAATCCCCAAACGATCGCCGCCCCATACAATTTTATCAACTCCAACTCCTCTTTTTCGCATTTCCATCATCGCGCATTCCCCTATATCATTCTTTGGTAAACGAGTTACAAAATTAACTGGAATTCCAAAATTAGCTAATGAAACCGCTACGTTTGATTCTCCTCCTCCATATACAACATCAAAATTATCTGCTTGTGAAAATCTTAAAAATCCTTGTGGTGCTAATCTTAACATGATCTCACCAAATGTTACTACTTTTTTTGACATCTTTTTTAATTATTATAGTTTATTGTTTGTTTAAAGTAATTAAATTGTATTGTTCGTGTACGGACACGCTATTGCAAATCTAAATAAAAAAAATTAATAATTACTTTATTTTTTTAAATTTGAATTTAAACTTATTTTTGTAGAAATTAAAAACTGTTTAATTTAAAAAAAGCGCTATCATAACAATTAAAAAAATAGCAGAACTGGCAAATATCTCTGTTGGTACAGTAGATAGAATTCTTCATAGTAGAGGCCAAGTTTCCCAAGAAAATATTGACGTTGTTAATGCTATTGTTAAACAATACGGATATAAAAGAAACATTTATGCCAGTAATTTAGCATTTAATAAAAAGTTTAAAATTGCTGTTTTCTTACCCCAACACGAAGGGTTAGAGTATTGGCTGGGACCTTTATTAGGAATAAAAAAAGCAGCTGAAGAGTTTGAAAGATTTGGTGTTACAATGGAATATATCAACTACAAATACAATTCGGCCGCATTCAAAAAGGTAGCACAAAAGGTACTAGAAGGAAAATACGACGGATTGCTTTTTGCACCAATTTTTTATGATGAATCCTTGTTGTTTTTAAAGGAATTTAAAAAGAAAAATATTCCAATTGTAATGATCGATTCTAATATTTCTGAAATTGAAGGATTAGATTATATTGGCCAAGATGCCTATCAAAGTGGCTATTTAGCTGGTAAATTGATCAGTTTTGGAGTAAAATCGGACAATACTGTTTTGATTATGAAAATTACTCGAGAAATAGAAACTACCTCTGTTTATTTGCAAAGAATTAAAGGTTTTCATTCTTTTTTTAAAGAAAATAAAGAGTTGTCAAATTATAAATTTTCTGAAATAAGTATTAAAGATTCCGAATACAATAAACTTACAAAAGAAATGTTCAAGGGAATAAATAGTATTTTTGTTCCCAACTCCCGTGTATATATTGTTGCAAAATTCATCAAAGAAAATAATTTAAAAGACATTCGAGTAGTGGGCTACGACTTATTAAAGGATAATTTAGCCTACCTAGACGATGGAAAAATTGATTTTTTAATCAATCAAAAACCACAAGATCAAGGATATTTAGGAATTAGTCATCTTTACAAAAAATTGGTATTAAAAGAAGAAATTGAAATCACCAATTATATTCCACTCGAGATTATTGTAAAAGAAAATGCAGGCACATTAATAAAATAGTATCGCTGCAAAAAAAATCCAAATTAACAATTCAATAATTTTAAGTTTAAATCGTGATGGATTGTATTAAATTCACAATTTAAATTATATAAATTTATTATAGGATTAGTTTATTTATATTTGTAATTCAATAATAAATCGTTAATTATGGAAGAATGTATATCGGTATTTGATATGCTAAAAATCGGTGTTGGTCCCTCTAGTTCACACACTTTAGGTCCATGGAGAGCAGCTGAAAGATTTTTAAATGAACTGAAAGACAATAATTCATTTCAAAATACCAATCGTATTCAAGTTGATCTATATGGTTCCTTATCATTAACAGGCAAAGGGCATGCTACCGATTTCGCTATAATGTTAGGTTTAAGTGGACAAGATCCAGAGTACATTCCAATCGAAAATATTTCCAAAATAACAAAATCGATTACAAAAAACAATCAGATTATTTTAGGAAATGAATTAAATATCCCATTTAAATCAAATCAAGATATCATTTTCAACAAAGAATTTCTTCCCTTTCATGCCAATGGTTTGAAATTTACTGCCTATTTTAAAGACAATTCAAACTACTCTTCTATATTTTATTCTATTGGCGGTGGATTTGTTGTTAAAGAAGAAAGAATAGATGCAAAGAAAAAACTGGAAATAAAATGTAGTTTTCCATTTCAAGTTGCTAATGCGGCAGCCTTATTAGAGTATTGTACGGTTGAAAATAAGAAAATTTCAGAAATCGTTTTTGAAAATGAAAAATCAATGCGTTCTGAAGATAAAATAAATAGTGAATTGCTTCGAATTTGGGAAACGATGCTAGAATGCATGTACATTGGTTGCCATTCAGAAGGTATTTTACCTGGCGGATTGAATGTTCGAAGAAGGGCTTTCGATATGCATCAAAATTTAATTGGTTTAGCCAATTACGATTCGCCTCAAACTTGGCTTGAAACCATTCGAAAAACGAAAGTCAAATTCCGACAAATATTAAAATGGGTCAGCTGTTTTGCGCTCTCAGTAAATGAAGTTAATGCAGCTTTAGGCCGAGTTGTTACTGCGCCCACAAACGGAAGTGCTGGAGTTGTTCCGGCAGTTTTGATGTATTATTTAGTAATTGAAAATCACCATGCTTGTGAAAAAGAAATAAAACAATTTTTAATGGTTGCCGGAGAAATTGGAAGTCTGTTCAAAAAAGGATCTACCATTTCAGCAGCAATGGGCGGATGTCAGGCAGAAATTGGAGTTTCATCTGCAATGGCAGCAGCTGCATTGTGCGAATTAATGGGTGGAAGTCCAGAGCAAGTATTAATGGCAGCCGAGATTGCAATGGAACATCATTTAGGAATGACCTGCGATCCTGTGGGGGGCTTAGTTCAAATTCCATGTATTGAAAGAAATACCATGGGTGCCATAAAAGCAATAAATGCAGCTGAACTAGCATTGGAAACCGACCCTAAAAATGCAAAAGTTCCATTGGATAAAGTTATAGACACAATGTGGCAAACTGCTAAAGACATGAACACAAAATACAAGGAAACCTCAGAAGGCGGATTGGCAATTGCAGTTAATTTTGCAGATTGTTAGATAAAAGCGAAACTTTTAATCTGTTATTTGTTTATTTTTGTAGTCATTAATCCAAGAAAATTACACTAAATAAATCGAGAATGTCAGTAGCCAAAAAAGATTACAAAAGAATAACTACAAAATCACTAATAGAAATGAAATCCAATGGAGAGAAAATTTCTATGCTAACTGCCTATGATTATACCATGGCAAAAATTGTGGATACGGCTGGAATTGACGTAATACTTGTTGGTGATTCTGCTTCCAATGTAATGGCTGGACATGAAACAACTTTGCCAATTACTTTAGATCAAATGATTTACCATGCTTCAAGTGTAGTTCGTGCTATTGACCGAGCTTTAGTAGTGGTTGATTTACCTTTTGGAAGTTATCAATCGGATCCAAAAGAAGCGCTTCGCTCCTCCATTAGAATAATGAAAGAAAGCGGAAGCCATGCAGTAAAATTAGAAGGTGGTCATGAAATAAAAGATTCGATTAAAAAAATATTAAACGCAGGAATTCCTGTAATGGGCCATTTAGGATTAACCCCTCAATCTATCTACAAATTTGGAAGTTATACCGTGCGTGCGAAAGAAGAGGAAGAAGCAGAAAAATTATTAGAAGATGCAAAAATGCTAGAAAAAATAGGTTGTTTTGCATTGGTTTTAGAAAAAATACCAGCACATCTAGCTGCTAAAGTTGCACAAAGTATTTCGATTCCAGTGATTGGAATCGGTGCTGGTGGGGACGTTGATGGTCAAGTACTTGTGATTCATGATATGCTTGGTATGAACAATGAATTTAGCCCTCGATTTTTACGTCGCTATTTGAATTTGTATGAAGAAATGACTTCTGCAATTGGACAATATGTGAAAGATGTAAAATCGAATGATTTTCCAAACGCTAACGAACAATATTAACCTAGAAATTTAATTTTTAGGTATTGCAAATGAAAATAATTTCCGATAAAAACAACCTTCAAGTGCTGCATGAAGACAATCATATAATTGTGATTAACAAGCGTGTAGGAGATATTGTTCAGGGAGATAAAACTGGAGACAAACCACTCTCTGAAGTGGTTAAGGAATATATAAAAGACAAATACAATAAGCCTGGAGAAGTTTATTTAGGAGTGGTTCATCGTTTGGATCGACCTACCACTGGAATTGTACTATTTGCTAGAACTAGTAAGGCATTAACTAGAATGAATGCCCTTTTTAGCAATCGGGAGACGCAGAAAACTTATTGGGCCATTGTAAAAAACAAACCTGTGAATTGGGAAGATAAATTAGTTCATTACTTGAAAAGAAATGAAAAAAACAATACTTCAAAAGCACATCTTAAGGAAGTTCCAGATAGTAAAATTGCAAGTTTAGATTATAAGTTAATAGCTTCATTGCAAAACTACTACGCATTAGAAATCAACCTACACACCGGAAGACACCACCAAATTAGAGCACAATTAGCTGCAATTGGTTCCCCAATAAAAGGCGATTTAAAATACGGATTTGACCGAAGTAATCTAGATGGTGGAATCCATCTTCATGCACGGAAATTGAATTTTCTACATCCCGTTTCACAAGAAAATATAGAAATTATTGCACCTACCCCAAATGATCCCGTTTGGAATGCTATTTAAAATAAAATTACTAATTTTATTGAATTAAATAATTCATTGTACGTTTAGAACCTATGAAAAAAGCACTTTTATTAGCATTACTGGTATCTTTCACTGGTTACTCTCAAGATCATTTTTCAGGAATTACAACTTCTAAAAGGGTGGGTATTTTAAATATTGGATTAAATCCATCTGAATTGGCCAATTTGAATAATCATTTTGAAATTCAATTGCTATCTACAAGTTTAAATACTTCAAATAATAAAATCGGTTTTAACGATATTATTAATGGAAGTAATTTAGAGAACCTATTATTTAATGGATCCGAGCCAGTTAACTTTAATATGGATACCGAAATTGTAGGGCCTGGATTTGCAATTAAATTATTAAATTGGGGTTTTGCAATAACCTCTAAAGGTTATATAAAAGGCAATATTATTGACGTAGATCCAAATCTAGGTTCTGCTCTTACCAATGGCGTATTAAGTTCTGTAAATACCGGAAGTGCTTTAATTTCAAGCAATACCAATCAAAGAATGAATGCAACCACCTGGGGTGAAATTGGTTTTTCAGCGGCTCATAAAATATTTGAAAATAAAAAGAATAAAATTAATGCCGGAGTTACATTTAAGCTTCTTTTTCCAGGCGCTTATGCCAATGTTGGTTTGGATCAATTTCAAGGAAGAATTACTAACAATCTAGGTAATTTAGTACTTACCAATGCAACCGCTAATTTAAATGTTGCTTACTCTGGAAATTTAGGAAGTGATTTTACTAATGTTAGCGATTACACTAACTCCGTATTCGGAAACCTTCAAGGTTTAGCCACCGATATAGGTTTTGATTATCAACTACTTGGGTCCAATAAAAATTATAAAGTAAAAGTAGGTGCGTCACTAAAAAATATTGGTAGTATGACGTTTAAATCTTCTTCCAATTATTCTACGAATTATTCATTATCAATACAAGGAACCCAATCTTTAAATTTGAATCAATTTCAAAATTCAAATGGCATCAGCGATATAGAAACAACATTAATAAACAGTGGGTTTTTAAATAAATCTCCTCAAAATTCTGATTTCTCTGTAAAACTTCCAACGACTTTTAATTTGTATGCAGACATTAAAATTATATCCAAATTAAGCGTGACAATATTTACTCAACAAAAGGTAAACAGCAATAGTAATAACGATCAAATTATGTCACAAAATATTTTATCAATCACTCCTAGAATTTCATTGGGACTTTTTGAAGCGTATGTGCCAATAGCAAAAAATGAAATTTCAGGAACAACAGGAGGATTAGGATTTCGATTGGGCGGCTTTTTCTTAGGCTCAAACTCCATATTGACTGCCATTACTAGCGATACAAAACAAGCAGATTTTTACACCGGTTTCCGTTTTGGAATACTATAAAATAAATTTACAGATGGATTATAAATCAAATATTCAATTTAGAAAAGAAACTTTAACAAGGCTATTGTATTGTATTGAGGAAAATGAAACTCGTATTATTGACGCTTTGTATAAAGATTTTAAAAAACCAGAATTTGAAGCGGTATTAACCGAAACAAATTATGTCATAGGAGATTTAAAGCAAACTATAAAAAATATTAAATGTTGGGCTAAGCCAAAAAGAGTGCTTCCTTCCCTATTAAATTTTCCATCTAGCGACTTTATTTATAGCGAACCCTATGGAAAAGTCTTGATTATTTCCCCTTGGAATTATCCTTTCCAACTCGCATTATGCCCTTTAATTGCGGCTGTTGCGGCTGGAAATTCAGTAGTCTTAAAACCATCCGAATTGACACCCTATACTTCCAGTATTATATCCGAAATTATTTCAAAAGTATTTTCGAAAAACCATGTGGAGGTAATTGAGGGTGGCGTCGACGTTTCTCAAAATCTATTGTCTCAAAAATGGGATTACATCTTTTTTACTGGAAGTGTAGCTGTTGGGAAAATTGTTGCAAAAGCGGCTGCAGAATACATGACACCGGTAACATTAGAATTAGGAGGAAAAAATCCATGTATTATTGATGAAACAGCCAATATCAAATTAGCAGCCAAAAGAATTGTTTGGGGAAAATTTATTAATGCAGGCCAAACTTGTATTGCCCCAGATTATTTATTGGTTCAAAAAAAGGTGAAAGCAGAATTGATTGAAAATTTAAAGCAAGAAATAAAAAATGCCTATTCGGATAATCCTGAACTATCACCAGATTATACTCGCATTGTAAATACAAGAAATTGGGAACGATTAAAAAGTTTATTAGAATCTGACAAAATACTATTTGGGGGGCAAAACAATTCCGAAGATTGCTACCTGGCTCCTACCCTAATTGACGAAACTTCATTTGATAGTCCGGTAATGAAAGAGGAAATATTTGGTCCCATTTTACCAATATTAACTTATGAAAATGAATCGGAATTGGATGCAATTATTACAAAATATGAAAAACCTTTATCGCTATATGTTTTTACCACAAAAAACAACTTTGCTGAAAAGATAATACAAAAATTTTCTTTCGGTGGTGGCTGCATTAACGATACAGTAATTCATTTTTCTAATAATAGATTGCCTTTTGGTGGTGTTGGCCATTCAGGAATTGGGGCTTACCATGGTAAAATGAGTTTTGATACTTTTTCTCATAAAAAAGCAATTGTAAAAAAGGCAAATTGGCTTGATTTACCAATGAGATATGCCCCTTACAAAGGAAAACTGACCTTAATTAGAAAAATATTAAAATGGATGTAATTGTTAAAACCAATTGCGCTTTTTAAAATAATATACCATTCCTAAAGCAATACTAAACATAGCTGCAATTACAATATAATAGCCGTAAGTATATTTCAATTCAGGCATATTTTCAAAATTCATCCCATAAACACCTACAATAAACGTTAAAGGAATAAAAATTGCCGATATAACTGTAAGTGTTTTCATCACCTCATTCATTTTATGATTTTGTGAAGAAAAAAAGAAGTTGGAAGCACTATCTAGTGTCACCATATCGTCATCAATTTGATCTAAAAGTTCTAAACTCTTTTGATGTAAGCGTGAGAAAAAGCTGAAATTTTCATGAGCGATTGCATTAAATACATCATCATCTTTAATGCTTTTTATGGAATATAAAGAATCTCGAAGTGGAATAATTGAACGTTTTAAAAAATTAAAATTATCCCTATGTTTTTCAATTTGTACTAATATTGACCGATCGGTACTTGTTTTTGATAAATTGATAAGTAATTCTACCTTGTTTTCTTCTGCTTCTATAGTAATATAAAAATTCTCCATTATCGCGTCAAGTAACAAAAATAAAAGATAATCCGCTTTTTTGGTTCTTACTATTCCAGAATGGGTTCTGATTCTCTCTCGTATATGCGTAAAGAAATCACTGCGTTTCTCTTGAAAAGAAACCAAAACTCCTTCTTTAATTAAAAAACTAACTTGTTCCACTGAAATATTATCTGAGTTTTCAGTTGGAAGCAATGATTTTATATTAAAAAAAAGAACGTCTTGTAGTTCGTCTAATTTTGTTCTTCGAGTGGTATTCAAAATATCGCCTAAAATAAAATTATCTACCTCTAAATAAGTACCAACCGATTTAATGAGTTCAATGTCATTTAAACCATGAATGTTCAACCAATTGATCTTAGTCAAATCAACAGTCTCAGGAAATTTTTTGATATTAAAATCAGTGTACTCCGTCAAATCCTCATCATTATAAACGAACAATTGCATTTGAGTTTGAAGTTCTTTATGAATCCCCGTATACTCTAAAATGGAGGGTTGAATTTTTCTACCTTTTTTATATCTAATTTTTCTCACAATGTCTAATTTTGTATAAATTTAAGAATAATTACAAATTTCAGAGTATTTTTACTAAAAATCATTTTATGAAAATCTTAATCATCAATATAAAAGAGCTTTTACAAGTTCGAAAAAATGACATATTAAAAGTATCAGGTGCAGAAATGAATGTGCTACCTATTATTAAAAATGCCTATTTATTGATAGAAAATGATATTATTGCTGATTATGGAGAAATGATTAATTGCCCTTCCCTACTAGCTGAATTAACCATTGACGCAAAAGATAAAATGGTATTGCCAACTTGGTGTGATAGCCACACCCACATTGTATATGCTGGGAATCGTGAACAAGAATTTGTTGATCGAATAAATGGAATGTCCTATGAGGAAATAGCAAACAGAGGTGGAGGCATATTGAACTCGGCAAAGAAGTTAAACGAAACTTCAGAAGGAGAACTTTACAATCAGTCTAAAAACCGATTGGAAGAAATAATGAAATTGGGCACAGGAGCAGTCGAAATTAAATCTGGTTATGGTTTATCAGTTGAAGGAGAATTAAAAATGCTTCGGGTAATTAAAAAATTGAAGTCAAATTATCCAATAGAAATTAAAGCTACGTTTCTTGGTGCTCATGCCTTTCCAAAAGAGTATAAGGAAAATCACCAAGGGTATATTGACCTCCTAATTAACGATTTACTTCCTTCAATTACTAATGAAAAACTAGCCGATTTTATTGATGTTTTTTGTGAATCCGGTTATTTTTCGGTATCAGAGACTAAACAAATTACGGAAGCTGGAAATAAATTTGGTTTGATTTCTAAAATACATGTCAACCAATTTAATGCAATTGGAGGGGTAAAAACGGCTGTAGAAAGTAAAGCACTTTCAGTTGATCATTTGGAAATTATGACCACTGAGGATATTGAAATTTTGAAAAATTCGGATACCATGCCCGTTGCATTACCAAGTTGTTCTTACTTTCTAGGAATTCCCTATACACCAGCTCGTGAAATTATTAATGCAGGACTTCCTTTGGCCTTAGCCACCGATTTTAATCCTGGTTCAAGTCCTTCAGGGAATATGAATTTTGTGGTTGCAACAGCATGTATTAAAATGAAAATGACCCCCGAAGAGGCTATAAATGCAGCTACCATTAACGGTGCTTATGCAATGGATATTTCAAAAACTCATGGCAGCATTTCCATTGGTAAAAAAGCCAATTTAATTATCACAAAACCACTAAATTCAATTTATGAATTGCCTTATGCTTTTGGCAGTAACTTAATTGATACCGTAATTATAGAAGGAAAAATGATAAAATAAAAAAGGGATTTGTTAGAACAAATCCCTTTTTAAAATTTATTTTAAAAATACTATTTCAAAGTGAAAGTGGTTGTAGAAACCAATTGACCGTTGTCAAAAACATTCACATAAAATGTTCCTTTAACTAATTTTTCAGCGGGTACATTTTGAACTAAATCTACTGTTTTATTATTAAATTTTACATTTGCAATAAAACTATAAGTTAAAGTTTTATCAGCAAATTTTTCTGTTTGACGCTCTCCCATTACATTGTTTTTACTATCAATAACTTGAACGTAATATTTTCTGTCTCCTGATTTAGCAATAGCATTTTCGGCGATTGTAAAACTCACTTTAAGAACATCAGCGCGACTTGCCTTATCTGTTGGGATTTCTTTACCAGAACTTCTCACAATGTAAGCAGCCGTTTTTAAATTTACGATTGCTAATTTAGAACCTTTTTCAACTGTTTTGGTAAGATCTTCATTTTGACCTGTTAACTCTTTATTCGTCTTTTTTGATTCATCAAGAACTACAATAGTACTATCTCTTTGAACTTTTAAAACGGTATTGTCTTTCTTTAAAGTTTCATTTTCAGCAAACAAAGTTTTCATTTTTGATTCTAGCGCTAAAAATTGCTTTTTAAATTTAGCTACATCTCCATTTGAATACTTTAATTTTTCAATTAATGCAACCACTTTATCTCTTTCAGCAATTAATTCGTCTGACATAGAAGTATTTTCAGCAATCGCAGCATCATAAGTTGTTTTTAGATCGTTAAGATCTTTCATTACTTGTTCTTTTTCAGATAAAGTAGTCGTTAATTTTTGTTCGGTAGTGTTGACATCAGTAGTCAGTTTGTATATGTATACTAAGCTTAAAGCAAATAGTACAGACAACACAATAATTAACGTTTTGAGACTCGAATTGTTGTTTTGATTTTCCATAATGAATTTAAAATTTTTACGAAAATAATAATTAATATTCTAACTACATAAGTAATTAAAATATATTATTTTTGGTTAATCAAAAAAATGTATGGAAAATTTGGTTCCCTTCACAATTAATGACCTTGCCAAAGTCACCAACTTCAGATCTGGAGAAGTGAAATTTGGCGAGAAAATGCTAACAGTGCCAAAAAATACTGAAGCAAGTGCTTTCTTGTATTCCTGCGATGCAAAATATGTTTTATTTGGAATACCTGAAGATATTGGAGTTAGAGCCAATTATGGAAGAACCGGTGCTGCATCTGCTTGGGAAAGTGCCATAAAAAGTATTGCAAATATTCAACACAATCGTTTTTGCAAAGGAAGCCAACTACTAGTATTAGGTCAACTAAATGTCAGTGAAGAAATGGCTGAAAGTCAGCATTTAGATTACAATTCTGATGAAGATAGAAAACGATTAAACCAATTGGTTCTTAAAATAGATAAAGAAGTTTCTCATATCGTTTGCAAAATTATTAAAGCGGGGAAAATTCCAATAATCATTGGCGGAGGCCACAACAACGCCTATGGAAACATCAAGGGTTCAGCCCTAGCCTTTGGAAAACCGGTAAATGCAATTAATTTTGATGCCCATTCTGATTTTAGAATTTTGGAAGGAAGACACAGTGGAAATGGATTTTCCTATGCTTACGAGGAAGGTTTTCTTAATCGGTATTTTATTTTTGGATTGCACGAAAATTACACTTCAAAAAGTGTATTGGATTCACTCAAAAAAATCGATGATCGAGTAAAATTTAATACCTATGATGAAATTCAAATTAGAAAACTAAAAAAGTTTGAACCTGAAATGATTACAGCACTGGATTTCATTAAAGAAGACCGTTTTGGAATTGAAATTGACCTTGATGCAATTCCAAATATTGCCAGTAGCGCAATGACATTGAGTGGGTTTTCAATTGAAAAATTACGACAATTTATTTACTATTTCGGAAACAACCAAAATGCAGCTTATTTACATATTTGTGAAGGTGCACCAGATTTAGGAGAAGAAAAAAACAATCATTTGATTGGAAAACTAATTGGCTATCTTGTGACCGACTTTGTAAAAGCCAATTATGAAAGTCCTTTGTAAAAAACTATTACTTTCAATCCTACACTAGATTTATTTCTTAAAAACTTGATTTCATTAATATAACCTATCTTTGCCCAGAATTTAAGTAATTAATACTGAGTTCTAAATATCAAAAATATGTTATTCGAAGATTTATCACTTTCAAAAAGTATCCAAAAAGCCGTATTTGAATTAGGCTATACCGAAGCCACCCCAATTCAAGAGCAAGCAATTCCAATCGTTTTATCTGGAAAAGACCTAATCGGTTGTGCACAAACTGGCACAGGAAAAACCGCCGCATTTGCTATTCCAATAATTCATCAACTACACCGCATAGTAGGTTCATCAAAAAAAGCAAAACAAATTAGAGCCTTAGTGGTAACCCCTACCAGAGAATTAGCAGTTCAAATAGGACAAAATTTTGATGCTTACTCAAAATATACCAACATCAACCAATTGACACTATTTGGAGGAGTTTCTCAAAATCCTCAAGTGGACAGTTTAAAATCGGGTATCGATGTTTTAATTGCCACTCCAGGACGTTTATTGGATTTGCACAAACAAGGCTTTATTGATTTGGATCATTTACACACCTTGGTTCTTGATGAGGCAGATCAAATGCTGGATATGGGTTTTGTAAATGATGTAAAGAAAATTGTAAAATTAACTCCAAAAAACAGACAAACTTTATTGTTTTCGGCTACTATGCCAATTGCAATTCGGGAATTAGCAGAAATGTTTCTTCAAGATCCTGCAACCGTTACTGTATCACCCGTTTCATCTACAGCAGAAAATGTAGAACAACGCGTATATTTTGTGGAGAAAACTGAAAAAAGAAACTTGTTGTATCATCTAATAAAAAATGAAAATTTATCGGATGTATTGGTGTTTTCAAGAACCAAACACGGTGCTGATAATGTCGTAAAAGCATTGAGAAAGAATAATATTGCCGCCGAAGCGATTCATGGGGATAAATCTCAAAATGCACGCCAACGGGTTTTAGAAGCATTTAAAAATAAAGAAGTTGGCGTTTTGGTAGCAACCGATATAGCTGCAAGAGGTATTGACATTGACCAATTACCATTTGTAATCAACTTTGATTTACCTAATATTCCTGAAACTTATGTACATAGAATAGGTAGAACAGGAAGAGCTGGAAATGGGGGAATTGCAATCTCTTTTTGTGGAAAAGACGAACACCCCTATTGGAAAGACATTATGAAATTGATAAAAGTTGACGTAAAAACAGTTTCTGATCATCCCTATCCTTGGCACAGTGGAAGCCCTGAAACTGCTCCAGCACCTTCACAGAAAAATTCAAATCGAAGTGGTGAAGCCAATAAATCTAGAAAGTCATCCAACTCAAAGCAAAATAAAAAGCGCTGGTATTAATTGTCTTCATTTCTAAGTAGATTTTTATTAATTTTCGCAGCTAATTCATCAATTTTGAAGGGCTTTACAATAATTTCATCAATTCCCGACTCGATTGCTTGTTGCTTAATTTCTTCGAAAGAGTAAGCTGTGACAGCAAAAACTGGAGTAATAATATTTTGTTCTCTGATTTTTTTGGTTATTTCAAATCCAGATATATCAGGTAGATTGATATCGGTTAGTATTAAATCGAAAGTAGAATTTTGTAATAAATCTAATGCGTCCGAACCATTTTCAACAATTTCTACATTGCAATTTAACTTCAGTAGTGATTTTTGAGTAACCAATTGATTGATCTTATTGTCTTCTATTAAAAGAACATTAATCGGTTCTAATAAAAGTTGGGTTGGGTTATTTGAAATCAATTTAGTTTCTTCATTGCATTTGTTTTTGAATTTAATAGCAAATGTAAAAGAACATCCTTTTCCTAAATCACTCTGAATCTCAATATTACTTTCAAACATTTCAATCAAATAATGGACAATAGAAAGTCCGATTCCTGAACCTTGATAAGACATTCTTTTATTCTTAAGTTGTACGAAATTTTCAAATATTATTTTTTGATTTTCTGGAGCAATTCCAATTCCAGTGTCTTTAACTTCAAATTTAATGTGCGAATAATCATTTTCATTTTTAATTAAATTAATTAGCAATGTTACTTCACCTGATCTAGTAAATTTTAAAGAATTATCTAATAAATTGATTAATATTTGCGCTAATCGACTGCTATCACCAATTAAAAATTTAGGTATATTTGGATCTAAATAAAAATTAATTTTGTTACTGTTTTTATTGTAAATCATATTTGAAGAATTAAAAATAGCATCCACTTCTTCAAAAATATTGAATTCATTTTCTTCCAATTTTATTATTCTACTTTCAAACTTACTCAACTGTAGCACATCGTTAACCAATGACAACAAGTAGTTGGATGAAAAAGTTAGTGATTTCATATATTCACTTTCGGCCAATTTAGGATTCTCCTCTTTTATAATGTCTATAATTCCTACCACCCCGTAAAGAGGCGTTCTGAGTTCATGACTAATTGTAGAAATAAATTGAGATTTTAAGGTAAGTAACTCCTCCGCTTTATCTTTTGCTATTTTAATTTCTTTATTGGTTTTAACCAAGAACAAATTTGTTTTTTGCTTGAATAAATAGTTTTTATATAAGGATAATAATAGTAATACCAAGATTATTGAAAGTATAAACAATAAAATTGTTATTTTTTTATTTTGATTTATTAATTCTAATTGTTGGTTCTTTTCAAATTCAATATTGTTAATTTGTCTTTTATACTCGTTTAAAACGGTAGTAATTCCTGTTTGTCGTTCCACTTGAGAATGCTCTTCTTCTAACAATTTATCTTTTTAAGCACTGTATTTTTCCATGTATTCAAAAGCATTTGAAAAGTCTTTTTTCTTAGCATACATTCGAGCAATATCATCATACACCTCAGCAGCATTACTTTTTAAAAATTCAGTGGTATTTTCATTGCAAAATTTCAGTGCCGTTTTATAATATTGCTCTGATTTAATGAAATCATTTTTAGAAGAAAAATAATCCCCTTGTAGAGAATTGTACATGATTTTGGATTCCACATCATCTTGACTTATTATAAATCTTTCAGCTATTTTTAAATAACCAATACCACTATTGTAATCGCCGACAGCAAAATAGGCAGAAGTAATATTTAAATTTGCATACATAATTTGGTATTCATCATTAGATAAATTAACAAAATACAACGCTTTTTTATAATGATAAATTCCTTTTTTATAATTGATTTTCTTAAAACAATAGCAATTTGCTAAATTGGTATGAATGGCATATTGCATAAAATTATTTGAAGATTGGTCAACATATTTTAATCCCTTTTGATAGAAAAAAATGGCTTTTTTATAATCGGAATATTGTTCTAGATTCAATCCAATTAAATTATAAGCTCTAGCGGTTTGCTCGTAATCATCTATTTCTAGGGCTTTTTCAAGAGCGGTTTTAGCTAATCCCAATGATTTATCACATTCTAAATTACTAAGGTATTCACCAGATTTTGCGATAATAGCTTTAAGCTCTTTAACCTGAGGTGACTCAGTTTGAGCAAAATGCAATTGCACAATGAAAAGTAAAAACAGGATAAATATATTTTTTTGCATAAAAAAAACTAGTTATAAATTTACGAATATATAAAACCTAATTCAAATAGTTTAAAATAGCAATTATATATTTAAAAAAAAGAGACCTAAATAGGTCTCTTTAAATTTAATTTCTAATTAATTTTCTATATTTTAATCGCTTAGGTGTTAAATCACCTCCCAAACGTTTTTTCTTATTTTCCTCATACTCAGAGAAACCTCCTTCAAAATAATAAACCTCTGAATTGCCTTCAAATGCTAAAATGTGGGTACAAATTCTATCTAAAAACCATCTGTCGTGGGAAATTACAACGGCACATCCGGCAAAGTTCTCAAGTCCTTCTTCCAAAGCTCGAAGGGTATTAATATCTAAATCGTTGGTAGGCTCATCTAATAGCAATACATTTCCTTCCTCTTTTAAAGTCATTGCCAAATGCAAACGGTTTCTTTCTCCACCAGACAACATGGAAACTTTCTTGTTTTGATCGCTTCCACCAAAATTGAATCGACTTAAATAAGCTCTAGAATTAACTTGACGACCTCCCATCATGATTAATTCTTGACCGTCAGCAAAATTTTCCCAAATTGATTTATTAGGATCTATATTAGAATGTGATTGATCAACATAAGCGATTTTTACGGTTTCACCAATTTTAAAATCACCTCCATCTGATTTTTCTTCCCCCATAATCATTTTGAAAATAGTAGATTTACCAGCACCATTCGGTCCAATAATACCAACAATTCCAGCTTGAGGAAGAGTGAAATTTAGATTGTCATATAATAATTTATCACCAAAAGATTTGGCAACACTATTGGCTTCAATAACATTTGTTCCCAATCGAGGTCCATTTGGAATGTAAATTTCTAAGTTCTCATCCAATTGTTTTTGATCTTCATTTAAGAGTTTGTCGTAATTCTGCAAACGGGCTTTCTGTTTGGTTTGACGTCCTTTTGAACCTTGACGTACCCAATCCAACTCGCGTTCCAATGTTTTTCTACGTTTAGAAGCTACTTTTTCTTCTTGAGCCATTCTAATCGATTTTTGATCCAACCAAGAAGAATAATTACCTTTCCATGGAATACCTTCACCTCTGTCCAATTCTAAAATCCATCCTGCCACATTATCCAAGAAATAACGATCGTGAGTAACTGCAATTACAGTTCCAGAATATTGAGCTAAATGTTGTTCTAACCACAATACGCTTTCCGCATCCAAGTGATTCGTAGGCTCATCTAACAACAATATATCGGGTTGCTTTAATAGTAATCTACACAACGCTACACGACGTCTTTCTCCACCAGACAAATTTTTGATTGGAGTATCTCCTTCTGGAGTTCGGAGCGCATCCATTGCAATTTCTAACTTGGTATCGATTTCCCAAGCACCAAGCGCATCAATTTTATCTTGTAAATCCGCTTGACGATCCATCAATTGCTGCATTTTATCGGCATCTTCATATACTTCTGGCAAACCAAAACTATCGTTAATTTTGTTGAATTCATCTAAAACGGCCATGGTTTCCGCAACTCCTTCTTTTACAATTTCAATCACGGTTTTGGTATCGTCTAGAATTGGTTCTTGCTCTAAATAACCAACAGTATAACCCGGTTGGAATACCACATCCCCTTGATAATTTTTATCAACTCCAGCAATAATTCTTAATAATGATGATTTTCCCGAACCGTTAAGTCCAAGAATTCCGATTTTAGCTCCATAGAAGAAACTTAAATAGATGTTTTTTAATACCTGCTTATCGCTACTTGAGTAGGTTTTACTCAATTTTTGCATTGAAAATATTACTTTCTTATCGTCTGACATTATATCTAATTTAGTATTATATTATTATTATTTAAATCCTACCTTTTAATGCATTAAAAACCCATGCATTAGCAAGAAAACCAACTCCAACAGCCACGAAGCCCCAACCAGAGATTTCACTGTATTTAAAAATTCCCATTCCTATTAACAACAACCCCATTACCAACATAATAAATGTGGCCCAACCTAAAACAGTATTTTTATTCATTCCCATAACTGAAATTTAAAAATTTGAAAGGCAAATATCGTTAAAATAGTTATTATTTCAAATGGAATTGTGATAGTACCTATTTGAGTGAATTAATTAAAAATTCCAACTAACATTTCTTTCAATAATTCATGCTGTGGTAAGGAATTGGCACCAACTCCTTTACTTTTTACATCAATATCCCTTAAAAGTGTAACTATTTTACTTACTTTTTTCATTGGATAATTTCTTAAGGCGACATCATAATCTTTGAGAAAGAACGGATTTACCTTCAAGATTGCGGCTACATTTTTGGGGTTTTTATCTTTTAATCCATGGTATTGAAGCAATTGAACAAAAAAACTAAAAAGCATTCCCGTTGTCATTAACAAAGGATGGTCTTTAGGGTTTTCTGAAAAATACTGGGCTATTTTATACGATTTAAGTTGGTTTTTTTCTCCGATTGCTTTTCGCAATTCGAAAATATTATAATCCTTACTAAAACCAATATTCTCTTCTATATCATTAGCTGAGATAGTACTCCCAACTGGTAAAATAATCTGTAGTTTTTCCAACTCATTATTGATCTTTTCCAAATTGGTTCCTAAAAATTCCACCAACATTGCAGAAGCCTTAGGTTCAATGGAGTATTTTTTAGCTTGTAAAACTCGGTTAATCCATTGGCCAACTTGATTTTCATACAATTTCTTACTTTCAAATACCAATCCTGATTTTTCAAAAAGTTTAGTCACTTTTTTACGATTGTCAAGAGTTTTGTATTTATAACATAGCACCAATACTGTGGTCGGCATTGGGTCAGAAGCATAATTTTCAAATTTATCAATTGACTTGGCCAAATCCTGAGCTTCTTTAACAATAATTACTTGTCTTTCAGCCATCATTGGATATCGTTTTGCAGCCGAAACTATATCATCTACAGTTACATCCCGTCCGTAAAGTACGGTTTGATTAAAACCTTTTTCCTCTTCAGTAAGCAAATTCTTTTCAATATAATCGGAAAGTCGATCAATATAATAAGGCTCCTCACCCATTAAAAAATAGATGGGTTTTATCTTCCCTGCTTTAATGTCATTTACAATATTTACAACTTCATCCATTGTTTGCGTTGTTATTCAATGTAAAAAGTCAATTGGATCGACTGAACTTTAAACCTTAAACATTTAAACTTATTTTATACTTTTGCTTAATGAAGCAATTGCAATTTCCTTCTTATTCATTCCGATTCAAAAATAGTGAAAATAAAGTAGCTATTTTCGATGAAATTAGGAAAAAATTTATAATTATTACTCCAGAAGAATGGGTACGCCAACATGTAGTCCAATTTCTATTGCAAGATAAAAAATATCCCAAATCACATATCAATGTGGAGAAGTTGTTAAAAATAAATAATCTTAATAAACGATACGATATTGTAGTTTTTAAACCGAATGGAGAAATCAATGTATTAGTTGAATGTAAGGCTCCGGAAGTTCCTATCTCTCAAAGTACTTTTGATCAAATTGCAAGATACAATATGACTTTAAATGCCGATTATTTAATGGTGACTAACGGACTTAATCATTACTTTTGCAAAATGGATTATGAGAAGCAGAAGTATGACTTTCTTCCAGAATTGCCGGAATACCAATATTAATAGTAATAAATGAAAATCGCAGTTGTAATTTTAAATTGGAATGGAAAGAAATTGTTAGAACAGTTTCTACCTTCCGTTGTTCAAAATTCATCTGAAGCAGATGTTTATCTTGCCGATAATAACTCTTCCGACGATTCTATTTCCTATATAACCACTCACTTTCCTTCAGTTCAAATTATAAAAAACGAATACAACTTTGGATTTGCTCAAGGGTATAACGAAGCATTAAAATCAGTAGATGCAGATATTTTTGCCTTAGTCAACTCGGATGTTGAAGTAACTCAAAATTGGTTGCAACCAATAATTGAAACATTCAAAAATGAACCAAATACAGCCATTGTACAACCTAAAATATTGGACTACAAGCGTAAGGATTATTTCGAATATGCTGGTGCTGGCGGTGGTTTTATTGATCAATATGGTTATCCCTATTGTCGAGGACGCGTTTTTGAAACAATAGAAAAAGATTGGGGACAATACAATGATGCTTGCGAGATATTTTGGGCTTCAGGCGCTTGTTTTTTTATAAGAAGTTCGGTTTACAGCGAATTAAACGGTTTTGATGGAGATTTTTTTGCTCATCAAGAAGAAATAGATTTATGTTGGCGTGCAAAAAATAAAAAATATACAATAAAATATAATGGTTTATCTACCATTTACCATGTTGGAGGTGCAACATTAAACGAAGAAAGTCCCAAAAAAACATTTTTGAATTTTAGAAATTCCTTGTTTATGTTGACCAAAAATTTACCTAAACATGAACTATTTAGAATTGTATTTTTCCGAATGGTATTGGATGGGATCGCGGGAATTCGATTTTTATTTCAAGGAAAATTTACTCATTTATTTGCGGTGCTTAAAGCACACTTTCATTACTACCATTTGATAAATAGAAATTTAAATAAAAGAAGCGATTTTCAATTAAAATCCTATTTTAAAATAAATAGTATTGTATATAATTATTTCATAAAAAAACGGCATAATTTTTGAAAATTAATAGTGCATTTGTAATATAATTTTATTTAATTTTGTAAAAAATAAATCCCCATGAAAAGAATCATTTTAGCATTATCAGTAGTCGCTTTATTGTCAACTTCTTGTGTTTCAAAGAAAAAGTTTGTATCCTTAGAAGCAAAAAATAAAGAAATTCAAGACTTATTAAATTCTTGTACGGTTAAATTAAATATGTGTCTTACTGAGAAGGAGGCCTTAGCAAGTCAAATAGAATTTTTAAAGAAAAACAATGATAATTTGATTCAAAATATGGATAACATGACTACGTTATCTACTAAAGGAGCACAAAACATTGAAAAAGCACTAGAGACAATTAAAGAAAAAGACATCAAAATTTCTAGAATGCAAGATGCTCTAACCAAAAAAGACAGTGTTACTCTAGCCTTGGTTACCAGCATTAAAAGCTCTGTAGGTGTTACCGATCCAGACATCGAAGTGAATGTTGAAAAAGGAGTAGTTTTTATCTCTATAGCTGATAAATTACTTTTTAAAAGTGGAAGTTACCTAGTTAGCGATCGTGCGAAAGAAGTATTGGCTAAAGTAGCAAAAATTATAAATGACAAACCTACTTTTGAGTGTATGGTGGAAGGACACACTGACAATATACCGTTTATTGGTAACAACATATTAATAGACAACTGGGATTTGAGCGCGAAACGTTCAACCGCAATTGTTCGTGTATTAACAAAAGACTTAAAAGTAAATCCTAAGCAATTAATAGCTGCCGGTCGTGGAGAATTCATTCCATTAGTAGAAAATAATTCAGTTACCAATCGTGCGATCAATAGAAGAACTCGTATTGTGATTCTTCCTAAAATCGATGAGTTCTACGAAATGATCGAAAAAGAAATGAAAAAACAGTAACATAGCTTTCAGCTATAGCTAACAGCTGTTTGTTTGTTCAGAAATACAAAAACGTCTTGATTTTCAAGACGTTTTTTTTATTTAAATACTAATTGATTGAACACTTAAAACTAACTTAAAGCACTTCCAAACTTCCTTTTCCTTCTCGAATTACAACTGGCTCAAATCCGGATAAATCAATAATGGTAGAACCAATATTGTCACCGTAACCTCCATCAATTACTAAATCAACCAGGTTTTGCCATTTTTCAAATATTAATTCCGGATCGGTAGAATACTCTAAAACTTCATCTTCATCATGTATAGAAGTAGAAACTATAGGATTTCCCAATTGGCGAACAATCTCTAAAGCAATTGCATTATCAGGAACTCGAATTCCAACGGTAGTTTTTTTCTTAAATTCTTTAGGTAAATTATTATTTCCAGGGAGAATAAAAGTGTACGGGCCAGGCAACGCTCGTTTTAAAATTTTAAATGTTGATGTATCAATTTGTTTAATGTAATCGGAAATATGACTTAAATCGGAACATATAAATGAAAAATTGGCTTTATCCAATTTCACTCCTTTTATTTTTGCAATGCGCTCTAAGGCTTTTGTATTGGTAATATCACAACCCAAACCATAAACAGTATCTGTAGGATAAATCACCAAACCACCATTTTTCAAAACCTCAATTACTTTTTTAATAGCGACTTCGTTGGGATTGTTTTCGTATATTTTTATGAATTGTGCCATGAATGATTTAAGATTTATGATTTATGAAATTAGATTTAAAAAATTAACCGATCAGCTTTTTATCCGATTATATCTAATTTAGCAAAACGAAGTAATAACTTTTTAATCCCTCCAACTTCAAATTTGATTTCGGCTTTTTTATCAGCACCAACACCTTCAATATAGATTACTTCGCCTTTTCCAAAACGTTCGTGCATTACGATATTTCCAATGGTTAATTTATTGTCAAATAGATTCGCAGCACCTGAAGGAGCATCGGAATTCATTGGTTTCAATTTTCTAACTGTTGCCGTTTGTTCCTCACCATATTGTTTCGGCGGCGTTCCTCCTATTGGCTTAGCCAAGCGCAATTTTGATTTATCTACATCACCAAAAATATCGCTATCAATCATTGGTTTGTAACGATAATTATTTTCTTCAGGAGTTAAATATTCTAAATATTGGCCGTCAATTTCTTCAATAAATCGAGAAGGTTCGCTGTCAGTCAATTTTCCCCATCGGTAACGAGATTGGGCATAGGTCAAATAAGCTTGGTGCTCGGCACGAGTTAATGCCACATAAAATAAGCGGCGTTCCTCTTCTAATTCACTTCTGGTACTCATACTCATCGCACTTGGAAACAAGTCTTCTTCCATTCCCACTACAAAAACCGTTGGGAATTCCAATCCTTTTGCCAAGTGAATGGTCATCAATGCCACTCGATCATCATCACCGGTATCTTTATCTAAATCTGTAGCCAAAGCCACGTCTTCCATAAATTCGCCCAAAGAACCTCTAGCACCATCAATTTCTTTTTGGCCTTCTGTAAAATCTTTAATCCCGTTTAATAATTCTTCGATATTTTCAATTCTAGCAATTCCTTCAGGCGTTCCATCTTTTTTTAATTCTTGAACCAATCCTGTTTTTTTGGCAACATGTTCGGCAATATAAAAGGCATCTTGATTTTCATTGATGACTTGGAAACTCTGGATCATCGTTACAAAATCAGTCAGTTTTTGTTTTGCACCAGAATTCAGTTTCAAATCAATTTTATCAATATTTTGCATTACTTCAAATATTGATCTTTTGTAATGATTGGCAGCAATGGTTAGCTTTTCAACCGTAGTATCCCCTATTCCTCTAGCCGGATAATTGATTACGCGAATTAATGCCTCTTCATCTTTAGGATTGATAATCAAACGCAAATAACACAATACATCCTTAATTTCTTTCCTTTGGTAGAAAGACAATCCACCATAAATACGATAGGGAATATCTCTTTTTCTAAGCGCATCTTCCATCGCACGTGATTGTGCATTGGTGCGATATAGAATTGCAAATTGACCATTCGTCATTTGGTTTTGCATTTTCTGATCCCAAATGGTACTGGCTACAAATCGGCCTTCTTCTCCATCAGTTAAACTACGATGCACTTTAATTTTAGATCCTGAATCATTTGCGGTCCAAACGATTTTATCTAATTTGGTTTTGTTTTTTTCAATAATTGAATTCGCAGCTTCGACTATATTTTTAGTGGAACGATAATTTTGTTCCAAGCGATAGGTTTTTACGCCATCATAATCTTTTTGAAAATTCAGAATGTTATTTATGTTGGCCCCACGGAAAGCATAAATACTTTGCGCATCATCACCAACCACACAAATATTCTGAAATTTATCTGATAAAGCGCGAACAATTAGGTATTGTGAATGATTGGTATCTTGGTACTCATCAACCAAAATATATCTAAATCGATCTTGGTATTTTGCCAATACCTCAGGGAAACGAGTCAGTAATTCGTTAGTTTTTAATAGTAAATCATCAAAATCCATGGCTCCCGCTTTAAAACAACGATCCACATAATTTTGATAAATTTCTCCTAAGCGAGGTTTTTTAGACATGGCATCGGCTTCCATTAATTCTGGATTGTTGAAATAAGCCTTAACCGTAATCAAACTGTTTTTATAAGAGGAAATTCTGCCAAGTACCTGTTTTGGTTTATAGATGTCTTTATCCAGTTGCATTTCTTTAATAACCGCAGATATCAATCTTACCGAATCTTGAGTATCGTAAATGGTAAAATTAGAAGGATAACCTAGTTTATCCGATTCAGAACGTAGAATTCTTGCAAAAACGGAGTGGAACGTTCCCATCCAAAGATTTTTCGCTTCATTAGTTCCAACTATTTCTGAGATTCTTTTTTTCATTTCACGAGCTGCTTTGTTCGTGAATGTTAATGCTAAAATACTAAAAGCGTCAACGCCTAAACTCATTAGATAAGCGATTCTAATAGTTAATACACGTGTTTTCCCAGAACCTGCACCAGCAATAATAATCATTGGACCGTCCTTTTGGAGAACTGGCTCTTGTTGCGCTGAGTTAAGTTGGCTTATGTATTTTTGCATTTTTATTGAATAGGATTACAAAAATAGGAATTTAGAATGAGGATTTAGTTATGAAAACAAACTATATCTTAACAATTTTAAGTTAGTTATACAATGTTTATCTACCTTGAAAAACATCGTAAGCAAAACGGATTAAAGTGCCTAAAACGACAATTAAAAAGAATATTCTAATGAATTTATTTCCTTTATTTATAGCCAACTTTGCACCAATGTAACCTCCTAAAGCATTACAAATAGCCATCGGGATAGCAATTAACCATAGTATTTTACCTTTGATAATAAATAAACAAATCGATCCAAAATTAGTTGCCAAATTGACCATTTTAGCATTTGCGGAAGCTTGCAGAAAATCGAATCCAAGAATAATTACAAAAGCCAATACCAAAAAACTACCTGTTCCGGGACCGATAAAACCATCGTAAAATCCAATAAAAAAAGATATTAATACTGCATAAAATAGTTGTTGTTTAGGGGAATGTGATTTATCAGAATTCATTCCAAAATTTTTCTTTACATACATGTAAATCAATAATAAAGATAAAATTACCAAAAGTAAAGGTTTCATAAAATCATTACTCATATACACCAGTAAAGTAGAGCCTAAGTAAGCAGATGGAACAGCTAAAAGCATCATTACTAAGAGCAACTTCCAGTTCATTTCAATTTTCTTTAGATACTGGATCGCCGCAAAAAAAGTTCCACTAAAAGAGGGGACTTTTAATGTTCCTATAATTGTTGAAACCGGAAGATTGGGTAATAATATCATTCCCATTGGCGTTTGAATTAATCCTCCTCCTCCAACAATTGCATCAATAAATCCAGCTAAAAATGCAGCTACACATAATAATGTTATAACTAGAATATCCATTTTTTATAAAAATTTTATCAAATGTAAGCTATAAGTTTATTTGTTTATTCGTTAATTTGTTTTTTTTAATTCTATAATCACAACAAATAATAAAAATGGATACAACAAAATTGATCGAATTATTAAGTTATACATTACCATCGATTATCACCGGTTTTGTGGCCTATTATTTTTTCAACTTACATACTAAAAACGAAGAAGGCAGACGCAGGTATTTATTGAATAAAGACACTCAAAAAGACGCATTACCGTTAAGGCTACAAGCATTTGAAAGAATGACTTTGTTTCTAGAACGAATTAATCCAGGAAAATTATTAATTAGAATTTCTCCCAATTCAGAAGATAAAAACGATTATGAAAATTTGTTGATTTCAAATATTGAGCAAGAGTTTGAGCACAATTTAACCCAACAAATTTATATGTCAGATGAATGCTGGACTGTAATTGTTACTGCAAAAAATGCTACTATTCAAATGATTCGACGAACCAATATGAGTGATCGAGTGGATACAGCAAACAAACTTCGAGAAGTAATCATGAATGATTTAATGGATAAGCAATCTCCATCAAGTGTCGCTTTATCTTATATTAAAAATGAAGTTAAGTACTTATTCTAAATAAAAAAAACCTTTCAATTGAAAGGTTTTTTTTATACTTTGTCAGTCAATTAATTATTTTCTAGCAATTACTTTTTCTACTGCTTCCACAATTGCTTGATTGTTCAATTTGTATTTTTCCATTAACTGTGAAGGTGTTCCGCTTTCACCAAATGAATCGTGAACTGCTACAAATTCTTGAGGCGCAGGATGGTTTGAGGACAATACTCTTGCCACACTTTCTCCCAATCCGCCTAGAATATTGTGTTCTTCGGCAGTGACAATACATTTTGTTTTGGCCAACGACTTTAATATCGCAGCTTCATCTAGTGGTTTAATGGTGTGAATATTAATTACCTCAGCAGAAATTCCTTTTTCTTCAAGTGCTTCAGCAGCTAATAATGCTTCCCAAACCAAATGACCTGTTGCTACGATCGTAACATCGGTACCTTCATTTAATACAATTGCTTTACCAATTACAAATGGTTCGTCGGCTGGCATAAAATTAGGAACTACAGGACGACCAAAACGCAAATAAACAGGACCATGATGAGCGGCAATTGCAATAGTTGCTGCTTTTGTTTGATTGTAATCACACGTATTTATTACCGTCATTCCAGGTAACATTTTCATCAATCCGATGTCTTCTAAAATTTGGTGAGTTGCCCCATCTTCTCCCAGAGTTAATCCGGCATGCGAAGCACATATTTTAACATTTTTATCAGAATAAGCTACGGATTGACGAATTTGATCGTAAACTCTACCGGTAGAGAAATTAGCAAACGTTCCCGTGAATGGAATCTTTCCTCCTATGGTTAAACCTGCTGCAATACCGATCATATTTGCCTCGGCAATTCCGATTTGAAAAAAGCGATCTGGGTGATTTTTTTTAAAATCATCAAATTTTAAGGAGCCTATTAAGTCGGCACAAAGCGCCACCACTTTTTCATTGGTTTGTCCTAATTCTGTCATTCCTGCTCCAAAACCAGAACGGGTATCTTTACTTCCTGTATTTGTATATTTTTTCATTGTTATTTAAAATTGAATGATTCATAATTGAATCTAAAATCTATAATCTAGTTTAGTAATCACCTAAAGTTTCTGGGTTTTGAGCCAATGCTGTTTCTAATTGCTCGTCATTTGGCGCTTTTCCATGCCATGCGTGACTGAACATCATATAATCAACGCCGTTTCCCATTTCGGTATGCAGTAAAACACAAATCGGTTTTCCATTTCCAGTTCTTGATTTGGCTTCATTCATTCCAGCAATAATAGCTTCTATGTTATTCCCTTCTTTAATTTCTAATACGTCCCAATCGAAAGATTCAAATTTGGCACGAATACTACCCATTGGTAAAACCTCATCAGTAGATCCATCTATTTGTTTTCCGTTCAAGTCAATTGTCGCAATTAAATTATCTACTTTATATGCTGAAGCATACATGATTGCTTCCCAATTTTGACCTTCTTGCAATTCTCCGTCACCGTGAAGTGTATAAACTAGGTTTTTATCACCATTCAATTTTTTAGCTAATGCAGCACCAATTCCTACTGATAAACCTTGACCTAAAGATCCTGAAGCCATTCGAACACCCGGCAAATTATCATGTGTAGTTGGATGACCTTGTAGTCTAGAATTTATTTTTCTGAAGGTAGCTAATTCAGCTACAGGAAAATAGCCACTTCTTGCTAAAACACTGTAAAAAACGGGGGAAATATGACCGTTGGAAAGGAAGAAAAGATCTTCGTCAATTCCGTCCATATTGAAAGTATCTTTTCGGTTCATGATACTTTGGTACAACGCAACAATAAATTCTGCGCAACCTAAAGAACCCCCGGGATGACCTGAATTTACTGCGTGTACCATTCGAAGAATATCTCTTCTAACTTGGATTGTTAAATCGTTTAATTGTTGTGTGTTGGGCTTCATTGTGAGTGTTATAGTTAAACTTTTGCAAAGATAATCAGATAACTTTGATGGCAAGAATCTAAAAAAATTAAATCCTAACAAAATGGTATATTTTATTAACAATTCAATAATAAATGAATATAATATACAATCGAATTTCATTATTTGGATTATATAGCGTGAGTGATGGCAATGGAAATCCTATTGCGAAACAGCGTGGAGGGAGAGATTGTAATGAACAGCACGACCGAGTTGAAGTGCCGTTTAAATTTTAGTTAAACGTACAAACGAGGGCACGCCCAAAAACTAACAAAACTTGAAATTCGTGTTAATTTATTTGGTATTTCCCCACTCGTAAAATACAATTCTCTTATATTTGCTGACTGAAAAAAGCCATTATGAAGTTTGATTTATTAAAGACTGATCCGCAATCTCAAGCTCGTGCGGGAACAATTACTACCGACCATGGTGTGATTGAAACGCCAATTTTTATGCCCGTTGGAACGGTTGCTTCTGTAAAAGGAGTGCACCAAAGAGAATTAAAAGAAGAGATTAACCCTGATATTATTCTTGGAAATACCTATCATTTGTATTTGCGTCCGCAAACTGAAATTCTTGAAAAAGCGGGAGGTTTACACAAATTCATGAATTGGGATCGAAATATTTTGACTGATTCTGGCGGTTATCAAGTATATTCCCTTTCGGCAAATAGAAAGATTAAAGAAGAAGGAGTAAAATTCAAATCGCATATAGACGGTTCGTATCATTTTTTTACGCCAGAAAATGTAATGGAGATTCAACGTACCATTGGAGCTGATATTATTATGGCTTTTGATGAATGCACCCCTTACCCTTGTGATTACCGATATGCACAACGCTCGATGCACATGACGCATCGCTGGTTGGATCGTTGTATCAATCACTTGGAAAAAGTACCCGTGAAATACGGTTACGATCAAACTTTTTTTCCAATTGTTCAGGGTAGTACCTATAAAGATTTGCGCATGCAATCAGCAGAATACATCGCCAATGCCGGAGCACAAGGGAATGCTATTGGCGGACTTTCTGTAGGGGAACCAGCAGAAGAAATGTATGCTATGACTGAAATTGTTACGGCAATTTTACCTCAAGATAAACCTCGATATTTAATGGGTGTAGGAACTCCAATTAATATATTAGAAAATATTGCAATTGGAATTGATATGTTTGATTGCGTGATGCCTACTAGAAATGCGAGAAACGGAATGCTATTTACCGCAAATGGGACTATCAATATTAAAAATAAAAAATGGGAGGATGACTTTTCACCAGTTGATGAAATGGGAATTACCTTTGTAGACAGAGAATATTCAAAAGCCTACTTGCGTCATCTTTTTGCAGCCAATGAATATCTAGGAAAGCAAATTGCTACGATTCATAACCTAGGTTTCTACATGTGGTTGGTTCGTGAAGCTAGAAAACATATCTTAGCGGGAGATTTCAAAGTTTGGAAGGAAATGATGGTAAAAAACATGAGTCAGAGATTGTAAAGCGCAATGAAAATAATCGATAAATACATATTAAAACGCTATTTAAGTAACTTTTTTGTGATGCTTATGATGTTTATTCCTATTGGAATTGTCATTGATGTATCAGAAAAAATAAATAGAATAATTGAATATAAAATTCCATTTTCAGTAATTGTTATTTATTATTGCAACTTTACCATTTATTTTGCAAATCTATTATTCCCAATATTCTTGTTTCTATCTATTATTTGGTTCACCTCAAAATTGGCCAATAATACGGAGATAATTGCGATATTAAGTTCTGGAATATCTTTTACACGATTCATGCGTCCCTATTTAATTGGAGCAACAATTGTTTCGGTTTTGGCCTTTTTAATGGGGGTTTTTATATTACCAAAAGCCAGTGAGGGATTCAATAATTTTAGATATAATTATTTAACCCCTGGTGGCTTAGAAAAAATGCGGGAAAATTCGGATGTATTTAGACAAATTAATAAAGACGAATACATTTATGTTGGAAGTTTTAACCAAGTATCGAAAATGGCTTTCAATTTTTCTATGGAAAAATTCGATAAAGACCAATTAAAATATAAAATCACCGCCAGTAGAATAAAATGGAATCCAATTCAAAAAAACTATACTCTTTATGATTATAATAAAAGAACAGTGGGAGAATTGTCTGACAAAATTGAAATGGCCGAGCAAAAAGACACCGTATTCAGTTTTGATCTCGAAGATTTAACCCCGATGGTCTATGTTGCTGAGACCCTTTCTATTTTTGAATTAAATCAATTTATAGATAAAGAAATAAAGAGAGGGAATTCCAATATTAGTGTTTATTTAGTGGTGTTGTATAAAAAATACAGCCTGCCAGTGTCGGCATTTATACTTACCATAATTGCACTAGCCTTTTCTTCAATGAAACGAAGAGGTGGAATGGGAATCAATTTGGCAATTGGGATTGGTATCGCATTTGCCTTTGTATTTTTTGACAAAATATTTGGCGCCTTAGCCGAAAAATCGACTATAACTCCTTTAATTGCAGTATGGTTACCAAACTTAATTTTTGGAATACTCGCAATTTACCTCCTTCGAAATGCCAAACGATAGCCTTAAAAGTTACTTACATCTCCATTTTATTGTTTTTATTTGGGGATTTACAGCAGTATTAGGAAAACTAATAACGCTCGACGCTTTGCCACTGGTTTGGTTCAGAATGCTATTGGCGGTAGGTTTTATCCTCATTTACATTGGGATCAATAAAACCTCCTTGCGAGTTCCCAGAAAAACCCTCATCGGATTTCTCTTTGCTGGTTTAATTATCGCTTTGCACTGGTTTACCTTTTTTAAAGCCATTAAGGTTTCCAATATTTCAGTCACACTAGCCTGTTTGTCTACCGGAGCATTTTTCGCTTCTTTATTGGAACCCATTTTCTATGGTAGAAAAATAATTTGGTATGAAGTAGTATTTGGAATCATAGTATTTCTTGGGCTTTACATTATTTTTAATATTGACGGACAGTTCATTTACGGTATATTATTGGCGTTAAGCTCGGCATTTTTATCCGCTTTATTTTCTATGATTAATGGCAAATATGCTAAAGAATACGATCCTTCTATAATTTCCTTTTATGAACTTTTAGGAGGTGTTTTATTCTTTTCTGTCTTCCTATTGTATTCAGGTAGTTTCAATTCTAAATTCTTTGAAATTTCCAATTCGGATTGGGTTTACCTTATCATTTTAAGCACTTTTTGTACCGCATACGCTTTTATAGCCTCGGTGAAAGTGATGCAGTTTTTAAGTCCGTATACGGTAATGCTAACCATTAATCTAGAACCTATTTACGGAATTATCTTAGCTGTAATTGTATTTAAAGAAACTGAAAAAATGAGTTTCAATTTTTACATAGGCGCTTTAATAATCTTGTCAACCGTAATTTTGAACGGAGTGATTAAGTATTTCCACAAACCAAAAAAAAGTTAAAAATATCCAATTGTAAGTTCTAATATGAAGTCTATGTTAACTTTTTACTTTGACAATTATGGAATTGTTTTATATGTTAATTTTATAATCCTAAATGAATATGTTCACATCAGAAATTATTGAGGTGAAACAAAATATAATAATAGATTAAATAGAATTAATTTATGTACAAAAATAAAAAAGTAGTTGTCGTTCTTCCAGCTTATAATGCAGAAAAGACGTTGGAAAAAACGTTTTTAGAAATTCCGATGAATCTTGTTGATGAAGTTATTTTAGTTGACGATAATAGTATTGACGAAACCTACGCTTTGGCAAAAAAATTAGGTATAAATCATGTTATTCGACACGAAAAAAATAAAGGTTACGGTGGAAATCAAAAAACATGTTACAATAAATGTAAAGAATTAAACGCAGACATTGTTGTAATGCTTCATCCTGATTATCAATACACCCCTTTATTAATTGACGCTATGGTTAGTATAATTGGTAATGAATTGTATCCAGTTGTATTTGGATCAAGAATTTTGGGAAAAGGCGCTTTAAAAGGCGGAATGCCATTGTACAAGTATTTTTTTAATAGAATGTTGACTCTTTTTCAAAATATCTTGATGAACCAAAAACTCTCCGAATATCATACTGGTTTTAGGTCTTTCGATATGAAAGTATTGAACGATGTAAATTATGAAAAATGTTCTGATGATTTTGCATTTGACAATCAAATTATTGCACAAATTTGTGATAAAGATTATGAAATTGCAGAAGTTACCTGCCCAACAAAGTACTTTCCAGAAGCTTCCTCAATCAATTTCAAGAGAAGTAGTATTTATGGTTTACATGTCCTATTAGTTTCTATGAAGTATTTCTTGAATAAAAATAAAATTGTTAAATGGGACCTATTAACATAAATAAGTTAAAGAATAATTACGCTTTAATACTCTTTTTATTAAGTTGTTTATTCTTTCCGTTTGCTATTGGTTCGGTACATTTGTTTGATTGGGACGAGGTAAATTTTGCTGAAATTGCTAGAGAAATGATAGTAAATAAGAACTATTTAAATGTTCAAATTAACTATCAGCCTTTCTGGGAAAAGCCTCCTTTATTTTTTTGGTTGCAAGCCTTATCGATGAAAATTTTTGGTGTCAATGAATTTGCAAGTAGATTTCCAAATGTATTAGTAGGTATTGCTTCAATTCTTTCTTTTTACCTAATCGGAAAAAAATTTATATCAGACAAGTTTGGTTTTATCTGGGGGCTTACTTACATTGGTAGTTTCTTACCCCATTTCTATTTTAAAACAGGAATTATTGACCCCTTATTCAACTTATTCATATTCATTTCTATTTATTTTTTCTATTTATATCAAGTAGCTTATAAAAAAAAATATCTTTTTATCGCCTCAATATTGTCAGGTTTAGCAGTATTAACTAAAGGGCCTGTCGCCATTTTGATAATTATATTAGTAGTTTTCTTTTTTGTAATCTATAAATGGAAAACTATAAAAATTAAAATTTTAGATTTGATAATTGCTGGATTAATAATTTGTGTTATTACCTCTTTTTGGTTCCTAGCAGAAATCATTAACGGCGGTGGAATTGCACTTTTTAAGGAATTTATTGCCTATCAAATAAGGCTTTTCACAACATCTGAAGCAGGACATGGAGAACCATTTTACTATCATTTTATAGTTTTGTTTTTTGGTTGTTTTCCAATTTCACTAATTGTTATTCCGTATATTCTAAAAAAGAATTTTTTGGATTCTAAATCTATTCTGGTGAAAGATTTTTACACCTTAAATTTTATATTATTTTGGGTTGTTTTGATCTTATTCTCAATAACTACAACAAAAATAGTTCACTATTCTTCATTATGCTATTTTCCATTATCATTTATGGCAGCCTATATAATCCACCAAAATATAATTGATAAGAAAAATTTGCACAAAATATCATTTGTATTATTAACTTTTGTTGGAGTTTTATTGGGAATTATTTTTACAGCTATTCCTCTGATAGTAAAATTTAAAAACTATTTAATTCCGTTTATCAATGATCAGTTTGCTGTTCAAAATATTTTATTACCGGTACAATGGGGAGGCTTTGAATATTTATTAGGAATAATATATCTAGTAATATTGGTTGTTGTTTTAATAAAATTAAAAAACAATATCAATTATATTATTAATTTATTTTTAATTAATGCATTAGTATTAAACTTGTTAATGCTTTTTATTGTTCCAAAAATAGAGCAACATACTCAAGGAAGTATGATTGAATTTTTTCAAAAACATAATAATTCAAATGAATATGTAACTACTTATGGTTTCAGAAGTTACGCTAAATTTTATTATACAAACAAACAAAAACCTCAAAATATAAATGCGCTAGATGAAGATTGGTTATTGAATGGAGCGATTGACAAACCGGTTTATATTGTATGTAAAATGTACGATAAAGAAAAAGTACTACAGCTTAAAAATATTCATTATTTGTATGAAAAAGGAGGTTTTGTTTTCTTTAAGAGAAAGTAAAATTTAATTTAAATAAGCTCTACAGAAACCTTTTCATTTTTAGATTTATTTTTAAATAAATTTTTAAAAGTTTTGTCAAACCATTTAATCTTAATTGGAAAAAAAATAAAATAGGAAATCAAAAAAGAACCAATTCCAATCAAACCACCTGCAGCAACATCTCCAAAAAAGTGTTGAGACAAATAAACTCTAGAATAAGCTGTTAAACAAGCAATAACAGCGAAAATGATTTGATAATGTTTCTTTTTAAAGACATAGGCTAAAAACAAAAAAATTGCAAATGCAGTTGTAGAATGGCCCGATGGGAAAGAATTGTTAGAATGTAAAACAACTCCTTCTACATAATGAAGTTGATCTGGACTAAAAAATTTAGAGGGTCTAAGTTGATTAACAAAAATTACTTTTTTCATTAATTGACATACTATTCCAGACAATAAAAATGTAGATAGACCCATAAAAAAAGTTCTAATTTTAACCAAAAACAATAAAATTAATAAAATTAAAACTGCAAATAATCCATCACCAACATTTGTAAAATATTTGAAAAAAATATCTTGAAAAGGAGAATTAAATTGATTAACCAATAAGTGAAAGTTTAGCTTTCCATAGATCAATACTCCGAAAAGTGCAATACCTATAAAAAGTAAAATAACAGTAAAATAATATTTTAAATCAATAAATAATTTTTGCATTTTTAAAATAAATGTGGGAGAAAAGATTGTAAACAATAAACAAATTGCAAACAAACATTTAAATAATACCACAAAAATAGGCGAAATGAAATTTCTAAAGTAAACTTAAGATTAACTTAGTATTAAATAAATAGAATCTTAGTGTTACTAAAATCATTTTAATTTAATTTATCATCATTTGATTTTAATAATTTTGAAAAAAATTACTTTCATTCAAGATTTTAAATTTTATCTTTGCTGATCAAACAAAATATAAAAGCACATACCCTATGGAATATTTAGATTTTGAGCTTCCAATAAAAGAACTAGAAGAACAATTAGACAAATGTGAAATCATCGGTCAAGAATCAGATGTTGATGTTTCAGATCCTTGTAAGCAAATTGAAAAAAAATTAGAAGAAACCAAACGCGAAATATATAAAAACCTAACGGCATGGCAACGTGTTCAATTGTCGCGTCACCCAAACCGACCTTATACTATGGACCATATTAACGCTTTGTGCGGAGATACTTTCCTTGAAATGTTTGGAGATAGAAATTTCAAAGACGACAAAGCCATGATTGGTGGATTAGGGAAAATTGGAGGACAATCTTTCATGATTGTAGGTCAACAAAAAGGATACAATACCAAAACACGTCAATACCGTAACTTCGGTATGGCAAATCCTGAAGGATATAGAAAAGCTTTGCGTTTAATGAAAATGGCTGAAAAATTTGGAATTCCTGTAGTTACTTTAATTGATACACCAGGTGCTTATCCTGGTTTAGAAGCAGAGGAGCGTGGACAAGGTGAAGCAATTGCAAGAAACATTCTTGAAATGATGCGATTAAAAGTACCAATTATCACTGTTATTGTGGGTGAAGGCGCTTCTGGTGGTGCATTAGGAATTGGTGTTGGAGATAAAGTATACATGTTAGAAAACACTTGGTACTCTGTAATTTCTCCAGAATCTTGTTCGTCCATACTTTGGAAAAGCTGGGAATATAAAGAACAAGCGGCCGATGCATTAAAACTGACTTCTGCCGACATGAAAAAGCAAAAATTAGTGGATGATATTATCCCTGAACCTCTTGGAGGAGCTCATTATGATCGTGAAACTACTTTTAAAACAGTAGAGAAATACATCTTAAAAGGATACAAGGAACTAAAAGACTTATCAACAACTGAATTAGTAGCCAAAAGAATGGACAAATACAGTAAGATGGGTGAATATAAAGAATAAACTACTTAAAATCATTAGAAAATCCGAAGCCTTACCGTTTCGGATTTTTTTTTAGTTATAAACAAAAAATAGTTAGTTATCAACAAAAAGTACTAATAACTCCTTAAGGATTTTTTTTTATTTTTTGGTAAATTCGCTCAATGGAAAAATCACTCAACCTCAACCCTATAAAAGTAGAAAAAACTACGATTATCAATTTAGAAAAAGGAAAACTCCCACCACAAACGCTAGAATTAGAGGAAGCGGTATTGGGAGCAATGATGATTGATAAAAAAGGAGTTGACGAAGTAATTGATATTTTACAACCTGAAGCGTTTTACAAAGACGCCCATAAATATATTTTCGAGGCTATATTTCAATTGTTCACCGATTCACAGCCGGTGGATTTATTGACCGTTTCTGCACAACTTAGAAAGAATGGCAGATTAGAAATAGCGGGTGGCGATTACTATTTGATTCAACTTACACAAAAAATATCTTCTTCGGCACACATTGAATTTCACTCTAGAATTATTCTACAGAAATTCATCCAACGAAGTTTAATAAAAATATCCTCGGAGATTATTGAAGATTCCTATGATGAATCTACCGATGTATTTGATTTATTAGACAGAGCCGAATCAAAATTATATGAAGTAACGCAAGGAAACATTAAACGAAGTTCAGAAACCGCTCAAAGTTTGGTGATTCAAGCTAAAAAGAGAATTGAAGAAATTGCTGGAAAAGAAGGTTTGAGTGGAATAGCCACTGGATTTGACAGTTTAGATAAAGTAACTTCAGGTTGGCAACCAAGTGATTTAATTATCATTGCGGCTCGTCCTGGTATGGGAAAAACGGCGTTTGTACTTTCTATGGCTAGAAACGTAGCAATCGATTATGGCCACCCAGTAGCGCTATTTTCTCTAGAAATGTCCTCTGTACAATTAATCACCAGATTGATATCTTCAGAAACGGGACTTTCCTCTGAAAAATTAAGAACTGGTAAATTAGAAAAACACGAATGGGAACAATTGAGTATAAAGGTTAAAAACTTGGAGAAAGCGCCTTTATTTATTGATGATACTCCTTCCCTATCTATTTTTGATTTAAGAGCAAAATCCAGACGTTTGGCATCACAACACGGAATTAAATTAATTATCGTGGATTACCTTCAGTTAATGACTGCTGGGGGGAATAACGGAAAAGGATCTGGCAATAGAGAGCAAGAAATATCTACTATTTCAAGAAACTTAAAAGCATTAGCAAAAGAACTTGGCGTTCCTGTAATTGCTCTTTCACAATTGTCACGTGCCGTAGAAAGCCGTCCAGGACACAAAAGACCTCTTTTATCTGATCTTAGAGAATCAGGCGCCATTGAGCAAGATGCAGATATTGTATCGTTTATTTATCGTCCGGAATACTACAAATTAGATGAATGGGATGACGAAGGAAATTCGCCAACACAAGGGCAAGCCGAATTTATAATTGCTAAACACCGAAATGGTAGCCTAGAAAGTGTGAAATTGAAATTTGTTGGTAACCTTGGTAAATTTGAAAACTTGGAAACGTATAGCGGCACTTTTGATGATTTACCTTCAAAAATGAACCACGACGACAATCCATTTCAAACAAAGAATTTACCTACCCCAAATGAAGCCTTTGGAAGTAATTTAAACGATTACGAAGAAGACGACAGCGAGGTGCCATTTTAATCCTAAATTAAACTCCTTTTAGACCGTCAATTAATAAATCAATATCGTTTTTGGTATTGTAATGGCTGAAAGATATTCTCAAACTAGGCTTTTTCAAATCTTCCTCTGATAAAAATTCAGCTAAAACGTGTGACGGTTTGGCACTTCCTGATTGGCAGGCACTACCGCGAGAAACTGCGATTCCCTTGATATCTAATCCGAATAAAATCATTGCTGATTTATCTTCTGAAAAAGGTAAAATAATATTCAATACATTGTAAAATCCGTCTTTAGAACCATTGATTTTAAAATCGGGAAATTCACTTTCTAAACGTTCTATAAGGTAATTTTTGAGTGCTAAAATATCTTTTCTTTCCTCATCTAAATGAGCTAAAGCCAACTCTATTGCCTTTGCCATTCCTGCTATTTGGTGTACAGCTTCGGTTCCTGGTCGCAATCCTTTTTCTTGTTCTCCTCCGTAAATTAAGGGTTGTAATCCGGAATTTTTTCTAACAAAAGCAAATCCAATTCCTTTTGGACCATGAAATTTATGTGCCGCAGCAACGATAAAATCAACTGGAATATTTTGCAAATCCAATTCTGTTTTCGCAACCGACTGAACCGTATCAGAGTGAAATAAGGCATTGTTTTGTTGGCAAATTCTAGCTACCAAATCAATATCTAAAACTGCTCCAACCTCATTATTAACGTGCATCAAACTCACTAAAGTTTTTTCACTTTGCGAAAGTAATTCTACCAAGTTATTGATATCAACACTTCCGTCTTTTTTAATGGCTACATAATCAACTTGAATTCCAAATTCTTTTTGGAGGGCTTCAATGGTGTGCAAAACAGCGTGATGCTCAATTTTGGATGTTATAATTCTTTTTACTTGTAAATCTTTTACACAGGAACGGAGTATAATATTATTGGATTCTGTTCCGCCAGAAGTAAATATGATTTCTTGAGCATTACAATTCAATTCTTTTGCTATGGCTTTTCTAGAAAGCTCTATTATGTTTTTTGCATTTCTACCAAAACTATGGGTAGATGAAGGGTTTCCAAAATCATTTGACATTACCTCAACCATTTCACGAATTACTTCCTCACGAATTTGTGTGGTGGCTGCATTATCTAAATATACTTTATTCATAGGGTAAATATTAACTTTATTGATCCATTAATTGGTAATAACTTCTCAATTTTGGATACAAAAATAGGAAATCAAATCAATGTGGAATAGCTTTTACAGTAAATATATTGACATATGAAAAATTGATTCTACAAACTGCTACCTACCTGCAAATAAAATTATATTTTTGTGTCAAATACCTTATCATGAAAAAATATATTACTTTACTTGTTTGTGCTTTTATTTTCAATAGTTGTGATGATGGGAACATCTCATTAGACACTTTTAATTTTGATCCAGCTGCAGCGATTAATAGCTGTACTCCCAATAACGGATTATTTTTTAAGGTGAAAAACAACGAAGCGCTCATTTTAAGAACACCGATTACAACATTTGCAAATACGGTTACACCGGCAAATACTCCCCGAACTGTAGTAATTAATAGTAGCAATCAGGTGATTTATAGATTATTCAACTCAATTATAAGTAACACCTATTTTTGCGGGACATTGCCGCCAGCAAATCCAGCTGTTGTTGATGAATGGTATGCCTCAGATGGAATTCCAGGAACTAGCGGACTTATTCTAGTGACCACAACACAAATAAGAAATCCAACTACCAATGCGTTGACAGGTTACAACCATTATGTAGTTTTTAAAAATATTACTTTTTCAAATGGTATAAATACTTTTACCTATGAAAATTATGTTTATGGAAACTATGTAACCGCACCATAATTCAAATCGAATTATTTCACATTCTGCTTTATAAATACCTCGGTTGCTCCTTGACCGTATTTTTGATAATTAGCTTCTTGGAAGAAAACCTGATCGTATCTTCCCAATAAAAAATCAAGTTCTGCTTTTAAAACCCCTTCCCCAACACCGTGAATAAATACGATTTTTGGAATGCGATTTCTGATCGCAAATTCGAGGTGTCTTTTTGCAGTATCCGTTTGTAAAGTGAGAATATCATAATTGCTCATTCCTCTGAAATTTGGAACCAATTTTTCGATGTGCAAATCAAATTCAGGAGCGGGAATTTCGTTCTTATTCTTCTTAACTTTTACAAAACTTCGGGGTTTTGGCTCTTCTTTTTCAATTTTAATTTTATTTGAATTAAAACTTCCTATATTTTTAGTTAAAATACTGGTATCGTTTACTTTAATTAATTCATTGACAAAAAATGTCATCGTGAATCCATCCATAGTTTCGATAGCAATTTCACTATTTTCAATTGAAATCACAACGCCATTAATAGCGTCATCAAGCACAGCAACCTTGTCTCCTACACTAAACATCATCCTCTTCTTTTTCTTGGTTTTTACTTGGTACCTTAGCGCTTAATTTCATCATTCCAATCATAAAAATTACAATTGAAATTACCTGAATATAGACATTTTTTTTATCTAAACTTTGTTCGTAAAAAGCAACTAGTATTGCAATTATCATTATTGGAAGTACGGCTTTTTTCATAGTGTATCATTTAATGTTTCAAAAGTAGGTAACTTTGAAATAATAACAAGCAATTTATATATTGAAAGTAAATAGTATTAAATTGCAACTCAAAATTACTCAAGATTGAATATAGAAAAATATATGTTGCCTTGCATGAACAAATCGCTTTTTGGAATCGATTGTATTGGTTGTGGAACGCAGCGTTCGTTACTTTTATTAGTCAATGGAGAATTTACTAAAGCGTTATATCAATTTCCAGCAGTTTATACAACCCTACTCCTTTTTGGTTTAATTGGTTTACATCTAATTGATAAAAAAAGAAACTATCAAAAAATAATAATTGGATTAGCTATAATTAATGCCATAATTATGATTATTTCCTATATTTACAAAATAACAAACATTTAATTATTACTTCTATGGAAAAAAGAAATCTACCCAACGGAACCGCAGTTCTTGTATTAGGAATTTTATCAATTGTAACTTGTTGTTGCTATGGTTTTATTGGTTTAACCTTTGGAATTATAGCAGTTGTTTTAGCCAACAAAGATTTAAAACTATATAAAGAAAGTCCTGAATTGTATTTGAATTATAAGAATTTGAATGTTGGAAGAATTCTAGGGATTGTAGGAATAGTAATAAGTACATTGACTTTACTGGCATTTGTATACCTATATTCACTTGGCCCAGAAAAATTATTAGAATTCCAGAAAAATTTGGAAGCTAAAGCAAAATACCAACAAGAACAAAGTCAATAACTATTAAAAAAAAACCTCTAAAAAGAGGGTTTTTTATTTATCAATCAAATTGTTTTAGGGTTCTAATTATTATATCTACACAATCTAATAATTGAGTTTCGTTAATTACCAATGGTGGTGCAAAACGAATAATATTCCCATGCGTTGGTTTTGCCAACAATCCATTATCTCGCAAAGCCATACATATGTCCCATGCCGTATCACTTTCTTCGGTATCATTAATTACAATAGCGTTTAACAATCCTCGACCACGAACTAAAATAGCTACGTTTGATGTAGGAATATACTCGTTCAATTTACTCCTAAATAGTTTCCCTAAAACACGAGCGTTCTTAATTAAATGTTCCTCATTTACTACTTTAAGAGCGGCAATTGCAACCGCAGCTGCAATAGGATTTCCACCAAAAGTAGATCCGTGTTGACCTGGCTTAATCACATTCATGATTGAATTATTAGCCAATACAGCCGAAACCGGATAGGCTCCGCCTGACAATGCTTTTCCCAAAATTAATATGTCTGGTGTGGCGTAAGTACTTTGTTTTTCACATTTATTCTCACAACTACAATTTCCACAAACCGCAAGTAAAGAACCCGTTCGTGCAATTCCTGTTTGGATTTCATCCGCAATAAATAGCACATTGTATTTATTACATAATTCTTTTGCTTTAAGCATATAATCGTCAGAAGGAGTATACACGCCAGCTTCCCCTTGAATAGGTTCTACTAGGAATCCAGCAATAGCATCGGATGATTTTAGAGTGTTTTCTAACGCAGCTATGTCGTTATAAGGAATTTTGATAAATCCTTCGGTGTAAGGACCAAAATTCTTTCTAGCATTTTCATCATTTGAAAAAGAAATGATAGTGGTCGTTCTTCCGTGAAAGTTTCCGTCACAAACGATAATTTGCGCTTTTTGTTCTTGAATGCCTTTTACTTCATATGCCCATTTTCTACATAGTTTCAGTGCCGTTTCTACAGCTTCAGCACCAGTATTCATTGGTAGTACTTTATCAAACCCAAAATAATTGGTGATAAATTCTTCAAACAACCCCAATTGGTCGTTGTAAAAAGCTCGAGAAGTAAGGGTTAGTTTTTGAGCTTGATTGATTAAAGCTCCAATAATTTTAGGATGGCAATGGCCTTGGTTTACAGCTGAATACGCCGATAAAAAATCATAATATTGTTTTCCGTCTACATCCCAAACGTAAACCCCTTCACCCTTATTCAATACTACTGGTAGTGGATGATAATTATGGGCTCCAAATTCATTTTCAAGTCCGATTAATCCCTCGGCATTTATTTTTTCTAAAACTGACATTTTAAATAATTAAATTTTTCAAAATTCAATTCCTTCTTATGGAGAGAAATCATCCGAGTAGTCACAAATTTAGTATTAATTATTAAATAGAATAAGAAATTAACAAATGAAATCATCAAGGAAATCAATTCATAAAAAAGGAAATAATAAATAAATTACGTTAAATCAATAAAATAACACGTTAACTAATTCTTAGATTTTATTAGGAAAGTTTCAAAATAAACGCCATATTTTTATAAAAATTTATCAATTATACGAAATGAAGTTGAAGTCTTTGCTTTTTCCTGATTTAATTAAAATATTGATAATTAAAGACGGGGTTTTAGTAATAAAAAACTACAATGGTTCTGTAAAAGATATTCAGATCTCTGAAATCAGTAAAATCTATTTAGAAAATCGAAATATTAAACTCTATCTTTTTTATGGTTTAATTATTTTTCTTTTAACAGCATCCATTTTTAATCCAGACTATTTAGAAATCCTAATAGCATCTTCAATAATTTTATTAGTAACTTTTTTTGTACTAAATAGATACGGAAAATTTAAAAGCAAATTTCTTATAATTAAATTCAAAAAAAACAAATTAGTTTATTCCTGTAAATTCAATTCAAATAATAAAGAACTGGTTTTAAGAACAATACGTGAAGTAAAAAGCATTAAAAATAGTGGTAAAATTATTTAAACCACTTCCCCTTCCCAATTCATCATTCCGCCAAGTAAGTTATAGGTATTTTCAAAACCCAACTGACTCATAATGGAACATGCTTGACCGCTTCGTCCACCGGATCTACAATAAACGTAATAATTTTTGGATTTATCCAACTCTTCAATAGAATAAATAAACCCTTGCCCTTTATAGATATCAATGTTTATGGCTCCAGGAATCATTCCTTCGCTGAATTCATCTTCTGTTCTTACATCTAAAATTACTGCGTTGGCATCATTATTTAGCTGGTCTCTCCAATCTTCTTGCTCTAAATTCATGGTATTAATTTATTGTTGTTTTTAAAAAGGTAAGCGAATATATTAATAATTCATCACATTTAAAATTACAACCAATTAAAATCTTTTTATAAATTAGAATTAACAAAAAAATAACAGAAGGAGACTATTTTATAAATTAAATAATTATACATTTGTACCTACAAATTTTGTAATGACAAATATGAAAATTGAAGAGGTTGTAAAATCAAATGCAATTATGGGATTATCACAAAAAGCGGTATTAAATATTATTTACACACAAAATAATATTAATGAGCGATTGATTGAAATTCTCAAACCCTATGATTTGTCTAACGAACAATATAATGTTTTACGGATTTTAAGAGGTCAGAAAGGAAACCCTGCCAATATGTGTTTGATTCAAGAGCGAATGCTTGCAAAAACAAGCAACACCACTCGGTTAGTTGACAAATTGCTATTAAAAGAATTGGTTACCCGAAAAGTTTGCAAAGAAAATCGTAGAAAAATTGAAGTCTTAATTACTGAAAAAGGATTGGATATATTGAAAGAACTTGATCCTAAAGTCGATAATTACGAACAAAATATTGTAGCTAATTTAAGTTCGAGTGAACTAGAGCAATTGAACGATCTTTTAGAAAAAATTAGAACTAAATAACAAATAATAAAAACCAAAATTATGAGTACTTTCATTGAAAATCAGAACTGGCGTTATGCGACAAAAAAATTTGACGCTACCAAAAAAATCTCCGCCGAAGATTTAAACTTACTTAAAGAAGCGATCCGCCTAAGTACTTCATCTTATGGATTACAACTTTACAAAGTGTTTATAATTGAAAACCAAGAGCTAAGAGCGAAATTACTTCCTGCAGCTTACGGGCAATCCCAAATTGTAGACGCTTCACAAGTAATTGTTTTTGCAAACCAAACCTCCGCCTCCGATGCTGATATTGACTCTTACCTAAAAAATATCAGCGAAACTAGAGGGATTCCTGTTGACTCTTTGTTAGGTTTTGGTGATTATATGAAAGGAAATATAAATCCAATTCCAGCAGAACAAAAAGCGATTTGGATGGCAAAACAAACTTACTTAGCTTTGGGGAATTTACTAAATGCAGCTGCCGAATTAAAAATTGACGTGACTCCGATGGAAGGATTCAATGCAAAACAAGTCAATGAAATTTTAGGTTTAGATGCATTAAATTTAAATGCTGCTGTAATGGCTACTATTGGTTACCGTCACGAAGAAGACGCTACTCAACATTACAAAAAAGTAAGAAAATCAAACGAGGATTTATTTATCACACTATAATTATTAACTAAAATCAATTTAAAAAAAATGAAAAATTTAAAAACTATTGCACTTGCATTATTAGTAGCGTTTGGAACCGTTAATGCACAAACAAAAAAAGTAGATGCTGCTATAAGTACCATTTCATGGATTGGTAAAAAAGTAACCGGTCAACATGAAGGAACAGTTAACCTAAAAGAAGGAAACCTTATTTTCAAAGGAAAAAAAGTGGTTGGTGGTAATTTTACTGTTGACATGACTTCAATGACAACTACTGATTTAAAAGCAGGTCAAGGGAAAGAAAAATTGGACGGTCACTTGAAATCAGAGGATTTCTTTGGAACTGAAAAATTTCAAACTGCTACTTTAGTTTTCAAATCTATTGGAGAAAAAAGTGCGGGTGTTTATTCAGTAACTGCTGATTTAACAATTAAAGGAGTAACTAATTCAGTTAATTTCGAGATGTCAACTACTGCAACTACTGCCACTACAAAATTAAGTATCGATAGAACTAAATTTGGAATTAAATACGGTTCAAAATCATTAGCTGATACTATTGCAGACAGAGCAATTGATGATGAATTTGAGTTAACTGTAGCTTTGAAATTCTAATTCAAAATTAAAATTCATAACTAAAGCCCTAGCAAATGTTAGGGCTTTTTTTATAACTACTAATTGAAAAAATCCTAAATTGCGGTTGCAAATTGGAAAATTAAAATTCAGATAGAAAGTAAATGAAAAAAATAGTAATCATTGATAATTACGATAGTTTTACCTATAATTTGGTGCACTATTTAGAGGATCTAAATGCGGAAGTTACCGTTTATAGGAACGACGAATTTGAAATTGATGAATTACAAAAATTTGACAAAATTTTACTTTCTCCAGGACCAGGAGTTCCAAAAGAAGCTGGGTTACTAATTGAGGTCATCAAAACGTATGCAAAAACAAAAAGTATCCTTGGTGTTTGTTTAGGACAACAAGCTATTGCAGAAGTATTTGGCGGCAGCCTTATTAATTTAGACAAAGTGCACCACGGAGTTTCTAGCGCAATTACTATTGTTGCCCCTGACGAACCATTATTTCATGATTTAGAAAAAACTATTGAAGTGGGAAGGTATCATTCTTGGGTAGTAAATCCGGCTGATTTTCCTGAAGTTCTAGAAATTACTTCTGTTGATGAAAACAATCAAATTATGTCATTGAGACATCGAAATTTAGATGTTCGAGGGGTGCAATTTCATCCTGAAAGTCTATTAACTCCAAATGGAAAGCAGATTTTAGAAAATTGGTTGAAACTTTAAATTCAATTTCGCTTCACCATAAAAAAAAATTTTACCACAAAAGAAGCAGAAGTATTTTACCTGGTGAAAACTAGTTTTGATTCGCTTGACAAATTAGCATCAAAAGCATATCCTTCATAATTAAATCCTTTGATATCTTCAATTGTTTGAGCATTGGTATCAATAATATAGCGCACCATTAAACCCCTAGCCTTTTTAGCAAAGAAACTAATCATTTTGAGATTGCCGTCTTTATAATCTTTAAATTCTGGGGTAATTACTTTTGCTTTAAGCAATTTGGTATCTACCGCGGAGAAATATTCATTACTAGCTAAATTCAATAAAAATTCCCCTTTAGAAAGTGATTTATTTAATGCTTTAGTAATCTTTGTTTTCCAAAAAGCATATAAATTTTTGGATTCACCAATGGCAATTGAAGTTCCCATTTCCAATCGATACGCCTGAATTAAATCCATTGGTTTTAATAAACCATATAAACCAGAAAGAATAAATAAACGGTTTTGCAAGTCTTCCATTTTATCCATCGGAATCGTATAAGCATCCACCCCAGTGTAGACTTCTCCATCAAAAGCATAAATGGCAGGTCGGGAATTATCTGGAGTAAATGGGGTTTTCCAACTTTGATTGCGTTCCCAATTCAATTCAGCTAATTTATCTGAAATATCCATCAATTTAGATAAATCTTTAGGTTTCAATTTCTTCAATTCTTTGTTTATCAGTCGCGATTCTTTTAAGAAGGAAGCTTCGGAAAAATTCTGAGTAGGTAAATCAGATTCAAAATTTAGGGACTTGGCCGGTGAAATTACAATTTTCATATGAATAGATTTTCGAAAATCAAAAATACAAATAACAAAATAAGATTGCTAATTCTTTATAATAGTATTTTTCTATTATTACATAATTTGATTACATTTGTTACTAAACCTAATTTAATTTAATATGAAAAAAATTGTAGTACTAGCACTTTTAATTAGCAGCTTTGGTTTTGCACAAGACAAAATAAAAAAAGCAAGAGTCATTGAACAACGAAGAACCATGAGTTTGGGATTTAGCGCTTCTGAACCTAGCGCATTCGAATTAACCGGAGAAAAAAAGAACCTTTTAAAAAGTCTATTTGGTTACAACAGTTCCAATATTTTAAAATTAGGCTACGGAAGAACAGTAGTAAATGTGGGTGGTGAAAAGTATGTAGGAACGGGAATACTATTATCATCGGGTTCTAGAACGTATTTAAAGAAAGAAAGCTGGAATGATTTTTACTACCAAAACAGCTTGGAATTTGGCTACATCCGTTTTAAAGAAGAAAATTATACAGGAACTTATAAATACATTTCCTTTTTCAATCCAGAAGTAGGTTATAAATGGCAAGTTTCTAAAGAGTTGAGCATCGATCCTTCTATGGGTTGCCTTTGGAAAATAGAATGGCGAGGCACTGACGATGTCGACAACCGATCTTTTTCAAGTTTAGTTCCTAGAGTTGGTATTAGAGTTGGTTACAGTTTTTAAATAAAATAAAAAGGGGTTCAAATTGATCCCCTTTTTTATTATCTATTGTTCCTCTTCCATTACTTCGTGCGACTTAGAGTAGTTTCGCCACTTTTCAATGCAATCCTGCATGTCTTGGGGTAATTCAGTATCAAAACGCATCATTTCACCTGTGGTAGGATGCACAAATCCAAGTGTTTTTGCGTGCAATGCTTGTCTTGGCAATACCTTAAAACAGTTGTCTATAAACTGCTTGTATTTCGTAAACGTAGTTCCCTTCAAAATTAAATCCCCACCATAACGAGCATCATTAAAAAGCGGATGCCCTAAATGTTTCATGTGAACGCGAATTTGATGCGTGCGCCCGGTTTCTAAAATACAAGAAACCAAGGTGACATAACCAAAACGCTCCAAAACCTTGTAATGCGTAACTGCTGGTTTTCCAATGGTAGGATCTTCAAAAACCGCCATTTGCATACGATCTTTTACGTGTCGCGCAATATTTCCTTCAATGGTACCTTCGTCTTCTTTGATGGTTCCCCAAACTAACGCAATGTATTCTCTTTCAGTCGTTTTAGCTTCAAATTGCTTGGCCAAATGCGTCATTGCCGCTTCGGTTTTTGCAATTACTAAAAGTCCGGTGGTGTCTTTATCAATTCGGTGGACCAATCCTGGACGTTCACTAGAATTCATTGGTAAATTCTCAAAATGATACGCTAGGGCATTCACCAAAGTACCTGTATAATTTCCGTGTCCAGGGTGAACTACAAAATCGGCGGGTTTATTTATTAGCAATAAAGTACTGTCTTCATAAACTATATTTAGCGGAATATTCTCAGGATCTACACGGTTTTCAAACGGAGGGTGCGATAACATGATTCGAACCACATCCAAAGGTTTCACGCGGTAATTGGATTTTACAGGAACATCATTTACATAAATATCCCCAGCAGAAGCTGCATTTTGAATTTTATTTCGCGTGGCATTGGGAATTAGGTTCATTAAAAATTTATCAATTCGCAAAAGCAATTGCCCTTTAGGAACTTCAAATCTAAAATGCTCAAATAACTCCTCTTCTAATTCTTCAATATCGTTGTGGTTATTGTTCATCCGGAGTAGTTTCAGTACTTAAACTGTCGACTGGTTCTACAAATCCCTCGTTTCCATCTCCCAAAACCAAATCAATTTTTGAAGACTTGAAAATTTTATCACCAGGATTTAATTTCTTACCGTTGCAGTGCATTTCTAAAACCATGTCTTTGGCCAAATCGGGTTTGTAGGTAATTTCTCCCGGCTCCAGTCCCAATGATTTGAGCGTTGGAACCGCTTGGCGATAGGTTTTTTGAATTAAATTCGGGATTCTAACCATTGTAAAGCCCGATGAATTTATCTTAATATATATCTTTCTATCCTTTTTCACTTTAGCACCCGGCATCGGATCTTGTTCTACCACGGTGTGTTTTGGGAAGGCAGGATTAAAATCGACACTGTCTAGAAGAACGTAGTCCAAATCCAAGTCGTCCACTGTTTCTTCCACTTGCTCCTCGGTCATTTTACCCAAATTGGGAACCGTAATTTCATTCCCATGATCGGTAGTAAATGTCAACCAATGCATGAATAAATAGCCTATTACCAATATGATCAACAAAGCCACAAAAACTTGAACCGCAAAAACTTTACTCTTTAAATATTCTTTCAAACTCATAGTATTCGATTTCCTGCAAAGATATAAAAATTGTAAAGGTAATTCGTTTGAAAAAAAATGATATTTTTGTTTATTATTAGGAGCTATTTCCTGCCATTATTCCAATCCACGCAAAAAGGCGTGGGATTTTCCCTTCTGTCAGGGCTATGGAATTTGAAATAAAATTTAATTAAAGTTTAAAAATGAAGCATATTGCAATCATCATGGGAGGCTATTCCAGCGAATATAAAATTTCGTTAGTGAGCGGAAACGTAGTGTATAACTTTTTAGATCAATCGAAATATAAAGGATACCGCATTCACATTTTCAAAGAAAAATGGGTTTATGTAGACGCTAATGACGCCGAATTTCCAATTGATAAAAACGATTTTTCAACCACAGTCAACGGAACAAAAATCACCTTCGATGCCGTATTCAATGCCATTCACGGTACTCCAGGAGAAGACGGATTAATGCAAGCCTATTTCGAATTATTGGGAATTCCACAAACCTCTTGCGATTATTACCAGGCAGCGCTTACCTTCAACAAACGCGATTTATTATCGGTATTAAAACCCTACGGAATTAAAACCGCAACTTCCTTCTATTTGAATAAGGGAGATCTCATAGATACTGCCGAAATTGTGAATAAAGTAGGATTGCCTTGTTTTGTAAAGCCAAATAAATCAGGATCGAGCTTTGGAATTTCAAAAGTAAAAACGGCTGCCGAGCTGCCTATTGCCATTGAAGTAGCTTATAAAGAAGACAACGAAATTATCATTGAGAGTTTCCTTGACGGAACAGAAGTATCAGTAGGCGTAATCAATTACCAAGGAACAATTACTGTTTTACCGATTACTGAAATAGTTTCCGAAAACGACTTCTTCGATTATGAAGCCAAGTATTTAGGAAAATCTCAGGAAATTACACCGGCTAGAATTTCTGATGAAATGACCCAAAAAGTAGGAGAAATTGCCAAACGAGCTTATGAAATTTTAAAGATGAAAGGGTTCTCAAGGAGCGAATTCATTATTGTAAACGGAGAACCCCATATGCTGGAAATGAACACCATACCGGGTTTAACCACCGAAAGTTTGATTCCTCAACAGGCCAAAGTTGCGGGAATTTCATTAGAAGATTTGTTCACCAACGCAATTGAATTGGCGTTAAATAATTAAATTTTCACCTAAAAAAAACTTATGAAAAAAGCCGTTTTCCCTGGATCATTTGACCCTTTAACTTTAGGACACGAAGACATAATCAAAAGAGCCATTCCATTGTTTCATGAAATTGTGATCGCCATTGGGGTAAATCCTCAAAAAAAATACATGTTCTCGTTAGCAGAACGCAAAAAATTCATTGAGGAAACTTTTAAAAACGAACCTAAAGTTTCGGTGATCACCTATGAAGGTTTGACCATCGATTTATGCGCAAAAATTAAGGCCAACTACATTCTTCGTGGCTTGAGAAATCCAGCCGACTTTGAATTTGAAAAAGCCATTGCCCACACCAACAGAAAGCTCTCTAAAATAGAAACCGTGTTTTTACTAACGGCAGCTAAAACTTCCTATATCAGTTCCAGCATTGTACGCGATGTGATTAGAAATGGCGGCGAATATGACAAACTCGTTCCTGAGGCTGTTCGAGTAAAAGAGTAAAAATAGAATCGAAATATCATTTGCGGAAGCATTATAATAAATGTACTTTCGCGCCCTAAAATAAAATCATGGAAAGAGCCTTAAACAAACGCAGCGAATCAAAATGCGAATTGTGTGCCGCGACTGAAAACCTGAAAGTATTCGCGGTATTACCTACCAAAAAAGGCGGATTAGACGAAAATATATTGGCTTGCAAAACGTGCATCGACCAAATTGAAAACCCAGGAAACGAAGATTTAAACCATTGGCGTTGTTTGAACGACAGCATGTGGAACGAAAATATGGCAGTTCAAGTGGTGGCGTGGAGAATGTTAAGTCGCTTACGGGCAGCGGGTTGGCCAAAAGAATTATTGGATATGATGTATCTTGATGACGATACTTTAGCTTGGGCGCAAGCCACTGGCGAAGGGGAAGACGACGAAAACAAGGTGATTCACCGTGATGTGAATGGCGTAATTTTAGCAACTGGAGATTCGGTGGTTTTAATCAAAGATTTGAAAGTTAAAGGTTCGAGCATGGTTGCCAAACAAGGCACCTCGGTAAGAAACATTCGGTTGGATCACGAAAATGCTGAATACATTGAAGGCCGTGTAGACGGACAAACGATTGTGATTATCACACAATATGTGAAGAAGATTTAGAGAAGCAGTTGGCAATTGGCTGACCGCTGTCAGCTAAAAAATAAATTCCCTATATTTATAAAAAATATACGCCATGAAATGGGAATCTAAATTGATAAAATACCAGGGAGCTGCTAGAATTGCGGTTACCTTTGAAAAAAACGACGCGTTAATTGCTCGTATTAAAAGCATAGCGGGATCGCGATGGAGCCATTCTTCAGGGTTTTGGCATGTTCCCGATACCGATGAAAACCGGCTTCGATTTAAACTTCCACTGCTTTCCACTACTACCCCATCGGAAGAAGGGATTTTACAAATTGAAAAATTCAAGCAATGGCTTCTTTCCAAACGCTACAGTCCTAGCACTATAAAAACGTATAGCGAAGCCTTAAAATCATTTCTTATTTTCTTTAGAGAGAAACCCGTTGGGGAAATTACCAATGAGGATGTTATTGTTTATAACAACGAGTACATTTTAAAAAACAAGCTCTCTTCTTCCTACCAAAATCAAATTGTGAATGCTATTAAATTGTTTTTTCAAACCATCAGAGACACTAAGATGATTGTGGATAAAATACATCGTCCCAAGCGTTCAAAGGTGTTGCCCAATGTGTTGAGCAAAGAAGAGATTAAATTGATTTTGAATGCCCATAGCAATATCAAACACAAAATGATGTTGAGTTTGATATACAGTTGTGGACTTCGTTGCGGCGAATTATTGGCATTAAAGCCAGTACATATCGATTCCAATAGAAACATTGTGCTACTTAAAAATGCGAAGGGGAAAAAGGATCGAATTACCCCTTTGAGTCCATTTATATTAGAGATGCTTCGAGAATATTATAAATTATTTAAGCCGAAAACCTTTTTATTTGAGGGGCAAACAGTTGGAGTAGCTTATGATTCTAGAAGTTTACAACAAGTTTTAAAACAAGCCTTACAAAAAGTTGGAATTACGAAACCGGTTACCTTGCATTGGTTGCGGCACAGTTATGCTACCCATTTATTGGAAAGCGGCACTGATTTGCGGTACATTCAAGAATTATTGGGACACAGTAGTAGTAAGACCACTGAAATATACACTCATGTAAGTATAAAAAGCATTCAGCAAATAAAAAGTCCATTTGATGATTTGTAATAATTTTTATTATATTTGAGGATATAATACGCTAATTTACAGCGCCAATCCACCCCCATTTGGGTTGATAATCGCTATTTGATAGCGCCTATATACAAGTTGTGCGTCATTGTGGGCGAAATCGTAAAAAACAGAAAAAATACTAAAAATGAAAAAAGCAATAATAATTGGAGCAACTTCTGGAATTGGAAAAGAACTTGCGAAATTATTAACCGAAAATGGATATTTAGTTGGAATAACTGGAAGAAGAACCGAATTGCTTACCGAAATTCAAAAAGAGAATCCAAAATTATACCGAATTAGGGATTTTGACATAACCGAAATTGAAAAAATTGAAACTAAATTAAATGAACTAACTGAAGAAATCGGTGGAATTGATTTACTAATTTTAAGTTCAGGGATTGGAGATATAAATGCCGAATTGAACTTTGAAATCGAAAAACGAACAATAGAAACAAATGTTTTGGGTTTTACTTGTGTTTCAGATTGGGCTTTCAACTATTTTGAAAAACAGAAGTTTGGTCATTTAGTTGCAATTAGTTCGATTGCGGGAATTAGAGGAAATAGACAAGCAACTTCTTATAATGCGACAAAAGCATATCAAATTAATTATTTAGAAGGTTTGCGACAAAAAGCTAAAAACTTAAAAATGGAAATATTTGTCACTGACATTAGACCAGGTTTTGTAAATACCGAAATGGCTAAAGGCGAAGGTTTATTTTGGGTTGCGTCAGTTGAAAAAGCATCAAAACAGATTTATAACGCAATATCAAAAAAAAGAAAAATAGTTTATGTAACAAAACGTTGGGGAATAATTGCAACAATATTGAAAAGAATTCCAAATTTTATTTACGACAAGATGTAAATAAAACAACGAACGCACAACAGCAGTTACACGAGATTTGGGTTTTAGGCAAACTTTAAAGTTTGTTTTGTACATGAAAATTCAGTCATTAACCGAAAGTTAAGGCGTACTTTTTCCCAAACCTCGTGTAGCTGCCAAACGTTAGCAGTAATTGTTAAGCAACGGACGAAATCGACGATTCTTCAATAATTAAAAAGTTTGTTTATATTTGTTGATGCAAAATCATTTGAAACATGAACTACACAATGTCCTTTCAGGAAAGAGCCAAGTTAGGTTTGGAACAATTATCCAATCAATCGCCAGTTACCTTAACGATGGCTCGCAAACAAGCGCAATCATTGAAGACGAAAAGCACTTCAAAAAACAAGAAACAAAGAGATTAGAAAGTTATATTTCTGAAAAAAATCTTTGGATAGATATTGATTTATCTCAATATGTTAGTGAAGGAGCTGAACAGAAAGTATACTTGAAAGATACAGAAAATGTGCTTAAACTAAATGATAGTATTTACTATAATTCCTGGAAAGATTACTTGAATAACCTATTACTTCACAATTATTTCTTTCCAGATACAGCTTACGACCTAATTGGTTTTACAAAAGACAATGATATTTTGTATGCAGTTGTTCAACAATCTTATGTTTCAATAACTGCAAATACAGATTTAAAGCAAGTCAAAGAATTTTTAACTTTAAATGGTTTTGAAAATAATCGTAACAATGATTATATCAATGCCGAATTAGGAATTATTCTCGAAGATTTACATGATGAAAATGTATTGACGAGAAATGAAGTATTATACTTTATCGATACAGTTTTTTATCTAACAGAAGAATTTTGGATTAAATAAGAAAACACCCGCTAACACTTGCTAAATCTCATGGCTAGTTTTCTGTAAATTGTTCGTTTACTTTTGCGCTCCGCAAAATTTTTTATCTTTAACAGAAATTAACCAGTTCCGCACTTCGCAACTGCATGAAGCGGCAGGACGTTAGCCAACATGCGCCAATTTGCGCAGAAAAAATCTTCATAAATAATTCCCAAATTGGGAACTTTTAATTATCTTTGACGAAAAAAGAAAACATTGAGAATAATTTCGAAAAAAATATTGCGTGATTTTTGGGAAGTTCATGCAGATTCAGAACAGCAACTTAAGTCTTGGTTTCAGGAAACAAGCAATGCTGAATGGAAGAATCCGAACGAAGTAAAAAAAGAATATCCAAGCGCAAGTATTTTAAATGATAATCGCATTGTTTTCAATATCAAAGGAAATAATTACAGATTAATTGTTAGGATAAATTATAATTATCAAATGATTTGGATTCGATTTATTGGAACGCATACAGAGTATGATAAGATTAACGCAAATGAAATTTAAAAGCTATGGAAATTAAACCTATAAAAACTGAAAAAGATTATAATCAAGCCTTAGAAAGATTGGAAACAATCTTTGATGCAAAACTCGGTTCAGCTGAAGGCGATGAACTTGAAGTATTGGGAATTCTTATTGATCAATATGAAAGCGAACATTTTCCAATTAGTTTACCAGATCCAATCGAAGCAATTAAATTCAGAATGGAACAAATGGGTTATAATCAAAATGATTTGGCGAACATTATTGGATTGAAAAGTCGCGCAAGTGAAATCTTAAACCGAAAAAGAAAGCTTTCATTGGAAATGATTCGTCAACTTCATGAGAGATTGAATATTCCAACTGACGTATTGATTCAAACATATTGAAAAGAAGAACTTCGGTTAACAGCCGTTTTTCGCAATAGTTAATTTACACACTACTGAACCGAATTGGGTTTTAATTCATAAAAAAAAGTCGCTAATTAGCGACTTTTTGTTTTATCTAGAATAGTTAGGTGCTTCCTTGGTTATGGTCACATTGTGCGGGTGACTTTCATTGATTCCGCTAGCGGTAATGCGAACAAAACGTCCGGTGTCTTGTAAAGTAGGGATGTCTTTCGAACCACAATAACCCATTCCGGCTCTTAAACCTCCAATAAATTGTTGCATGCTTTCATTCAATTCTCCTTTATAAGGAACACGACCTACAATTCCTTCCGGTACTAATTTTTTCACATCGTCTTCTACATCTTGGAAATAACGGTCTTTTGATCCTTCTTGCATGGCTTCAACCGATCCCATTCCGCGATAAGATTTGAATTTACGACCTTCAAAAATAATCGTTTCTCCCGGTGATTCTTTGGTTCCTGCCAATAATGACCCTAGCATCACACAATCGGCACCGGCGGCTATTGCCTTTGGAATATCTCCTGTGTAACGAATTCCACCATCGGCAATTACAGGAACTCCCGATCCTTTTATGGCTGCAGCAACTTCTAATACTGCCGAAAATTGAGGGAATCCAACACCTGCAACAATACGGGTGGTGCAAATTGAACCCGGTCCAATTCCTACTTTAACCCCGTCGGCTCCATTTTCAACTAAGTATTTTGCTGCTTCTGGTGTGGCTATATTTCCAACAATAACGTCTAATTTTGGGAATTTTGCTTTTACTTCTTTTAACACATTTACCACTCCTTGCGTGTGTCCGTGAGCAGTATCTATAATAATAGCGTCAACACCTGCATTCACCAAAGCTTCCGCTCTTTGAACTGCATCGCCTGTAACTCCAATGGCAGCAGCTACTCTCAAGCGACCGAAAGAATCTTTATTGGCAATTGGTTTTTGAGTTAATTTAGTAATATCTCTAAAAGTAATTAAGCCCACTAATTTATAATCGGCGTTAACTACTGGTAATTTTTCAATTTTGTTTCCTTGCAAAACCACTTCTGCTTGCTCTAAGGAAGTTCCTTCGGCCACGGTAACCAAGTTTTCAGAAGTCATCACTTCGATAATTGGTCGGGCATTGTTTTTCTCAAAACGCAAGTCCCGATTGGTTACAATTCCTTTTAATGTTAAATTTTCATCTACAATTGGAATTCCACCAATACCAAATTCTTTCATCGCATTTTTAGCATCAGCAACAGTAGAAGAAAGAGGCAATGTTACCGGATCGATAATCATTCCTGACTCGGCACGTTTTACTTTTCTGACTTTAGCCGCTTGTTGCTCTATAGTCATGTTTTTATGCAATACCCCAATTCCCCCTTCTTGCGCCATCGCAATTGCCATAGCACTTTCAGTTACGGTATCCATCGCTGCAGATACTACAGGTACATTAAGGGAAATGTTACGAGAAAATTTTGATTGAATACTAACTTCTCTAGGAAGCACATTAGAATAATTTGGAACTAACAATACGTCGTCGTAGGTTAATCCTTCTCCAATAATTTTTGTGTTGTGTGCGATCATTGCAATTTGTAGTTGAATTGCGTGCAAATATAGTAAATAATATTAGATATGACAAAACTATGAATACCTAGAATTTATGTTTGAATTGCTTCCAATGTATTAATGGAACTCACCAAACAATTTCGTAGCTTCATTGTAAGCGCTTTCAAAACTCATTGGACTGGTATTGGTTTGCTCCTTTTGAGAGGTAAAAAAGGAAAGTAGTTTTTCTGTTGGCATATTCCCTGTAAGCGTGTCTTTTGCCATAGGGCAACCTCCAAAACCTTGAATGGCTCCATCAAATCGGCGGCAACCTGCGTTGTAAGCGGCATCTACTTTCTCAAACCATTTTTCAGGGGTAGTATGAAGATGGGCTCCGAATTCTATTTCAGGGTATTTCGGAATTAAATTAGAAAATAAATACTGAATCACCTCTGGTGTGGAACTTCCAATTGTGTCTGAAAGCGATAAGATTTTTACGCCACGATTGGCTAAATTTTCAGTCCAATTGCCCACAATATCTACATTCCAAGGATCGCCATAAGGGTTTCCGAATCCCATCGATAAATAGGCAACGACTTCTTTATTGGTTTTATCGGCAATTTCTAGAATTTCATTTAAAGTAACCAATGATTCTTCTATGGTTTTGTGGGTGTTTCGCATTTGGAAATTCTCAGATATCGAAAAAGGGAATCCTAAATATTGAATTTCTTTGTGTGCTGATGCGGCAATTGCCCCTTGCGTATTGGCAATAATTGCAAGTAATTTACTGTTGGTTTGTGATAAATCCAGTTGCGCTAAAACTTCGGCGGTATCTTGCATTTGGGGAATGGCTTTTGCCGAAACAAAACTTCCAAAATCAATAGTATCAAATCCTACGCGAAGCAGTGATTGGATATAAGCCACCTTTCTAGCAGTTGGAATAAACGATTTTATTCCTTGCATAGCATCACGAGGACATTCTATTATTTTTATTGGATCCATTGGTTCAAATATAGAAAAAAATGCAGCAATTCAGGTTGAGGAATTAGAATAAATTAACGCGATACCGATTCTAAGATTTTTTTATTTATGGCTTTCACCAATGCCGGTCCTTCGTAGATAAAACCAGTGTAGAGTTGGACTAAACTAGCTCCGGCTTCTAATTTATCGATCGCCTCTTGAGCCGAATGAATCCCACCTACTCCAATAATTGGAAATGATTTATTGCTTTTTTGAGATAAAAATCGGATTACCTCGGTAGCTCGTGAAGTTAAAGGTTTTCCTGACAACCCTCCTACTTCCGCTTTATTCTCCGATTGCAAACCTTCTCTAGAAATGGTGGTATTGGTCGCTATCACCCCTGCAATTTTTGTAGTATTGACAATGTCGATAATATCCAATAACTGCTCGTCGGTTAAATCGGGTGCTATTTTTAGTAAGATTGGTTTTTGTTTAGGTCGAGCTAAATTAAGGTCTTGTAGGGTTTGTAATAATTTAGTTAACGGTTCCTTTTCTTGTAGTTCTCTTAAATTGGGTGTGTTAGGTGAACTTACATTTACCACAAAATAATCAACATAATCATACAATGCTTCAAAGCAAATTACATAGTCATCGACCGCATTTTCATTTGGCGTTAGCTTATTTTTTCCAATGTTACCCCCTATTAATACGTCTTTATTTTGCTTTAATTTTTCAATTGCGGCTTCAATTCCTTTATTGTTGAAACCCATTCTATTGATGATGGCGGCGTCTTGTTTCAAACGAAACAATCGCTTTTTAGGATTTCCATCTTGGGCTTTTGGAGTTAGCGTTCCAATTTCAATAAAACCAAAACCAAAATTAGAAAGTTCATTATAAAGAACGGCATCTTTATCAAAACCAGCGGCTAAGCCAACGGGGTTTTTGAATTTCAATCCAAATACTTCTGTTTCTAATCTTTTATCTTCTATCACATAAATAGCTCTAAAAATAGTTGAAAATCCAGGTATTTTAGAGATTAAGCGAATGGCAGAAAAGGTAAAATAATGCACTTCTTCTGGGTCAAACCAAAAAAGTAAAGGACGAATTAACAGTTTATACATGGTTGTGATGTTGTGAGCTACAAAAGTAAAGAATAGTTTTTATTAAATTAAATCAACATTAGATAAATTCAAGAATTTCTATTTAAAAAAAGCATTTTAATTATTACATTTGAAGCTAAAGCAAATAATGATTTCAATAATGAAAAAACCGAGTTTCATAAATCTATTTCTATTCTTATTTTTTATACAAATTTCATTTGGACAGCAGCCTGTAAAACCGAATTCTGCGACTATTTACAATCAAATTGAAAAACTGAATTTCTTGGTATCGGTGTTGTACATTGCAGCACATCCCGACGATGAAAACACCCGATTAATTTCCTATTTATCCAATGAGAAAATGGCAAGGACTGGTTACTTGTCATTAACACGAGGCGACGGAGGGCAAAATTTAATAGGTCCAGAATTAAGAGAACAATTGGGAGTGATTCGAACACAAGAATTGCTTGAAGCTAGAAAAATAGATGGTGGAGAACAATTTTTTTCTCGTGCCAATGATTTTGGATATTCTAAAAACCCAGAGGAAACTCTGCAAATATGGGATAAAAACCAAGTTTTAAGTGATGTGGTTTGGGCCATCAGAAAATTTCAACCTGATGTTATTATCAATCGATTTGATCATCGTTCTCCAGGTACAACCCACGGTCATCATACCGCCTCTGCCCTTTTGAGCGTGGAAAGTTTTGATTTAGCCAATGATGCGAATGCCTTTTCAAATCAGTTAAAATGGGTGAAACCTTGGCAGCCAAAAAGGCAATTCTTCAATACTTCCTGGTGGTTTTATGGTAGTAAAGAAAAATTTGATGCCGCCGATAAAACCAACCTTTCTTCCTTACAAATTGGCGTTTACTATCCTACAATTGGAAAATCAAATCAAGAAATTGCAGCTTTAAGCAGAAGTTGTCATGAATCTCAAGGATTTGGAAGTACAGGAAGTCGTGGGGAAGAAATGGAATATTTAGAATTTCTTAAGGGAAGTTCATTGAACGATAAAAGCAATCTGTTTGAAGGCGTTGATACCTCTTGGAATCGTGTAAAAGGTGGTGCTGCAGTTGGAGAATTAATTCAAAAAATCTTGAAAGAATTCGATTTCAAATACCCTGCTTTAAGCATTCCGAATTTAGTGAAAGCCTATACAATGATCCAATTATTAGAAGACGAACATTGGAAAAATATAAAAACAGAAGAGCTAAAAAAGACTATTGCAGCATGTTCCGGTTTGTATTTAGAAGGTGTGGCAGTAAATCAAACTGCAACTCCTAATAGCACGCTAAACGTTAAAATTGAAGCGATTAATAGAAGTACTAATTCAATGATTTTAAAGAGTATAACCTCCCTGCCGGAAGGGAAAAATACGACTGTAAATAGTCCGTTGAAAAATAACATTGCTATTAATAACAAACTCGACATTCAATTACCAGCAACTGTCAATTACACCAATCCGTATTGGTTAAATGAAAAAGGAACGGTTGGAATGTACAAGGTAAATGAGCAACAAAACATTGGGATTGCTGATATTATTAGAGAAGTTAAGTTGGTATTTAATATAGAAATTAACGAAATTATTATCCCTTTTGAGCGAAATGTAATTTATAAATACAACGACCCTGCAAAAGGAGAAATTTACAATCCATTGGATTTAGTTCCAGAAATAACCACTTCAATTATTGATAAAGTGGCCTTATTTAATTCGGGTAAATCAAAAGCGATTGGTGTAAAAATTAAAGCGGGAAAAGATGCTGTAAATGGAACTTTGAAATTGGATCTTCCGACAAATTGGAAAGTAAATCCCAACGAGATTGCATTTGCCTTGAGCAAAAAAGGGGAAGAACAAATAGTCCAATTCGAAGTATTTCCTCCAAAGAATGCAGATGAAATTATGGTAAAAGCAATCGCTATTGTGAATGGAAAAACATTTGACAAAGAACAAATAAACATCAATTACGAACACATTTCAAAGCAACAAATTGTAAAGACTTCGGAAGCACGATTCATCAAATTGGATATCAAAACTGGAAATGAAAAAATTGCGTATTTGATGGGGGCTGGAGATGAAGTTCCCAAAAGCTTAAAGCAAATGGGGTATGAAGTAACTGAAATTAACCCGAGTGAAATCACGAAAGAGAAACTGGCCAATTACGATGTTTTAATCACTGGAATTAGAGCATACAACACAGTTAAAGAACTGAAATTCAAGCAAGAAATCCTTTTAGATTTTGTAAAAGAAGGAAAAACAATGTTGGTTCAATACAATACCACCGATGAATTAGTGACCAAAAATATTGCGCCATTTCCATTAAAAATTTCAAGAGATCGGGTAACCGAAGAAAATGCCGAAATACGCTTTTTAGCTCCTGAGCACCCTGTTTTAAACTACCCAAACAAAATTACTAGTAAGGATTTTGAAGGCTGGACGCAAGAACAGGGATTGTATTATCCAAGTGAATGGGACCCTTCTTTTACTCCTATTTTATCCTCAAATGATAAAGGGGAAACTCCAAAGAATGGCGTCTTATTGATTGCGAAATATGGTAAAGGAAACTATATTTATACCGGATTGAGCTTTTTTAGAGAGTTACCAGAGGGAGTTTCAGGAGCCTACCGATTGATTTCAAACTTAATTTCAATAAAGTAATCATGAGCGAAAATGAAAATAAATTGTGGAAGAAAAACTACACTTGGGTGCTGATTGCTAATGCGCTTTACATTTTATTTTACTTTATTATAATGCAACTTTTTTCCTAGAACATGCAACAAATTGATTGGATAATACTCGTAATCACCCTGCTTTTCATCGTTATTTATGGCGTTTGGAAAACAAAAGGCAGCACTGGAAATGTAAAAGATTACATTTTAGGAAATAATGAAACTCCATGGTGGACCGTTGGGCTTTCCGTAATGGCAACCCAAGCTAGCGCGATTACATTCCTTTCTACACCAGGCCAAGCGTATCATGACGGTATGGGTTTTGTGCAGTTTTATTTTGGATTACCTATTGCGATGGTGGTTATTAGCATGACTTTTATCCCCATTTATCATAAGTTAAAAGTATTCACGGCCTATGAATATTTAGAAGAACGTTTTGATCTAAAAACGCGTTCCTTAGCCTCCATTTTATTTTTAGTACAACGCGGTTTAGGAACAGGTATTACCATATATGCCCCTTCAATTATCCTGTCGTCGATATTGGGTTGGAATTTAACGCAACTGAATATAATTATTGGGTCATTGGTAATTATTTACACGTTTTCAGGAGGTACCAAGGCGGTAAACGTGACGCAAAAACACCAAATGTTTGTCATTATGTTTGGAATGATTGCCACCTTTTTCTTGATTTTACATTTACTACCCAATGACATGACTTTTGGTAATGCACTCCATATTGCTGGTGCAAATGATAAAATGGAAATAGTTGATTTCTCCTTTGATCCTGAAACGCGTTATACTTTTTGGAGTGGAATTACCGGTGGATTTTTCCTTGCTTTGTCTTACTTTGGCACCGATCAATCTCAGGTAGGGCGCTATTTATCAGGAAAATCTATTAAAGAAAGCCAGATGGGGTTAATTATGAATGGGTTTCTAAAAGTCCCAATGCAGTTTTTTATTCTGTTGATTGGGGTGATGGTTTTTGTATTTTTCCAATTCAATCCGGTTCCATTGAATTTCAATCCAAACAATAAAGTGGTAATTGAAAAATCCATTTACAAAGAAGAATACCACGATTTAGAAAAACAGCTAGCTGATTTATCCGAAGAAAAAAAGGAGTTTAACCTTTTGTATATCGACCATTTAAATCAGAATTATGACAACCCAATATTGAGAAAAAAACTGACGGCATTATCTTACAAGGAAAATGACCTTAGAGATCAAGCAAAGGAATTAATTTCAAAAGCAGATGCAAAAGCAGAAACGAATGATAAAGATTATGTATTTATCAATTTCATTTTGAACTACTTACCAAAGGGATTGATTGGACTTTTATTAGCGGTAATTTTATCGGCAGCGATGTCGTCGACCGCTTCAGGGCTAACCGCATTAGCCTCAACCACAGCAATCGATATTTACAAACGCAATCTAAAAGAAGAAAAATCCGACAAACATTATGTAAATGCCACCAGAGTATTTACTGTTTTTTGGGGAATTGTAGCGATTCTCTTTGCTTGTATAGGTACCTTATTTGAGAATTTAATTCAGTTGGTAAATATAATTGGATCCATTTTCTACGGTACCGTTTTAGGTATTTTCTTGGTTGGTTTTTACATAAAATACATCCGCGCAAAAGCCATTTTCTGGGGAGCCATTATCACTCAACTACTAATATTTTATATCTTCTACTTGGATATTGTAAGTTTTCTGTGGCTAAATTTTATTGGCGCATTACTGACAATAATTATCGCCATGTTGCTTCAGTTTTTTCTTTTGAATAACAAAATGGAAGCTGTAGAAAGTATAGAATAATAATTTAAGGAGACAGGCGATTTGTTTTCCAAGAATAATCGTCTTGCAATTGGTATCTAATTCGGTCATGAAGTCGGTTTGGACGTCCTTGCCAGAATTCTACTTCAACAGGTTTTATCAGGAAACCGCCCCAAAATTCCGGTCTAAGGATTTCTTTTCCTTGACAATCGAGTTCTAATTGTTTCAATTTATCTTCTAAAAAAGCACGGGAAGGAATTACCTCACTTTGATTAGAAACAATAGCACCGAATTTGCTACCATCAGGTCTTGACTCAAAATAACCATCGGAAATATTGGTTGGAGTTTTTTCTGCAATTCCTTTAATAATTACTTGTCGCTCCAATGAATGCCAAAAGAAAGAAAGACAAACGTTCGGATTATTAGTGATTGCTTTTCCTTTTTCAGAGTTGTAATTGGTATAAAAAATAAAACCTTCTTCAGAGTATTTTTTAAGTAGCACCACTCTTGATTTTGGAAAACCATCCAAACCTATTGTGGAAACAGTCATCGCATTTACCTCTTCTATTCCACCGAAATCTTCCACTTCATGAAACCATTGGTGAAACAAATTAATAGGATCTTCTGGAATTGAAGTTTCCAAAAGAGCGCTCTTTTCATATGATTTACGGTAATCGCTTAAATCTTCCATTGAATGTATTTTAGATTTTAGATTTTGATTTTAGAAAATTGATTCTAAAATAACGAATCTAAAATAATTGATTTATTATTAAAACTCAAAACTTTTTCCGTCATCTGCCAAAAGCACTTCTGGAAAAATGGTTAGTGCTTCTTCTCTAAACAAGTTGATATTGTCGTATCGAGTGGAATAATGTCCTAATACCAACTGTTTTACATTGGCTTTCAAAGCAATTTTAGCCGCTTGTTTGGCGGTACAATGCATTGTTTTGTGGGCCAATTGTTCTTCGGAATCTAGAAATGTAGCTTCATGATACAATACATCCGCATTTTCTATAATCTGAATAATATCTTCATTATAGGCGGTATCAGAACAAAAAGCATAACTTTTAGTTTGAATTGGATCAAAGGTTAATTTTTCATTTTCAATCACGCGACCGTCCTCTAAAGTGATATCCTTTCCATTTTTAATTTTCTGATAATAATAAGTGTCTATTTCGAAGTTTTGAACGGCATCTAAATTCAATTTACGATCACCTACTTTCTCCTGAAATAAGAATCCGTTGGTATAAACTCTATGTTTTAATGGAATAGTTTTTACGAATACTTTATCGTCTTCGTATATGATTTCACTTTTATCAGAATTCAGTTCATGGAAAAACAAACCGTAATTGGTCCAGGAATTGGATAATTTTAATTGCAATTTGATGACTTCCTCTATTCCTTTCGGACCATAAATATGCAAGTCGGTGGTTCGATTAAGCAACATAAAAGTAGAAACTAAACCTACCAAACCATAAAAATGATCGCCGTGCAAATGGGAAATAAAGATGTGATTGATTTTAGAAAATCGGATTTTATTTTTACGCAATTGAACCTGTGTACCTTCACCGCAATCAATTAGAAACAGGCGATTTCTGATTTCTAAAACTTGTGCCGTGGGATTTGTAATTGTTCGTGGTGTTGCAGCATAGCAACCAAGTACCGTTAGATTCAATTTATATTTGTTAATTTGGTTATTTGGAAATTCGTTGAAGCTCTATTTGTTGCCAAGTAAACGAATCCAATATTAAAATCCTAAATCTCTTTCTATTTCGTCCATATCAATAATATCGTGGGCTTCTAAAACGGAAGGGACAACCACTAATGATTTAGGAAGGGCATTAAAATCGATATTTTCAACAACAATTACAAACGATTTTTTTCCTTTACAATGCAATTTAGACAAATCAGAAAATGCTTTAATCGATTGAATTGTAGTTGATTTATCGTGATTAAGGTCCAAAATCAAATTTTGATTTTTATAACTATCGTGCTGATTGGTAACATTATTCAAAAATAAATCAACATCACCTTGAGTAGCTGTTAAAACTGTGGTGTGACCTTTCGCAACTACTTTCATTTATTGAATTTTTGAAGCCAATAAATAGATCGCTGCCATTCGAACTGCCACTCCGTTTTCCACTTGATTTAAGATCAACGATTGATTTGAATCGGCAACTTCAGAAGTAATTTCAACTCCACGATTTATTGGTCCTGGATGCATAATTACGATCTCTTTATTTAGGGAGTCCAACAAGGTTTTGTCCAATCCGTATTGTTGTGCGTATTCTCTTGTTGAAGGGAAGAAATTCACATCCATACGTTCATTTTGAACTCTTAGCATATTTGCTACATCGCACCATTCCAATGCTTTACGTAAATTTGATTCTACCTTCACTCCAAGTGATTCAATATGCCTTGGGATTAGTGTTTTTGGCCCGCAAACCTTCACTTCAGCCCCTTGCATTTGCAAAGCATAGATGTTTGAAAGGGCTACGCGAGAGTGTAAAATATCGCCTACAATAACTACTTTTTTACCTGCCACTTCTCCTAATTTTTCTCTGATAGAATAACTGTCTAAAAGTGCTTGTGTTGGATGTTCGTGTGCACCATCTCCAGCGTTGATAATGCTGGCTTTCACATTTTGAGATAAAAAATGAGCTGCACCCGGATTGGCATGTCGCATCACTACCATATCCACTTTCATGGATAGTATGTTATTTACGGTATCTACAAGGGTTTCTCCTTTCTTTACTGAGGATTGCGCCGCAGAAAAACTAATCACATCTGCAGAAAGTCTTTTTTGTGCTAGTTCAAATGATAATTTAGTTCTCGTGCTGTTTTCGAAAAATATATTAGCAATCGTAATGTCTCGTAGGGAAGGAACTTTCTTTATCGGACGGTTGATTACTTCTTTAAAATGATCGGCGGTTTCAAAAATAAGGTCAATATCATTTTTGGTGATATTTTTAATTCCTAATAAATGATTTACACTTAATTCGCTCATTTCTATACTGTTTGTTTACTGTTTGTAGGTATTAAATATACTGCATCTTCGCCATCTTGCTCTCGCCAGCATACTTTTACTTTTTCATCATTAATCGCGTCTACTTGTCGGCCACGATAATCAGGCTGTATTGGTAAATCACGGCTAAATCTTCGATCAATTAACGTAAGAAGCTCAATAGATGCTGGTCTTCCAAAAGATTGCACTGCAGTTAATGCGGCGCGAATGCTTCTTCCGGTGTACAATACATCATCGATGAAAATTACTTTTTTATTTTCAACTAAAAAATCTATATGGGTTTTATTGGCTTCTAATTGCTTGTCATTTCTTCGGAAATCGTCTCTGAAAAAAGTGATATCTAGGTAACCTAAAAGGATGTTTGAAATTTTATATTCGTTTTCAAGTAATTCTTTTAATCTTTCTGCCAAAAAGGTACCGCGAGGCTGAATACCAATAAGAATAGTTTCTGAAAAATCTAAATGTTTTTCAATCAACTGACAAGCCAAACGATGGAGAATGATATTGACTTCTTTGGAAGTAAGCAATATTTTTTGACTCATATTGAAGATTTTTGTTTGGTTGTGCAAATATATAATTTTTTTACAGATTTTATCATTGAATGATAAAGAACTCAAAAAATATTTAATTTCATATTCTATCAAAAAAAACTCCCGATTTCTCGAGAGTTAAATTATATAAATTAAGAATACATTTTGATCCTCAACTCTTTAACACTTTCGTTATCCAAATATTCATCAAAAGTCATGTATCGATCAATAGCGCCTTTTGGAGTTAACTCCACCACTCTATTACCTACAGTTTGTGAAAATTCATGATCATGAGTAGTGAAAATTACTGAACCTTTAAAGTTTTTAAGCGAATTATTAAATGCTGTAATCGACTCCAAATCCAAATGATTGGTTGGCTCGTCAATCATCAAAACATTGGCACGCTCCATCATCATTCGCGAAAGCATGCATCTTACTTTTTCTCCTCCTGACAACACTCTACTTGTTTTTAAAGCTTCCTCACCAGAAAAAATCATTTTTCCTAGAAACCCACGAATATTAACCTCATCACGTTCTTCTTCCGTTTTCACCCATTGGCGCAACCAATCTACTAATGAATAGTCGTTTTCAAAAAACGAATGATTGTCCACCGGTAAATACGCCTGGTTGGTTGTAACCCCCCAATCAAAAGAGCCTGAATCTGCTTTTTGTAATCCGTTTAAGATATCGTAAAATGCAGTGGTCGCACGGGAATCTTTAGAAAATAAAATAATTTTATCTCCTTTTGCCATATTTAGATCTACACCCGTAAATAAAACATCACCATCAACTGAAGCGCTTAAATTTTGAACATTCAAAATCTGGTCTCCCGCTTCTCTTTCTTGATCGAAAATAATCGCAGGATAGCGACGGCTTGAAGGTCTGATTTCAGAAATATTCAATTTAGAAATCATCTTCTTTCTAGAAGTAGCTTGCTTTGATTTTGCCACATTCACACTAAAACGACGAATAAACTCTTCCAATTCTTGTTTCTTTTCTTCGGCCTTCTTATTCTGTTGTGCCCGTTGTTTTGCGGCTAATTGACTGGATTCATACCAAAAAGTATAATTACCAGAATAGTGGTTTATTTTACCAAAATCAATATCTGAAATATGAGTACATACAGCGTCTAGAAAGTGACGGTCGTGAGAAACTACAATTACGGTATTGTCATAGTTAGCTAAGAAATTTTCCAACCAAGCGATAGTTTCAAAATCCAAATCGTTGGTAGGCTCATCCATAATTAGCAAATCTGGATTTCCAAAAAGCGCCTGAGCTAAAAGGACACGAACTTTCAATTTTCCTTCTAAATCAGCCATTAAAGTATAGTGACTGTCTTCAGTAATCCCTAAATTTGAAAGTAAAGAAGCGGCGTCTGAGTCGGCATTCCAACCATTCATTTCTTCAAATTGCACCTGCAACTCGCCTATTTTATCTGCATTTTTATCATCATAATCGGCATACAATTCGTCCATTTGCTTCTTAACGGCATACAACACTTTGTTTCCCATCATTACCGTTTCCAAAACCGTAAAATCATCAAACATGTTGTGATTTTGATTTAAAACAGACATTCTTTTACCCGATTCTAAGTGAATGTGACCTGCAGTAGGATCCATTTCACCTGAAATTATCTTTAAAAAAGTTGATTTTCCAGCACCATTTGCACCAATAACTCCATAAATATTACCGTGAGTAAAAACAGTATTTACCTCGTCGAACAAAATTCTTTTACCAAACTGTACTGATAAATTATTGATTGTTAACATTGATTCCCTTTATTTAATTTTTTGCAAAAGTAGAAAAAATACCTCAATTTCAGCTAATTCATTGTTTGAAATAAGAGTTCAACTTTAATTTAACTAACTATTAACACCTAAATTGAAATGGTCTAAATATTTTTGTGGGTATTGCAATGAATATAAATATGCCCAATTCTCCCTTATTAAGAATTTTTTCGACTCTTTTTTTTCTTTCCTTATTATCTTGTAACAACGATTTTAAGCAGGACGATTACAGAGCTTATTTTGGTGGAGAAGTCCTTAATCCTACTAATAGGTATATCTATTTTTCAAAAGACGGTGTTGTTATTGACACTATTCCACTTCAAAAAGACAATACTTTCTTTGTTCAATTCGACTCGTTAGCCCCTGGAATGTACACTTTCAAGCACGATCCAGAATACCAATATGTTTATTTTGATAAAAATGATAGCATCATGGTTCGTTTAAATTCAAATAATTTTGATGAATCTATTATTTTTTGTGGTCGCGGAGATGCAAAAAACAACTATTTGATGGAAACGTATTTGAAAGACGAAGCCGAAAAAGAAAAAATGTTTGATGTTTTTGATTACGGTTTTGCAAAATTTAATGCCAATATCGACTCAACTTATAATAAAAATAAGAAAAGCTATTTGAGTCATAAAAAAGATATTAATTGGAGTAAAGAATTTGATTTATTTGCTAAGGCAGAATTAGACTTTAATTATTATTCAAAAAAAGAGTTGTACCCAATAATCCACAAATTGAGAACTTCCGAAGATCTTTTTGAAAAGTTACCTGCTAAATACTACAATTACAGAAAGAATATCGATTTTAATAATGTAGAATTATCAACCTATTCTCCATTTGTATTCTATTTATCTCATTTGTTAAATAATTTAGGATCCGTGAAATACCACAATCATTTCTCCGATGTGGATTTAGCATTAACTACCAATATAAATAAATTGAATATTGCTGATACTCTAATAAAGAATGTAAAAGTAAAAAACAATATCCTTAACAATATTGCTTTCTCTTATCTTCTAGAAGATCAAAATATGGTTAATAACCAAAAGTTTTTAGCTATTTACAGAAAATACTCTACAGATAATAGTAGTAAAAATGAGATACTAAAAATAGAAAATGCTATAAAGCTCCTAAAAATTGGAAATCAATTGCCATCTGTGAGTTTGATTAATAAAGATGGGGTAACTGTTTCTTCCAATACAATTATGAATAAAAAGACGGTCTTGTTTTTCTGGACTAAAGAGGCTTTAACACATTTAGCAGCAGCTCACAAAAAGGTTTTGGCTTTTAAATTACAGCATCCTGAATACCAATACATCGCGGTTAATTTAGATGAAGATCAGAAAAATTGGGTTGAATTATTAGGGAATTATAAATTTGAAGGGATTCAAGAGTACCGTTGTGCCAATTTTGAGGAAGTTAAAAACAAATGGGCGATTACAAAAATAAATAGAACGTTAATTTTGGATGGTTCTGGTAAAATAAAGGATGCCTTTACCAACTTGTTTGAAGTCCAATTTGCAAGTAAACTGAAATAAAAAATAATTATAAAAAAAGCGGTACCTATATAGTGTACCGCTTTTTTTTATGCTCAAATGTTTTTATTTATTTCCTTTTTCAAAGTCGGCGATAAACTGAGCCAAGCCAATATCTGTTAAAGGATGTTTCAGTAATCCAAGAATTGCAGAAAGCGGCCCTGTCATTACATCGGCACCTATTTTAGCACAATTTACAATGTGCATGGTATGACGAACAGAAGCAGCTAGAATTTGTGTTTCAAAACCGTAATTATCATATATCAAACGGATTTCTTCTATAAGAGCCAATCCATCGGTTGAAATATCATCTAATCTACCAACAAAAGGCGATACATAGCTTGCGCCAGCTTTTGCAGCTAATATAGCTTGACCAGCCGAAAAAACCAAAGTGACATTGGTTTTTATTCCTTTATCAGAGAAATACTTACAAGCCATAATCCCCTCTTTGGTCATTGGTAATTTCACCACTATTTGAGGATGTAAATCAACTAATTCTTCTCCTTCACGAATCATCCCGTCGTAATCAACAGCGTTAACTTCGGCACTTACATCACCTTCAACGCTATTGCAAATGTCGACGTAGTGTTTTAAAATATTGTTTTTTCCAGTAATTCCTTCTTTTGCCATTAATGACGGATTGGTAGTCACACCATCCAGAACTCCAAGCGCTTGAGCGGCTTTAATCTCGGTTAAGTTAGCTGTATCAATAAAAAACTTCATAATTGAATGATTTAAATTTATTTTTAAGTGACGCTAAGTTACAATTTATAATGATTCATTAAAATTTTTTCATAGACTTTATCAGGCAATATTCTCTTTAACACGATAGAGAACTTCTGTATAAAACTTCCCACTTTATAATGGATTTTTGGATTGGCTGCATTGATAATATCAAATATCGCCTCGGCCATTTCAATGGGATTATTTCCACTATCTACTTGATCGTTCATCATTTTTAGAGTCGCACCATAAGAATTTTCATAATCCGATCCTTTTATCACTGGGGCATGAAAACGTCCGGCAGCAATATTGGTAGCATAATCACCTGGAGCTACATTGGTAATATTAATACCAAAAGGTTTCACTTCCATACTTAACGATTCGGTGATTAATTCCAATGCCCCTTTTGAAGCGGAATAAATTCCTCGGTAAGGCAAACCCATATAACCTGCAATGGAAGTTATGTTGATAATTAATCCAGATTTTTGAGCACGCATTTGAGGTAAAACTGCTTTCATAACTTCAATAGGGCCAAAGAAATTAGTTTCGAAATTATTCTTTATTTCCTGGGAAGGGATTTCTTCAATTGGACCGGTGATTCCTACACCAGCATTATTAATTACGATATCTAAAGATCCTGAAAGCTCAATTATTTTATTAACGGCATTTTGTATGGATTCCGTATTTCTAACGTCTAATTCCAATAATGGAAAAACGGTGCTGGATATTTTATTGGGGGTTCTACTAGTTCCATAAACGACATATCCTTTGTAATGCAAAAACTCAGCGATAGATTTCCCTATTCCAGATGAGGCTCCTGTTATTAATACTACCTTATTCATAAACGAATTATTTTAGAATGTAAATATAGTTAATTCTGATATTTAGAAAACTGAAAGTTCAAAATTAGTCCAGATTGCATTGAAAATCCCACGCTTTTGAGCGTGGATTGAAGCGGAAAGCGGGAGAGAAAGTACTTGAAAGTGGAATCACTTTACTCAAAAAAAAAATCCTCCAAAAGGAAGATTACTTAATTTAAAAAAGGCAAGCGGCCTACATCGCATCGCTCAACCACGGACCCTTGCTACGTTCCCATCCTGGGGGATTTTGCAGGAGCAGATCGTGTAGGACTTGCCGTTGCAAATATACAATAAATTTGTATTTTTGCAACTCATTTATATAAACTTTTGTGTTGTAACTTTCCTCGCAAATAAAACTCATTATGAAAAAACACAACCTACTCTCTATCCTATTATTAAGCTCACTATTTATTGGTTGCAACGGTTCAAAATCGGCAACTGAAAAATATTTTAGTTTTGACGAAAGCAAATTTAAAAGCGAATACAACAATGACGACAGTCTTTCATTGCGCTTATTAAATGTTGAAAATAAAAAAATTGACAGCATTGTGTACTATTTAAATGAAAAAAATATTGGTTCTAAAAAGAGTTTGGAGAACCTAATATTTAGTTTAAAAGATCAGAAATTAGGATACCAAAATTTGAAAGCCTTGGTTTATTTTGAAGGTGAAAACCAGGAAATAACTTCAAGAGTAGAATTGGTTTCAAATGTAACTCCAAAATTATTGAATTATAAAATTTTAAATACCTATCCACACGATACTTCCTCGTTTACGGAAGGTTTGGAGTTTTTTAGAGACACTTTATATGAAGGAACGGGACTTCGTGGATTTTCAAAATTATTAAAAACAGATTATAAGACCGGGAAAATTCTGAAGTCGTTAAAATTAGACGATCAAGATTTTGGGGAAGGAATTACCTTTATCAACAACCAATTGTTCCAATTAACTTGGGAAGAAAAAAAAGGTTTCATTTACAATGTTGACACTTGGAAAGTGGAAAAAACGTTTGCTTATGATAAACCAATTGAAGGCTGGGGAATGACCAATGATGGAAAAGTAATTTATCAATCGGATGGGACAGAGAAGATTTGGACGATGAATCCGGCCAATCAAAAAATGATTGATTATGCAAATGTTTATTCGGGTAGTAGCAAGATAAAAAGCGTTAATGAGTTGGAATATATCGATGGAAAAATATACTGCAATATTTGGCAAAAAGACGCTATTGCAATTGTAAATCCACTTAATGGTAAAGTAGAAGGAATTATTAATTTAGCAGGCTTAAGAAAATTTATTAAGTATTCTGAAGCAGAAGTTTTGAATGGAATTGCCTATAATCCTAAAACGAAAACTATTTTTGTTACTGGAAAAAAATGGGAAAAACTATTTGAAATTTCTGTTACTGAATAAATAGTTGAAATTATTACATAAAAAAACCGCCTTGTTATCACAAGGCGGTTTTTGTTATTGAGGGACCTAATTAGTCTTTTTGAGATTTTTGAGCTAAGCTGTAAATTACAAGACCAAATCCAATTTTGTTAATTGCATCAGCAATGTTGTAAGCTACATCCACACTTCCTTTTCCAAC
>JAIPAM010000004.1 GCA_021740105.1 Flavobacterium sp.
TTAAAGAAAATTGCAATTATTAATCGCAGAAATGAGTACCAAAAATTAAAATTAACAACAAATCAAAAAAAACATTTATCTTTGAATTATTAACTAAATACTCTCTTAGGAAAAGTCCACTTTAGTTTGAAGACATACATAATAACATCCAATAGCTCCAAATATTTAATGGTGTCAGAAGTAACCCTTACATAACTTTTAGCGGGTCGAATAACAACATTACCAACAATACCTTTAACCTGTTTATCCAAAGAGGCCACACGTATCGAACTTGGAACTTGTGTAGTTAATCCTAATCTATTATACAATCTAGTGCCAGTAATATAAGCGACTTGTTTATTCTTTTCAAACAAATAAAGAGAAAGTAAAGCATCCTCTCTGGGTTTTTGCTCACCAAATAATGAGACCTTCGGTTTATAGTAATACCCTTTTCTGGCTCTTTTAATAACTCCCCTACCAACTAATCTGCTTAATGCTTTAGAACCAGCAATAATTTCATCTGACTTTAGTCCAAGCGTATCGTATCCGAATACATCTCCTGTATCTATTCGATTTATTTTAGCTACTATTTTATCTGTTACTTTCATATATTGCAACAAAGATAATTATTTTATTTTAATTGTCAAGTTTTTTCCAAACTTTACCTGACAAAAAAAACACAATTTATCTATATAGTATATTGTTGAACAGCTAATTAAATAAAATTAATTATTTTCAATATTTCATACCCAAGCTCCCGCTCGATTCCTATGGCTTGTATTAACATTGGTAAAATACCCAAATAAGTAATATTAAAACTAGTCAAGGTAGTATGTTAGAATTAATTAATCCTTCAAACCCAACAAAAAATAATATGTCTTATTTATTTAAATGTTTCAAAAACTTTTTGTTTTAAAAACACCGTAATAAAAAGCCCAAAATACCGTAATGTGATAAAATTCTTAAAGTTTAAATTGCGAAATAATAAATAATAGATTGACTTTCGAAAGACAAATTATCCCGCATTAAGGATGATTGATTTTATTTTTGTCATACTTATTTATAAGTTGAAGAAAAACTTTGGGTAAAAGCGTTCTTTAAATAGCTTGGTAACTTTGATTAAACCAAGAATTATAAGTAGCTGTTAGGAAAACTAACTTATCAAATGTGAAACTTTAGCGGGGAAAATTAACCGAACAGAAACCCAAAAATGATAGTAGGTAAAACTTAAAAAAAAATTATGAAAAAAATATTAATATTATTAATTGCATTAGGTTTTTTAATTTCGTGTGAAAAGGATCCAGTTTCAAATAGTACTGATAAAAAGATATTAATTGAAAAGTTAAAAAATTCTGCAATTCAATTTAATAATTCTAATAATTTAAGAATGCAGAATAATAATATTGTTCAAGAAAATAACGATTATGATGAATTAATGCAAAGTTCTTTAGCTTTGATTAGGTCATACGGCTTAACAGATTCTGAAATAATACAAGATATTGGTTCATTATACTCAGATGATGTTATTTTAGGAGCATTAGCTGTATCAGGTGTAGAATTACAAGCTTCAAGAGGTATAGAATTAATAGATCCTGTAGATAATACAAGTCTATTTAGCGGAAGCCCATGGATAGCACCAGCAAGTAAATCTACTAGTACTATACAAAATGATGTATTCGATTGTTTATTAATTGCTGTAGGTGTAACAGCAATACAACAATTTATTCAGAATGGCATAAGCGGAATGTCAAAAAGTGCAATTAGAAAACTACTTAAAAAAGTTTCAGCTAAATACCTTGGAGCAATAGGTGCGGCAGTAGCTGTATATGAATTTGGAGATTGTATGGAATGGTGGTAAATAAATTAAATAAATGAAAAAGTATAATATATTAGTATTAATAATTCTATTAATATTGGGATTATTAACAGAGTTTTTTAATGGTAAAATTTATAATTATAATATATTTGATATTATAAAAATAATAATTTTAGCTATTTGTCTTGTATTTAGTTTTTATTTTTACAAAAAAGAAATAGATCTAAATGAAGATTAAGTTTGACTGAATCAAGCATTTTGCTTAGGTTTAAGAAATAAGTCCTAAATTTCAATTTTTAGCACACTAATAAAAGTTCAGTGATAACTTATAATTAAAGCATTATTTAGTATTTAGCCTCTCAAAGCTCAAAGCGAAAAGGTTAAACCACAAAAAAAGCCTGGTCTAAATTGACTGGGCTTTCTAATAATAATTCGTAAAAGGTTACCACGCCAAAACCGAATTAATCTGATAGCGAAGATTTTTAATCCATGCCCACTCTTCCACATAAATCCCCAGCTGGCGCGAGCGTCTCCCCCAGCTGGCGCGAGCGTCTCGCTCGTGAACACAAACAAAATCTGTAATGTATCAAAGTTAGTGATACTAAATTTGCACTTACAACTTCGCGAATTTATAAACTCTCGAGGTCACATTACAAAAACACCGTAAAAAAAAGCCCAAAAAACCGTAATTCAATGGTGTTCTTAAGGAGTATATTGCGCTAAAATATATAACAGAAGTATTATTGTAAATAAAGTTTCTCATTTTAGTGTTGAAAGGTCTGACTTGTTAAGACTTATGAGCAGTTTAAATAATAGTTGCAAAAATAACTAGCAAAATAAATAAATTAACTGGAAGTTAATAGAAAAATTATTGAAAAAAGGGAGCTAAAAAATCTTTTGATGCTCAGCAAGTAAAATATAAAAAGGTATAAAAAAATAATTATATGAAAACAAGAATTAAATTATTGAAACGATTACTAGTAGTAACGTTACTACTTTCTTTTATTGGTTGTAGTGAAGATCTTTATGAAGAGAATATTTTTTCATCAAGAAAAATAAAAATCACAAAAGTGAAATTTAAGGAATTGTCTAAAGATGAGAAATTTTCTAATCTCATATCTTTAATCAACAGTAATAATGTTGGCAGAAGTTTGATTGAAAACCAATATGGCTTTACAATTTCCAATTCTAATGTAATAGTTATTGAAACAGATTCATTAACCTCATACACTATGCACATAGAAAGAGATGAAAATAATGACAACACTTTTTTTGAAAATTTTGTAATTCAAGAAGATATTTTTAGTAATAAAATAGCTGCTATATGCAAATACATTCCAACTGCAATTATTCCATCTTACCACGATTCTTTTATTTTTCAGGGCAGTATCGAAAAACAAAGCATTGCTAATTTTTCTATTTTAAACAGAAACTCTTATGAAAACACCTCTCAGTCTGATTGTTATGTTAATATTACTATGTGCGCTGAGATTCAGCCAGGAGGAATCTATAGTGAAGTTCATGTAGCAACAAATGTTTGTACTAACAACAGATTTTTATTTACTAGAAAAATAAAAGTAATTTGTGCTGATGATTTCGTTGGCGGCGGCGGGGGTGGTGGTAGTAACTTCGATGGCGGTTTTGGAGATACAGGGGGAGGTGGTGGCGGTGACGGCACTAGCGACGACTCATCATCTGGTAAAGATAACGAAATAGTAACATCGCCTATTTTAACTGTTAATAATCCTAGACCACAAAGTACACCATGTCTTAATTTAAACTCAAAAAGTGCTAATTCTAATTTCAAACAAAAAATGCGCGAATTAGCATCAGATGCTAATGGCGTTGCTGAAGCAGGTGTGGTTACTTATAAAGACACTCCTAATTATGGCAATAAAACGTATGGAGGTTTAGATAGCAATGGTAATTCATTTTGTGCTTTAGACCTGGATAACAACCGTGCAAGCCAAACGACAGGATTTATGCACTGCCATTTGAACTCAACAAATCCTGCATTAAAAACATTAACCGTTTTTTCTTTAACAGATTTTGTAGCTTACGCTACTTTAGTAGAAAACTCAACCGTAGATGTTTCTGAATTAGGTATTTTTGTAACCACAAACCGTGGCACTTTTGCACTTAAACTTACAGATAAACAAGCAATTATTAATCTTTCTAATTTTATTGTTAATAATGAAAAAGATGCCTTAAAATTATTTGAAGATAGAGTAGATTGGAGAGACGGTAAAAACAAACAAATAAAAGGACTACTAAGTTTTCTGAGCAAAAGTGGTTTTGGCACAGGTATTGAATTATATGAAAGCGATAGTAATTTTGAAAACTGGAAAAAGAAATCGTTAGACGCAAATGGAAACATACAAACAACAGATTGTTAAAACAAAAATTATGAAAAAAATATTTATTTTACTCGTAATACTAAGTAATACTGCTCTTCAAGCACAAACTTATCCAATTCTAAGAACAGTTAGTGTAGAACAATCATTAGATGAAAATTATAATGAATTATCTGGTGATTATATAAAAGATATTAATAATCTATTAAATCCATATGTTGGTATATGGAAATATGAAGGTAATGGAATGATTTTTACATTAAAAATACAAAAAGTGAACCAGTTTATTTCTGTATATAATGATGGCACATATAAATTGAGAGATGAATTACTTATCACATATAAATTTGTGAAAAACGGCATAACTTTGGTTGATAATTTAAACGAACCAATAATCAATACATTTTACAATGTAGGTAATCTTATTGGTAGCAAATATGGTTCTTATTGGTTTAAATCATTAGATTCTATTAGTGGTGTAATTACAGATATACCTTTAAATATTACTACAAGTTCAGATATTTATCCTGTTAATCCAATTGGTGGCACTTTTAATAAAATAAAAATTCAATATAATGGTATGAACTCTTTAAGAGGCAACCCTGCAGATTTCTATATAGGTAAACCAACCTTTATGATTCCAAACTTTGTAGAGCTAATTAGACAATAAAACCTCTGACAACAACAGTTTGTAGCAATAGCGGCTTTCGGCATAACTGAAAGTCGCTATTGTAATTGTAGTGGTTAGTGATTATTTAAAATTTTAGGTAAATTTAACCGCTACTGCAACAAGCTGCAAAACGTTACAAGAGATGTTTAAGTAGATATTTCATTCTCATAACAATACCTAACTCCCTCGCGAATTCTTTTATGCTTATCATTTATTTCATTTCTTCAATAAAATATTCCAGAAAATCCAACATCTGGTTTGAAGATAAATCAATATCGCCCACAAAAAAAGACAAACTTATCAGTTTGTCTTTTTTTATTTATGTTTTATAGTAATTAAATGAAAATCATAATTCTAATTAAAAATTTGTAGTGTCTTTTCCAAAGCCATTCCTCGCGACCCTTTTATTAGTAATAGACTTTCTTGAGGTAAATTTGATTTAAAAAAAATAGAAAATTTTTCAAAATCAATAAAGAATTTGCATTTTTCGTTCTCTACTTTATTAGCAAAAAAGTCTTTACCAATGAAATAGGTAGTAACCGAATTGTTTTTAATTGCTAATTCAACAATAGACTTATGCTCCTCTAAACTCTCCTCTCCCAATTCAAACATATCGCCTAAAATTGCAATTTTATTCTTATTTTCTAATTGGAAAAAATTCTCAAGCGCCACAACCATACTGCTTGGATTAGCATTGTAAGCGTCTAATATAATTTCATTAGAATTTAAAGTCATCATTTGAGATCGATTGTTTTGAGGAACAAATCCTTCAATAGCAGATTTTATATCACTTAATGAAACCCCGAATTTAATCCCAACAGAAATAGCTGCGTTTATATTATTCGAATTGTACAATCCTATTAAATGCGAAGTAATTTTAGTGTCATTTACTTCCACTTCAACAAATGGATTTGCATTGATAGAATGGATTAATAGATCGGCATTTTGAATATTTAATCCAAAGGTAAAGGAATTGATCTGGATCGTTTTTTCAACTTGTATTGAATCATTCAAATTTACAAAAACAGTTTTGTGATGATCACTCAAATAAGAATACATCTCAGATTTGCCTTTAATTACTCCTTCTATTCCACCAAAACCTTCTAAATGAGCCTTTCCAAAATTAGTAATGTAACCAAAATCGGGTTTTGCTATTTCGCACAAAAATTCAATTTCTTTTTGGTGATTGGCTCCCATTTCAACTATACCCACTTGAGTATCTTTGTTAAATGAAAGTAAAGTAAGCGGTACACCAATATGATTGTTAAGATTTCCAAATGTTGCTTTAGTGTTGAATTTTTTGGAAAGCACCACTTGCATCAATTCTTTGGTAGTAGTTTTTCCATTACTTCCTGTTAGAGCTACTATTGGAATGTTCAAGAATTCTCTATGGTATTTCGCCAATTCTTGTAAAGCCTTCAAGCTATCATTTACAACTATTGTTCGTTCATCAATATAATATTCAGGATTGTCAATTATCACATAAGAAGCTCCTTTTCCCAATGCCTCTTTTGCAAAAGTATTGGCATCAAAATTATCTCCTTTAATTGCAACAAATAAGGATGCTGACTCAATTTTTCTGGTGTCAATTGAAACCGATTCGCATTTTAAAAAATAGTTGTGAATGCTCTTAATATCTATCATAAAAAACAACTTTATAAAATAAAAGCCCTAAAAAGGGCTTTTAATGTATTATATAGAGTGAAATTAATTTCTAGCTCTTTTCTTTTTGTCTGCTTTAGGACCAACTTTAGACATTGCACATCTGAATCCAATGTAATCCGTTGCCATATCTTGTGGAAAGTATCTTCTTTGAGCAGGATCCAACCAATATGCTCTATCTCTCCAAGAACCTCCTTTGTAAACTCTAACATTGTCGTTAACAAGGGTAGTTCTAGTATTAGTCTCATCTTTTTGTTTTACTGTAACCCCTAATGAATTTACAGAAACATTGTGAATTGGTGAGTTATACATTCCATTACTATCATTTGTGTTGGCTGCATTCACATTTCCAAAGTCATTTGTTGATTGTTTGTCACCATCTCGGTAGTTTTTTTCATAACTTTTATCAAAGTTTTGTCTTAGGTATGTTTCATTGTCATCAACAGGAACTTGAGTAATTTGTCCTGGAAGACTTCTTGCTATTACTTTCCCATTTGATAACGTTTCGAACTTAATGTCTTTAACATCAACTATGATATCAACTTTCCTTTTATCTAATTTGTTTTTTTCAAATTCGTTACCTCTAAAGTAATTGAAATCACTCACTTCATCATCAACCATAGGACGATAAACATCGGCAACCCATTCTGCAACGTTACCAGCCATGTCGTATAATCCAAAATCATTTGGAGGATATGATTTTACAATATTAGTAATATCTGCCCCATCATCTGACCATCCTGCAATTCCTCCGTAATCTCCTTTAGATTGTTTGAAGTTTGCCAATTGATCTCCTTTAGTTTGTCTTTTTCCAGATCTAGTATAACTACCTGACCAAGGATATTTCTTTTGACCTTTGAATGTGTTGTAAAATCTTTGACCAACATCTGCAGCTGCTGCATATTCCCATTCTGCCTCTGTAGGAAGACGGTATTCTGGTAATAAAATTCCTGATGTTCTTTGAGCATAAACACCAGTAGGGTTTTTTGTGGTTGCTGGCTGACCTCTAGTTCCCGCTACTTTAATCGGTTTTGATTTAGAGTTTTTAGGACCTTTTAAAACAATTTTTTCATCCCCACCAAATGCTTTACTTGGAGCATTTAAATACGTTTCTGTGTTAAAAGTTTTTTCTGCAGTTACACTTAAAATTTTAGCATCTTTTTCAAGGTAACCTGCTTTTTCAAGTGCATTTTCGTTTACTCTTTCCGTTCTCCATTTACTAAATTCAACTGCTTGAATCCAATTAACCCCTACAACCGGATAAGAAGCGTAAGCTGGATGTCTTAAATAATGATTCGTATACGTCTCGTTATATCCTAATCTGTTTCTCCAAACTAGGGTGTCTGGTAAAATCCCTAAATATATTTTTTCATATTTTTCGTCATCAGCTGGAAAAACTCTTTTAGTCCAATCTAGGTATTCCAAATACATTAAATTAGTAACCTCGGTTTCATCCATATAAAATGAAGCAACATGCTGTTGATTTGCAGTATTATTCCAATCACGCATAACATCGTCCTGAACTTTACCCATTGTAAAAGTTCCACCTTCAACCATAACCAATCCCGGTGCAGCTTCTTGCTTTTTGTATTTATTATTGTATTGGAAGCCTCCTTTTTTATCATTTACTTTCCAACCAGTAGCAGACGAACCGCTTTTTGAGCTTGATTGCTTGCTACAGCTAGCCATTCCTAATAGAAGAACTAATCCTAGAAAAACATAAATAATTGAATTTTTGCTTGTTTTCATACTTAATGTTGGTAATAATTTTGTGGCGAATATAATAATTAACTATTAAACCGCAACACATTTGTTTTAATTTATTTCAAAATTGGATCAAAAAAACTTGATTACCAACTCAAAACGCAAAAATAATTCAAATATTATATTTATAGCGCCAAAATTTAATTTTAATATACACACTAATTAGTTTAATTTAGCGTTATTTAAAACTTATGAAAGTTAAATTTTTGATTTTAGTATTTGTTTCATTCGCTACTTTTTCACAGCAAAAAGGGGATGTTTCATTAGTTTGGTCTGATAAATCAGAATATTCTTTTGGATCTAATAAATACAATATCCCCCAAATAAAATCTGAAAATTTTTCTTTCGATAATTCTAGAAAAACCATTTTCTATAATTTAAATTTGCCTCAAGCGGAATTAATTGATGAGAATTCTCTCCAAATTACAAATGTTGAATTTAAAGACATTTCTTCCTCTGAATTAGGAGATTTAAATCAAACTACTATTCCCATTTCCATTAAAGCTTCATTGAAATCAACCATTTCTAGGGATAAAATATATGCTTTTCTAAGTCTTTCTCCCATTATAAAAGAGGGAGATCGTTTTAAAAAAGTAGTTTCATTCTCTTACTACTTTTCCAATAATAAAAACTCAAAAAACGCTCAAACCACTTCAAATATCCAACAACTTTCTAATTCCGTTTTAGCCTCTGGAGATTGGTTTCGCTTTTATGTGGAAAAATCGGGAGTTTATAAAATTTCAAAGAGTTTTTTACGAGATCTTGGTTTGAACGTTAATGCAGACCCGAGAAAAATTAAAATCTATGGTAACGGTGGCAGAATGCTTCCACTTTTAAATAGCACTTTTTACCCAGAAGATTTAGCCGAAAACGCCATCCAATTTATAGGTGAAAATGACGGTGTATTTAACGACAATGACTACATCTTATTCTATGCTGAGGGAGTTGATAACTGGAATCAGGAAAATCAAACCAATAGCAATTTGTTTGCAACTAAATCCTATTATTATGTTACAGTAGCCGGAGATTCGGGAAAAAGAATTCAAAACTTTACTCAACCAGCACCGGCTGCAACATTAAATATCAACTCTTTTGATGATTACCAATTTCAAGAAGTGGATTTAATCAATATCGTTAGAGCAGGAAGACAATGGTTTGGTGAAGGATTTAACATCAATAATGTGCAAGAATTTACTTTTGAAGTTCCAAACGCGGTAACTTCCACGCAAGCCAATTTAAATGTTACTGTTGGTTCTAATGCCTATAATGCAACTACTTTTAAAGTAGAATCCAATGGCCAGTTGGTTGGAAATATTAATTTGTCCGCATTGTCCGCTGGATCTGGAACAGAACTGACAATTGCCTCTTTACCCTTAAACACATCAATTTCTAATTCAAATACAATTAAAATTAAATTGACCTACGATAATGCGGGAGTACCCTCCTCTAATGCATATTTAGACAATATTATTCTCAAATCGAAACGAAATTTGACCGGATATGGCAAACAATTTCGCTTTCAATACAATGACGCCAATACCCTATCCGGAATCGCTTCATATCAATTTAATTCAGCATCTGGAATATCTCAAATTTGGGATATTACTGATATTTATAATACAACTAATATTGACAATCCAAACCAAAGTAATTTCTCATTTAAAGCGCTTTTAGGTGATTCAAGAAATTATATTGCAATAGATAATGCTGATTTATATAGCCCATTAAAAGAAAACGCTACTAGAGTTGCCAACCAAAATTTAAAAGGCACCATTTTTAAAAACAATCAAGGAGTATTTCAAGATTTAGATTACCTTATAATAACTCCTGCCTTTTTAAAACCTCAAGCAGATAAATTAGCGACTTTTCATAAAAACTATTCTCAATTAAATGTAAAAACAGTTACTTTAGAGTCTATTTACGAGGAGTTTTCTTCTGGAAAACAAGACATTGCAGCCATTAGAAATTTTGTCAAGTATGTTTATTTCAATGCTTCAAATCCTTCAAAGAGAATTAAATATATCAATTTATTTGGTGACGCTTCTTTTGATTATAAAAATAGAATTCCAAATAACACTAACATTGTGCCTATATATCATGCTTTAAATAGCACCACTGGCGGAGAAGCATCCTATACTTCGGATGACTTTTTTGGTTATATGGATCCAACTGAAGGAAATATTGCCTACTATTTTGGCGGAATTGATATTGCCGTTGGGAGAATGTTAGTAAGCACAAATACGCAAGCGGAAGAAATGATCAATAAGGTTTTTGAATATTATGATTTAAAATCCTATGGGAATTGGAGAAATAATTATGTTGCTATTTCTGATGATTCCGATAAATCCTCCGATGTATCATTACAATTAAAACAAAATCAATTGGCCGATAGAATCGTTTCAGAAAAACCTTTCATCAATATTAAAAAAGTTCTTTTAGATTCCTATATTCAAGAAACTTCTTCGGGAGGAAATCGATACCCAAAAGCACGAGAAGATATTTTTAATGCCTTTGAAAAAGGAGCATTGGTTTTTAATTATCTGGGGCATGGTGGTGAAGATGGATTAACTGGGGAACGAATCTGGGAAAAATCCGACGGCCAAAATTTAAGCAATCAATACAAATACCCGCTATTTATAACTATTACCTGCGATTTTTCAAGATTTGATAATCCGTACCGACCAACCGCTGGAGAATATACCTATTGGAATCCAAAAGGAGGTGCCATCTCAATGGTTACTACCACAAGATCTATAGGTCAAGGATCGGCAGAATTTTTTAATGACAAGCTATCAGAATATTTATTTTCTTATGGCTCCAACCAATATACTTCCATCGCAGAAGCGTTGCGACTAGCAAAAAATAGTAATCCGAGTTCGTCATCAAATGTTGTTTTTTATATTGGAGACCCTGCACTAATGCTGGCAATTCCAAAACCTAAAATTCGATTAACTAAAGTAAATGACATTCCCGTTACTGGTGCAATTCCTGACTTTCAATCGTTAGCGTATGTAAAATTATCAGGTGAAGTTACCGATGAGAATAATAATATTTTGCCGACCTACAATGGCGAATTAGCAGTTAATATATTCGATAAAAATATTATTAAAGCCACATTTAACAATGACGGAAACAGTCCTCCAATTAATTTCAATACCCTAGGGGAAACTATTTTTAGAGGAAACGCATCGGTTACCAATGGACAATTTGAATTTGGATTTGTAGTGCCTAGAGATATTAAAATCCCAGTTGGAAATGGACGCGTTAGTTTTTATTCGAAAAAAAATTCAGTATATATTGACAATTCAGGTGTCGACACCACCATCAAAATTGGAGGTATTAATACCTTGGCTACTGCCGATACTACTCCACCAACAGTAAAATTATACATGAACGATCAAACATTTGTATATGGCGGAATTACCAACGCTTCTCCCTTTTTTCTGGCCTATCTTGAAGATGAAAATGGAATTAATACGGCAAGTGGAATTGGACATGATATTGTGGCTATTTTAGATGGAAATGAAAGCGATCCTTATATTATTAATGATTATTACGAAACGGAATTGGATAATTATAAAAAAGGAAAACTAAGGTATCCATTTAGGGATTTAGCACCCGGAATACATACAATTACCTTTAAAGCTTGGGATGTTTACAATAATCCAATAACTGCTGAAATTCAATTTGTAGTAGTTAGTGACCAATCTATTACATTAACTAATGTTCTAAATTATCCGAATCCATTTGTAAATTATACCCAGTTTTGGTTCACACACAATCATCCCTATGAGCCACTTGAGGTCCAGGTGCAAGTGATGACCATTACTGGAAAAATAGTTTGGTCTAAAAATCAAGTCGTTTACACCGATGGCTTTCTTTCGCGAGAGATCACATGGGATGGAAAAGATGATTTTGGAGACAAAATTGGTAAGGGAGTTTACGTTTATAAATTGACTGTAAAATCTACTTTAACCAACCAACAATCGGAAAAGTTTGAAAAATTGGTAATACTTTAATAATGTACTATATTTGTCTAATTTAATTTAAAAATAGAATGAAAAGAATAGCTATAATAGTGTTTTGCATTGCTGCAATTAATAACCTAAATGCACAAGAAAGAGTAATAACTACTGGAGTTCCATTTTTATTAATTGCTGCTGATGCAAGAGCCGCAGGTTTAGGAGACCAAGGAGTTGCAACTTCGGCTGACGCCTTTTCCCAACAATGGAATCCTGCAAAATATGCCTTTTCAACAGAAAAACAAGGATTTACAACTAGCTACACTCCCTATCTTACCGCTTTAGTAAATGACATTTCACTAGGCCAAGTAAACTATTTTAATAAAATCAACGAAAGAAGTGCATTTGCAGGAAGTATTCGTTATTTCAGCTTAGGAGAAATTGAATTGCGTGAAAATGCTTTTGATCCAGCTAATGTGGTTAAACCAAATGAATTTTCATTAGATGGATCTTATGCACTTAAATTGAGTGATAAATTCTCCATGTCGGTGGCAGGTAGATTTATAAGTTCCAGTTTAAGAATTGATTCCAATAACGATAGAACTGCTGCGAATACTTTTGCTTTTGATGTGGCCGGATTTTTTCAGTCAGAACAAACTGCTTTCTCCGATTTTGATGGTCGCTACCGTTTGGGTTTCAACTTTCAAAACTTAGGTCCAAAAATAAATTATGACGCCAATGTTTCTGATATCAATGCTAATTTTTTACCAGCACAAATGAAATTAGGAGGTAGTTTTGATTTTATATTTGATGATTACAACAAAATTACTACCAGTTTAGAACTTAATAAATTATTGGTTCCAACTCCACAGGTGGATAGTTCTAATCTATACGATTACAACCAAGATGGTTTAACAAACACCCAAGATTTAAGAGATGCAAATGCAGATTACAAAAAAATTAGTTGGGTTCCTGGGATTTTTAAATCTTTTAATGATGCTCCTGGAGGTTTTAGCGAAGAGTTAAGAGAAATAACTTATTCGGTAGCAGCAGAATATTTATACCAAGACTCCTTTGCCATGCGTATGGGGTATTTTCATGAAAGTCCCTTGAAAGGCGCAAGACAATATTTTACTTTTGGTGCCGGATTTAAATACAATGTCGTAAAGATTGATGTTTCCTATTTAATGTCGACCTCAAAAGTTCAAAACCCATTAGAGAATACTTTACGATTCTCCTTAACATTTAACTTTGGAGAAAAGTACGAAGAATATTAATCTTACCTAATTAGAAAACTACAATCCAAATTTCATTGAAATTTGGATTTTTTTTCCACAAAAAACTATGAAAGAAATTAGCATTACCTCAAAGTTTACCTTATTTGATTCTGTTTCTGAATTACCAAAAGATGTCTTTACATTGATGGAAAAAGCAGTGGAAATTAGAAAAAAAGCGTATGCTCCTTATTCCCATTTTCGAGTAGGTGTGGCACTAGTGCTGGATAACAATCAAATTGTTTTAGGTTCAAACCAAGAAAATGCAGCCTATCCATCTGGGCTTTGCGCTGAAAGGGTGGCTATCTTTTCTGCTGGGACTCTTTATCCTGAAGCTAAAATTACTAAAATGGCAATTTCTGCGACTTCAGATCACAACCCAAGTCTAACTCCAATTCCACCCTGTGGGGCTTGCCGCCAATCTATTTCTGAATACGAAATAAAACAAGAACAGCCAATTGAAATCTATTTTATGGGTGAATCTGGGAATGTATACAAATCCGATTCTTTGAAGAATTTATTACCCCTAATGTTTGATAAAAAATTATTGTAAGAAATTAAATATCTAGAAGACCATAATAATTGCATTATAATAAAAAATACAGCTGTTATTAAATAATTTCATAAAAAAAACAATCAATAAATAGTATTAATAGTGCTGGCTATAAATTATTAAATAAAAATACTATTATATTTTACTTCTTAGAAGTAATGTATTATTTTTGCAACTTGAAATTTGTATGAATTTCTATTTTTCAAATAGTTATTAAAATGCAGATACAACAAACAATCTACTAAAATGAAAGAAGTTACAAAAGAAGTTTACTTAAAGTGGTACGAAGACATGCTCCTTTGGAGAAAATTTGAAGACAAATTAGCAGCGCTTTACATTCAACAAAAAGTAAGAGGTTTCCTACATTTATACAATGGGCAAGAAGCAGTTTTAGCTGGGGCGTTACACGCAATGGACCTATCAAAAGACAAAATGATTACCGCCTATAGAAATCACGTACAGCCAATTGGAATGGGTGTTGATCCAAGAAGAGTAATGGCAGAATTATTAGGAAAAGTAACTGGTACATCCAAAGGAATGGGTGGTTCAATGCACATTTTTTCTAAAGAACATGGTTTCTTTGGAGGGCATGGAATTGTAGGAGCTCAAATCCCTGTGGGAGCCGGAATGGCATTTGCTGATAAATATTTTGAAACTGGCGGGGTAACTATGACCTATTTTGGAGATGGTGCAGCGCGTCAAGGATCACTTCATGAAGCTTTTAACATGGCGATGTTGTGGAAATTACCAGTGGTCTTTATTGTAGAAAACAATGGATATGCAATGGGAACTTCTGTAGAAAGAACTGCAAATCATACTGATATTTGGAAATTGGGTTTAGGATATGAAATGCCTTGCGGACCCGTTGACGGAATGAATCCTGTAAAAGTTGCTGAAGCTATGCATGAAGCAATCGAGAGAGCACGTCGTGGTGACGGACCTACATTTTTAGAAATGAAAACCTACCGCTATAGAGGTCACTCTATGTCGGATGCACAACTATACCGCACTAAAGACGAAGTCGACGAGTACCGAAAAATTGATCCAATTACGCAAGTTTTAGATGTAATCATGGACCAAAAATATGCTACAGCAGAAGAAATTGAAGCAATCGAAGAAAGAGTAAAAGACTTAGTTGAAGAATGTGTAACATTTGCTGAAGAGTCTCCATTTCCAGAAATACAACAATTGTATGATGTGGTTTACGAACAAGAAAACTATCCATTTATCCCTCATAAACTGAAATAATTATGGCAAAAGTAATTACAATGCCTCGATTGAGCGATACTATGACTGAAGGAACCGTAGCTTCATGGCTTAAAAAAGTGGGCGATAAAGTTTCTGAAGGTGATATTCTTGCTGAAATTGAAACGGACAAAGCAACAATGGAATTTGAATCTTTCAATTCTGGTACGTTATTGTATATCGGAATTAATGAAGGAGAATCAGCGGCTTGCGATTCCTTGTTAGCAATAATAGGAAAAGAAGGAGAAGATATTTCTGATTTAATCAATGCTACTTCAACAAATGTTGAAACTTCTGCTCTTGAAACAGCAGTGGTAGAAACAACAACAAGCGATGCTCAACCTACAACGGCTTTACCTAAAGGTGTTGTAGTGGTTACCATGCCTCGTTTAAGCGATACAATGACCGACGGAACGGTAGCAACCTGGTTGAAAAAAGTAGGCGATAAAGTTTCTGAAGGAGATATCCTTGCTGAAATTGAGACAGACAAAGCTACCATGGAGTTTGAATCATTCAATGCTGGTACTCTATTATACATAGGAATACCAGAAGGTGGAACTGCACCTTGTGACTCACTTTTAGCAATAATTGGTCCCACAGGGACAGATATTGCTGGAATAGCAGAAAACTTCAAAACTTCAGGTTCAGCTGCTCCTGTTGAAGTTGCTAAAGAAGCTACTCCTGAAACTGTGACTACTTCTGAAAATGCTCCTGCAAGTTCATCTAATGAAAGAGTATTCGTATCTCCATTAGCAAGAAAAATAGCAGAAGAAAAAGGAATTAACCTTTCTCAAGTTAATGGTTCTGGTGAAAATGGAAGAATTATAAAAAGTGATGTTGAGAATTTTGTGTCGGGAACTCCGGCTGCAGTAGCTCAACCATCAATTTCTGCCCCAACAGAAGCGGCTCCAATAGCGGCAAGACCAGTTGTACCAGCAGGAGAAAAAATGACAGAAGAAATTAAGAATTCACAAATGCGCAAAATTATTGCAAAACGTTTGGCGGAATCTTTATTTACAGCGCCACATTATAACCTGGTTATTGAGGTTTCAATGGACGAAGCGATGAAGTCAAGAGCAATAATTAATAGCGTTCCAGATACGAAAGTATCTTTTAATGATATGGTTATTAAAGCCAGTGCATTAGCATTAAAAAAACATCCAAAAATAAATTCACAGTGGAGAGAAGATTCAATTCTTATCAATTACCATGTGAATATTGGAGTTGCTGTTGCCGTTGAAGACGGATTAGTAGTTCCTGTTTTGCCTTTTACTGATGCAATGAGTTTGTCACAAATAGGAGAAAATGTTAGAGATCTTGCTGGAAGAGCAAAAAGTAAAAAATTATTACCAACCGAAATGGAAGGCAGTACTTTTACTATTTCTAATCTAGGTATGTTTGGAATTACTGAATTCAATTCAATTATCAACCAACCCAATTCTGCAATTTTATCGGTAGGAGCAATTGTTGAAAAACCAGTAGTGAAAAACGGACAAATTGTTGTTGGAAATACCATGATGCTTTCATTAGCTTGTGATCACCGAACAATTGACGGCGCTACAGGAGCACAATTTCTACAAACATTAAAACAATATATTGAAAACCCAGTTACCATGTTAGCTTAAGTTTTCAATCAATATTTATAAAAAAAGTCCCGATTGTATCGGGACTTTTTTATTTGTTCTTCTCTTCTATCCACTTGGACATGTATTTACTACTCTGAAGGGATTGGTGCTGCAACACAGAACCCATGAAATTCTTTAATCGATGTGATTTTAAATTGGATTCTAAATTACAAATGATCTCTTTAAAATTAGTAACGAAGTCCGATTTTAAATAGCGTTTTTCGATTATAGCTATTCCATTGTTTTGGGCTGAATTCCAAATCGATTTGTCATTATATAATGCCACTGCTTTCAAAGCAAATTCTGCTGGATCATCTTTTATAAAACCATTCCAAGGCAAGTTTCCACACATCGATTCTGCACCAATTGAAGTGGTAACACTTGGCGTACCGCATTGCATGGCTTCCAATAACTTTCCTTTTATTCCAGCGCCAAATCGCAGGGGCGCCAAAACAACTCTGGCTTTTGAAACCACTTCTTGCGCATTTTCAGCACGCCCAAGAATATGAAATCCTTTTTTAGGTTGTTGCAATTGCAACACCTTTTGTGATGGATAAGCGCCGTAAACTAGCAAATTGGCCTCTGGCAATTCTTTTCTAATTAATGGCCAAATCGTTTCGTTTAAATTTTGAACGGCATTCCAATTGGGTTCATGAACAAAATTTCCTATGAATATAAAATCTTTTCTTTCTTCAAACGGTAACCAAAGACTACTTTCTTCCTCAGAGATCGGATCTAAGAATAACGGCAAATAATACAACAAATCAGGATCTATTTTAAAGGTGTTTTGCAACAAATCCATTTCTACTTCTGAAACCATGATAGAAAGATCACAACGCAAAATACTTGCTATTTCCCTTTTCGAAATTTCTTCAGATAATAAATCTTGGAACACAAATTTACGTTTTTCTTTAATTGCTTTTTGACGAGACAATCGCAAACAATGCAGGTCTATAGTATCTAATATTCTTAAGGCATTTGGGCAAAATTCAGCCACGCGCCATCCAAATTGTTCTTCCATTAAAAACCGATCGAAAAATACCATCGTGGGATTTAACTCTTGGACAAAATTATCAAAGCTGGGACAATTTAATTTTATGGATTTTTTTTCGACTCCAATAGCTCCCAAATCAATCATGAAATCACTTTCCATTGCAGGAGTTGCATAGGTAACTCTCCAACCCCATTGCTTGAATAAAAGCAGTAATTGCTCCATTCGTGTTCCAGCAGCTGAAGAATTAGGCTCAGGCCAAACAAAACCGATTACAAGTATATTTTGAATTAGATTCATTGATTTAGGAACGAATTTTTTGTTCCCATTTCCAGGCGCTCGCCATCGCTTCTTCTAGTGTAGATTCAGCTTTCCAACCTAAAACAGTATTGGCTTTATCAGTATTGGCGTAGGCCGAAGTGATGTCGCCTTCTCTCCTATCTACAATTTTATAGGGTAATTTTTGACCGCTTACTTTTTCAAAAGCTTGAATTACTTCCAAAACAGAGCTTCCAGTTCCTGTTCCCAGATTGAAGGTTTCAACCGGACTCACATTTTTATTATTTAATAAGCGTTGCAATGCGATAACGTGGGCTTTCGCCAAATCTACTACGTGGATATAATCGCGAACCGCTGTTCCATCGGGAGTTGGGTAGTCGTTACCGTAAACCGATAATTCTTTTCTTAAACCGAATCCTGTTTGAGTAATAAATGGAACTAAATTTTGAGGAACTCCAAGTGGTAATTCTCCTATTTCTGCCGATGGATGCGCTCCAATAGGGTTAAAATAACGCAATAAAATAGCTTTAATATTAGACACTTTAGCAACATCACGAATTATTTCTTCCCCTATTTGTTTGGTATTTCCATAAGGAGACATCGCTACTTGTATGGGTGCATTTTCTGTAATTGGCATTTCTTCTGCTTGCCCGTAAACCGTACAAGAAGAACTAAAAATGATATTAGAACTCGGTTTATTTTGTAATTCTTGAAGTAGATAGACTAGAGAATTGATATTGTTTTCATAATACAAAAGCGGATTTTCAACGCTTTCACCTACTGCTTTCGAAGCGGCAAAATGAATAACTCCAGAAATATCGTTGTGCTTTTTAAAGAAATTTTGAACGGCGGCTTTATCTCTTACATCCAGGTTTTCAAAAAAAGGTTTTTTACCTGTAATTGCAACAATTCCAGTAATAACATTTTCAGATGAATTGGAAAGGTTATCAATGATAATTACTTCAAAACCTTCATTTTGTAATTCTACCACGGTGTGTGAACCGATAAATCCTAAACCTCCTGTTACTAAAATTTTCATATTTACTCTTTTAAATTTCTAGCCCTGATTGAAGTGAAAATCCTTTTTGTTTTTTCTTTAAAAACAAAAAGATTGCAACAAAAAGCAGGAAATAGCTTCTGATTATTATTTCAGGTATTCTAAAACAGAATCCGTGATGAACTTAATTTGTTCGTCATCTAATTCTGTGTGCATTGGTAAAGAAATAACTTGTTTTGCTAATAAATTCGTTACCGGAAAATCTTCTTCTTTGTATCTCGCATCCAGATAAGCCTTTTGAGAATGCAACGGAATTGGATAATAAATAGCGCAAGGAATGCCTTTATCCAATAAATGTTGCATCAAACCATCGCGGTCGCCATCGATAATTCTCAAGGTATATTGGTGAAAAACATGGCAATCACAAATGTCACAAATACTTGGAGCTATAATATTTTTATGTCCTTCAAACGCGGCAGAATATTTTCTAGCTGCATTTTGACGCGCCGCATTATATTGATCCAATAACGGTAATTTAGCATTTAAAACCGCCGCTTGAATACTGTCCAAACGAGAATTCACACCTACCACATCGTGATGGTAACGAACGTACATACCATGATTTACAATTCCGCGAAGTTGGTGAGCAAGTGCGTCATCGTTGGTGAAAATAGCACCTCCATCTCCATAACAACCTAAATTCTTAGACGGGAAAAATGAGGTAGATCCAACGTGACCGATGGTTCCCACTTTCTTTTTGGTACCGTCAGAAAACTTGCAATTGGCCCCAATCGCTTGCGCATTGTCTTCAATTACGTATAAATTATGTTCGTTTGCGATGCGCATGATGGCTTCCATATTGGCAGCACGTCCAAACAAATGAACGGGTACGATCGCTTTGGTTTTTGGTGTAATTGCTTTTTTAATCGCGTCGATAGAAATATTCATATTAACTAAATCTACGTCGACTAAAACAGGTGTTAATTGCAATAAAGCAATCACTTCCACGGTGGCTGCAAAGGTGAAATCGGCAGTAATTACCTCATCACCAGGCTTCAAATTCAAACCCATCATAGCAATTTGCAACGCGTCAGTTCCATTTGCACATGGAATTACGTGCTTTACATCTAGGTAGGTTTCTAAGTTTTTTTGAAATTGCTGAACTTGTGGTCCGTTTATATAAGTATTGGTATCTAAAACTTCTTGTATAGAATTATTTACCGTTTTTTTGATAGCTTCGTATTGCCCTTTCAGGTCAACCATTTGGATTTTTTTCATCAATAAATAGATTAAATAAGTTTTGAAGTTCAAAGAAAAATCAAATTATTTCAACTGTTTTTTCTTCAAACTGAATACAAAAATAGTTATTTAATGAGTTATATCAATGAAAATTCTATAAAGTGATGTATTTTAGCGCCACAAATTACAATCAATGTTATTTCTATATAATTTAATCGTGGTTTTGGCTGATTTTATTTTAAAAATCGTAGCGCTATTCAACAATAAGATTCGTCTTTTTGTTGATGGTAGAAAACCCGTTTTTAAAATATTATCAGATAAAATTAAGGCCTACGACAAAACGATTTGGTTTCATGCCGCTTCATTAGGTGAATATGAGCAGGGATTGCCGGTTATGGAACTAATAAAAAGTAGGTTTCCAAATCACTTAATTGTATTGACTTTTTTCTCTCCATCGGGATATGAGGTTCGTAAAAATAACACCATTGCTGACGTTACGGTTTATTTGCCTTTAGATACTCAATCGAATGTAGATCAATTTTTGAAATTGGTTCGTCCGGATATGGTCTTTTTCATTAAATATGAATATTGGCCTAATTATTTAAATGCGCTTCAAAAAAAAGAAATTCCTACCTACTTAATTTCTGGGATTTTCAGAGAACAGCAAGTTTTTTTCAAATGGTATGGCAGTTTTTACAGAAAAGCACTTGAGGCATTTGAACATTTTTTTGTTCAAAATTTGAGTTCCAAAGAGCTGTTATTAAAACTTGGTAAAACCAATGTTACGGTTTCTGGTGACACGCGATTTGATAGAGTTACGGAAATATTAAATCAAAATAACGAGTTAGATTTTATTGAAGAATTCAAAAATAATTCCCTAACGGTAGTGGTAGGAAGTTCGTGGCCAAAAGACGAGTCGTTATTAGTAAACTATATTAATACTGCCAATAATGTGAAATTTATAATAGCGCCACATAACATAAATAAGGACCAGATTGCTAATTTGCAAAATCAAATTTCAAAAAAAACAATCTTATTTTCTTCCCTAAACTTGAATGAGATTGGCTCTTCAAAATTAGCAGATTATGATGTATTTGTTATTGATACCATTGGTATTTTAACCAAAATATACAGTTATGCCGATCTTGTTTACGTAGGCGGTGGATTTGGAAATCCTGGTGTTCATAATATTTTAGAACCGGCCACTTTTGGTGTGCCAATAGTAATTGGTCCAAATTATAATCATTTTGCGGAAGCAACAGCATTAGTGAAAATGGAAGGCTGTATTTCTATTGCAAATCAAGAAGAATTAAACGAAGTATTAGATAAATTAATTCAAAACGAGGCAGTCCGACTTGAAAAAGGACATATTTGTAGCACTTTTGTTGAAATGAATAAAAATGCTTCAGAAACCATAATGAATTTTATTATCCAGAAAAAAAACTAACTAACAAAAAACTAAAAATGAAACATTTAAAATTACTACTATTATTTTTTGTAATTCAAGTTCAAGCGCAACAAGGCGGCATGTGGATCCCTTCACTTTTGCAAGGAATGAATGAAAAAGAGATGAAAAATTTAGGCATGAAAATGACTGCTGCCGATATTTATTCAGTTAATAAATCGAGTTTGAAAGATGCCGTTCCGCATTTTAATGGCGGTTGTACTTCAGAAGTTATTTCCCCAAAAGGGTTATTATTAACCAATCACCACTGCGGATTTGATGCGATTCAAAATCAATCTTCAGTAGATCATGATTATTTAACCAATGGTTTTTGGGCTTATAAAATGTCGGAAGAATTACCAAATGAAGATTTGGTGGTTACTTTCATCGTTAAAATTGAAGATGTAACCACTAAAGTTTTAGAGGGAACTGCAGCATTGGCAACTGAATTGGAAAAACAAAAGAAAATTCAAGAAAATATCACTTCTCTAAGTAATTCATTACCAAAAGAAAGCTGGCAGGAAAACAAAATCAGAACGTTTTATGAAGGAAATCAGTACCTGCTTTTTGTTACTGAGACATTTAAAGATGTTCGTTTAGTAGGTGCTCCACCTTCGTCAATAGGAAAATTTGGATCGGATACAGATAACTGGGTTTGGCCAAGACACACTGGTGATTTTTCATTATTTAGAATTTACGCTGACAAGAACAACCGTCCAGCGAGTTATTCTAAAGACAATGTCCCTTATACTCCAAAACACTTTTTACCAATATCATTAGACGGGGTTAAAGAGGACGATTTTACATTGGTTTTTGGTTATCCAGGAAAAACAAACGAATATTTACCAGCGGTGGCGATTGAACAAATTGTAAATGAATTGAATCCAGCTAAAATTGAAATTCGTGACCATGCGTTGAAAGTAGCTGATGGATTTATGAGAAAAGACAATGCAATCAAAATTCAATATGCTTCTAAATATGCAAGTATTGCTAATTATTGGAAAAAATGGATTGGGGAAACTCAAGGTTTAACCAAATCAAATGCGGTTGAAATAAAAAGAAAACAGGAAGTTGCCTTTCAAGAAAAAGTTGTAAAAGCCGGAAAACAAGCCGAATACGGAAATTTACTTTCCGATTTCGATAAAAACTATACCCAAATTAAATCATACGCTTTAGCAAGAGATTATTTTTCGGAAGTAGCTTTAAGAAATACGGAACTTCTTAGTTTAGGGTATAAATTATACCAATTGGAACAAGTTTATAATTCAAAAGGAGATCAAGCTTTTAACGATAGAAAAAATAATTTAATTTCAGGGTTGGCCGATTTCTACAAAGATTTTAATGCCAATGTGGATCAAAAAGTATTCGAGCAATTGATTCACTTGTATTCTACAAAATCTCCTAAGGAATTCTTACCATCTAATTTAAGTAACATTAATGCTAATGAACTAGCTAATGATGTTTATAGTAATTCAAAATTAGTAAGCTATAACAACCTAAAAGAATTGCTAACTGGCGATTCAAAAACGGTAATTGCCAATTTAAATGGGGATAAAGGTTTTGTAATAATTAAAAGTATGGCGGACAAATTCTTAAAAGAAGTGGCTCCTAAATATGATGAAATTAATTTGAGAATTACTGCTTTACAAAGAACCTACATGAAAGCACAATTGGAATTAAATAAAGGTTCTAGAATTTTTCCTGATGCAAATAGTACTTTAAGAGTTACGTACGGTAAAGTCAAAGGATATGCTCCAAAAGACGCTATAGTATATTCTCCAGTAACTTATTTAGATGGAGCTATGGAAAAGTACCTACCAGGTGATTATGAATTTGATGTTCCAGCAAAATTAATTGATTTATATAAAAAGAAAGATTATGGGCAATACGGTGAAAATGGTAAAATGCCAGTTTGTTTTATTGGTACCAATCATACTACAGGTGGAAATTCAGGAAGTCCAGCAATTGATGCTAGTGGAAATTTAATAGGGTTAAATTTTGATCGTGTTTGGGAAGGAACAATGAGTGATATATATTACGATCCAAGCATTTGTAGAAATGTTATGGTTGACATTCGCTATGTTTTATTTATAATTGATAAGTATGCTGGTGCTAAAAATTTAATTGAAGAATTAAAATTAGTACATCCAAAGAAAAATAAAGCACTCAAAAACAAGTAATTAACTAAAATATTAAAAAAAATATTTATTTTTCTGTGTTAGTTAATTTTTGGCACAGTAATTGTTAAATATTTTAACAGTTGCAAAAAAAATATTTTTTGAAAAAAAATTAAAAAATAATTTATACTATTAAAAAATTTATATCTTTGCTCCGAATTAATAATTAACCTTTTATAACTAAGTAAGATGAAAAAAGTACTTTTAAGTTTAGCATTTGTTGCTGTTTTAGCAACTGTTTCTTGTAAAAAAGCTGAAGAAGCTCCAGTAGAAGCTCCAGCTGTTGAAGCTCCAGCTGTTGACACAACTGCTGTTGACACTACTGCTGCTGACACTACTGCAGCTCCAGCTGCTGAAGCTCCAGCTGCACAATAATTAGAGACACTCTAAGAATTTGAAAAGCCACGCATTGCGTGGCTTTTTTTTATCCTTTTTACAAATGTTATTCTGGGAAAACCACCTCGTTCAAAGTGAAATCTAGAATTTCAGCTTTAAATGCATAGTTTCGAATCTCATTTATTCCTTTATCCAATAATAATTCTGTATTGTATTTTCTGCTGGTTGCGAAATGAGTTTCTTCCAATATAATTTTAAAATAATACTTTCCAGCAGCTGATTTTACTTTCTCAAATACAACAGAATCGATAGCATTCTTAAAATACTCTATCCCTTCTTCGCATTCAAATTTAAGTTCGTAACGAAAGCTGGCAAATATGGCTTTGCCTTTTCTAGAAGTAAAAATAAATTTATAATAATCGTCAAACCTCTTACTAATTACAAAAGCACCCACTTGATTTAAGAATTTAGATTTACGAATAAAGACCATGTTAACTTGAATAAAATAAAAAAGCTCCAAACCTTAAGTTTGAAGCTTTTTAGTACTCAGAGCGGGACTTGAACCCGCACGAACATTGCTGTTCACTGGATTTTAAGTCCAGCGTGTCTACCAATTTCACCATCCGAGCAATTATGATGTTTGAGCGAAAAACGGGGCTCGAACCCGCGACCTCGACCTTGGCAAGGTCGCGCTCTACCAACTGAGCTATTTTCGCATTTCAATTTTTACAAAGAGCTGCTGTACTTGTTCTGTATTAACGCACCTAACTTTTATTTACAAAGCCGTTTTGTGAACTTGTTTGCGGAGGCAAATTTAATACAATTATTCAATTACACAAGCCTTTTTTTTAAAAAAATAAAGCACTCTTTTTAACCTTCTGATAACCTTATCTTTAAACTTAAAATATATTATTTTTTAATCAACATTCTTTTGATTTCATTGAGTTTCATCATTGCCTCAATAGGAGTTAGCGTGTTGATATCTAAATTTAAAATTTCTTCTTTTATTTCTTCTAACAACGGATCATCTAGATTAAAGAAACTCATTTGCATTTCCTCTTTTTCCGATTTTATTCCTGCTAAAGCATCTCCAGAGAGGTCTTTTTCAAGTTTCTTTAGTAATTTCTGCGCTTTTAAAATAACTGTTTGCGGCATTCCAGCCATTTTAGCCACGTGAATTCCAAAACTATGTGCACTTCCTCCTTTTACTAATTTTCTGATAAAAAGTACCGTGTCTTTTAGTTCTTTTACTGAAACATTAAAATTTTGAATTCGAGGCAACAAATCGGTCATTTCATTCAATTCATGATAATGCGTAGCAAAAAGTGTTTTCGGTTTCGAAGGGTGTTCGTGTAAAAATTCGGCTATTGCCCATGCTATTGAAATTCCGTCATAAGTACTGGTTCCCCGGCCAATTTCATCCAATAAAATCAAACTCCTATCTGATAAATTATTCAATATAGAAGCGGTTTCATTCATTTCTACCATAAAAGTAGATTCTCCCATTGAGATATTATCTGAAGCCCCTACTCTAGTAAATATCTTATCAATAACTCCCATTCTAACTTGATCTGCAGGGACAAAACTTCCCATTTGTGCTAACAACACAATTAAAGCTGTTTGTCTTAATATAGCTGATTTACCCGACATATTTGGACCCGTAATCATAATTAATTGTTGGGTTTCCCTATCTAGAAAAACGTCGTTTGCAATATATGGGGTGCCTACAGGCAATTGTTTTTCAATTACTGGATGGCGTCCATTTTTTATGTCCAACTCGAAAGTCTCATCCAATTCGGGACATACATATTTATTTTCGATAGCCAATTGAGCAAAAGAAGTTAAGCAATCCAATTGCGCAACTAAATTGGCGTTAAGCTGCACTTGCTTCATATAAGTGGTAATCCAAGTAACTAACTGCTCAAATAATTCTGATTCTAACTTGTGAATTTTCTCCTCAGCACCTAAAATTTTAGTTTCGTATTCTTTTAATTCTTCAGTGATATAGCGTTCCGCATTTACTAATGTTTGTTTGCGAATCCACTCCGCAGGTACTTTATCTTTATGGGTATTTCTGACTTCTATATAATAACCAAAAACATTATTGAACGAAATTTTCAAAGAGGTAATTCCGGTATTCTCCGATTCCCTTTTCTCTATTCCTTCTAAAAAATCTTTACCTGAGGTTGAAATAGCTCTTAACTCATCTAATTCAGCATTCACCCCTTTTGCAATAGCGTTTCCTTTTGAAATAGCTACCGGCGCATCTTGATTTAATGTCGAATTTATTTTCTCTCGCAGCAATTCACAATCGTGTAATTTATCTCCAATTACCTTAACCGCCTCTTGTGGACTTTCCAATGCAATTTTTTTAATTGGAATAATCGCATCTAACGATTCTTTCAAATAAACTACTTCTCGTGGAGAAACTTTTCCGGTTGCGATTTTTGAAATTAATCGCTCCAAATCAGAAATTTGTTTGATTTGGTGTTGAATTTCCTTTAAAATAGTTAGATTGTCTTTCAAATATGATACTACTTCGTGACGGCTTTTTATTTTATTTATATCTTTTAAAGGCAATGCCAACCAACGTTTTAGCAATCTTCCCCCCATTGGAGATAGCGTTCTGTCAATAACCTCTAATAAAGTAACAGCATTTGGATTATAACTATGGTACAATTCTAAATTTCTAATGGTAAAGCGATCCATCCAAACGTAGGCATCCTCTGCAATTCGCTGAATTGAAGAAATATGTTGTAATTTATTGTGTTGTGTTTCTGAAAGATAATAAAGTATAGCACCTGAAGCGATTATTCCTTCTGGCAATTCTTCAATTCCGAATCCTTTTAATGAAACCGTTTGAAAATGATTGGTAAGTGTTTCAAAAGCGTAGTCTTCTTTATAAACCCAATCTTCTAAATAAAAATTATGATACTCTTCACCAAATATTTCTTTGAAATCATTTTTATTATTTTTTGGAATTAAAACTTCACTAGGATTAAAATTTTGCAATAATTTATCAATGTAATCTTCCGTTCCTTGAGCCGTTAGAAATTCCCCGGTGGAGACATCTAAAAAAGAAATTCCAATTGCTTTTTTTCCAAAATAAATGGAAGCCAAAAAATTATTCGTCTTAGAATGCAATACCTCATCATTCATAGAAACACCCGGCGTAACCAATTCTGTAACGCCTCTTTTGACAATTGTTTTAGTCATTTTAGGGTCTTCTAATTGGTCACAAATAGCAACTCTAAGTCCGGCTTTAACTAATTTAGGCAAGTAGGTATTTATAGAGTGATGTGGAAATCCAGCCAATGCGGTTTCTGTTTCAGATCCTGCTCCTCTTTTGGTAAGAGTGATTCCTAATATTTTTGAAGCACGAACAGCATCTTCACCAAAAGTTTCATAAAAATCACCAACACGAAATAACAAACAAGCATCAGGATATTTCCTCTTGATCTCATTGTATTGCTTCATTAATGGGGTTTCCTTAACTTCTTTTTCTTTAGCTGCCAACTTTAATTATTTATAAATGGATAATATTTTTCTAAAAGCGAATTTAATTATTTTTAAACTGAATTTAGTCGTTTCGAAAATTAATTTAATTTTAAGAAAATTTTATTCCTTGAATTGATTTTTTTATTTAGATTTGTTCTCATAATTTAATTAAAATTACAATGAAAAAAATATTTTTATTAGCAATGCTAACCGTTTTAGGAGTAACCACTTCTAATGCTCAAGAAACAAAAAAAGCTAAAGTTTCTACAGAAACTAAAGCAGTTGCAGCAAAATTAGATGGAGCCGGAATAGTTTTCGAAACAGAAACTATTGATTACGGAACAATTGAACACAATGCTGAAGGAACTCGTAAATTTGTTTTTACAAATAATGGTAACAAACCATTAATCATCACAAATACGCAAGGATCTTGTGGATGTACTGTTCCTACAACTCCAAAAGAGCCTATCGCTCCAGGAGCAAAGGGTGAAATTGGAGTACATTATGCAACTGATAGAGTGGGTGCATTTACTAAAACAGTTACGGTTACTTCAAATGCAGAAGGACAACCTACAAAAGTTTTAACAATTAAAGGAACTGTTTTACCAGATCCAACTCCAGCTACTTCAGTAGCACCAAAAAGCTAAATATATTTAATTATATAATGAAAGCTTCCTTAATCAGGGAGCTTTTTTTTTGAATCTTGAAATTGATTATGCGTAAACTAGAAAACAGTGAATTAAATAGAATGTCTATAAACGACTTTAAAGATGCTTCAAAAACACCTTTAATTGTTGTTCTTGACGATATTCGAAGCTTGAATAATATTGGATCAGTGTTTAGAACATCGGATGCGTTCTTAATTGAAAAAATATTTCTTTGTGGAATTACTGCAACACCACCAAATAAAGAAATTCATAAAACAGCATTGGGAGCAACTGAAACTGTAGCATGGGAACATTCTGAAGATGTACTTGAGGTAATTGAAAAGTTAAAATCAGATGGAGTAAAAGTTTTTGCAATTGAACAAGTCGAGAGCGCTATATTCTTACAAGATTTCGAAATAGAAAAAAATCAAAAATATGCTGTAGTATTTGGAAATGAAGTTTTTGGCGTATCTCAAAAAGCAGTAGAAATTTGTAATGGAACAATAGAAATTCCGCAATTAGGAACGAAACATTCCTTAAATATTGCTGTCAGTGCAGGAATAGTAATTTGGGATTTTTTCAAAAAAATGAGGAAATTTACTTTTTCATTTTTTTTCTAATTTCATCCAGTATAAACATGTAATCACTTTGATTTTTTACAAAATCTCTGTCAGAAACATCAATAATTAATACGTTTAAATTGGTTTGAGTATGGATGTAATCTATATATCCTTTGTTGATTTTATCTAAGTAATCAGCAGGAATTTCTTGCTCATAACTTCTGCCTCTACGCTTTATATTCTGCAACAATCGATCTGTATTTTGATACAAATAAACATACAAATCGGGTTTTGGCATTTCTTTATAAATGATGTCAAACAACGTTTTATAGAGTCTAAACTCATCGTCTTGCAAGGTAACTTTTGCGAAAATTAAGGATTTAAAGATGTGATAATCGGCAACGATAAAATCTTTAAATAAATCAAATTGCGCTAAATCATCAGATAATTGCTGGTACCTATCGGCTAAAAAAGACATTTCAAGCGGGAATGCAAATCTATTTTGATCTTTATAGAATTTAGGTAAAAAGGGATTATCAGCAAAACGCTCAAATACCGTTTTCGCATTAAAATCTTGAGCGATTTTTTCTGCTAGTGTTGTTTTTCCTGCGCCAATATTTCCCTCAATCACAATGTAATTGTAATGTTGTAAATTGAACTTTCCTAATGGTAACTCTAAATTGGCGACCACTTTACAACTGCTTTTGTCATTACAGGAATCGATTAAATCTTGAGTAGATTTATTCATAATTGGGTGGACAAATTCCAATTGCAAGTCCTTCATTGGCAACAAAACAAACAATCGCTCTTGCATTAGCGGATGCGGCACGACTAAATTGGCTGATTGAATTATTTCATTTTCAAAACTGATGATATCAATATCAATAATTCTTGACTGGTAACCCTCTTTCAAACTTCTTATTCTCCCTAACTTTTTTTCAATTTTTAAACAACTTGATAATAATTTTTGGGCTGATTTAGGAGTATGAATTGCAATGGTACAATTGTAAAATGAATCGCTTTCAAATCCCCAAGAAGGCGTTTCATATAATTTTGAAACTGAAAATACCGTTCCAATCTCCAATTGAATCAATTGAATGCACGCTTGAACATTCTCAAGACGATCGCCTTGATTACTTCCTATCGATAAAATGGCTTGATTTTGGGATTTCATATTATTTGAAAGTTAACAAAAGAAAATGAGAATAAAACTATAATTGTAATGTGTGTTAATAAATTAATATTACGAGTGGAAAACAATTTTAAATGATACTATAGGATGTAATTATACTTCAATTCTAACAATATATCCTTCATTACTTCTAATATTAAAAACGGTTCCGTCCTCAAAAATTAAATATTGCCCTTTTATACCAATTAATTTTCCTTTAAAGTTTGGCGTTTTATCTAAACTTAAACTATTAATTTTTGAAGGATATTCTAGAACCGGATAATTCATTTCGTACAGATCATTTTTTTCTAAATGAAAATATTCCTGAACTTCGTTGGGTAATAAAGGTTGAAGTTTTTCACGTTCTTTAATTAAATCGGTGAAAGCGATATCATTAGTAAGCATTTTTCTCCAATTGGTTTTATCAGAAAAATGGTTTTTTAGCGCTACTTCAGTAATTCCTGCAAGGTATCTATTAGGAACTTCAACAATTGAAATGGCTTTCTCCGCACCTTGATCTATCCAACGAGTAGGGATTTGAGTTTTACGCGTTACTCCAACTTTTACTTCACTTGATAAGGCTAAATAAACTATATGCGGTTGCAATTGGACTCGTTCTTCATAAGCTAGATCACGATCTTGAATTCCTAAATGAGCCGTGCTCAGTTCCGGTTTCATTATCCAATCGCCTACCGCTGGGCTGGAGAAAAAACAATCATAGCAAAAACCTTGACGAAAAATTTTCTTCTTTTTTCCACAATTTAAACATTGGTAACCCACAAAATTGATTTCAATATTTTTATTCAATAATTGATTCACATTAAGAAAACTATCTTGAAAAATCAAAAAATATTGAATTGGGGTTTCAAATTGCGTTTGCATTTTATTTAGAACGCCTTCGTAAGTCATTATTAAAAAATTAAAATTAAAATTGGAATTGCGTAAAATTTGCTATTTTTGGTAAAGTTAGCATTTGTTTACCGTTTAACAAATCTAAAAGTCGAAAACTAAATCTAAAGTTGAAATGCCAATTTCTATTATCAATTCATTCGCTTCTTGGGTTTTAAAACAGCGCATTCATCAGATTGAGCTATTTTTAAAATACCCTAATGAAGTTCAAGAAGAATTACTTTTGAATTTAATTCGCACCGCAGAAAAAACTACCCTTGGAATAGAATACGGCTATGAATCTATAAAATCTTATGAAACTTTTATAGAACGAGTTCCTATTTCAACCTATGAAGATTTACAGCCATTAATTGAAAGAACTCGATTAGGAGAACAAAATGTATTTTGGAACACTCCTGTAAAATGGTTTGCAAAATCTAGTGGAACCACCAATGCGAAAAGTAAATTTATTCCAGTAAGTAGTGAAGCTTTAGAAAATTGCCATTATAAAGGCAGTAAGGATTTGTTGTGTATGTATTTGAATAACAACGAAAATTCAGGGCTTTTTGCGGGAAAAAGTCTGCGTTTAGGCGGTAGTTCTCAAATTTATGAAGACAACAATTCATTTTTTGGCGATTTATCGGCGATTCTTATTGAAAATATGCCTATTTGGGCTGAATTTATTAGTACTCCAAGTAATCGAATTTCCTTAATGAGTGAATGGGAAACGAAAATTACTGCGATTATCAATGAGACTAAAAATGAAAATGTAACCAGTTTTGCTGGAGTTCCTTCGTGGATGTTAGTATTACTAAATAAAGTGCTTGAAGAGACAGGCCATTCCAATTTATTAGAAATTTGGCCAAATCTGGAAGTCTATTTCCATGGAGGTGTCAATTTTGATCCCTACAGAGATCAATATCAGAAAATAGTTCCCAATTCAAATTTTAAATATTACGAAATTTACAATGCCTCTGAAGGATTTTTTGCTATTCAGGATAGAAACGATTCCAATGAATTATTGTTAATGTTGGATTATGGAATTTTTTATGAATTCATTCCAATGGATGTTTTTGGGACTACAAACCAACATGCAATTCGCTTGTGCGATGTTGAATTAAATAAAAATTATGCAATTGTGATTACAACAAATTCTGGCTTGTGGCGCTATATGATTGGAGATACCGTTAGATTTACCTCGTTAAACCCTTACAGAATTAGAGTTACGGGCAGAACAAAACACCATATCAATGTTTTTGGTGAGGAGTTAATGGTTGAAAATACCGATCGGGCTATTGCCAAAGCGTGTCAAATTACCCATACTGAAGTGGTTGATTATACTGTTGCTCCAATATTTATGAAGGGTAAAGAAAAAGGGGCACATGAATGGATGATCGAGTTCAAGAATAACCCTACAGATGCAACTGTTTTTGCAAAAATATTGGACGAAACGTTACAAACTCTAAACTCAGATTATGAAGCCAAGCGCTATAATAATATGACTTTAAATCAATTGAAAATAAATATTGCACGCCCCAATTTATTTTATGACTGGCTTAAGGACCAAAACAAATTAGGAGGCCAACACAAAATTCCTAGGCTTTCAAATCAAAGGGATTACTTAGAAAAATTAAAAGGAATGCAGATTATAAAATAAAAACCGTCAATTAAAGACGGTTTTTATTTTCTTTAAGACGCTATTTCCAAGCGTTTCAGTAAGTTTTTACTCAAGGTGTGTTCCGCATATTCTTTATCGATATCCAACGTTTTTTCGTCAGAACTTGGCAAATCGTACATCGCATCAGTAAGAATCGCTTCACATAAAGAACGTAATCCACGAGCACCTAATTTATATTCTAACGCTTTATCTACAATAAAATCTAAGGCTTCATCAGTGATGTTAAACGCCACTTCATCCATTAAAAACAACTTCTTATATTGCTTTATTAAAGCGTTTTTAGGCTCTGTTAATATGGCTCTCAACGTTTCTCTATCTAAAGGATCCATGTGAGTTAACACCGGTAAACGACCAATAATTTCAGGAATCAATCCAAAATCTTTGATGTCTTTTGGAATAATATATTGTAATAAATTGTCTTTATTGATATTGTCGGCATTTTTAGAAGTACTGTAACCCATCGCTTGACGGTTCAATCTTTTGGAAATAATTTTTTCAATTCCATCAAAAGCACCTCCGGCAATAAACAATATGTTTTGAGTATTTACTTCTACAAATTTTTGGTCTGGGTGTTTTCTACCTCCTTTTGGCGGCACATTTACAACAGTTCCCTCAAGTAATTTCAATAAAGCTTGTTGAACTCCTTCTCCAGATACATCACGTGTAATAGAAGGGTTATCTCCTTTACGAGAAATTTTATCAATTTCGTCTATAAAAACAATTCCTCTTTCGGCTTTGGCCACATCATAATCGGCCGCTTGAAGTAGGCGTGTTAAAATACTTTCCACATCTTCACCTACATATCCGGCTTCGGTTAAAACGGTTGCGTCAACAATAGCTAATGGAACATCTAGCATTTTTGCAATGGTTTTGGCAACCAATGTTTTTCCGGTACCAGTTTGGCCTACCATGATAATATTGGATTTTTCAATCTCTACTTCATCTTCTACTTCTTGTTGCATCAATCTTTTATAATGATTGTAAACTGCAACCGCCATTACTTTTTTGGTTTGGTCTTGACCTATGACGTATTTATCTAGAAAAGCACGAATTTCTTTAGGTTTTCTTAGAACTAAATCGCTAACATTAGTTTTTACATTAGATTTTAATTCCTCAACCACAATGCCATTTGCTTGCTCAATACATTTATCACAAATGTGCGCGTCTATTCCAGCAATCAATAAATTGGTTTCTGGTTTTTTTCTTCCACAGAAGGAACATTCTAATTTTTCTTTTGCCATTTTTTATTGTTTAAAGTTTAAAAGTTTAATGGTTAAAGTTACTCCAGCAACCTTAAACATTAAACCTTAAACTTGTAACTACGATTTTTAACCTCTTCTCAAAACTTCATCAATCATTCCGTACTCTTTAGCTTCATCGGCAATCATCCAATAATCGCGTTCAGAATCCATATGTACTTTTTCAAAAGATTGTCCAGAATGTTTTGAAATTATTTGATACAATTCATCTTTTAGCTTTAGCATTTCACGCAAGTTAATTTCCATATCGGTAGCAACTCCTTGCGCTCCACCTGATGGTTGGTGGATCATTACTCTTGAATGAGGTAATGCCGAACGTTTTCCTTCCGCACCAGCGCACAATAAAACGGCCCCCATTGAAGCAGCCATTCCTGTACAAATGGTAGCTACATCAGGCTTAATGTATTGCATGGTATCGTAAATTCCTAATCCAGCATAAACGCTACCCCCAGGAGAATTGATATAAATTTGTATGTCTTTTGCAGAATCTGCACTTTCTAAGAACAACAATTGAGCTTGAACGATATTTGCAATTTGATCGTCAATTCCTGTTCCCATGAAGATAATTCGATCCATCATTAGTCTAGAAAAAACATCCAATTGAGAAACGTTCAAATGGCGTTCTTCAATAATATAGGGAGTCATCCCTTTTGGCGTCATTGCATTTACAAGTTTGTCGTAATACAAATTGTTAACCCCTTGATGTTTTGTAGCAAACTTCTTAAATTCTTTACCGTAATTCATTTTGTTTAATTTATAAGTTTAAAATAATGCCTAGATTCTTTACAAAGTTAATGCAAAGCATTAAATAAAAGAGTGCCAAAAAATAATTTTCTGACACTCAAATATAATTTATTTATTGTTTATCAATTGAAGACTGACTAAACTAGAACTTATTCTCCGTAAAATGCGGCAATAAATTCAGGGTAAGTTACTTTCTTTTCTTTCGCATTTGCTTTCTCTTTGAAAAGAAGTAATAATTTTTCACCTACCACTTGATCAGAAAGTTTTTTAACTTCCTCTTGGTTTGCCAATACTCTAGCTACAATTCCTTGAACCTCTTCATCTGTAGGATTCATTTGTCCAAATTGCGCCATTTGTTGTCTGATTGACTTAGCCGTGAATTCTTTCAAATCTTCAAACGAAACTTGGATGTTTGATTGGCTTAACGCTCTTCCTTCAATCAATTGGTAACGCAATCCTTTTTCAGATTTTTCGTACTCAATTGCTGCTTCTTCAGCAGATAATTTTTTCTCCCCAACCGTTTGCAACCATCTTTTCAAGAAATCTGCAGGTAAATCAAATTTCGTATTTTCAACTAAGAAATTAGTTACATCAGTTAACAATTTTTGATCTGCTTGTTGAGCAAATTGCAACTCAGCATCTTCTTTAATTTTAGCTTTTAAATCCGCCAATGAAGAAACAGTTCCTGGTCCGAAAAGTTTATCAAATAATTCTTGATTCAATTCAGCTAGTTCGGTTCCGTTGCTACTTTCAACAGTAAAATCAACATCTATTGCTAAACCATGAACTTCATCATGACCTACTTTTAAAACGTCCATTAATTGATGATCGTCATCAAAAAGCCCTTTTGTGTTTACAGTTACTACGTCACCCGCTTTTTTTCCTACGAATTTAGCTCCTGTTTTTTTATCTTTAAAAATAGAAATATTGAAAGTATAAGGAGCATTGATTCCGTGATCAGCATTAGTAAAAGTTCCTGTTATATCTGAACTTTCTTCAACGACTGTTTGAGGAATTGGCGTCCCAAATTGTTTTTGTATACGAACCACTTGCTCATCAATTAACTTGTCATCTGCGGTTACCACATATTTAATAATGTTGTTTTTAGCCTCAAGATCTAAATCGAAATTTGGAACTAATCCAATTTCGTATTCAAATTCCATTTCTTCATCATCCCATGGAAAATCTGGGTTTTCTTTTGCTATTGGAGTACCAAGTAAATTCAAACGCTCTGATTGAATGTATCTTTCCAATGCCAAGTCAACCACTTTTTTTACTTCTTCAATTTTAATTGCTCTTCCGTATTGTTTTTCAACTAAATCTTTGGGCACCGCACCTTTTCTAAAACCTTTTACTGTAGCCAATGGCATTTTTTCATTGATCCTTTTTTGTACTTGACCTTTGTAATCCATGTGAACTACTTTCAAAACAATTACTTCATTTACAGCATTTATTGCTACTCTTTTGATATCCATTTTCTTTCTTATTTTCTTAATAAAATTGGGTTGCAAAAATATAAAATTTTTGCAACCCAAACAAGTTTAATCACATTGAATTTATTTAAAAAAGTACCACCATAAATCTTATAACAATACGTCTATTTCAGAAGCTAACTTAATATCTTTATCCGTTACACCGCTTGCATCGTGAGTAGTTAAACGGATGTTTACTTTATTATAAACATTAAATAATTCTGGATGGTGGTTCATTTTTTCAGAAACTACACCAACTTTTACCATAAATCCAAGTGCTTCAATAAAATTTCTAAACTGAAATTTTTTCTCAATACCCTCAGAATTAAACTGCCAATCGTTTAAATTTAAAAGCATTGGCGCAACTTCTTCCCTATTATATTTTTTCATTACTAACGTTTTTACAAAATTAGTAAAAAAACGCGAAATTGTTTTCTACATTAAGTTAATATAGTACTTTAGTGCCTCGAAAATTATTACCATTGAGCACCTCTTTTTCATTCAAAATATTTTCTTCCACTTCAGAATTTCCATCCAATTGGAATGATTTTTCAGCGAATAATATTTTCTTTTCAAAGGAGTATTTATATATTTTAGAAGTTTCGTCTCCCAATAATATCTTAAGTAATTTCATTGGATTATTCCACGGTGAAAAATTAGTGGGAGTTGCACTAACGCAATTCAATAATTTAAGTTTGGTGAATTCTTATGGTGAAAGAGATAATTGCATTAAAAATAAAATTAGAACATTTGTTTTCAAAAATTTTAGTTCCAATGTGCTTGTAGTTGGAAACAATACTTTGACAGGGCAAAATACACTATGTTTTTCTGAAGAAGTTCCAGCGAAAAACTTAATTAATTTACTCTATGAAGCGGTCGAGGAATTGCAAAGACAGATCCAGAAAAATGGTCAAAAAGTTCATCTAGTGATTTACAAAGATTTTCCTGAAATGCAAATTCCATTATTCGAATTGCCTAAATTTAATTCGTTTTACAAATTCACTACCCAGCCCAATATGGTTTTTTCTATCAAAGAACAATGGAAAACTTTTGATGATTATGTAGCAGATTTAACTAAGAAATATCGTGACCAATTTAAGCGAGCTCGTAAAAAATCAGAAGGAATTACCAAACGTAAATTTTCATTAGAAGACATTGAAAATTATAAAGGCCGAATAGTCGAATTGTATTTAAATGTTGCTGAAAAAGCCCCTTTCAATACTTTTTTCTTAAACGATGACCATTTTGAAATTTTCAAAAAAGCATTGAAAGACAAATTCTTATTTTACGGCTATTTCAAAGACGAGACTTTAATTGGTTTTAACACCTTAATAAAAAATGGAAATGACATTGATACCTACTTTCTAGGTTATGATGAAAAATGCCAAAGAGAGAGAATGTTGTATTTGAATATGCTTTACGACATGATTGCTTATTCAATTAATAAAGGTTATAGAAGAATTGTTTTTGCTCGTACCGCTCTTGAAATTAAAAGCTCCGTTGGAGCAAATCCTAAGGTTTTATATGGATTAATGAGACATAATAACCGTTTCATTAATTTTTTTGTCCCAAAATTATTTCACTATTTTGAACCAAAAATGGAATGGAAAGAAAGAAATCCTTTTAAATAAAACTATAAGCTGTCAATTTCTTCTTGGACTACTTCCCAATCAAATAGCAACTTTTCTAAATCGGCTTTCTTTTTATTGTACGCTTTAAAAAAGTCGGCGTTTTCAATGTGCTTATCATAATTTGAAGCCACCATTTTATCGTCATTTTGAATGTCTATTTCCAATTGTTTAATTTGACTTTCGATTTTACTTAAACGGTTATAAAGCGACTTATTTTTCTTCTGGTCTTCATAGGAAGTTTTGTTATTTTCTTTGGTAGCATCTTGTTTAGCAACGTCTTTTTTCTCGACTTCACGCATGTTTTCCAAATTGCGTTGTTCAAGAAAGTAGTTTACATCACCTAAATATTCTTTGATTTTTTGGTCTTTAAATTCGTAAACTAAATTAGACATGCCTTGTAGAAAATCCCTATCGTGAGATACCAATAAAAGAGTACCTTCGTACTTTTGCAAGGCTGCTTTAAGTACGTTTTTGGATTTAATATCCAGGTGATTGGTGGGCTCATCCATTACCAAAACATTAATCGGCTGCAACAATAATTTACATAAAGCCAATCGGTTTCTTTCTCCTCCAGACAATACTTTCACCTTTTTCTCCACATCATCACCTCGGAATAAAAAAGAGCCTAACATGTCCCGAACTTTTGATCGATTGGTATCATTAGCAGCGTTTTCCATGGTTTGAAGCAACGTGATTTCTCCATCTAAATATTCCGCTTGATTTTGAGCAAAATAACCCACTTGCACATTATGACCTAATTTTATCGCTCCCTGAAACTCAAATTCATTTACTATTGCTTTAATAAATGTGGACTTTCCTTGACCATTTTGACCTACAAAAGCTATTTTACTTCCTCGTTCAACCAAAAGAGAAATGTCTTTTAAAATGGTTTTATTACCATAACTTTTAGTCACTTTTTCAGCTTCAATAACTACTTTTCCGGGAACTTTTGATACCGGAAAAGAAATATTCATTACCGAATTATCATCCTCATCAACTTCAATACGTTCGACTTTATCTAGCTTTTTTATTAACGATTGCGCCATAGAAGCTTTGGACGCTTTTGCACGAAACTTCTCAATTAGTTTTTCCGTTTCTTCAATTTTCTTCGCTTGATTTTTTTGTGTTGCCAATTGTTTCTCTCGAATTTCATGACGTAATTCTAAATATTCCGAATACGGTTTATTGAAATCGTATGCTTTTCCAAGAGAGATTTCTATGGTTCTATTTGTCACATTATCCAAAAACATTTTATCGTGCGATACAATTACCACCACTCCAGGATAATTCCTCAAGAAACTTTCTAGCCAAATGATACTTTCAATATCCAAGTGATTCGTAGGCTCATCGAGTAACAAAACATCATTGGATTGCAATAACAATTTGGCCAATTCAATTCTCATTCTCCAACCACCAGAAAAAGTTTCCGTTTGATTATTGAAATCTTCTCTTTTAAATCCTAATCCTAGCAAGATTTTTTCGGTGTCACCTACATAATTATAACCACCCAATAATTCAAATCGATGCGTATAATCGGATAGATCTTCAATGATTTGACTGTATTCATCACTTTCATAATCGGTTCGGGTTACCAATAAATGGTTAATTTGCTCTAGTTTTTTCTCTACAATTTTAATTTCTGTAAATGCTTCGTAGGCTTCTTCCAAAACGGTTCTTCCGTGTTCAAAATCAATATCTTGTCGAAGGAAACCTAACCTGACCTCTTTTTCTTGTGAAATCACACCAGAATCGGGAGCAAAATCTCTTGCTAATATTTTTAACATCGTAGATTTTCCAGCACCATTTTTTCCCACCAAACCCACTCGGTCACCAGCACCCAAACGAAAGGTCACTTCCTCAAATAAATAAGTACCTCCAAAAGAAACTGATAAGTTGTGTATATTAAGCATTAATTAAGATTTTATTAAAATAGTATGATTAAATTTGCACACCGAAAACGGTAATTTAAAATTTTTTGCAAATGTTAAAAAAAGGATCCAAATTAAATAGTATTTTAACAGGAAGTTGTCCTAAATGTCAAAATGAGAGCATGTATAAGGAAAAAAACATGTTTAAACTTACTAAAATATTATCAATGAATGACTATTGCAGACACTGCGGATTGAAATACCAAATAGAACCTTCCTTTTTTTATGGCGCAATGTATGTTAGTTATGCCTTGAATGTTGCTGTGGGTGTTGCTGCATTTATTATATCTTATGTGTTTTGTAATTCTAGTTTGAAGCAAGCTTTTATTGCAATTATTATTTCTATGATAGTTGCTTTCCCTTATGTAATGAGATTGTCTAGAAATATTTACATTAATATGTTTGTTAACTACGACGAAAACTTCAAGCAATAATTATAATTTCTTATCGTATCTTCTAATATCAATTGTTTTATCAAGAGGATTTTCATATTCAATTGACTCAAATAAAGCGATTGCCATTGAAGGACCTAACATTACGCCACGTGTTCCAAGCCCGTTTAATATATGCAATTGAGGAAATTTAAGATGAGTTCCAATAAGTGGTTTTCTATCTCTCACAGTTGGTCTTACACCCGCAAAATGATCTATTATCTCAAACTCACAATTCAATATTTCATGAATACGGGCAAGCAATTCCGATTTTCCTTCTTCGGTAGGTAAATTCGTTTTATCTTGCCAATTATAAGTAGCACCCACTTTAAACAAATCATTTCCTAAAGGCAAAATAAAGACGCTTGTGTTAATTATTACGTCCAAATTAAGTTGTGGTGCTTTAATGATAAACAACTCCCCTTTTGTGCCATCTAAAGGCAAATAATTGAAATACGGATTGGCGTGTAACCCAAAACCTTCTGCAAAGATGATTTGTTTTGCTTTTAATTGTTTGTACTCAATAAAAACATCATGAAATTGAATGGATTGGTAATCGAAAGTTTCTTGAAGTAATAGCTTATTTTCAATTAAATAGATTTTATAAGTGTCCAATAACAATTTAGTGTCTACATAACCCGTTCGTAAAACTTGTCCATAGTCAAATGGAGAATTAATTCCTTTGAATTTTGTTTTAACTAAATTCAAGGATAAAAATGGAGCAAGCAATTTATTATCGGAGGCGGAAAACCAATTGTTTTGCTCTTCAACGGAGAAAAATTTTCTAAGAATAGGAATTTTATAATCTACTTTAATATTAAGTTTAGTTTCCAGTTTTTGATAAAAGGTATCCAATACCTGTAATTGTTGTTGGGCTTGCCAAACTTCGCTAAATCGCTTTAAAATAACTGGATTATAGAGTCCGCCAGCAACTAAAGAGGCGTTTTGTGATTGATTGTCAATAATCAATATCGATTTCTGATTTTGCAGGGCCGCTTCAGCAAATGAAATTCCAGCTAAACCTGAACCGACAATTAAATAATCAATCATTTATAAAAGTTAATAAGATAATAGTAAACAAATTTAAGTAAAATCAATTTGCATAAAATAAAAAACTCTTACCAATTGATAAGAGTTTTGATATATAATTAGTAAGAATTTAATAATTCCACATGTCGTGTTCGAAATCACGAATTTTATCTTTTACTCTCTCCGCTTCTAACAATTGATCCATTGCGTTATTCGGCTTATATTTTTCAATTAATCGATCTCCTTGCACGTTTTCCTCTTTGTAAACAACGGCATTAAAATGTCTTGCAATAAGTAAATCGTCAAAATTGATTGGCTTAGAACTATTTCTATCGTTAAAAGTTGGATTCATTTTCAAAGTGATTCTAATAGCTGGATAGTAAATCCAAAACAAAACATCAGGAGCACTCATTTCCTCATAAATCTTAAGTTTAGCCTTTTTCTCCTCTTCTTGTTGAGGCGTTAAAAGTGTACCTTGATTTGCAACAATTTCAGTATATTCATCTTCAATTTCTTGTTGACCCATAGTAGCGTCAACAATACTCTTAGCAGAAGAAGCTACAGGAGCTATTGCGATTAAACGGTATTTTAATTCCGCCAATCGTTTATCAAAATACCAATATCCTTGGATTTTATATCCTTTAACATCAACAGCGTTTAATTCGGCTGTTTTATAATCAGGACCTTCTTTTAATTTCTTTTCTTCAATTAATTTCAAGCACAATTTTCTAAATCCAGAAGGATCAACTACAGGATCGATTTTAGATGGATTGAAATTTTTAGTAACATTTTCGTCACCGTCTTTTGTCAATCTAAAATCGTTAAATTTACTTTCGGCCTCGGAAGCATCAAGTGGAACACTAAAATAGTCGTCTTGAAAACAAAAATCTTTAATGTTAATCTTGTTTTTTTCACCTGATTGAACATATTCTCTTAAAACATCAAAAAGAGGTTTTCTATCCATCAAAGGTTTTGTTGGATAATATAAAGGGAAATTAATTCGTTGGTCGATATCGATAAACTCCCAGATTCTCTTACCAAACATCACATCACGGTCATCAATGTAACCGTAATCCAAAGGTTTTGTATTGTCGTACTTTAATTGATTTGCATTTTTTACACCAATTTCTTTTGGTGTTTTTGCATTCAATAAATTTGACTGACCGATACAAGTAAGTGAAGTCAATAAAAATAAAATCAAAGAATATCTTAACATGTTAAATAATTTTAGTTATTAATTCTAAACGAACAAGAAAAAACAGTTTTAGGTTTAACACCTGTGTTAGTTACTACTTGAATCTGATCAATTAAAATAACGTCATTTTTTCCTAAATTCTTAATTGCATTTGCTGCTGCAGAAGTTAAAGAACCTCCAGGACATGGATAGCTTACTTTATTTATTACTGCATTAAATGATTTTACAGTAGCTGTTACTTTGTAATCTTTTCCAAAATCACCAAAATCAGCTGTGATAGTAGCAGAAGAAATTTCTCCTTTAGAACCAATTGTCGTTCCTGCTTTTCCATTAAGCAACGCTGTTGCTGGTGGAATATCTTTTACTCTGAATTTTTGTTTATCACTAACCGCTTTTCCGTCAGGTAATTTAGCATTTACAGTAACGAAAACCTCTTTTCCAGCGAAATCTCCAATATTCCAAACGTATTGGCTATTTCCAGATTTTTTAATACCTGGAGCACTAACTGTTACATTATTATCAGAAATTCCAGGGAATGATATTGTCATTGGGTTATTTACCCCTTTGTAAATCACTTTCATATTATCGGATGAAATAGAAGCTGTGTTTGGTTTAGGAACAACCGCATATTTACCTTCAATGTCTATAGGAATTAGTTTCTCATCTTCTTTAAAAGTAAATTTACCTTTAATGTCATGATCTCCAACTGCACCTGCACTCATTTTGAAAATAGCTTGTCCGTTTTCCATAGAAACACTTGCTCCTCCAACACTTACAGAAGTTGGAACTGTAGTTTCATCATATCTCCCTAATACTACTCTACCAGTAACTGTTTCACCTTGGAAAAATAGAGATTTATCCATGATTACAATTGCTTTGTAGTTTTTCATGGAAGCAGTTTGAGCTGTAGTATTTCCAATTAATGCATTGTAAATATCTTGCTCTACAGATTTAACATCGTTTTGTATGCTGGTTAATTTTGCAATTGAGGCAATTGCTGGAAATCCTTCAAAATGGTATGACAAATATTTTTTAGAAACTTTTTCTCTATCAATAACATTTTCAAAATTGAATTTCTTGTTTAAGTTACCAAGTATAATTTTATATTTAACATCTACTCCAAAAACGGCAGCAATATCTTTTTTATAATTTTCTAACTTGGCCATGATTTCTTTTCCTTTTTTGGAATAACCATCACCTTCAAACCAATTTTCGTCGATAAAACTTCCTTTATCCATTGCTTCGTATGGAAGTTTTCCGTCCTCTTCTTTTTCAAATTCTTTAGAAACATCTCCTTTTAACGTTCCTAGATAAGTGTATAATTCTTTAGAAATTTGTTGCACTTTTTTGGCTTTACTGTAAGGCACTCCAAACTGCGCAGCATTTTCGGATGCTTTGGTTTCTAATGAAGAAAATAAACTATTATTATAATCTTCTGAGAACTTATTTACGACTTCAAATTTTTCATTCATCAATCCAAAAGCCGATAATACTTCTTTGGACATATTTAGTGCTAACATCGCAATGAAAACCAGATACATCAGGTTAATCATCTTCTGTCTAGGGCTTAATTTTCCTCCTGCCATTTTTTCTAATTAGTTTTATTGTTAATTAATATAGTTAAAAAACTAATTATTATTTGTTACTCATTGCAGAAAGCATTCCTCCATATACATTGTTCAATGAAGACAAGTTAGAAGTTAATGATTGCATTTGTTGGTTTAATTTAACACTGTTTTCAGCAACCTCTTCGTTCAACTGAGTTGTTTTAGAAGCACTATCTAATTGGATTTTATACAATGCGTTGATTGACTCCATTTGAGTAGCAGCTAAAGTTAATTCATCGCTGTATTTTTTAGTAGAAGCCAAAGACTCTGCAGTTGGAGCAATAGTTTTAGATGCCGCTTCAAAATTTTTGATGCTATTTCCTAAACTTTCCATTAATTGACCATCAATTTTAGCTTCTTTCAACATAGCATCTAGTTTTTTAGATAACATTCCTTCAGCATCTCCATCATCATTTGATTTCGCTTTATTTGCTTTAGCAGGAGCTGCATTTTCATCAACTAATTGAGGGTAAACATTTTCCCATTTATATTCTGTATCAACAGGGTCAAAAGCAGATAACCCAAAAATGAACGCTTCTGTTAACAATCCAACAATAAGTAATTGACTTGCTCCAGTCCAGTGTTGAATTTTAAATAAAGCTCCTACGATTACTACTGCTGCTCCCATTCCGTAAGCAAAGTTCATTGTTTTTTTTGGTATTAATGCCATAATAAAAATAATTTAGTTTAGTTAATGTTTAATTTGTTAATTGTTTATTGTTTTACTTTTTTTGTCAATTTACCTGTTGTTTCAGTACCCATGTAATCTTGAATTGTTCTGAATCCGATATAACTTCGAGCGGTATCAGAATATTCAAAATCTCTTGAACTAACTTGAATGTAATAGGCAGCATCTTTCCAAGAACCCCCTCTAACCACTTTTCTTTTGTTATCAATATCTTGTACTGACGGGTTCATAGTTGAAGTAAATTCATAAGAAGCACTTTCGTATGAATCTGCAGTCCATTCCGCCACATTTCCTGCCATGTTGTATAAACCATATCCATTTGCATCATATGATTTAACTTCTACGGTATATAATGAATTATCTGCGGCATAATCTCCTCTATTTGGTTTGAAATTAGCTAAGAAACATCCTTTGTCATTTTTTGTATAAGGACCACCCCAAGGATACATTCCAGATTCTAAACCTCCTCTAGCAGCATATTCCCATTCTGCTTCAGAAGGTAGTCTAAATGAATTGACTTGATCTCTTCCTTTTTTCTTTTTAATGTAGGCATTTTTATACGATGTTCTCCAAGCGCAGAATGCTCTTGCTTGAGACCAATTGACTCCAACTACAGGATATTGAGCATAAGCTTGGTGCCAAAAGTAATCGTTGTGCATTGGCTCATTAAATGAGTAATTAAAATCCTTTACCCAAGCAGTTGTGTCTGGGTAAATTGGGTCAGACTCTTGCTTGATGAATTTCTCTCTAGGAGTACCTTTTTTAGCCTTAGCAGCTGCATGGATGTCCATCCAAGTATAAGTATAAACTAATTTATTAGCATCCATAGTTTTTAAACCATTGTAGGAAGCTTCAGGAGACAAATACATTTCATCCATTACTTGAGCATAAGCTTCGTCTGGATATTTATTTGTCGCTTTTATTAATTTAGGTTTGCGATTAATTTTATTATTTCCAAGCCCTCCTGTTTTATTAAACATGTATTTATCATAAGCAGTAGCTTTAGGATTATTAGCAGGATCCATATTTAAATAAGCATAATCATTTATAGTTCCTTTCGATCCTCCTGCTGCGGCTCCTCCAGCAGCACCTCCACCAGCAGCACCTCCACCAGCCATTTCGGCTAAATTTACTCTAATGGTTGAATCTTTTACCCATTCAACAAATTGACGGTACTCACTATTACTAATTTCGGTTTCGTCCATGTAAAAAGAACGAACAGTTACTGTTTTTGTATTTGCATCTTGAGTATTTGCAGCATCATCACTAGATCTACCCATAATAAATGCACCACCAGGAATTAAAACTGTCCCAAAAGGTTTTTCTGGGTCCCATTTTTTTCCTTTAACCCCAACTAGTTCCCCCTTGTCGCTTGAGCCTCCACAGCTAACTAGCAAGGTTATAATTGCGGTAAATGCAATAAACTTCTTCATATGCGTTTGTATTATGTGTGTTTTTGTATTTGAGGGCGTAAACCTATTTAATATTTTCATAAAAACCAATTATTTTTTATTAAAATACGCTAAAATATTATTAATATATTTTTTTTATTTCTTTAAATAAATGTCATACAACATTTTTCCTTTGTGCTTTCCACCATCGTTCTGGCATTTCATTATTACAAGCAACTATGTATTCTTCATGCGAACATGGTAATAACGTGTTTCTTTTTAATTTATTATTTAAATTGGAGATAAATGGTATTTCAATCCACCATCTTTCTGTTTTATCACTTTTATAAAAAATTAACTCTTCCTCCTCTAAAGGCACGATATACTTCAAATAATTGTCTTTACTGCCAAATGGAAATTCATTTGATCTGTAATGAAAACCTTCAATAAAATACCAAATAATTTGAGAAATCAAATAAGATTCTTGTTTAGAATTATTTTGATTAAATATCCCAAATGAGGTAACTTTATCGCTAATTCCTGCATACCGAGCCAAGGAACAAATTTCCTTTCCATTAAAACCGTTAGGAGCAAATTTAATAAAATTTCCTGAATCTGACGATTTAATTGCCCCTAAATCTAAACTTATTAAATCGGCATCTCTAAAAACAGGCTCCGCTATAGCTAAATTATTGCATACATCACCCAAACGGTAGGCATCAAAAAATAATTTTTCAATTAAATCGATTTCCTCTTGAGAATTATAAAAAGTTTGATAACCTATATTGCAATAATTAAATAGATTGTTAGGTTCTTCTACTATTATTTTTGTTAAATAAGAATGTGAAGATAGTGAATCACTTTCTTTTCCTAAATCAAATTTACTGTCAATGGCAACCAAATTAACCATTTGTTCCAACTCATCATAAGCGCGATACATCGAATAGGTTAAATCTTGTGAGCCACCAATTACAATAGGAATAATTTTGTTTTTTATTAAAATGGAAACTACACTTTTAAGAGCAAAAAAAGTATCTTCAACTGAATTTCCTGCTGCAATATCCCCTAAATCAGCAATTGAAGCTTCCCAATTTCCTGGATAAAGTGAATACAATTCTTTTCTAATTGCTGTTAAATCTACATCCGAAATTGAATTTGAATCACCTCTATTATCAAGGACTCCAATTATTGCAATTTTGATTTTACTAAGATCAGGAAAATCTTCGCTAGTATGCAGTACCATTTTACTCCCTAAATGTTGTGAGTTTAATTGGCTTACAAGCTCAAGAACTTCGTTGTTAATCGGTATTAAAAAATCAAATTCCATTTACTATTTCTTTTTAGCAGTTGGTTTCTTAGCAGTAGTCTTTTTCGTATCCGTTTTTTTTGCAGGTGTTTTCTTAGCAATTATCTCTTGAACTTGAGCTAATGATAAATTGGTAGCGTCAATTTCTTTTCCTAATTCTATTTTTAATTTTCCTTTTAAGATTAATGATCTTCCCCAACGTGCTTTTTCAACAACAATTCCTTCTTCCTTCCAATCATGAAGTACTTTATCGATATTTTTTTGTAATTTATCTTCGATTAATTCTTCAATATCTGACTGGGATAAATGATCAAAATTGTATTTTCTACTCACATTAATGAACACCCCATTCCATTTAATAAATGGACCAAAGCGCCCCACTCCTTTTTGAACTCCTTCCCCCTTGTATATTGCTATTGGCGCATCGGCAAGTGTTTTTTCATCAATTAATTCTTGTGCTCGTTCAAGGGTCACATCAGTTGGATTTTCTCCTTTTGGCAACGAAATAAAGGCTGATCCAAATTTGATATAAGGTCCATAACGACCATTGTTAATTTCAATTTCTTCTCCTTTATAAACACCTAAATTTTTAGGTAATAAAAATAATTTTAAGGCATCTTCAAGGGTAATATTTCCTATGTTTTGATCTGCCATTAGGCTGGCAAATTTTTTATCCTCATCATCGGCTGCGCCAATTTGTGCCATCGGACCAAATTTTCCTAAACGAACAGAAATTGGTTTGCCACTTTCAGGATGGATCCCTAATATTCGCTCCCCGCTTTCTCTCTCTGCATATTCTTCAACTTGTTTAACTGAAGGATGGAATTTATCATAAAATTCTTGCATCATTTTAGTCCAATTGACATTTCCTTCAGCAATTTCATCAAAATCTTGTTCGACTTTTGCGGTAAAATTATAATCTAAAATGGTCTCAAAATTTTTAACTAAGAAATCAGTTACAATGGTACCAATATCTGTTGGAACTAGTTTTCCCTTATCAGAACCCGTATTTTCTTTAAGTATTTTCTCTGTTAGTTGACCCGATTGTAAAACCAATTGGGCATATTTGCGTTCTTGACCTTCTAAGTTTCCTTTCTCAACGTACTTTCTATTGATAATAGTAGAAATTGTAGGCGCATAAGTGGATGGTCGACCAATTCCTAATTCTTCTAATTTTTTTACCAAAGAAGCTTCTGTATATCGCGCTGCTGCTCTGGAATATCTTTCGGTTGCAGTAATATAATTGCAATCTAAATTTTCATTTACTTTCATTAAAGGCAACATTCCTTCTTGCTCATCATCATCCTCATCGTGTCCTTCAAGATATACCTTTAAGAATCCTTCAAAAAGTAAAACTTCTCCTGAAGCTGTAAAAATTTCTCCATGGTTATTGGCTTCAATTTTTACGTTGGTTCTTTCTAACTTGGCGTCACTCATTTGAGAAGCCAACGTTCTTTTCCAAATTAAATCATACAAACGAGCTTGATCTCTATCAATATTTACAGTATGTCGAGACATGTCTGTAGGCCGAATCGCCTCGTGAGCTTCTTGCGCCCCTTTACTTTTATTGACAAAATTTCTAGGGTGAGAAAATTCAGCGCCATAAGATTTTACAATTTCAGCCTGCGCGGCGTCCATTGCTTCTTTAGAGAGATTTACACTGTCTGTTCTCATGTAAGTAATTAGTCCAGCTTCGTATAACCGTTGGGCTAATTGCATGGTAATTCCAACAGGTAAATACAATTTTCTTGCAGCCTCTTGTTGTAAAGTCGAGGTGGTAAAAGGTCCCGTTGGAGATTTTTTTGTTGGTTTCGTTTCTAAATCGGCTACCTTATATATTGAGCCAATATTTTTATTCAAGAAATCCTCTGCTTCTTTTTTGGTATTGAAATTTTTTGGCAATTTAGCTTTGAATGCTTTTCCAGCTTCGTTGGTAAATTCGGCTACGATTGAAAAAGTAGCAACGGAATTGAAATTTTGGATTTCTCTTTCTCTTTCTACAATTAATCGAACAGAAACCGATTGAACACGTCCGGCAGAAAGTCCGCCTTTAATTTTTCTCCACAAAACAGGAGAAAGTTCGTAACCAACTAAACGGTCTAAAACTCTACGTGCTTGTTGTGCATTTACCAAATTATAGTCGATTTCTCTAGGATTATCAATTGCTTTTAGAATAGCAGTTTTGGTAATTTCGTGAAATACAATTCTTTTTGTTTTGTTTTTATCCAATTTCAATTCTTCGGCTAGGTGCCAAGAAATAGCTTCTCCTTCGCGGTCCTCGTCACTCGCTAACCAAACCATGTCGGCCTTTTTAGCTAGTGTTTTTAGTTTAGAAACCAATGCTTTTTTATCGGCAGAAACTTCGTACTTAGGTTTGAACCCGTTGGCAACATCTACCCCAATTTCTTTAGATGGTAAATCGGCAATATGACCATAACTGGACTCCACTTGGAAATCACTTCCCAGGAATTTTTCAATAGTTTTGGCTTTTGCAGGAGACTCTACGATTACTAAATTCTTTGACATTGGATTGTATTTAACTGCGACAAAAGTATATGATTTTTTTAAATATTGCACTTTTGATTTTTTAAAAGTATGAAATTTACCCAAAAACAGTCGCTTTTAAAGAGCGTTTGAAATGAAAAATAATTTTAAATCAGATACTGAAATCGACTCAATAGCCCCGATTGAAGTGGAAAGCCCGGAGCAAAAAAAGTGTTTTTAGTTTTGTGATTTTATAGTAGCGACTAGAAAGAGCTCGCTTTAAAATCACAAAACAGCACTTTTTTGTGAGGCCTTGAAACAGAAAGCGGGAATAGCTACCTATATAATGTTAATTCTTAGGCTGACAACTTGTCATATTTATGCGAATTGCATTATCTTTGCACTTTTAAATGAATAATGGAAAAAACGATTGAAGAAAGTAAACAAGGGGAAAGCCTTGTTATAGAACACAAAGCTGAAAACTCTAAGAAACTTTATATAGAAAGTTACGGTTGTGCTATGAATTTTTCTGACAGTGAAATTGTAGCCTCTATTTTGTCAAATAATGGTTATAATACCACGCAAATATTAGAAGAAGCCGATTTAGTTCTGGTAAATACGTGTTCGATTCGTGATAAAGCGGAGCAAACTATTCGCAAGCGTTTGGAAAAATACAATGCCGTGAAACGCATTAATCCGAAGATGAAAGTGGGCGTTTTGGGATGTATGGCAGAGCGATTGAAAGACAAATTTTTAGAGGAAGAGAAAATTGTTGATTTGGTTGTTGGCCCTGATGCCTATAAAGATTTACCGAATTTATTGAATGAAGTTGAAGAAGGTCGTGATGCGATTAACGTGATTTTGTCAAAAGAGGAAACCTACGGTGATATTTCACCCGTTCGATTGATGAGCAACGGAATTACAGCTTTAGTTTCCATAACCAGAGGTTGTGATAATATGTGTACGTTTTGTGTAGTCCCATTTACCAGAGGACGTGAACGCAGTCGAGAACCACAGAGTATTCTATCGGAAATTCAAGATTTATGGGATAAGGAATTTAAAGAAATAACTCTTTTAGGTCAAAATGTGGATAGCTATTTATGGTACGGCGGAGGCTTGAAGAAGGATTTTGTAAATGCTAGTGAAATGCAAAAGGCCACAGCCGTGGATTTTGATCAATTGTTAGAAATGGTTGCAGTTGCATTTCCGAAAATGAGAATTCGGTTTTCGACCTCGAATCCACAGGATATGCACGAGAGCATCTTGCATATTATTGCCAAATACGATAATATTTGCAAGCACATTCACCTACCGGTTCAATCGGGAAGCAACCGAATTTTGAAAGAAATGAATCGTTTGCACACTCGCGAAGAGTACATGGCTTTGATTGACAAAATTAGAACTATCATTCCTGAATGTTCGATATCTCAAGATATGATTGCCGGTTTTCCAACAGAAACAGAGCAAGATCATCAGGATACTTTGAGTTTGATGGACTATGTAAAATACAATTTCGGTTATATGTATTCGTATTCTGAACGACCGGGAACACTGGCTGGACGCAAAATGGATGACGATGTTTCGGAAGAAACTAAAGCGCGAAGATTACAAGAAATAGTCGATTTGCAACAAAAACATGCCTGGTTAAGAAGTGAGGAATTCATTGGAAAAACGGTAGAAGTATTAGTTGAAAAAGTATCTAAAAAATCAACTGAAGAATTCTCTGGAAGAAATTCGCAAAGTATTACAGTAGTTTTTCCAAAGGAAAATTATAAAATTGGAGATTTTGTAAATGTGAAAATTCTAAGTTGCACGAGCGGAACTTTAAAAGGTGAAGCGGTAGGACTAAGCGGAATGAACTAAATAAATGGATAATTCATAATATCAAAATAAGAAAATTAATTGTTCATAATCAATTATTAATTATAAAAATGGAAACAATTCAATCAACAAAACAACGGTTTGGAATTATTGGGAACGACCCAAAGCTAAACCGCGCAATTGAAAAAGCGATTCAAGTGGCACCGACTGACATTTCAGTATTGGTAACAGGAGAAAGTGGTGTTGGAAAAGAAAATATTCCAAAAATTATACATTCCCTTTCTCACAGAAAACACGGAAAATACATTGCGGTAAACTGCGGTGCGATACCTGAAGGAACTATTGATAGCGAGCTTTTTGGTCACGAAAAAGGATCTTTTACAGGAGCGACGGGAACTCGAGAAGGTTACTTTGAAGTAGCTGATGGTGGAACTATTTTTTTGGATGAAGTGGGCGAATTACCCTTAACAACTCAAGTGCGATTGTTACGTGTTTTGGAAAATGGAGAATTTATAAAAGTGGGTTCTTCACAGGTTCAAAAAACAAATGTTAGGATTGTAGCTGCTACTAATGTGAATTTGTTTGACGCTATAGATAAAGGCAAATTCAGAGAAGATTTGTATTATCGATTGAGTACGGTTGATATTGCACTTCCACCATTAAGAGAAAGAAAGGATGATATTCACTTATTGTTTAGAAAATTTGCTTCTGATTTTGCTCATAAATATAAAATGCCAGCCATAAAACTAGATGATTTTGCCGTTCAAACTCTATTGCAATTTCGATGGAGTGGAAATATTCGACAATTACGAAATGTAGCCGAGCAGATATCTGTTTTAGAAACCAATCGCGAAATAACTTCAGCAACTTTGCAATCTTATTTACCAGATGAAAGCACCAATTTACCCTCTATAATTAAAGATAAAAAGAACAAAAGTGATTTTAGAGATGAAAGAGAAATTTTGTACAAAGTCCTTTTTGATATGAAAAGTGATTTACACGATTTGAAAAAGTTGACTTTGGAATTACTTAAAAATGGCGCCACTAAAGTTCAGGAAACCAACCAGAATTTGATTCAGAAAATATATGGAAATAAGGATAGTGACAATGAAATTGAATTTGAAGAACAAGAAGAATTAGCGTTATTACCGGTCACTAAAAAAATTGAAATTGCTGAATTTAAAGATCATGATGAAAATTATTTCTTAGCTGAAACAGTTGAAGATGTGGAGGAAGAAGTGCTGAGATTAGAGCAAAAAGAAATTGAAATGATCAAAAAATCATTAGAAAAAAATAAAGGAAAAAGAAAAGCTGCCGCAGATGAATTGGGTATTTCTGAAAGAACCTTGTATAGAAAAATAAAGCAATTTGATCTTTAAATGGTAATTGTTAAATGTCAATTATTTTTGAATATCTTTGGATTTTAAATTTATAATGAGAAAAATTAACTTCATAATCGCATTTTTAACTCTGATTACATTCAGTAGTTGTTCTGTGTATAATTTTACAGGAACTGGAAAAATTGATGCCAAGTCCTTTCAAGTAAATTATTTTCAAAATAGCGCTCCATTAATAGAGCCAGGAATAGAAAGAATATTTACCCAAAGGTTACAGAATTTAATTCAGAATCAAACCAATTTGAACTTAACTAGTTCAAATGGCGATTTAGTTTATGAAGGGGAAATCGTAGATTATAGAATTAGTCCTATGACCGCTACTGCAGATCAAAGAACATCACAAAACAGATTGTCAATTATTGTAAATGTTAGGTTTACAAATAAAAATAAAGAGGCCGATAATTTTGAGAAAAAATTTTCCTTCTATAATGATTACGATGGCGCAAACCAGCTTGTTGGAGCAAAACTATCAGAGAATTTAGATATTATCTTTGAAAGAATCACCCAAGATATTTTTAATGAATCGTTAGCAAAATGGTAATCAACTGATTATTTGAAATGAATATAACCGAATACTTAACTTTAATAAATAACCCGAAAGCTATTAATGACAAGCAAACTTTGTCGTTGGAAAAAATAGTTTCGGAGTTTCCTTATTTCCAAAGTGCCAGAGCATTACGATTGAAAGGACTTTATAATGAAGAGAGTTTTCGATACAATTATGAATTAAAAAATACGGCGGCACACACCACCGATAGAACTGTTTTATTTGATTTTATAATTTCTGATACCTTTACAAGAATTGATAAAAATCTGTACGAACAAAAATTAGCTGAAATAAATGAAATTGATGTTGATGCTACAGAATTGATATTTAAAGAAGAGAAATTTGGGTCAAGAGAAAATTCATTAGAGCAATCTATATTGACTTCAATAAAAGAGGCGTCTCCAACTGAAGTGATCAATTCAGGCGGGCCAATTGAAGAAAAACTTAGCATGGGGAAACCATTTGTTTTTTCATTAACTGAAAAATATTCATTTGAAGAATGGCTACAATTATCAAAAATTCATCCAATAGTAAGGGAAAATACTGTTCCAAAAGAAGAAAAAACCACTACAATTGACCCTGAAAAGCAGAAAAAATTATCCTTAATAGATAAGTTTATTGAAGCGAATCCAAAAATTCCACCAATTAAAAAAGATTCTGAAACCACCTTTAAATTAGAGCAAAGTTCAGAAAATAGTCCGTATTTAATGACCGAAACCTTAGCAAGGGTTTATTTAGAACAACATAAATATGACAAAGCTATTCAAGCTTATGAAATATTAATTTTGAAATATCCAGAAAAAAGTAGTTTCTTTGCAAACCGTATTTCGGATATTAAGATTTTACAACAAAATAATAAATAACAATGAGTACATTTTCAATTTTTTTAGTATTAATAACAATAGTATGTTTTTTACTAATTGTAGTAATTATGGTTCAAAACCCTAAAGGTGGTGGATTATCTTCTTCATTAGGAGGATCGCAAATGATGGGTGGAGTTCAAAAAACTACAGATTTTTTAGATAAAAGTACCTGGATCTTAGCAATGATTTTAACTGCATTAGTCTTGTTATCTTGCTTAAGTTTTACAGATTCATTAGGAGATTCTGAATCTAAAATTATAGATACCACACAAAAAGCAACTCCAGCAGCTGCTACTCCTGCAACTCCAGCTGAACCAGCTAAAACGGTTCCAACGCCTGTAGTTCCAGCAACAAAATAATTTTTTTTCAAAATATAAAATGCCAGCCTGTCAAAGCTGGCATTTTTTTTAGGTAAAAATGTCATAATTAGCACATTGGCATAATTTCTGAAAATGAATTTTTATAAAATTTCAACAAACAATTAAAATATATTATTATGAGTTTAAACATTAAACCTCTTTCAGACCGAGTTCTAATTGAACCTGTAGCGGCAGAAACAAAAACAGCCTCTGGAATTTTTATTCCTGACACTGCCAAAGAAAAACCACAAAAAGGAACTGTTGTTGCTGTTGGTGCTGGAACTAAAGACCACACGATGACCGTTAAAATTGGTGATACTGTATTGTACGGTAAATATGCAGGAACCGAATTAAAATTAGAAGGTAAAGATTATTTAATTATGCGTGAAGACGACATATTGGCAATCGTATAACATTCAATTCAACAAATTAACGAATCTCAAATAAACATAAAATGGCAAAAGATATAAAATTTGATATAGAAGCCCGCGACGGATTAAAACGCGGAGTAGATGCATTAGCAAATGCTGTAAAAGTAACTTTAGGTCCTAAAGGTAGAAATGTAATTATTGGAAAATCTTTTGGTGGCCCAAATGTAACCAAAGATGGAGTTACTGTAGCCAAAGAAATTGAATTACAAGATCCTTTGGAAAATATGGGAGCTCAAATGGTAAAAGAAGTAGCTTCTAAAACCAATGATTTAGCTGGTGACGGAACTACAACTGCAACTGTTTTGGCACAAGCAATTGTAAAAGAAGGTTTGAAAAACGTTGCTGCTGGAGCAAACCCAATGGATTTAAAAAGAGGAATTGATAAAGCAGTGGAAACTATCGTGGCAGATTTAGCAAAACAAGCCAAAGTAGTTGGTAGCGATTCTGAAAAAATAAAACAAATTGCTTCTATTTCAGCTAATAACGATGAAGTAATTGGTGAATTAATTGCCAATGCATTTGCGAAAGTTGGAAGAGAAGGGGTTATCACTGTTGAAGAAGCAAAAGGTACAGATACTTATGTGGATGTAGTGGAAGGAATGCAATTTGACAGAGGGTATTTGTCTCCATATTTTGTAACCAATCCTGAAAAGATGGAAGCAGAGTTAGAAAATCCTTACATTCTTTTATACGATAAAAAAGTATCTTCATTAAAAGAATTACTTCCTGTTTTAGAGCCGGTGGCACAATCGGGAAAACCATTATTAATTATTGCAGAAGATGTTGACGGTGAAGCGTTATCAACATTAGTAGTAAATAAATTACGTGGAGCATTGAAAATAGCCGCTGTAAAAGCACCTGGATTTGGTGACAGAAGAAAAGCAATGTTGGAAGATATCGCAATTCTAACTGGGGGAACTGTAATTTCAGAAGAAAGAGGATATACTCTAGAAAATACGACCATTGAAATGTTGGGAACTGCAAAAAGAGTAACTATCGACAAAGACAACACTACCCTTGTAAGTGGTGCTGGTGATGCCGATATGATCAAAAATCGTGTGAACCAAATTAAAGGTCAAATGGAAACCACGACTTCTGATTATGACAAAGAAAAATTACAAGAGCGTTTAGCTAAATTAGCTGGTGGAGTTGCTGTTCTTTATGTAGGAGCTGCTTCAGAAGTAGAAATGAAAGAGAAAAAAGACAGAGTGGATGACGCATTACACGCTACAAGAGCAGCTGTTGAAGAAGGAATTGTTGCTGGTGGTGGTGTTGCATTATTGAGAGCTAAAAATTCTTTGAAAAATTTAAAAGCCGACAATGCTGATGAAGCTACTGGAATTCAAATTATTTCTCGTGCGGTAGAATCCCCTCTGAGAACTATTGTTGAAAATGCAGGCCTTGAAGGATCGGTGGTGGTAGCAAAAGTAGCAGAAGGAAAAGGAGATTTTGGATATAATGCTAAAACTGACGAATACGTTGACATGCTAAAAGCGGGTATTATTGATCCTAAAAAAGTAACTAGAGTAGCCCTAGAGAATGCAGCTTCTGTAGCTGGAATGATTCTAACAACTGAATGTGCTTTAGTAGAAATTAAAGAAGAAAATGCAGGAGGTAACCCAATGGGTGGCGGAATGCCAGGAATGATGTAATATTATTCTTATACAATAAAAAAAAAATCCGCTTCGATGAAGCGGATTTTTTTATAAACTAATTTATATTATTTAACTACTGTTTTTTTCAAGAGTTTGAGTAGTACTGGTAATGTTGAAATTAATATAATTCCGATTACTATATACTCAATATAATTTTTCAAATTTATACCGTAATTTAAGAATATTCCATATAAATAATGTCCTGAAAATATTAGAACAGAAGCCCATAAGAAAGAACTTAAGATGTTAAAAAACATAAACTTTTTTCTGTCCATTTGTACAATTCCAGCAATTATAGGGGCAAAAGTTCTGAATATTGGTAAAAACCTAGCGTAGATTATGGCTTTACCCCCATACTTTTCGAAAAAATCTTTCGATTGAACTAGGTATTTTTTCTTAAACCAAAAGGAATCTTCTTTCTTAAAAAGATAATACCCACTTTTAGCTCCAAACCAATACCCTACCATATTTCCGAGAATTCCTGCTATAGAAATAAAGCAAACTAAGATTAGAACATTTAAAAAATCACTTTCAATATGAACAAATTGATCTACTAAACCTGGGTGGTAAACTCCGTCAGTAACTGAGCCAGCAGCATAAATTCCAGATAAAAATAAAAGACTATCACCTGGTAAGAAAAATCCTGCAAAAAGTCCCGTTTCCGCAAAAACAATAAATAAGACAATGTAAAGACCAATTTGGAAACCTGCAATTTGAAGGGTAATATAAAACTCAGGATTTACTAATTGAGTCCAATCAAAATTATTCATAGATAAATTGGTTTACTTTGTCAAAAACAAAATTTGTATCGGGCGTGAAAGTAACTAAAATTTAATTTAGACACAATTAAATCGTGTGAATTAAAATTAAATTAACGCATTAATAACTCCTTATTTCCTTTCATATTGGCAACAACCAGGTAATTTATCATAGTTTTCATTAGTTGCTTTTACCTCATCAGTATCATACCCAGCTTTGGCAACCGCTTTTTTTACGTCCAAAACAGTCGCTTTTTCTTCATTTAAAATTAAATTCAATTTGTGTGTTTCAATGCTCCAAGTTGCTGATTTTACTCCTGCAATTGAAAATGCTGCTTTTTGAATTCGGCTTTGACACATGTCACAGCTTCCATTTACCTCGATTTCATACTTGGCATTTTTGTTTAATTTTTCTTGTGCTTGGATTGAAAATCCACCTAAAAGTAATACTGTTGCTAAAATTAATTTTTTCATAATTGTTGATTTAATTGTTACTATAATTGGTTATTTGATTTTATATCTTAATCCTACATAATACATTTGTCCAAATATTGGCGCGTAAATAATAGAGGTGTCAAATGCAGTACTGAAAGGTTGGTTACTTCCTAATATCGCTTTCTCTTGTTTATAATTTCCTATATTCTCTCCACCAACATATATTTCAAAAGTACTTGAAAAAACTTTGGTAATTTGCATATTCATTACTGAAAATGAGGGAGAAAAATCTGGCATAAAATCAATGCCTGAATTAGAAATGGTGTTGGGCAATCTTTGTATTCCAATCCAATTTATCGTAAAATCAAATTTCCATTGTTTTCCATCATCCAATAAATGAGTTTGGTATTCTAAATTTCCGAAAAAACGATGTTTGGCCTGCAAAGGTCGTTCTTGAGTAACATATTGATAATCCGTTTGAATATCGTAATATTTATAGGCCGTTCTCAAATTAAAGTGTTTTGCCAATTCATAATTCAATTCTATTTGCAAACTGTTGGCAAACGACTTTCCGTTCAAATTATAAAATACGACTTGTTGCGGTCCCTGGTAAAGATCAACTACTACTTGGTTTTGAAAATCGGTTCTGTAGAAATCAAATCCTATATCACCATTTTTGTTAAAAAGTACGAATTTTTGAGAAAAACTGAGTCCGTAATTCCAAGCGATTTCAGGATTAAGTCCATAAATTTTTCCACTGGAATTTAGAATTTCAAAATTTCTTGAACTTCCAAAAAGCTGTTGGTTTTCTGCAAAAATATTAGCACTTCGTATTCCGCGACCTGCCGAAAACCGTAATACACCCTTTTCCCAAGTATTGTATCTAACATGTAAACGAGGGGTAAAAAAAGCACCTATCCTATTGTGATTATCAAATCTACCTCCTAACACAACACTGAAGTTACTTGTATTATCATAAGTATATTCAAAAAATACCCCCAGAGAATTATCGGTTCTACTATAATCTATTTGATTTACAAACTCGCCATAATTGTCATAGGCAAAATTAATTCCCGTTGAAAATTTATTCATTGTATTGTCAATAATTGAATTGAAAATCAAATTGGAATAATAACTTTTTTGCTTGATATTGTATTGGTTTAAACCAAAATAGGACTCCTGATTATGGCTATTAAAAGAATTTTGAAAACCAATGCTTTGAAATGGCATATCCGGAAAAACATAGCCCAATTTTGTTGAAATATCTACTCGTTCGGTATTGATTTCTGAACCCCAAAAATTAGTTGTCAAGCGGTCCCTATTTGGTACAAACTCCAATTGACCCGTTTGTTTTTTATCATTAAGATATCGAAAATTGGTAAAACTAACCCACCCTTTTTGAGCATTGGTGTATTCCCAACGATTTAAAATATTGATTTGTTTTCCCAATGGATTATCTAGAAATCCATCATTATTCATATCATTTTTGGTGATTCTGGTATTGCCATGAACGAACAAACTAGAGCTCCACTTATCAGATATTTTTTTATTGAAATGAGTATTTAATTCGAATCGTGAATCAGAAGATCCGTAAGCATTTACAAAAAATGCAATGTCTTTATTGGGTTTAATTAATTCGGTATTTATCTGACCTGAAACACTTTCATAACCGTTCACAACACTTCCAGCGCCTTTGGTAATTTGGATACTCTCTACCCATGTTCCTGGTGTAAATGACAATCCGTAAGCCTGAGAAGCGCCGCGAACTGAAGGAATATTCTCCTCAGTAATCATTAAATACGGACTGGTCAAACCCAACATTTTTATTTGTTTGGTTCCGGTTAAAGCATCTGAAAAGTTAACATCGATTGATGGATTGGTTTCAAAACTCTCAGCCAAATTACAGCATGCGGCCTTCAACAATTCTTTACTGGAAAGAATGGTAGTATTGGCGGTTAGTTTTAATGATTTTTGCAAACTCTTACTCGAATTTTGAACTTTTATTTCCTTCAATGTATCTTGAGAAAATAAATTATAAGAACAAGAAAACAGCAATATTAGAATTGAAATTTGTTTTTGCATTATTTGATTTTTATGTTAAAAATGATTTATAACCACGTGAAATGTGATTAATCTTCAAAAACATAAAAATTAAGCGTAGAAAATAAATTGGGAATACAACTTAAAGTAGGGTGGCGCATTGGCATCACAAAAATAAGTTGTGGTTGAATTTGATTTAAAATTCGAAATTGTAACTGGAGTATTTGGATTCCAATGATTATCAGGTAAATGAAAATCGGTTATTTGAAAAAATAAATGGGACAATGAAGCTTCCGATTTTTTTTGAAAATGCAACACTTTAGTATCACAACAATCTGATTTTTCTTCTATTTCGCCACAGCAATTCTTCTCAATTTCTTCTGAAGATAAAGTGGTTTTTAATGAAATTGATGAAATTTCGTCGCCACAATAATGTACATTAAATGCAAATCCAATGTTGGATACCAACAATAAGAAAGCCAGAGTTATACAAATGTGTTTTCGAAAATTCATAATGCAAAGGTAAACGATAAAATAAAATGAAAATTAATATTGTGTTAAAATTAATTCTTCCGTTTTTGTATTAAATAACCAGGAATAAATAATAATAAAAATAGTGGTTGGATTAAAAACCTACGAATATAAAACAACTCCATTTTGTTTTCATCAGCATAAAATTCCAAAACAACATAAAAAGCAATTATTAATATAATGAACAAAAGTCCGTATAAAATTGCAGCAAATTGGGTGAAGTTAAAATCTTTAAAAGCAATTTGAATAAAAATTATTGAAACTACTGAGTTCAGTAAATACCTGAAAAACAAACTTAAAAACAAGTTCAAATTCTCTACAATTGGTAAAGGGAAATTGTTAAAATCGTTCTTGAAATAATATAAAAAGGGATCGTAGAATAACGATTCTTCAAATATTCTAATTGACGCTAAAACAAGCACCAACAAAAACAAAACTAAAACTCTGATTTTATTATTAAGAAGGTTTTCTAGCATAGTATGAAAATTTATTCACCCAAATAATCCATAAAATAAAAACAGCCCCATAAATAACCAATGGAAATAAAATATCATGTAAAATAAAATTGGCTTTAGGAAAATGATAAAAGGCAACCATTAATAGTGCAATTCTTGTAATATTTAATATATGAATAATCAAACTTCCAGCGATAATGAAGTAAATTGTATTTTTAATTTTACCTGAAAAAGCAATTACAAAAGCGATAAATAAAATTATAACACTTAAAGCATTGCAACCTTCAACAATTCTAGAAACACTTTTTCCATTATAAAAGAACTTATAACAAGGTTGTGTTGGATGAAGGTCTATATGAGCATCACAATTGAAGAACAAAAGTGATTGTTCAACTTGATTTGTCACCAACGTGGTAAACCCGTCAACTTCATATTTTTTAATATCATATTGATTTAAATAATATTGATAAGCAGCGGTAAGTACCAAATAGGTGAAAATAAATTTAACCAAGAAAAGTAAAAATGGTTTATATTGAATCCAATAATTCTTCACAATTGTAATTTTTAACAAATTTATATAAAAAAAGATGAGCGCAATTAAATACTTTTGTAAAAATAAAAATTATGACTTTCTCCGAATTACAACCTCTAGTTATTGAAATAGCAAGTACTGAAAACACCTCTCGAGACGAGAAGCTATTGCATATTTGTGCGCTTTTAGAGGCAAATATTGAACATTACAACTGGGTTGGTTTTTATTTTGCAAATCATGAATCTCAAACTTTGCATTTGGGTCCCTATGTTGGCGCTCCAACAGATCACACTGTTATCCCTTTTGGAAAAGGAATTTGCGGTCAAGTGGCGGTTTCAAATAGTAATTTTGTAGTTCCTGATGTGGCTGCACAAGACAACTATATCGCTTGTAGTTTTACTGTAAAATCGGAAATTGTGGTTCCCCTATTTGTAAATGGGGTTAATATTGGCCAAATAGATATTGATTCCAACACTTTAGATCCTTTTACTGCTGAGGATGAACGATTTTTGGAGTTTGTGAATAGCGAAATTGCCGTTTTATTTTAGCATTTAGAATTAATACAATTATTTTCGATCTCTACTAATTTTCAGAAAGAATAATTTAATTAACTATTTTTCAGATAAAGATAATATATTTGGGAAAAGTTAATTAGCAAGTCCGTAATGTCTGAAATTACAATCAATTCAAAAAGCAAATTATTTGGAACAATGCCAAATGGCGATGCTGTTTACAGCTATGAATTGAAAAATAATAATGGTATTGAAGTTAAAATAATTAATTACGGCGCTACGATTACCTCACTAAAAATACCTTTAAAATCGGGAATAATGATTGACGTAGTTTTGGGATTGGACTCGTTAGAAGACTATATAAAATCCTATGAAATTGGTGGTTCTCCTTATTTTGGAGCTACTGTAGGAAGATATTCTGGCAGAATTAACAAAGGTCTATTTACAATAAACAATAACGTATACCAACTAGAAAAAAACCTAAATAGTCATTCACTCCACGGCGGTAATATTGGTTTTAGCCAAAGAAATTGGGAGGTTGTAAAAATAACTGAAGGTAAAAATCCATCCATTTCACTGTATTATTTTAGTCCAAATAATGAAAGTGGTTTTCCAGGTGACTTAAAAGTAGAACTAAATTATACGCTAACCGAAAATAATGAATTGAGTATTGAGTACCTCGCCACTACTTCTGAAGACACGATTGTGAATATGACCAATCACAGTTATTTTAATCTTGAAGGACCTGCAGAAACAGTGGCAAATCAAGACCTATACATCAACTCTAAAACACTTTTAGAAACCAATGCGGACAATGTTCCAACTGGTGTGCTTTTAAACGTAGTTAATTCTCCAAATGACTTCTCAAGCACTAAAAAATGCCCCGATAAAATTGATACTTCATTTGTATTAAATAAAGAAAATAAAATTGCAGCCTCTCTTTACAGTGAAAAAAATAATTTGAAAATGCTGGTTTTTACTGATCAACCGTCGGTCCATATTTTTGTGGGTGGGAAATATGACGATCAATTAACTGGAAAAGAAAAAATGAAATACCAATCCAATAGTGGAATTTGTTTTGAAACTCAAAATTTTCCTGACGCCCCAAACCATCCCCATTTTCCAAATTCCGTATTGAAAAAAGACGAAACTTATTTGCAAAAAACAGTATATAAATTTGAAATCCATTAAATATGAAAAATTCAAAATCCAAAATTTTATTACTAATTGTAGTAACAAGTTCATTACTATTATCCTATTGTAGCAGTTCCCAAACTCCAGATCCGGCTCCAATTCCTAATCCAACGCCTAACTCTAATTTTGCCAAAGGAGCAGATGTCGGTTGGTTGTCACAAATGGAAGCAACTGGATACCGGTTTTTCGATGCTGACGGAACAGAAAAAAACTGTTTGCAGTTGCTAAAAGACCGAGGAATGAACACGATCCGATTACGAGTTTTTGTGAATCCATCCAATGACCGAATTAATGGACACTGTAGCAAAGAAGAAACGGTAGCGATGGCGGTAAGAGCAAAAAACTTGGGTATGCGGGTTATGATTAATTTTCATTATAGTGATACTTGGGCGGATCCAGCGCATCAAAACAAGCCTGCAGCCTGGGCTTCGCATTCCTTTACCACCTTATTAAGTGACGTTTACAACCATACTTTTGAGGTGTTAACTGCTCTAAAAACTGCCGGTGTAACTCCAGAATGGGTTCAAATTGGAAATGAAATCCCGGGAGGCATGCTTTGGCCTGAAGGAAATTCAACGAATTTTAGTCAGCTAGCACAGCTTTTAAATAAAGGTTACGATGCCACAAAAGCGATCGATCCAACGATAAAAGTGGTTGTACATATTGATCAAGGCAATAATAATTCGCGATTTAGATGGTTTTTTGACAATGCAAGAACCTACAATGTGAGATATGATGTTATTGGTCTCTCCTATTATCCTTATTGGTTGAACAGTAATTACACCATGTCAATTGCCGACCTACAAAATAATTTAAACGATATGGTCTCCCGATACAACAAAGAAGTGATGGTGGTGGAAGTTGGTGGCGATTATACCCTGGTGCAAAATACAAAAGACATGCTTACTGCAACGATTAATGCGGTAAGAAATGTGCCAAATCAAAAAGGACTTGGGGTAATTTATTGGGAACCGGAAGGTGAAAAAACGTGGAGCGGCTATCAATTAAACTGTTGGCAAACCAACGGAAAGCCATCACTAGCACTAGATGCTTTTAGAAATTAACACGGCAAAATGATGAAAATAATATTCCGATCGATTAATAAAATAGCATTTTTTATTTCTATTTGTTTTATAAGTACCAGTTCCTTTGCTCAAAATAAAATTAGCCTTGACGAAGATTGGAGGTTTCATTTTGGAAATTCAGCAGATCCAAGTAAAGATTTCAATTATGGAAATGTCCTTTTATTCCATAAATCGAATGTTTATGATACTACTATCGTAAATCCAAAATTTGTAGATTCTGCTTGGACTAAAATTAATATTCCTCACGATTGGGTGGTCTCGCTGCCATTTGAAAAATCAGAAACTCAAAGTATGGATAGCCACGGCTACAAACCTGTTGGGGCTCTTTATCCTGAAACTAGTATTGGTTGGTATAGAAAACATTTCACCATTGAAAAATCAAAAATTAACAATCGTTTTGAGTTACAATTTGACGGCATTTATAGAAATGCTGCCATTTGGATAAATGGTTTTTACGTGGGTACTAATTTTAGTGGTTACCTAGGAAACTCCTACGATGTTACTGATTATATGAATTTCGAAACGGAAAATGTAATAGTGATTCGTGTAGACGCCACTCAAAACGAAGGTTGGTTTTATGAAGGCGCTGGAATTTACAGACATGTTTGGTTAAATGTTACGGATAAAATATTTATTCCTGAAAATGGTGTATACATTACTACTCAATTAAAAGATAAGACTGCTTCGGTAAGCATTGAAACTACTATTGAAAACAGCCATTTAATTCCATCAAATTGCACTACTTATTCTTACATAACTGATAGAACTGGAAAAATAATTGCAAAAACAAATGAGACCAATGTTCGCTTAGACGCAAATAAAAATTCGATAATAAAACAAAAATTAACGGTTCTAAATTCTCGTCTTTGGTCAATAGAAGATCCCTATTTATACAAAGCCATCTCAGTTATTAAGGTTGGAAACAAAATTCTCCAACAATCAAAAACAAGATTTGGGATACGAACATTTAAATTTGATGCTAACGAAGGTTTTTTTCTTAATGGTAAATCAGTAAAAATTAAGGGTACCAATAACCACCAAGATCATGCTGGAATTGGAAGTGCCTTACCTGATTACCTTCAATATTATAGAATAAAATTATTGAAAGAAATGGGATCGAATGCTTACAGGACCAGTCACAATGCTCCTACCCCAGAACTTTTAGAAGCTTGTGATAGCTTGGGAATGCTGGTGCTAGACGAACAAAGATTGCTTAACAGCAGTCCCGAATACAAAGAGCAATTTAAACGATTATTAATTCGTGATCGTAACCATGCCTCTGTATTTTTATGGTCCATTGGAAACGAAGAACAAAATATTCAAGGAAGTGAATACGGTAAAAAAATAGCACAATCGCTTTTGGCAATTCAAAAAGAATTTGATCCAACTCGAACTAGCACTTATGCTGCCGATATGGGAAATGATTTTAAAGGAGTAAATGAAGTTATCCCAATTCGTGGTTTCAACTACCGACAATATGCCGTTTCAGATTACCATCGGGACCATCCAACCCAGCCAATATTGGGTACAGAAATGGGAAGCACGGTAACCACAAGAGGGATTTATGTAACCGATTCTATAAAAGCATATGTTCCTGACCAAGACATCACCGCTCCATGGTGGGCGAGTAAAGCAGAGACTTGGTGGAAATTAGCGGCTGAAAATAAGTATTGGTTGGGTGGATTTGTATGGACCGGTTTCGATTATCGAGGAGAGCCAACCCCATTTAAATGGCCAAATATTAATTCTCATTTTGGAATTATGGATGTTTGTGGTTTTCCAAAAAACATCTATTATTATTATCAAAGTTGGTGGACAGATAATGATGTTTTGCATGTTTCACCACATTGGAATTGGCCAGAAAAAATTGGTAAACCAATAGATGTTTGGGTAAATACCAATGCTGATGATGTAGAATTATTTTTAAATGGAAAAAGTTTAGGTAAAAAAACGATGCCTAGAAATAGTCATTTGCAATGGGAAGTAAATTATGAACCAGGAATTTTAGAAGCGGTGGCTTTTAAAAAAGGAAAAAAAATAATAACAAAAGTTGAAACTACAGGTCAAGCCACAAAAGTGATTCTTTCACCAGATAAAACAATACTACTAGCTGATGGAAAAGACGCTACGGTTGTAACTATTTCTTTAGAAGATGAACAAGGTAGAGCAGTTCCAGATGCCAATAATTTGATCGAATTTGCCTTAAGTGGAAATGCTACAATTATCGGTGTGGGTAACGGAGATCCTAGTTCTCATGAACCAGATAAATGCATGGAAGGGGCTTGGAAAAGAAGTGCTTTTAATGGAAAGTGCCAGGTTATTATTCAATCTGGGAAAAATAAGGGAACTATAAAATTAGAAGCTAAATCGTCAGGATTACAATCGGCGTCTGCAACTTTTAAAGTCCAATAATTCGAAATGAAAATAAAAAAATGAAATGAAAACTTGTGCCAATTGTAGTTTCGATAATTGCGGCATTGTATACTGTTTTTGGTAGGATTTTTAACAATTGACTATCAGATAATTATAAATTGGCATTAGAGATTGATTTTTATTTGGTAATTAAAAAATAAATAGTACTTTTGCACGGTCTTATAATAGCTATAAGACATACATAAAAATCATTAAACAAATATTGGAATGTATTTAACTAAAGAGATTAAAGAAGAGATCTTCGCTAAACACGGAGAAAAAACTAACACTGGTAAAGCAGAAGCGCAGATTGCACTTTTTACTTACAGAATTAGTCATTTGACAGAGCACTTGAAAAAAAATCGTCACGATTACAATACGGAGCGTTCACTAGTATTATTAGTAGGTAAAAGAAGAAGTTTATTAGACTACTTGAAGAAAACCGAAATTAACAGATATCGTGAGATAATCAAAGTATTGAATATTAGAAAATAATCAATAAAAAAGAGGTGCCCACGCGCCTCTTTTTGTTTTTAGCCTTAGGGCAAATAGAAGTTAAAAAAGTTTGGTTTTTCATTGGATTATTAGCAACAACTACAACAACACAACAATTCTGTCGACAGGCAGAAACCCAATGTAAAATTAAAAAAGGAAAATTTATGATTCCACAATTATTTGTAGAAAGTATCGATTTAGGTGATGGAAGAAGCATCACAATCGAGACAGGAAGATTAGCAAAACAAGCTGATGGTTCTGTAGTAGTTAGAATTGGTAAAACTGTTATTTTAGGAACAGTAGTAGCCGCAAGAAAAGCAAGTCCAGGTATTGATTTTTTACCATTAACGGTAGATTATCGTGAAAAATTTGCTGCTGCAGGTCGTTTCCCTGGAGGATTCTTCAAAAGAGAAGCACGTCCAAGTGATAACGAAGTGCTAACAATGAGATTAGTTGACCGTGTTTTGCGTCCACTTTTCCCAAGTGATTATCATGCAGAAGTGCAAGTGATGATCCAATTAATGTCACATGATGACGAAGTGATGCCAGATGCGTTAGCAGGATTAGCTGCATCAGCTGCATTAGCATTATCAGACATCCCATTTGAAACATTAATTTCAGAAGCTAGAGTGGGAAGAATTGATGGTAAATTTATTATCAATCCATCACGTGCGCAATTAGAATTATCAGATATCGATATGATGATTGGTGCTTCAACCGATTCTATCGCAATGGTAGAAGGGGAAATGAAAGAAATTTCAGAAGCAGAAATGGTAGAAGCAATTAAATTTGCTCACGAACATATTAAAGTACAAATTGCAGCTCAAGAAAGATTAGCAAAAGCATTCGGGAAAAAAGAAGTTCGTACTTACGAACAAGAAAAATCTGACGATGCCATTTATGCTAAAGTTAAAGCTGCAGCTTACGATAAAATCTATGCTATTGCAAGCAAAGGTTCTGCAAAACATGAACGTTCAGCAGCATTTGATGCAGTAAAAGAAGAAGTAAAAGCGTTATTTACTGAAGAAGAATTAGCAGAAAATGGCGATTTAGTTTCTAAATACTTTTATAAAACCAATAAAGAAGCGGTTCGTAACGTAACCTTAGATTTAGGCACTCGTTTAGACGGTAGAAAAACAACTGAAATTAGACCAATTTGGTGTGAAGTTGATTATTTACCATCGGTACACGGATCGGCCTTGTTTACTCGTGGAGAAACTCAAGCATTAGCAACAGCTACATTGGGAACTTCAAGAGAAGCCAACCAAATCGATTCTCCGTCTCAACAAGGAGAAGAAAAATTCTATTTACACTATAATTTCCCTCCATTCTCTACTGGTGAAGCTCGTCCGTTAAGAGGAACTTCAAGAAGAGAAGTTGGTCACGGAAATTTAGCGCAAAGAGCGTTAAAAAATATGATTCCAGCTGATTGTCCTTACACCATTCGTGTGGTTTCTGAAGTATTAGAATCGAATGGTTCTTCTTCAATGGCTACTGTTTGTGCAGGAACATTATCATTAATGGATGCAGGAATTCAAATGATTCGTCCAGTATCTGGAATTGCGATGGGATTAATTACGGATGGAGAACGTTTCGCAGTATTGTCTGATATTTTAGGTGATGAAGATCACTTAGGAGATATGGATTTCAAGGTAACAGGAACTTCTGAAGGGATTACCGCTTGTCAAATGGACATCAAAATTGACGGATTGAAATATGAAATCATGGAGGCAGCATTAGCACAAGCTCGTGATGGACGTTTACACATTCTTGATATTTTAACGGCTACTTTACCAGCTCCAAAAGAGGATGTTAAAGAGTATGCTCCAAAAATTATTACTAGAACTATTCCTGGAAACTTTATCGGTGCGTTGATTGGACCTGGAGGAAAAGTAATTCAAGAATTACAAAAAGCTACTGGAACTACCATCGTAATTAATGAGGTTAACGAAGAAGGTGTAATTGAAATTTTAGGAACTGATCCAGCAGGAATTGCAGCGGTATTAGCTAAAATTGAATCCATCACTTTCAAACCTCAAATGAACGAAGCATACGAAGTGAAGGTGATTAAAATGCTAGATTTTGGTGCTGTTGTAGAATATACTGCAGTTCCTGGAAACGAAGTATTACTTCACGTATCTGAGTTGGCTTGGGAACGTACAGAAAATGTATCTGATGTAGTAAATATGGGAGATGTATTCCAAGTGAAATACTTAGGTATTGACCCAAAAACTAAGAAAGAAAAAGTTTCTAAAAAAGCATTATTACCAAGACCTCCTAGAGAATCTTAATAAAACAGCAAATTAATTTGCAAAGTAAATCCCCAATTTATTCAGTTAAATTGGGGGTTTTTATTTATGTAGAAATAGCTGATCTTAATTTTTTGTGATTGTTTGCTATTTATTTATAGGATTTTTTTAACTTTTGTTGTACTATTATACATATATAAAAAAATTAATTTTATATCACTTTTTAATTAAATAAAAATGACAAAAACCGTTGGTATTATTGGAGCTGGAATTGGAGGTCTCGCCTTATCCATTCGACTAGCCAATCAAGGGTTTAAAGTAACCATTTTTGAAAAAAACAGTTATCCTGGAGGTAAATTGAGTGAATTAAATTTAAATGGATTCCGATTTGATAAAGGACCATCATTATTTACAATGCCTTCGTTAATAGATGAATTGACTAATTTACAGGAAAGCTCTCTTCTATTTGAATATCAGAAATTAGATGTCATTACTAATTATTTTTATCCCGATGGAACACAACTAAAAGCTTCCGCCAATGTGGATGATTTTGCAGAAGAATTACATTTAAAATTAAATGAAAAAAAGGAAACTGTTTTAAAACATATTAAACGGAACGCTTTTTATTTTAAAACTACTGAAGATTTATTTTTAAAACAATCGCTACATCAAATTAAAAATTTTATTAATTTTAAGACATTAAAAGGGATATTATTCTCCCCATTCTTAGGATTATTTAGCACGATGCACGAAAAAAATTCAAGAACCTTTTCCAATCCTAAAACAGTACAATTGTTTAATCGATTTGCTACCTATAATGGTTCAAATCCGTACAAAGCACCTGCCTTAATCAATATGATTTCGCATTTAGAGTTTAATCTTGGGGCGTATTTGCCTAAAAAAGGAATGCATCAAATTACAACACATTTAGTCCAACTTGCAGAAGAAGCTAATGTGGAAATTAAATACAATGCTTCCGTTGAAACCTTAGAAGTTGGCTCTGATAATCAGATTACATCTATTAAAAGTAATGGAGTCCATTATCCATTTGATATTGTGGCTAGTGATGTAGATTTACATGTGCTATACAAGTATCTTTTACCCGAATCTTTTACTCCTAAAAAACTAATTCAACAAGAAAAATCAAGTAGTGCGTATGTTTTTTATTGGGGAATAAACAAAGAGTTTGATGCGTTAGGCCTGCATAATATTTTATTCAGTGATGATTATAAAAAGGAATTTGAACATTTGTTTTCAAAACAATTTCCAACAGACGATCCAACGGTTTACATCAATATTACGTCAAAATATTGTAAAGACGATGCACCTCAAGGTTGTGAAAACTGGTTTGTAATGGTAAATGTGCCGCACAATAAAAGCGAAAGTATTAATTATGCGGCAACTATTAGAAAAAATGTTATTGATAAAATTAATACCATTTTAAAAACCGACATTGAAAAACACATTATTACAGAAAGCACTTTAAGTCCAATTGACATTGAAAACCAGACTTCGTCTTATGGCGGATCGCTTTACGGCAATTCTAGTAACAATACATTTGCTGCGTTTTTACGACATGCTAACTTTTCATCAAATATCAAAAATTTATATCTTGTAGGAGGTAGCGTTCATCCTGGCGGAGGCATTCCATTGTGTCTTTTTAGTGCAAAAATCGCAAGTCAATTAATAGTAGAAAGAGAAAAAAAATGCTGAAGACCTATAAATCCTACTTATTATATTTTTTAATTCTGGTCTATATTTCAGGTTCAATCGGATTTGTAATTAACCCTTCTTTTTTTGGCCCCTTTACGCCCTATACTTTATTACTAACTTGTTTTGTGTTTTTAATTCATAGTCCATTAACAGATAAAAAATTTCTATTCTCCTTTTTTTCTATCGCTTTTTTAGGATTTATTATCGAAGTTATTGGTGTAAAAACGGGGCTTGTTTTCGGAGAATATTCCTATGGAAATGGTTTGGGCTTTAAACTACTTGATGTCCCACTAATTATTTCTATCAATTGGGCAATGCTTATTTTTGCTGGAATTAGAATTGTAAGTGGTATATTTGCAAACAAAATAGTGTCATTGGTTGTGGCTGGAACATTAGTTACCCTTATTGACTTATTAATTGAACAAGTGGCACCTAAACTCGATTTTTGGAGATTTGAAGGGGGATTACCGGGTTTACATAATTATTTGGGTTGGATTGGAGTGGCATTTTTCACATCGTACTTCTTTTACCCAACTATAATTAAAGGCAATCGCACCGTTTCATTAATAATATTGATTTTACAAATTATATTCTTCACCTCTTTATTTATATTTATTTAACATGGAAATAGTAATTAATTGCAGTATTGTTTTAGTCACCTTTATTCTCACAGAATTTTCTGCTTGGGCAAATCACAAATACATTATGCATGGATTTATGTGGTATTTCCACGCAGATCACCACAAAAAAGACCACAAAAGTTGGTTTGAACGGAATGATTTATTTTTTATCACTTATGCCGTACCAAGTTGGTTACTTATTATGTTTGGAATGATGAACCAATATGCTTGGTACACTTGGGTTGGTTTTGGTATCTTGCTTTATGGTTTAGCTTATTTTGTAGTACATGACTTAGTAATACACCAACGCTTCAAAGTGCTAACTAAAACCAAAAATGTATACGTTTTAGCATTGCGTCGTGCCCACAAAATGCACCACAAAAACATTGGAAAAGAAGGTGGAGAAAGTTTTGGAATGTTAATTATTAAGAAAAAATACATTCAAGATGCTATAAAAAAATCTAAAACCCAGTTCGCACAATAAGAATTCATAAACATGAGTCAAATAACTACTTGTACCTTTTTTAAACTGGAATCTTTTTCTAATAAACTTTGGGCATTATCGCAAATGCAATTAGGACATACCTATTTTAAAAATATTGAAGGACTCGTGTTTTACAAGTTATTAGGTTCAGGCGCTGAAAATGGTTTTAGTTCAAAACCCAACTTTGGAACCTATGCATTATTATGTATTTGGGAATCGGAAACGCATGCCACTACATTTTTTGAAAAAAATTCCTATTTTAACAAGTATAAATCCAAAAGTGCTGAATCATTTACCGTTTATGCACATGCCGCAGAAGCCCATGGAAAATGGGATGGAAAGCAACCTTTTATTTCCCACGCCATTTTGTCTATGGACAAACCCGTAATGGTTTTAACTCGAGCCAGCATTCGCCTTTCAAAATTAATTTCTTTTTGGAGAAAAGTCGGTAATGTAAGTAAAAGTTTAGAAGAATACGACGGACTAGCAATGTCTATTGGTGTTGGCGAATGGCCGTTAATTCAACAGGCCACTTTAAGTATTTGGAAAACACAAGCCGAAATGATAGATTATGCCTATAAAAATGAAAAGCATAAAGAGGTCGTACGTCTTACCAGAAAACTAAAATGGTATAAAGAAGAACTATTCGCGCGATTTATTCCTTATAAATTTTTAGGCCAATGGAACGGTAAGAATGTTGAAACTATTTTAGAGCTATAATCCCATTTTATACCTTGTGGATAGTGTAAATCATAATTGATAAAAAAGTAAAACTATTTTCTCCTTTTTTGTAACCTTTTTACAACTTCCTACGTATAACCAATTCATCACCTAAAATCAGGGCTAGAAATTATGAGACAACTTAAAATTACCAAGCAGGTTACCAATCGTGAAACCGCATCCTTAGACAAATATTTACAAGAAATTGGAAAAGTTGATTTGATCACCGCTGACGAAGAGGTAGAATTAGCACAACGAATAAAAGCAGGAGATCAAGTAGCCCTAGAAAAATTAACAAAAGCCAATTTACGTTTCGTAGTTTCTGTAGCCAAACAATACCAAAATCAAGGACTAACGCTTCCCGATTTAATTAATGAAGGTAATTTAGGTTTGATTAAAGCAGCGCAACGTTTTGATGAAACTCGTGGTTTCAAATTCATTTCTTACGCCGTTTGGTGGATTCGTCAATCAATTTTGCAAGCCCTAGCAGAACAATCTCGTATCGTTCGTTTGCCATTAAATAAAATTGGTTCTATCAATAAAATCAATAAAATGTATGCCTTGTTAGAGCAATCTAACGAAAGACCACCTACAGCTGAAGAAATCGCTAAGGAACTAGACATGACGGTGAACGATGTAAAAGAATCGATGAAAAATTCTGGTCGTCACCTTTCGATGGATGCCCCTTTAGTTGAAGGAGAAGATTCTAACCTTTATGACGTATTGCGTTCAGGGGAATCTCCAAATCCAGATCGTGAATTAATTCAAGAATCGTTGCGTACTGAAATTGAGCGTTCTTTAGAAACTTTAACTCCTAGAGAAGCTGATGTGGTACGTTTGTATTTTGGATTGGGAGATCAACACCCAATGACATTAGAGGAAATTGGTGAAACTTTCGATTTAACTCGCGAACGTGTTCGACAAATTAAAGAAAAAGCAATTCGAAGATTAAAACATACTTCAAGAAGTAAAATCTTGAAAACCTATTTAGGATAGTCAGATCTTAAAATGAAAACTCCGGAATCACTTTCGGAGTTTTTTAAAATAACTACTTTTGCACAAACAACACTACTAAAATGAAAAATACACTTATTGCCCCATCTGTACTTGCTGCCGATTTTGCCAACCTACAACGCGATATTGAAATGGTTAATAATAGTGCTGCCGATTGGTTTCACATTGATATCATGGACGGTGTATTTGTTCCAAATATTTCTTTTGGAATGCCTGTTTTAGAAGCTATTACCAAACATGCCGAAAAAACAATCGATGTTCATTTGATGATTGTGGATCCTGATCGTTATATCAAAACATTCAAAGATTTAGGCACTGACATACTAACCGTTCATTACGAAGCATGCACGCATTTGCACCGAACGTTACAAGCTATAAAAGCTGAAGGAATGAAAGCAGGTGTAGCACTAAATCCACATACCAATATTGAACTATTAGAAGACGTTATTAACGATATTGATATGGTATGCTTGATGAGTGTCAACCCTGGATTTGGCGGACAATCGTTTATTGAAAATACCTATTCAAAAATTGAAAAATTAAAAGCGCTAATTACTAAAAAAGGGGCTTCGACAATAATTGAAATTGACGGCGGGGTAACCAATAAAAATGCCGTTCAATTAGTTCAAGCGGGTGCTGATGTTTTGGTGGCTGGAAATTACGTTTTCAAAGCGGAAAATCCGACTCTAACTATTGCCGACTTGAAAAAAATGACTGCGATTTAATTTATAAATAAAATTCATAAAAAAGTCCAAGATTCCTCTTGGACTTTTTTTGTGAAAGCTATTGACTTATTTTCGAACCAAATATTAGAATTTCTAACTCATTTTGTTGAAAATATGCCCTGAGATTTAGTTTTATATAATATGAATGTTTTGATTGAAATAATAAAAAGGTAAACTAAACTATCCTAGACTTGAATTTTAATCAATTATTAATTGTTCGCATTATAGTTTTCAAAATCTAATGAAATAGTTAAATACTCCCAAGTCATAATGACTTGTCCTTTTTTATCATTTAAAGACTTCACTTTATAGATAAGACTTTCAGCTATGCTTTTATTTTTTTGAGGATTTACTGTGATCCTAATCAAATCATTTTCTATGTTGTAGTTATCGGCTAAATGCATATCCCAATCTTTACTAATAATAATCGTCCATTTTTCTTTGTCTGGAATAGTAAAAAAGCCGTATTTACCTTTTGGAACTAATTGTGAATTAATTTTTACATCTTCCGAAAATTCTATCCAAGTAGCTTTGTGAGCTCCTGTTGCCCAGACTTGTCCGTAAGCCACCAAACCATTCCAAATATTTCTACCCCTCACACTTGGCGAACTGTAAACAATATGCACGTGATTACTTCCTACATTTTCCATAACCACAGTTTTGGGGCTTTTGGGTTTAGCCGTATCCTCTATTTTTGTGATATGGTTATCGTGTTGGGCAAAAACTTGCAAAGAGGAAAGTAGTAGGAAAATAAAAAAGAGAAATTTCATAACATTAATTTTTTAAATCAAAAAACGTATAATACAAATTAAAATAAAAGCCATCTGGTGCTGAACGTAACATTGAACTGATTAGTTCTTGACGGTAAGCTAAATCCAATCGTGCCTGACTATTGAAAATAAATTGAATTGCCGGCACAACATCAACATACGACTTACCGTTTTCATTGATAGTTTGCCCAACAAATTCAACCATCAAATTGATGTTTGTTTGCTTGAAACTGGTATACTTTTTTGGGTACATCAATTTACCAAAAGATAAGGTGTAATTGGTAGCATTATTGCTAAAAGTAGATGGAAAAGTATAATTAGGTTTGTTATCTAATGCTTTTTCAAAACTTAGTGACGAACTTATTGCCAATTTATGAATTAATTTGGTGGCAATTATTCCTGTTTCGAAACCTGTATTATGGCCAAGGATTTCAATTTGCTCTTGATGGATATCGGCTCGATTAAAACTATATCTCCCGTAGGCAGCCATACGAAAATGACTATTTAAATCGTCTTCTGATAAAAATCGATATTTCAGCATAAAACCGCCACCTTCGGCATACAATGCATCGCTTCTTGTACTAATAAAAGCAGAGCCTCTTATCATTAAATTTTTGTTGATACCATAAGTTACCTCCGGCATAAAGTGATAATTGTAGCCAGATTCAAATTTTTCTTTGAACGCTGATTGCATTATATTAATAGCCAATGAATTTGCTGGAACGTTACTTGCAGGATCGGTAACTACAAAAAGTTCTTGACTGTAATTTTTTTGAAATGCAAAAACCATTAATAAAATAATTACCTTTCTCATTAGTTGATAATTTTAATGTGAAAATCATCTTCATTGTTATAAGCATAGGTTGCAATATTTTTAAGAGATTTCGATAATTTTTTGAATTCTTTTTCGGTTACATAACCATTATCCAAAACTTGAATTTTAATTTCTGTATTGCTATTTGAAACATTATTAATTAAAACATAAGCACTTTGTTTGATGGTTTCTGATTTAGTAGTGAGAATTAATGTACCAATAAAAAAACCAGCTTTTTCAACTTTATCTTTGAAAATTTTTGGACTTAAAGTATTGCCTTCTTTTAATTTAACTGTAAACGTATTTGTGTTTAAATCGGTTTCAACATCGACTACTTCGGGTAAACTTTTGAGTTGTTTGTTTATTGCATTGGAACACATGGAACAAGTAAGTCCAGTTGCTCTAATTTCTGCTTTTGAAATTTGTGCTGTTGCTTTTGAGCTAGCTATTAAAACTATTGAAACCAATATTATGTATATACTGTTTATCTTTTTCATTTTTTTTAATTTAAATATTTAATTATTTCTTATTCTGTTGGATTAATTGCGATTAAAATTCCTTTTTGATTAAAGAGAAATGTGAGTGGTAATCTTCCACAGCTTTTAACCATTTGGTTCAGTCTGTATCTATTGAAATTCTAATTGTATTTATTTTGTTTTTATTAATAGTTTTGCAAAGTTTTACTAACTTTTATTTCCTAATTTACTCCAACCCTATCCAATCTATTAACAATTCGAAGTCTTCTTCTTGCTTATTGGCAATCAAAAAACTTAATTGTTCAATGCTTTCAAAATTGAAATTTGGGATATTTAATTGGCGGCCTCGGAATGTAGGATAAAATTTATTAATTTCTAATTTGATAATTTCCCATTCACCTGAAGTGGTAAATTGATGTACGTAGGACTGAGGCGCTGAATAGTCATTTTTTAAACGAAATTCATAGCGTTTGCCATCTCCTTTTACTCGCAAAATAATGAACTTCTTATCTTCCTCTACTTTTATTCTTGTATTTAATTGTATCGAGGCAAATCCACCGTTATTCTCTAATGTTACGTGACCTGAAAATTTTCCATGTCCGCCATCTGAAAGTAGCAATGTGCTTTTAGATAAACCACCCATTACACCATCGTTGACAATCTGCCATTCTTTGATGTTCGTTTGAGAAACGAAAGTATAAATTTTTTTCATTGTCCTATTATTGATGGAGGTGATTGCTAGGAAAATTAATAAGTATTTTATCATTTTATTTTTAGAATTGTCAAACTATTTTATAATGCTCAACTATTTGTTGCTTTTATAGGTTGTTTTTTTGCATACCCAAAATTTTTAATTAAGCAATGAAATTCAAAATTACAAAACGAACTTTATATTAAACTTAAAACATCAATTTATTTTCTCTCTCCCTCTCAAATCTAAACTCTAAATGCCATTGAAATTAGCTGTTTCTAATTTAAATAGACTAGGGGTAATTTATGGGCTAACAAAAAAGCCTCTAGATTTCTCTAGAGGCTTTTGTTTCAACTTGTGACCGCGAAGGGATTCGAACCCCCAACCCTCAGAGCCGAAATCTGATATTCTATCCAGTTGAACTACGCAGCCATTATTGATTTAAGATTTTTGATCTTTGATTTAAGATTAAGGAAATCTAAAACTTAAGATTTTTGATCTTGGATTTAAGATTATGGAAATCTAAAACTTAAGATTTTTGATCTTGGATTTAAGAATAAAGAAATTTAAACCAGTAATTTCTTAACTATGGTAGATATGGTTTTTCCTTCGGCAGTTCCACCTAATTGTGATGAAGCAATTCCCATTACTTTTCCCATTGCCGCAATTCCTGAAGCACCCGTTTCTGCTATGATTTTAGCAATCACCGCTTCTACTTCTTCTTCACTTAATTGCGCTGGTAAGAATTTTTCAATAACTGCGATTTGAGCTAATTCTGGTTCTGCTAAATCCAATCGGTTTTGTTCCGTGAAGATTTTGGCACTGTCTTTTCTGGTTTTTACCAATTTTTGCAACAATTTAATTTCATCGGCTTCGGATATTTCTTCTTTGCTTCCTGAAGCGGTTTGTGCTAACAAAATTTCCGATTTAATGGCACGAAGGGCTTCCAATGCAATGGTATCTTTTGCTCTCATCGCCGTTTTAATTTCGTCCATTAATTTTACTGATAAACTCATATGTTCTGGTATTAATTTGTTAATTCTGTTAATAATAATCGTTAATTTAAAGTTCTTTTGAAAACGATTCGTATTGCCCCAGATGGAAGTAGAAAGCTTTTATGGAGAAAACGTATTTTTTATTGAACTTAAAAAAGCGACTTTAGAAGCTCTTTTTAGGTTATAGAAAAACCGTTTTGGACATAAAACTTGTGACGTACAGCTGGATTAAGGCTCTGCAAATTTAGAGAAATATTATTGAACTCGCAACTGGTTGCTAAAGGGTCAAAAGAACGCTAATTGTTGGGATTACATAAAAAAAATAACCCGAAAATCAATATGATTTTCGGGTTAGCCCTTATTTATTACTTCTTAAATTAATCTACATTGTCATGTAAAAAAGAATTATTTGTTCTCAATTGGTTGTCATTATTACTGTCTGTACCAAATGACAATCTTGAATTAGCGTTGTTCTGTTGTGGAGCAGAAAGATCGACTCCTGATCTTTTATAAGCAGGCTCTTTTTCGTACTCATCCACTTTAGAAGGATTGTTGTGGAATTTGTAATTAAATTCTTTCAATTTTCTTCTTCTCTCCTCCGCTATAATTCTTGCAGATTCTTCGATAGTCATTTCCATTGGAGAAATTTCTTCTGCAAATGGATTGTGGTTTGAAGTCATTTCAACTTCTTTCACCGTGATGTTTAATTCTTCTGCTATTGGCTCTTCAACTACTGAAGCAATTGGAGTAGCGTTTGCCAATTTATTTTCAACATCCATAAACTCTTCTAAGGAATATTTTACAATTCCGCTTTCATTCAATTCGGTCATTGGCACAAATTGAACTGGCTCGTTCACAAAAATATTTTTAGTTTCCTCTGTCAATTGGAAAAGGATGTCTTCACTATTTGAAGTTGGCGTTTCTGTTTTCGCTATTGGCAAATCGAAAGAGAAGGTAATTTGCTCTTCTTGTTCAAATATTGGTTGCAGAGAATTAACTTCAATTTCGTTTATCTCTGGAGCTGAAAAATAAAACTCTTGATCTAAATCTGGAGCTACAATTTCGAAGGTAACTTCTAAGTTTTTCAAGAATTCCGAAGTTGGAACTAAATCCATTGTAAATATTGGCGTTTCCATAATAGGAGCTTCTACAACAGGAGCTTCAAAAGCTTCAGCTGGAGCTTCTGCAACGATATCAAATTCTACTTCGTCTTCAATTAATTCAAATACAATTTTCTCTTCTTTTGGAGCTGCTGTAGTTTCAAAAGCAGAGAAATCGAAACTTGGAATTTCTTTATTGCTTGATAAATCTTGTACTAATTTTTGTTCCGTTCCAAGAGTGTGGATAATCTTTTTAGGCTCTGTGTTTACAATATCATTTTGTTGTTCTACATTGAAACCTGTAGCGATAATTGTTACGGCTATGTCGTCACCAAGTGATTCGTCATCCCCAACTCCCATGATAATATTGGCATTGAAACCCGCTTCTGTTTGTATGTGGTCGTTGATTTCTCCAATTTCATCAATGGTAATTTCGCTAGTTCCAGAAACGATAAGCAACAATACGTTTTTGGCACCTGTAATTTTATTGTCATCTAAAAGAGGGGAATCAAGTGCAGCAATAATTGCCTCTTTTGCTCTATTTTCTCCGCTTGCAACTGCTGAACCCATAATAGCCGTTCCGCTATCAGATAAAACAGTTTTAGCATCTTTTAAATCGATATTTTGAGTGTAGTGGTGGGTAATAACTTCTGCAATTCCTCTGGATGCCGTCGCCAAAACCTCGTCTGCCTTAGAGAAACCCGCTTTAAATCCTAAATTTCCGTATACTTCTCTTAATTTATTATTATTGATAACAATCAAAGAATCTACTTGCTTTCTTAATTTTTCGACTCCTAATAAAGCTTGTTCGTATCTTACTTTACCTTCAAACTGGAATGGTTTTGTTACAATTCCAACGGTAAGAATCCCTCTTTCTTTCGCCAATTGAGCAATTACTGGCGCAGCACCCGTTCCGGTTCCACCACCCATTCCTGCGGTAATGAAAACCATTTTGGTATTGCTGTCTAACATTTTTTCAATCTCACTAATGCTTTCGATAGCTGATTGTTGTCCCACATCTGGATTCGCACCAGCGCCCAAACCTTCGGTAAGGGTTACCCCCAATTGAATTTTGTTTGGTACTGCACTGTTTTCAAGGGCTTGAGAATCAGTATTACAAACGATAAAGTCAACGCCTTTGATACCTTGCTTAAACATATGGTTGATCGCGTTACTTCCGCCACCACCAACGCCGATTACTTTAATTACATTTGATTGGTTTTTTGGTAAATCAAATGATATACTTCCAAAATCTGAGTTGCTCATCATAATATTGGTTTTTAAACTTTATTAATTATTCTATATTTTGACTTTTTACTATTTGAGTAAAAAGGTGATTTTATTTGTTACTCTGCGTTGTCTAAAAATTCTTTTATTTTGTCGACATACTTATCAAAAAATGATTTTCTAATTTTTGCTTCCGTTGATTCAGGTTGCTTTGGTAATTCCAATTCGACCTCTTTTTCAACTTCCATTTCCACCTCAGGCGCTTCAACGACTTCTGGTGTCATTTCAACTACTGGAGCTCTGTAAACATTTACTTTCTCTGGTGCAGAAAATGAAATTTTTACAGCACTTTGCGAGTTATTGTCAATAGAGTTCATTACTAATCCAACAGCAGTTGCGTACAATGGACTTGAAATTTCTTCGTCTGAATCTCCAGCTAAATGCTCGTTTGGATAACCAATTCTCGTGTCCATTCCTGTGATGTATTCCACTAGCTGTTTCACATGTTTCAATTGTGCCCCACCTCCTGTTAATACAATTCCAGCGATTAATTTGCGTCTTGGATCTTCATGCCCGTAAGCTTTTATTTCCACAAATACCTGCTCAATAATTTCCACCACTCGGGCATGAATTATTTTAGACAAATTTTTCAAAGAAATCTCTTTCGGTTCTCTACCTCTTAATCCTGGAATAGAAACAATTTCGTTGTCTTTATTTTCTCCAGGCCATGCTGATCCGAATTTTACTTTCAAAAGTTCCGCTTGTTTTTCAATGATCGAACAGCCTTCTTTAATGTCGTCTGTAATCACATTTCCTCCAAAAGGAATTACTGCGGTGTGGCGAATAATACCATCTTTAAAAATGGCTAAATCCGTAGTTCCACCCCCAATATCTATCAAAGCGACACCGGCTTCTTTTTCTTCCTGACTTAAAACGGCGTCTGCAGACGCCAAAGGTTCAAGTGTTAATCCAGATAATTCAATTCCAGAACTTTGGATACATCTTCCAATATTTCTGATTGAAGAAGCTTGACCTACCACCACGTGAAAACTAGATTCTAGTCGGCCACCGCACATTCCTATTGGCTCTTTTATTTCAGATTGACCGTCAATTTTAAATTCTTGGGGCAACACATGAATAATTTCTTCACCCGGCAACATTGCTAACTTATGAACTTGATTGATTAACAAATCAATATCTTTATCTCCAATAACCTCTTCCGCATTACTTCTGCTGATATAATCGCTGTGTTGAATACTTCGAATGTGTTGTCCTGCGATACCAACAACGACGTCTTTAATTTTGTACCCTGAATTGGCTTCAGCATCTTTTACTGCTAGTTGAATCGATTGAATAGTTTGGGTAATATTATCAACAACACCTCTTTTCACCCCTAGGCTTTTGGATTTTCCAACTCCAAGAATCTCTAGTTTACCGTATTCATTTTTTTTACCAATCATCGCGACAATTTTGGTTGTCCCAATGTCTAATCCAACTGCAATGTTCTCTTTTTCCATAACCTATTTTTTTGTACAAACAACTTGCTGTGTAAATCTTAGATTTATTTTTTTGTATTTTACTAACGAACTATCTGCTTCTGCTTTTTGAAAAAATGCCTTATAATTTTTAAATTTTGACTCCACATTTATTGTTCTTCCGAAATCAATTTTATAATTATAATTTCTATTGGACATAATTATCGCTCCGGTTGGCAAAATTTCTATTCCAATTATGTTTTTTTTCAAAAAATCATCATCATAAATAAATCGAAATAACTTATTTAAATCCTTGCTATTTTCATCATTTATTTCGCCAGAAATTATTGGCACCCTTGCCGTAAAATTTTCAGATAACGGCATTTTATTCCCCTGATAATCAAAATAAAAGGATCCGTTTTCGTCAAAAACCCTTGCTATTGGCGACTTCTGTTTTACAAAAGTTTTTAGCACTCCATCGATACTTATAAACACTTCCGATTTTTCAATCATGTTATAATTGTCGAGTGAATTTTCCAATTTGTTCAAATCTACCGCAACTTTTTGAGGTTTTTGCACACTCAGATTTTTTTCTATTAACAATTTATTAACCGTTTCGTGAGTAATAAAAAGTTCGTTATTTCCGACAAAAATAACCTCCGATTTTACGATTTTTCGTTCTGAATTTCGTTTCGCCGAAAAAGAAAATAGAAAAATAACCACAACGATCATCAAAATTAATCTTGCATTTATCCAAATATTTTTCCTAGTCTCTTTTTCCATTTTATATCTTAAAAATCAATTTTTATTGATTCTGATTTTTGTTGCTAATTATTTTGTAAAGCTTGTTTAATTGTAGGCACTAATTCTCCAATATCTCCAGCTCCAATGGTAACGATAATTTTAGCTTCACTTTTCAAAATTTCTGCAATCAAATCCATTTTTGAAACTAATTTTTTATGCTCATTCGTCATTTTATCCAAAAGCCAATTTGACGTAATTCCTTCCATTGGTAATTCTCTGGCTGGGTAAATATCTAACAATAGAACTTCCTTAAATTGGGATAAACTCTTCGCAAATCCATCAGCAAAATCTTTCGTTCTGCTAAAAAGATGCGGCTGAAAAATAGCCAATACTTTTTGACTAGGATACAGTTCCGAAACCGCTTGAAAAACAGCATCGATTTCTGTTGGATGGTGTGCATAATCATCTATATAAACTAAATTCGATTCTTTTAACTGAAAAGAAAATCTTCTTTTTATTCCTTTAAACGATTTTAGAGCAGCTGCAATATCCTCATTAGAAGTTCCAAATGTTTTGGCCATTGCCAAAGCCATCAAAGCGTTTGTTAAATTGTGTTTTCCAGGTAAGCCAAATTGTAAATCAGAGATTATTTCCGTTGGCGTTTGAACATCAAATACATAATTACCATTTTCAATTCGAACATTAAATGCTTTGTAATCGGCATTTTCATTTACTGCCACGGTTACCCCTTCAAGATCCAAATTTTTAGCAACGAAAAGCTGGCTCTTATCGGTGATTTTATTTGCAAATTCTAAAAATGAAGCTTCAATTGCCGCACTATCTCCATAAATATCCAAATGATCTGCATCCATTGAAGTTACGCAGGCAATATTGGGATACAAATGCAAAAAAGAACGATCAAATTCATCGGCTTCTACCACCGTTATCGTTTTTCCGGTTCCGATTAAATTCGAATTGTAATTTTCTACAATTCCACCTAAAAAGGAAGTAACATCGGCACCACTTTGATATAAAATATGTCCTAAAATACTTGATGTGGTTGTTTTTCCATGTGTTCCTGCCACGGCAAAACAAAAAGTATCTTTAGTAATTAATCCTAAAACTTCCGCTCTTTTTTTTACGACAAATTCTCTTTCTAAAAAATAATTCCATTGAGAATGAGTTGTTGGAACCGCCGGGGTAATGACCACTAAGGTGTTTTCAATATAATATTCGGTTGGAATTAGAGTAATATCATCTTCAAAATGAATGTCAATTCCGCTATCAATTAATTCTTTGGTTAACTCTGTTTCGGTTTTATCATAACCAGACACCTTTTTCCCGATAGACTTGAAATACCGCGCTAAAGCACTCATTCCGATTCCTCCGATTCCTATGAAATAGACGTTATGTATTTGGGTTAAGTTCATTTACTTGGATTATATTTACTTTATCAGTTTTATAATTTCATCAACAATATCTTTGGTAGCATTAACTTTAGCTAACTTTTTTAAATTCTCGGAAAGTTGCTTTTGCAAATTTTCATCAGCTACTAAATTGCTAAAAACAGAAATGAAATTTTCATCCAATTCACTTTCTTTAATCATCAATGCTCCTTTTTTATCTACTATCGATTGGGCATTTTTTGTTTGATGGTCTTCGGCCACATTGGGTGACGGAATAAACAGTACCGGTTTACCCACAATACTCAATTCAGAAACCGATGACGCACCCGCTCTTGAAATTACAAAATCGGCAGCAGTATAAACCAAATCCATTCGATCTAAAAAGGCAAAAACCTGAACTGAATCAGAATTGTATTTTTTATATTCTTCAAAATAAAACTTTCCACATTGCCAGATAACTTGTACGTTTTGTGAAGCAAAAAAATCGAGTTCTTTTTCAATTAATTGGTTCACTCTTCGAGCACCTAAACTTCCTCCTAAAATCAGAAGTGTTTTCTTGGAAGAATCCAAATTGAAATATTGAATCGCTTCCTCCCTTTTACTATCAATTGCAATTAAATCTTGACGCACAGGATTTCCAGTAAGAATCATCTTTTCATTTGGGAAAAACCGCTCTAAATTTTCATAGGCAACACAAATTTTATTGGCCTTCTTACTCAATAACTTATTGGTAATTCCAGGATAGGAATTTTGTTCCTGAATTAACGTTGGTATATTTAAAGAGTTTGCCATTTGCAATAATGGACCCGAAGCAAATCCTCCGGTGCCAATAACCACATCGGGCTTAAAACTCTTAATTATAGCTCTTGATTTCAATAAACTACTAACTAATTTTACTGGAAATAATAAATTTTGCATTGTTAATTTTCTTTGCAAACCAGCTATCCATAGTCCTTTAATCTCATATCCGGCTTGAGGTACTTTTTGCATTTCCATTTTATCTAGAGCGCCAACAAATAAAAATTCTGCTTTAGGAAAACGCGATTTTAATTCATTTGCAATAGCAATCGCTGGGTAAATATGCCCTCCAGTTCCACCGCCGCTAATTATGAATTTATGATTTCCCATTTTCTTTTTATTTATTTTTCAAAACCGGTTCCATAGGATTTGCCGAAGCATCTTCTATCGAATAATTATTGGTTTGATCTAAATCTTCTTGTTCCAGAGCATTTTCTTTTTCGATTTGCTCGTCAATTAATTTTTGTAATATCTGCTCTCTTTTTTCAGCTTCACTAAGTTCTTGAGCAATTTCTTCTTCTTTTTTGGTTACCCCGATTATAATTCCAAGAGAAACACAAGTCATCCAAATTGAGCTTCCTCCACTACTTATTAATGGCAATGTTTGTCCAGTAACTGGTAATAATTCTACTGCCACACCCATATTGATGAGTGCTTGAAATATCATTGGAAAACCGAGCCCGACAACCACTAATTTTCCAAATAGTGTATTGGCTTTATGGGCGGCAACTATAAATCTAAAGAAGAGTAGTAAATACAAACTAAGCACCAATAGGCCGCCAATTAATCCGTATTCTTCTACTATAATTGCAAAAATGAAATCGGAAGACGATTGTGGAAGCACATTTTTCTGTACGCTTTTTCCGGGTCCTAATCCGTAAATTCCCCCAGAAGCAATAGCTATCTTGGCATTTTTTATTTGATAATCATCTTCGCCGGGTTTATTGGAAGTATAATTTTCAATTCTACTGGTCCAGGTTCCTACTCTGTTGAAGAACTTAGAATCCGGAAACGCTTTTGATAATATTACAAAAAACAATAGAAAAACGATCCCTGATCCGATAATGATTCCTATGTATTTTAGGGGATAATTTCCTACAAAAGTCAGCATAATAACCATCGAAAAAATTAACGCTGTTGTAGAAAAATTGGCTGGTAAGATAAAACCTAAAGTGATAAATACGGGGATCCATAAATCAATAAAAGAGGACTTAAATGAAACTCGCTCTTCCGTTTTTCTGGAAAGGAATCTTGCTACAAAAATCATTAATACTACGAATGCAAATGTTGAGGTTTGAAATGTAATTCCAATGAAGGGCACTTTTATCCAGCGACTTGCATTTGCACCAGCAATGACAGTTCCTTTAACCAAAGTATAAGCCAATAGTACCCAAACAATTGGCAAAGCAATTTTTGAAATGGGTCTAAAATAGTGATAAGGAATTTTGTGTACTCCATAAATAATCAAGAATCCCATAAATATATGAGCCAAATGAGTCAATAAATAACTAATCGTATTTCCATCTCCATCGTTCATGTAAGCCAAATTACTACTGGCACTAAAAACAGGCATAAACGAAAACAAAGCCAATAGGGCCACGAATGTCCATATTACCTTATCTCCTTTTAAATTGTTTATTAGTTCTTTCATTTTTGAGCCTTTTACTTTAAGCTATTTTACAAATGTTGTACTGCATTTTTAAATTGATTTCCTCTGTCTTCATAGTTTTCGAATAAATCGAAACTGGCACAAGCTGGAGATAAAAGCACAGTATCTCCTTTTTCTGCTAATCGTTGTGACATGGTAACGGCATCTTTCATACTAGTTACTTCAATCATCATATCCACAATATTTCCGAAAGAATCTATAATTTTCTTGTTATCAACACCAAGACAAATTATTGCTTTCACTTTTTCATGAACCAAAGACATCAATTCTGAATAATCATTTCCTTTATCTACCCCACCAACAATCCAAACTGTTGGGGTATTCATACTGTCTAAAGCGAAGAAAGTAGCGTTTACATTGGTCGCTTTAGAATCGTTTATATATTGTACATTTTGGATTTTTAAAACTTTTTCCAAGCGATGCTCCACCCCCTGGAAATTGGACAAACTTTCACGAATGGTTTGTTTACGAATTTGCATCAATTTCGCTACCGAAGTTGCTGCCATAGCGTTTTTCATGTTGTGTTTTCCTTCTAATGCAATGTACTGTGTTTCCATTACAAATTCTTCGTCGTTGATGTTGATTTCCATACTATTGTCTTTTAAAAATGCTCCGTTTTCAAGTAATTTTGAAATTGAAAAAGGAATTAATTGTGCTTTCGTTTTATTTATTTTAAACCATTCGGTCATAGCTTCATCATCTGCATCGTAAATCAAGAAATCATTTTCTGATTGATTCATTGTAATTCTAAATTTTGAAGCGATGTAATTCTCATATTTATATTCATAGCGATCCAAATGATCAGGACTAATATTGGTAATAATTGCAATTTCGGGCTTGTAATTTATAATGCCATCCAATTGGAAACTACTCAATTCTAAAACGTAGACATCGTAATTATCTTCGGCCACTTGCCAAGCAAAGCTTTTTCCAATATTGCCACCTAGTCCAACATTTAGTCCTGCCGATTTTAATAAATGATAGGTTAACATTGTAGTAGTCGTTTTACCGTTACTTCCTGTTATACCAATCGTTTTTGATTTTGTAAAAGGTGCTGCAAACTCAATTTCAGAGATTACAGGAATCTTATTTTCGAATAGCAATTTTACTATCGGCGCTTTTTCGGGAATTCCAGGGCTTTTCATCACCACATCGGCATTAAGAATTGCTTCTTGTGTATGCTTTTCTTCCTCCCAGTTAATTTCGTATTGATTAAGAACGTCCTTATAATTTTGCTTTATTTTTCCAAAATCAGAAACAAAAACATCATATCCTTCTTTCTTTCCCAGGATTGCGGTTCCAACTCCGCTTTCGCCACCACCAAGTATGACTAATCTCATGTTATCTTAATTTCAATGTTACAATTGAAACTATTGCCAATAATATTCCTACAATCCAAAATCGGGTTACGATTTTACTTTCGTGATAACCCTTTTTCTGGTAGTGATGGTGTAGCGGCGACATTAAAAAAATACGTCGTCCTTCACCAAAACGTTTTTTGGTATATTTGAAATAAGCTACTTGAAGCACGACAGAAAAATTCTCGGCTAAGAAAATTCCGCATACTAAAGGGATCAACATTTCTTTTCGAACTGAGATGGCCAAAACAGCTATGATACCTCCAATTGTCAAACTTCCTGTATCGCCCATAAATACTGACGCTGGATAGGAATTATACCATAAAAATCCAACTAACGCTCCAATAAAAGCAGCAATAAAAACAGTCATTTCCCCAGAATCTGGGATGTACATAATGTTCAAATAATTGGAAAAAACAATATTTCCTGAGACGAAAGTGAATATGGCCAATGCGAGAACAGAAATTGCAGAGGTACCTGCGGCCAAACCGTCAATTCCATCAGTTAAATTGGCTCCATTTGAAACTGCTGTGATAATGAATATTACAAATGGAATGAAAATTAACCAGGCCCATTTTTGATATCCTTCGCCGGTCCATGCTAAAATCTCAGCATAATCAAATTCGTTATTTTTGAAAAATGGAATTGTTGTAGCTGTAGATTTTTCTTCAAGCGGCGCTTGGTGAATTACATTTTCAGTTTGCACCATTGGTGCTTTGTAATTAGAATCTTGTCTAACTGTAACATCCGGATGCAAATACAAAACAGAACCTACAATTATTCCTAAACCTACTTGTCCAATTACCTTAAAAATCCCTTTTAATCCTTCTTTATCTTTTTTGAAAATTTTAATATAATCATCGATGAAACCAATAGTTCCCATCCAAATTGTAGTAACAATTAAAAGGATAATATAGATATTGTTCAGTTTTGTCAATAATAAAACAGGGATCAAGGTGGCAATAATGATTATTAATCCTCCCATTGTTGGGGTGCCCGCTTTTTGAGATTGCCCTTCCAAACCAAGCTCTCGAACAGTTTCTCCAACTTGCTGGTTTCTTAAGAAATTGATAATTCTTTTACCAAATATGGTCGATATCAATAAAGATAAAATCAATGCCAATGCCGATCTGAACGTGATATATTGAAATACTCCAGTTCCTGGGATATTTAAAGCTTTGTTTAGGTATTCAAATAAATAGTATAGCATAATTTCGTTTATTTGTTCAATTGATCTAACATTTCTTTTACGATTTTCATATCGTCAAAATCATGGCGTACCCCATTAATTTCTTGATAGGTTTCATGTCCTTTCCCTGCAATTAGGATGATATCATTGGCTTGAGCCAATTGACAAGCGGCTTTAATTGCTTGTTTTCTATCAATGATAGAAACTGTTTTCTTATAATTTTGAGGAGCGACTCCGCGTTCCATTTCTTCAATAATAGTATCCGGATTTTCGGATCTTGGATTATCAGATGTAATAATAATTTTGTCACTTAAATCGGAAGCGATTCCTGCCATCACTGGTCTTTTTGTTTTATCTCTGTCGCCACCGCAACCCACAACGGTAATTAATTGTTCGTTTTTAGTCCGAATATCGTTGATGGTTTTTAGTACGTTTTCTAAAGCGTCTGGTGTGTGTGCATAATCTACAATGGCAGTGACTTTTCCATTGGAAATAATATATTGAAATCGGCCAGACACACTTTCTAACTCTGACAATAAGCGAAGTACTTCCAGTGATTCCATCCCTAATTCAACAGCAGTTCCAAATATTGCAAGCAAATTATAGGCGTTAAAAGTTCCTATTAAGCGAACCCAAACTTCATTATCATTAATTTTAAGTAATAATCCAGATAACTGATTTTCTAATATTTGCGCTTTATAATCAGCATAGGTTTTTAAAGCGTAAGATCGTTTTTTTGCATTCGTATTTTGAAGCATCACTGACCCATTTTTATCATCAATATTAGATAATGCAAAAGCAGTTTTTGGCAAATAATCAAAAAACGATTTTTTTACGTCTCTATATTCTGAAAATGTAGCGTGATAGTCTAGATGATCGTGTGACAAATTGGTGAAAACACCACCTGTAAAATGTAATCCTTCTGTTCTTTTTTGATGAATTCCATGTGAACTCACTTCCATAAAACAATACTCAACGCCAGCACTTACCATTTCATTTAAATAATAATTTATTGAAATAGAATCTGGTGTAGTATGGGTTGCCTTATATTCGTTTGTGTCTACAACGATTTTAACTGTAGAAAGCAATCCCGTTTTATACCCTGCTTTTTGAAATAATTGGAACAATAAGGAAGCAATTGTAGTCTTGCCATTAGTACCTGTAATTCCAATTAATTGTAGCTTTTGAGAAGGATTATCAAAATAATTTGCGGCCATAAAAGCCATTGCTTTATTGGTATCGTTAACTTTTATATAGGTAATACCTTGAACAATAATTTCTGGAAATTCATCACAAATAATTGCAATAGCCCCTTTATCTATTGCCGTTTCTATAAACTCGTGACCGTCAGATATTGTTCCTCGAATAGCAATAAAGACATCGTTCTCAGTAATTTTCCGAGAATCAAATTCCATTTTTTCAATAGTCAAATCCGTTGAACCTTGAACGGCTTCAATTGCTACTTTCCAAAGTATGTCTTTTAAAATAATCACGATAATTCTAATGTTATAATTGTATCCCTTTTAATTGCTTCACCCGGATTTAGAGATTGTTTTTTAACTTTCCCAACCCCTATAACTTTTACTTTTACTTTCAAATTCCCTAAAATTGCCACAGCATCCATTCCTGACATTCCCTTTAAGTTTGGAATTACATTCTTTTTATCTTGTGATTTTAAGTAATAATCTGAATAGTTTTTCTCTTGATTTGGATTTTTTAATTCTAAATTTTTAACTACGTTTTTAGTTGGAGAATCTGTAAATATTTTTTGGGCAATTCTTTTAAAAACTGGACCTGCCACATCTGCACCATAATAATTATTATTGGACGAATCTGGATCGTGAACTACCACAATACAAGAATATTTAGGAAGATCCGCTGGAAAATATCCTACAAATGAAGATATATAGTGTTTATCCGCACCTCCATTGGAACCATAATTGGCTTGAGCTGTTCCCGTTTTTCCTGCCATCGAAAAATCTTTAGAATATAATTTTGAAGCCGTTCCTCTTTTTACCACATTTTCTAAAACCGCTTTTAATTTCAAAATTGTTTCTTGTGAGCATATCTTTGGGTTCATCACCTTCTTATCGAATTTCTTCACGGTCTTATTCCATTCTTTAATTTCTGAAACGAATTGTGGTTTTACCATTTCACCATTATTTGCAACAGCATTATAATAGGTTAAGGTTTGCAATGGGGTGATCGAAACTCCATAACCAAAAGCCATCCAAGGAAGTGAAATATTAGACCAGGTTTTATCTGTTGGCTGAGGTATGTATGGCTTACCTTCTCCTTGAAATGGCAATCCTAATCTGGAATTTAATCCATAAGCATTTAGGTGATTTACAAATTTTGAAGGTTCATTTTTATAATTGTTATAAACCGCCTGAACCATAACGGTATTGGATGATTTCTCAAATCCTTTTGCCAATGAAATAACTCCATAACCTCCTTCATGAGAATCTACAACCTTATTTCCGAAATAGGAAATTACACCTCCATTAGTATTGTAAACAGCACTTGTGTCTACTTTTTTATCCTCCAATAGCGTCATTAAATCAGCTAATTTATAAGTTGAACCAGGCTCATGGGATTCTGCAATGGCATAGTTAGTTGTTTCTATATAGGTGTTTTCTGCAACTTTTCCCAAATTAGAAATTGCTTTTACATAACCCGTTTTGGTTTCCATAACAACCACACAACCATGATCCGCTTTGTACTTTACTAATTGATCCATTAATGCATGGTGTGCAATATCCTGAATATAAACATCGAGGGTAGAAATTATATCATAACCATCTTGCGGCTCCACTTCGTTCACATCCCGAATGGGTTTCCATTGTCCTTTAGCGATTTTCTGTTTTAGGACTTTCCCGTCTTTCCCATTTAAGTACTTTCTAAAAGCCCACTCAATTCCTTTTCCATCAGGTAAACCTTCAGGGGTAATTCGCTCATAGCCAATAGTTCTTGAAGCAATTTCACCAATTGGATGTTTTCTAACTACCTTTTGTTCAACTATAATTCCACCTCTGTAGATACCTAATTTGAAGAGTGGAAATTGTTTGATTTTCATGTAATCCGTGTAACTTAAATCCCTAGCTAATAAGTAAAATCGGTTACCGCTAGCTCTTGCTCTAGTTAATTCTGATTGAAAATAATTACTTGGCTTATTGAACAAAATAGCTAGAGAATCAGATAGTGGTTTGATGTATTTTTGAAAATCTTTAGCATCAGGTGCCATTGCATCAAAACGAATATTGTAGTTTGGAATAGAAGTGGCCAATAGGCTACCGTCGGCAGAGTAGATATTTCCTTTATTAGCAGGAATAACAAAGTTTTTTATCGAATGTTTGTTAGCTAATTTACGTAAAGAATCTCCTTCTACCCATTGGATATTAGTGATTTTTAGTACAATTGCAACCGCCATAAAAAAGATGACAACTGCAACTATATAAATTCTTACGGTGCTATTTTTATTATCCTCTACCATAGATTTTTGAAAAATCCTTTTTCTTCTTTTTTCTTTATTATTACTTTAACCGGCGGAACAGATGCTGGTAAAATTCCTTTAACAGCCATTTTTTGAGTTACCGTTGATTCCATTTTTAATTTCATCAATTCAGATCTCCGATCCACGAATTCAGATCGCAACTCTTTTACTTCTCCCGTCAATTGAATTATTTTAAATACTTTTTGATCTACATTATTATTGTTTGCAATCATAATTATAGCCAGTAAAATCAAAAACACGATGAAACGCCAATTTTTAGCTGCATTCGCTTCTTCATTGATTAAAAACCTTGCCTTTAAAATGCTGTAAACACCGTTTTTCATTTATTACTTCTTTTCAGCAATTCTCAATTTTGCACTTCGCGCTCTATTGTTGCTTTTTATTTCTTGAAAATCTGGAACTATTAATTTTCCAATTGTTTTAAATGGAACCGAAAAATTCCCAAAGAAATCCCGTTCTGGCTCCCCTTCAAACATTCCGTTTTTCATTATTCTTTTTACCAATCTGTCTTCCAATGAATGGTAGGAAATCACACTTAATCTTCCACCTGGTTTCAAAATTTCTAGAGATTGCTCTAAAAACTCTTTTAAAACTTCCATTTCTTGGTTGACTTCAATTCGAATCGCCTGATACATTTGAGCTAAGATCTTATGACTTTTATGTGCTTGTAAAAAACGTCCTAAAACTAATTTCAGCTGTTCTGTATTTTTTATTGGTTCGTATTCGCGAGCCTCAATAATTACTCGTGCGATTACCGGAGCATTTTTTAATTCGCCATAATCAAGAAAAACTCTTCTCAAATTTTCTTCATCATACTCATTGACAACTTTATAGGCATTCAAGTCCTGTTTCTGACTCATTCTCATGTCTAATTCACCTTCAAAACGAGTAGAAAAACCTCGTTCAGCAACATCAAATTGATGAGACGAAACACCTAAATCACCTAAAATTCCATCAACGCTTTTAACATTGTGAAATCGTAAAAATCTTTTTATGAATCGAAAATTCTCATTAATTAAAACAAATCGTTCGTCATCAATTGAATTAGCAAGTGCATCTTCATCTTGATCGAAAGCATACAATCTACCATTTGAACCTAACCTACTCAAGATTTCTCTTGAGTGACCGCCGCCTCCAAAAGTCACATCAACATAAATTCCGTCAGGTTTAATATCTAGTCCGTCTACAGATTCTTTTAATAAAACAGGATTATGATATTCCATTTTCATCATCATTTACATTACCCATTACCTCTTCTGCTAAATCTGCAAAGTCAACTTCATCGTTAGAAATGAAATTTTCATACAAATCTTTATCCCAAATTTCAACTATATTAACTGCTGAAGAAAGCACCAAATCTTTGGAAATTGATGCAAAGGCAACCAAATCTTTAGGTACTAATAATCTACCCAAAGCGTCTATTTCTACTACTTTAACACCCGCAGTAAAACGACGGATAAAATCATTATTCTTTTTCACAAATCGGTTCAACTTGTTGATTTTATTCATCATCAAGTTCCATTCTGCCATAGGATACAATTCTAAACAAGGTTGAAAAACCGAACGCTTCAAGACAAAACCATCAAGAAGTGCGGCTGACAATTGCTTTTTTAAAGGTGCAGGTAAAAGCAGCCTTCCTTTAGCATCAACTTTGCATTCGTATGTTCCAATAATCGAATTCAATTTTATTTGTTTTTAAATGATACTGACAAAAATAAAAAAATATTCCCACAATTTACCACAAAATACCACTTTGTTAATAAGTTTTCCCACTTCATTAAAAAAGTAAGGAAAAAACCCAGGGATTAATTTATAAATCATTCAAAAACACGTCTTTAAAAACCAACTGAAAATGTTGTTTTAACTCGATAAAAATGATTTAATTTAAAAATTAATAGAAATTTTATGATACGAAAACATTAGGTTAATGTTGAAGTGTCTTTTTTAAAATAAAATTACATTTATGGATTATTTTTGATTTCAGATTCAAAAATCAATGCATATAAATACTATATTTGTCAAAACTGAAAATAGAACATTCACATGGAACAAGTCTTAAAAAAGGAAGGTCGTTATACCTATTTTGAAGCTGGCGAAGGAACACCAATAATCGTATTACACGGATTAATGGGAGGATTGAGCAACTTTGAATCTGCAGGTGCGTTTTTTTCTAAAAATGGATATAAAATTATTATTCCGGAATTACCTATTTATACTCAAAGTTTATTGCGTACGAATGTTAAAGCTTTTGCAAAATATGTAAAAGATTTTATAGTTTTTAAGGGTTTCGACAGGGTAATTTTAATGGGTAATTCATTAGGCGGACATATCGCATTGTACCATGCAAAAATGTATCCTGAAAAAATGCTAGGATTAGTAATTACCGGAAGTTCAGGTCTTTACGAAAACGCAATGGGCGATAGTTACCCAAGACGTGGGGATTATGAATACATCAAAACGAAAGCCGAAGCCGTATTTTACGATCCTAAAATCGCCACCAAAGAAATTGTTGACGAGGTTTTTAACATGGCTAATGACAGAATTAAATTGATAAAAACTTTAACTATTGCAAAAAGTGCCATTCGACACAATATGGCTAAAGACTTGCCAAAAATGCACATCCCAACTTGTATTATTTGGGGTAAAAACGACACGGTAACTCCACCTGAAGTAGCGCTTGAATTCAATAAGTTATTACCTAATTCTACTTTATATTGGATAAATAAATGCGGTCATGCTGCAATGATGGAACGACCTAATAAATTCAATAAAATTATGCTTGAATGGTTAAAAAAGGTTAATCTTTAAACTAATTTACACCGAATAATTTGAAAAATTGTTTGGTGTTTTTTTTAACTACCTTTGCAAAAATCAAGATAGATTATGAAAATTAATACTGCCGAATTTATTATTAGTAATTCTGAAGTGGATAAATGTCCGAAAGACTTTTTGCCAGAATATGCTTTTATTGGTCGGTCGAACGTTGGGAAATCTTCATTGATAAACATGCTTACCAATCATAAAAATTTAGCAAAAACATCAGGAAGACCAGGAAAAACTCAGTTAATTAATCATTTTTTAATTAATAACAATTGGTTTTTGGTTGATTTACCCGGTTATGGTTATGCTAAAGTTTCTAAGAAAACCAAATCTATATTTCAACAATTTATTACCGACTATTTTGAAACTCGTGAACAATTAGTTTGCGCTTTTGTTTTAATTGATATTCGACATGAAGCTCAAAATATTGACATAGAATTTATGTCGTATATGGGAGAAAGTGAAATTCCTTTTTGTATTATTTTTACAAAAGCTGATAAAATCAGCAAAGTGAAAATAAATTCTCACATCGCCGCTTACAAAAAACAGATGTTTGCTAACAATTGGGCTGAAATGCCTCATTATTTTGTTACCTCAGCAACGGAAATGACCGGTAAAACGGAATTATTAGAATACATTAACGAAGTAAATCAAGAAGTTTTTAAAAATAATAGTCAGTTTTAAAAACGATATTATTTTAATAAATCCAACTTTTCAGCAAAATAATCACTGAAATCTTTCATCGTTTCCGACATTTTTTCATCGCCAGTTGCTCGCAAATAAGTATCGGACATTGCGACTAAAGTTTGATGAAAAAAAAGCTTCATTTCATCGACCGGCATTTCTTTAGTCCATAAATCGATACGCAAAGATTCCTTGGTTTTACTATCCCAAATAGCTAGCATAATTGCTTTGGCTTCTTCAGAATTTACTCCACCGTCTTGTGCGGACCAACTTAGTTTTTCAGGTACTTTATTTTCGTCTAAATCTATGAAAAAATTAATTTCAGAGGTTGAATTTGCCATTATTTTTTAGGTTTGTATTTTGAATTTTGAAATATTTCTATTGGATCCATTTGCAATAATTGCTGCAAATTTACATCATTATTATTCATATAGGAACGAACAATTTGCCAGCCCACCCAAGTTCCTACTCTTCCTGGGGATTCATTATCAATTTCAAGATAGAACTTTGAAAAAGGAGCTGTATTAATAAAACGACTTGTTAATTTTGAATCGGTGCTATACAATAACTGTTCTTGCATAAAATGTCGCCACATGTAACTTTCATTTTCTTGACACCAGGTAATTTGCTCAGGCGTATAACCAATTTTTTCAGCATCTGAAATTTCTGGCAATAAAAGATCTTTCAAATACAGTTGCTTACCTTCATAAATCATTTGAGAAAGTAAGTTTCTATTATTCCCAAATGGAATTACTCTAACTGAAAAACTAGAAACGATGTCGGGCATAATTTGGTTTTGCTCGAAATTTTGCTTAATATATTCTGGAAATTCGTAGAATTTGTGATTTTTACCTAAGTATAAATCAAGTGAAATTAGTACTAAACTATCTGTATAAATGGCTTTATTTTGATAGTCCATTTCAGAAATTAAAGTGATAACTTTCGGTGTTTTGGTATTTGGGAAATAATATTTTATGTGCTTGAAAAGTGATTCTAAATTAGAATTTACTTTTTCAAAATTGGAATATTTTTTTTGAACCTCTGTATACAATTCTCTGTAAAGTGGATTATTAATTTTGTTGACCCAAATTGAATCTGGGGTAGCTGCTGGAAAAAAATAAGGGTATTTTTGTTTTATATTTTGAAAATTTTCTACAGGAGTTTCATAGAAAATTTTATCAAATCGTTCTACTTTTATGGTAACAGGAATTTCTTCAACTTCTTTTTCGATTTTATTTTTTTTATCGCAAGATGATAAAAGTACCAATAACGAGAATAGAGACACCCATTTTTTCATAGTATATATTTTATTAGCCCTGATTACTTCACCTAACTTTTATTTCCATCGGAGTTCAGTGAACTTCGTTTGAAGTGAAAATCCTTTTTTTTGAGGTACAAAAAAAAGATTGCAACGGAAAGCAGGAAATAGCTCCAAATAATTATTATTTTTGCAAATATACATTGCAGTACTATAAACTATAACAAAAAATGTCTAAAAAAAGTACAATTCAGGTTGAAAAAGTGAACCAACATATTGTGAACTGGCTAAAAGAGTATGCAATTTCATCTAAAACCAATGGCTTTGTTGTTGGTATTTCGGGCGGAGTAGATTCGGCGGTAACATCTACATTGTGTGCTCAAACGGGATTGCCCACTTTGTGTGTTGAAATGCCAATTCATCAAAATGAAAGTCACGTAAATCGTGGAAAAGAGCATATTGAGCAGTTAAAAAATAGATTTTCAAATGTGCAAAGTGCGCTCACAGATTTGACTATGGTGTTTGACAATTTTGTAAAATTAGTACCAACTGGGGAAGATGAAAATAAAAAACACCTTGCTTTAGCAAATACCAGAGCGAGATTGAGAATGACAACTTTGTATTATCATGCTGGGATCAATGGTTTTTTAGTAGCCGGAACTGGAAATAAAGTGGAAGATTTTGGCGTTGGTTTTTATACCAAATATGGCGATGGCGGAGTTGATTTAAGTCCGATTGCTGATTTAATGAAATCCGATGTTTTTGCATTAGGAGCCTATTTACAAATTCCAGATTCAATATTGATTGCCGAGCCATCAGACGGACTTTTTGGAGATGCAAGATCAGATGAAGAGCAATTAGGGGCTAGTTATGACGAATTAGAATGGGCGATGATTGAAGATCATAATGGTAAATCTGCAACTGATTTTTCAGGCAGACCACAAGAAGTATTTTCAATTTATAAAAGATTGAACTCGGTAAATCAACACAAAATGAATCCAATTCCAGTGTGCTTGATTCCAAAAGAGTATAAATAGATTACTTTAGCAAGATGATAAAATGGTTAAATAATCTATTAAACAGAGAAATCACCTCAGACAAATTGGATGATATGAATAAATTTTTAATAGTGGGTCTCGGAAATATTGGTGCTGAATATGTCAATACCCGACACAATATAGGCTTTAAAATCCTGGATTTTATTGCCAATAAAGAAGGCGCTAGCTTTGATAATTTAAAATTAGGCTCCGTTGCTGAAATAAAAATTAAAGGAAAGAGTTTCTTCCTATTAAAGCCAAACACCTACATGAATTTAAGTGGTAAAGCGGTCAAATATTGGATGGACAAAGAAAAAATATCTTTGGATAAAGTTTTGATTATTACCGACGATTTGAACTTGCCGTTTGGCACCATTAGAATTCGATCAAAAGGAAGCGATGGCGGGCATAATGGATTGAAAAATACGACCCAAGTTCTAAATACTCAAGAATATGCCCGATTTAGATTTGGAATTAGCGATGCCTTTAAAAAAGGAAAACAGGTTGATTATGTATTAGGAAATTGGGATGACGATGAAAAAATAAAGCTACCAGAGCGACTAGAGATGGCCTCTGAAATCATAAAATCATTTGGATTAGCCGGTTTAGAAATCACCATGACCTCTTATAATGGCAAGTAAGACTTTTTGGTACAGAATTTGTTGAAATCTTTTAATTTTGTTAAATTTTGTAGATTTTATTTAAAAATGCTACCTTTACGAAAAATTTATTAATGCTAAAAAATTACTTTTATATTGCTTTAACGGTACTTCTACTAAGTTCTTTTAGCGCTAAAGCTCAGGATAGTAAGGTACCAGCTAGAAATCAAGAAACTTCAATTGAGGGCTTGAATTTCTACCCAAACCCTGTAAGCAATGGTAAAATTTACATCACTTCAAAATTATCCTTAGACAAAGAAATCACCATCTTTGATGTTTTAGGAAAAAAAGTACTTCAAACTATATTAAATTCGAGAGAATTAAATATTTCTACCTTATCTCCTGGAGTTTATATCATTAAAATCAAAGAAGGAGAATCTACTGCGACTAGAAAACTAATAGTCAAATAGTTACCACTAAATCAATTTAAATTTATTTAATGTAATATTTACATTGCGTCTGATATTGTTTCAATTTAACTTCCTAAATTTGTTTACTTTTAAAATCTAAAAAATTATGAAAAAAATTTACTTATTTGCATCAATGTTGTTTCTTTTCATTGGATTCACCTCTAAAGCGCAAGTGGTTATTAGCCAAGTATATGGTGGAGGCGGAAATACTGGAGCACCTTTAAACAGAGACTTTATTGAACTTTTCAATAGAGGTACTGCCGCAGTTGATATTTCTGGATATACTATTCAATACAATTCTGCAACTGGAACTAGCGCATGGTTATTTAATACCATTCCAGCAGGTGCAATTATTCAACCAGGAAAATACTATTTAATTGCTTTTGGACCTGCAGGTACAGTTGGTGCTGCATTACCTACTGCCGATTTTGATTCAACAGCTGCTGGCTTTTTAGCGCTATCCGCAACCAATGGAAGAGTGGCACTTTCTAACCTAGCAACTGCAATTCCTGCAGGATGCCCCCCAACTGGTTCTACAATTGATTATGTTGGATTCGGTACCGGAAACTGTTTTGAAGGAACTGCTGCTGTAGCCGTATTATCAAATACCACTTCCGCTTTGAGATTAAATGGTGGTTGTACTGATAATAATACTAATAACACCGATTTTGTAGTAAATGCACCAACTCCGAGAAATTCATCAACAACTGCAAGTGTTTGTTCTACAGCACCATCCATTGCAATTACCTCTCCGGTTAATGCCACTATTTATAATCCGTTGACTACAAGTGTTACCGTAAATGTTTCGGTTTCTAACTTTACTGTTGCAAACGGAACGGGTACAGGCCATATTCATTATACAGTTGATGGTGGCGCAACTGTAATGAAATACGACACTACCCCAATTGTATTAAATGGACTTGCTGTGGGTAGTCACACTGTAGTAGTTACTTTAGTAAATAATGCTCATACGCCTTTATCTCCTACTGCGAGCGCTACAACTCAATTTACCATTGCTACACCTACAAATGTTGCTAATATAGCGGCTTTAAGAGCGGGCACTTTAAACGGTTACTATACTTTGACTGGTAATGCTGTGGTTTCTCACGTTAGAAATCCTGCAGGAACAGTTACCGTTTCCACTACTAGAAATCAAAAATTTATTCAAGATGCTACCGGTGGAATCTTAATTGATGATAGTGTTGGAAAAATCACTACGACATTTGCTGTTGGTGATAGCATGAACAATGTACTAGGCCAATTAATTGATTTTAATGGAATTTTAGAATTGGTCCCTTTACAAAATCAAACGGTAGTTTCCTCTGGAAATACTCTTACAGCTCAGAACATTACCATCGCTGCTCTTAATGCAAATGTAAATACTTACGAAAGTAAATTGATTAGTTTTAATAATATCACAATTACTGGAACAGTATCAGCGGGTGTTGTAACTCCATTAACTGCAGGGCAAGTATTTGCTACTAGCACTAATTACAACGTATTTGACGGAACAACTAACGGCGTGTTGAGAACTGGATTTGCAGAAGCTAACTATATTGGAACAACAATTCCAACTGGCGCTTTTAATATTACGGCTTTAGGTTATGATAATGTTTCTTCGGCTACTCCCCCAGTATTGACTCCTCAATTTATCCCTAGAAATTTAGCAGATTTTGTAACACTACAAACACAAAATAACGAAATCGCTGGATTAAGAGTTTATCCAAATCCTGTTTCAAATGGAGTTTTACATGTTGAGTCTAGTATGAATTTAGAAAAAACAATCTCTTTATTTGATGTTTTAGGAAAAGAAGTGATTAAAACTACTACTTCAAATACCACCATAAATATTGCTAATTTAAATAGCGGTATCTATATAGTTAAAATTACAGAAGGTGGAAAAACAGCAACTAATAAACTAGTTGTAAAATAATTCCAATCTCTTTCAATAAAAAAACCTGTTCGTTTTGAACAGGTTTTTTTATACTCTATATTTTTTCTAATTAATATATCTAGACATTACTCTGCCTAATTTCATAGAAAAGGAATTAATGAGCTTGGAGTAATCCATTGCTAATGACATGGTATCAGAGTTATCTACAGATGGATCTGGCAAAATGGAACCTTTTAATTCATCTATAATTTTGTCCACTAAATACCATCTCATTGTTAAAATAGTCTCTGAAACATATTGACTTATGGTTTCATTTTTTTGTTTAACAAATATATTTTGACCTCCCCAATCGTGAAGTGCCAATTTTTCGTCTTCCATTAAAATATCAGTTACTTCTTGAGCAAATTCTTGAGGTAATTGCATTAAATAATGTTCTATATTAAAAGTCTCATTCTGATTAAAATAATCTATTAAATTGTTGTAAACATCTTTAAAAAGTGGATTTGCCAATTCAACTTCGTCTTCTTGTAAACTCAAATACACTCTTTGGTAAACTGAATATTCTTTTTTCTCCACCGTATTTTCAACCTCGCCGTTGGTATTTGTTTTTAACAATACATCTTCAAATTCTTCTTTACTATTTCCATAAAGAAGTAAGATTTTAATTATGGTTCTTTCTAGTTGGTATAGAACATCGACTTTTTCCACTTGATTTAAAGATTCACTCTTTATCACCTCAAATGATTTTTGCTCTTGCTTTATTTTTTTTCCAATTTCAGAAATGTCTTTTTTAACCAATTGCGCTAAGGTGCTCAATAAAACTTGCTCTGAAATATCCATTATTCGCGAACATTCCTGTACATAAATTTCTCGTTGGATTCGGTCTGGAATCTTAGAAATACTTGCTACAATATCCCGAATTAACTCGGCTTTTTTTATAGGATCATTCTTGGCATCTTTCATCAACAAAGAAGCTTTGAATTGTATAAAATCTTTAGCGTTTTCTTCTAAATAAACAACTAAATCTTCATATGGCGTTTTCTTTGCAAAACTATCTGGATCTTCACCGTCAGGAAATTCGCAAACTCTAACGTTCATTCCTTCTTCCAAAATCAAATCAATTCCACGTATGGAAGCACGTAATCCTGCTGCATCACCATCAAAAAGCACAGTTACATTTTTGGTTAATCTGTTAATTAGTCGGATTTGATCGGGCGTTAAAGCAGTTCCTGAAGATGAAACTACATTTTCAATTCCCGTTTGATTGAATTGAATTACATCGGTGTAACCTTCAACCAAAAAACAATTATTTTGTTTCGCAATAGCTTGTTTCGCTTGATAAATTCCATAAAGTACTTTGCTTTTATGGTAAATATCACTTTCAGGTGAATTGAGGTATTTAGCTGCTTTTTTGTCGTTGGTCAATATTCTTCCGCCAAATCCCAAAACCCGTCCTGACATACTTTGTATTGGAAACATAACGCGTCCTTTAAATCGGTCAAAAGGTCGGTCGTCTCGTGAAATTGTCAATCCCGTGCTTTCCAAAAACTCTAATTTATATCCTTTCCCTAGGGCTTCCTTTGTGAAAGCATCCCAACTTTCCGGGGAATATCCAAGTGAAAATTTCTTGATGGTATCATTGGTAAAACCTCTTTCTTTGAAATAAGAATATCCAATTGCTTTTCCTTCTTCGGTATTTAATAGGGTATCTTGGAAATAATTTTTGGCAAATTCCGAAACCAGATACATACTTTCTCGCACATCTGTATTGGCTTTTTCTTCATCGGTTTGAACCGTTTCTTCAATTTCGATATTGTATTTTTTGGCTAAATAGCGAATGGCCTCTGGATAGGTAAAATGCTCATGTTCCATTAAAAAGGCAACCGAATTTCCGCCTTTTCCAGAACTAAAATCTTTCCAAATTTGTTTTACTGGAGATACCATAAAGGACGGGGAACGCTCATCAGAAAATGGACTTAAACCTTTAAAGTTACTTCCGGCTCGTTTCAATTGAACAAAATCACCAATAACCTCCTCAACACGAGCAGTTTCGAAAACGGTATCTATGGTTGCTTTTGAAATCAATTTATTTTAGGTTCAATGGTTAAGGTTCAAAGTTATCAATTTTTTTGAGTAATATGGTGTTACTTTTTTCTTTCAATTACATAATTGACCATCATGATCAAAGAATCTTTATAAGCCGTTTGTGGATAATTTTGTATTAATTGGAGCGCTTCTTGTTGGAATTCAATCATTTTTTGCTCCGCATAAGCCAGTCCGTTTTTGTTTTTTACAAATGCAATCACTTCTTTGACCCTTTTTTTATCTTTATTGTAATTTTTAATGGAATTAATCAACCAACTTTTTTCTTTAGAAGTGCAATTATTCAACACATGAATTAAGGGCAAAGTCATTTTTTGTTCTTTAATATCAATTCCTGTTGGTTTCCCAATAGCCTCTTCGGAATAATCAAACAGATCGTCTTTAATTTGAAAAGCCATACCTATAAGTTCCCCAAATCTTCTCATATTTTCAACTTGGATTTCATCATCTATAACAGATTTAGCGCCAAGAGCACAGCAAGCAGCAATTAAAGTAGCCGTTTTCTTTTGAATAATTTCATAATATACCACCTCGGTAATGTCCAATCTTCGCGCTTTTTCAATTTGAAGTAATTCCCCTTCACTCATTTCTCGAACAGCTACTGAAATTATTTTTAATAAATCGAAATCGCCATTATCAATCGAAAGTAATAAGCCTTTAGACAGTAAATAATCCCCAACTAAAACTGCAATTTTATTTTTCCAAAGGGCATTGATAGAGAAAAATCCGCGTCTTCGATTACTGTCGTCAACTACATCATCGTGCACTAATGTGGCCGTATGAATCAATTCAATTACAGATGCACCCCTATAGGTTCTCTCATTTACCGTTCCTTTTGAGAGCATTTTTGCAGTTAGAAAAACAAACATTGGGCGCATTTGTTTTCCTTTTCTATTTACAATATAATAGGTAATCCGATTGAGCAAGCTAATTTTAGAAACCATCGATTCTCGAAATTTTGATTCGAAAAGATCCATTTCTAAAACTATCGGGGATTTTATTTCAGCAATTATATTCATAGGATTCCAAAGATACTACTTTGAAATTGGAATGGAAATATTTTTTTATTACAATTAAACTATTTACATTTGTTTGAGTCTTAACAAAATAAATTTAAAATTTACTTCATATGAAAACAAATTCAATTTTAAAATTAACTGTATTGTTTGCAGTTATTTTGTTCGCAAGTTGTACTAAAGACAACAATGATCTTGCCAATGCGTTTACGACCGAAGATCTTCAAACTAATGCTAAACTAGATCAAGTAGCCAATGATTTGTCTGATATAATTGATGACCAATATTTTACAGAAAATCCAACAGGAAAATCTATTGCACCCTTAGAAATTAATTCATTACCTCCATGTGCAACTGTAACAAGAACTTTTACAGCAACAAGTTGGACTAGAACCATTAATTTTGGATCTACTGGATGTGCAATGCCAAATGGAGCTGTCCTTAGAGGTATAGTTAGAGTTAGTGGAAGTTTGCCATACACACGCGCAAATTATGTGATTAACTATTCTTTTGATGGTTTTTATTACAATGACTTTTTAGTTCAAGGAAATAGAACAATTACAAGGTCGTTTGGAACGTCTACCTATCAAGCTGCTGTTCACCCAATTAATGTAATGGATATGAATATGACATTTACCAATTCTAGAGGCGTTTTTACAAGAGTTGGAACCAGAACTAGAGAGTGCGTTGAAGGATTTGATACTGTAATTTGGCCTGACAATATATATGTTGTAACAGGAAATTGGACAACTACTTTCCCAAACGGAAATATTCACTCCAATGAAATTTCTAATATCACTCCTATCAGAATTAGATTAAATTGTGATTACAGAGTGGTTTCTGGAATTGTAAATATTACAAGACCAAATCATACTGCCGTTTTGAACTATGGAACAGGAACTTGCGATAATATTGCAACTATTTCAATTGATGGAGGAACTCCAGTAACAATTACATTCTAATAATTAAAATTTATTATAAAAAAAGCGTTCAGAAATTCTGAATGCTTTTTTTATACCTCTTTATTAGCTAACTGCCCACAAGCAGCATCAATATCTTTTCCTCTACTTCGCCTAACTTTCGCCACGATATCAATTGCATCTAGAGCTTTTATGTAGGCATTTATTGACTCTTCAGATGCCTGCTGAAATTCCCCGTCGTCTATAGGATTGTATTCAATTAAATTGACTTTACAAGGAACGTATTTACAAAATTTAACCAAGGCATCCACCGATTCCTTATTGTCGTTAATCCCTTTCCAAACCACATACTCGTAGGTAATTTTACTTTTTGTTTTTGAATACCAATATTCCAATGCTTCACGCAATTCTGCTAAAGGAAAATTGACTGAAAAAGGCATTATGCGTGAACGAATTTCATCAATAGCAGAATGCAATGAAACTGCCAATTTAAATTTAACCTCATCATCTGCTAATTTCTTAATCATTTTTGGAACACCCGAAGTGGAAAGAGTTATTCTCTTTGGAGACATTCCCAATCCTTCCTCTGAAGTGATCATCGAAATGGCTTTTATCACATTATTATAGTTCATCAATGGCTCACCCATTCCCATAAAAACAATATTGGAAAGAGGATGATTGTAATACAACCTGCTTTCTTTATCAATAGCGATTACTTGATCGTAAATTTCTCCGGGCTCCAAATTTCGCATTCTTTTTAGTCTCGCGGTAGCGCAAAAATTACAGTCTAAACTACAACCTACTTGACTTGAAACACACGCGGTAGTTCTAGTTTCGGTTGGAATTAAAACACTTTCTACCACCAATCCATCATGCAATCGAACGGCATTTTTAACTGTTCCGTCAGAACTGCGTTGCATGGTATCGACCTTAATATGATTGATTACAAAATTGGTTTCTAACATCAATCTAGTTTCTTTTGAAACATTAGTCATGTCCTCAAAACTATGCGCACCTTTACTCCATAACCATTCATAAACCTGGTTTCCACGGAAGGCCTTGTCATGATTGGCTACAAAAAAATTACGCAATTGCTCTTTTGATAATGCCCTTATGTCTTTTTTCTCGATTTGCATGGTGCAAATTTAGTTTAAATTGTGGATTTGTTTATTTGATAAATTGATAACTTTGACAAAAAATATAAATACAATCAAAAGATGCACTTTATTTCCCAAGAATTAGAAGATTATATCGAACAGCATTCTGAAAAAGAGCCTGCTTTATTAGCGGCTCTAAATAAGGAAACGTATCAAAAAATTCTGCTACCTAGAATGTTGAGTGGCCATTTTCAAGGGCGAGTATTGAGCATGCTTTCTAAATTAATTCGGCCAGTAAATATTTTAGAGATTGGAACATTTACAGGTTATGCCGCATTGTGTTTGTGTGAAGGAATGCAAGAAAATGGTCAATTACACACTATAGATATTAAAGAAGAATTGGAAACGATTCAAAGAAAATATTTTGACAAATCTCCTTGGGGAAGTCAAATTTTCCAACATTTAGGGGAAGCGATTGATATAATTCCAACATTAGAAATAAAATTTGATTTGGTTTTTATCGATGCTGATAAGGAAAATTACCTTAATTACTATGAAATCATACTACCTAAAATGAATAAAGGCGGAATCATATTGTCTGATAATGTTTTGTGGAGCGGAAAAGTATTGGAGCCACTACAGAAAAACGATAGCAGTACTAAAGTACTTTTAGAATACAATCAATTATTGAAAAATGATCCTCGAGTGGAAACCGTTTTATTACCTATTCGAGATGGATTAACCGTTTCTAGAGTTAGATAATTACTTTTTTAAATTGTAGAAAACGAAATAATTTATAAAATAAAAATCCAAAAATAAATCCATTTATATAGCCACAAATTATGTCTGTTGGATAGTGTAATCCCAAGTAAATACGACTAAATGCGAAAATTAGTGGCCACAAAAATAACAAACCAAAATACTTGAATTTGTCTTTTAGAATAAAGTATAAAAACGTGGTGACTGCCATAGAGTTTGAGGCGTGTCCAGAGAAAAAACTAAAGGTTTCACTTGGTTTTACCACTCTAATTAATGTATTTATTTTTGGATCACTACAAGGACGAAGACGTTGAAAAGTGTCTTTTACCAAATTTGTAAATTGATCGGAAATAGTGATTAAAACCATTACAAATAATAGCAAATATAGGGTTTGTTTCACTCCAATTTTCTTATAAATTAGATAAAGTAAAACTAAAAAAAACGGAGTCCAATTACTTTGTTTTGTAATAAACATCCAGAAAGAATCGAAGGTGGAGGATCCCAGCCCATTTAATAAAATAAGTAATTCTTTATCGAGTGCGAGTATTTTATCGAGCATTAGGATTGTCTTTTTATTGGACCCTCGCTCTCTATTGTTTCCGTATTTTCAATATCAATTTTAGCATCTTCAACAATTGGCGTTGCTTCTTTAAGCAAATTTTCTTTTGCTTTACTAATTTCCTGATTGATATTTCCGGTAATAGCTGTAATCGATTTAGAGTCTAAACCATTTGCTTCAGCCCCTTTTTGAATTTCACTTTTAATATCATTTGTAGCATTTTTTAATTGCGCCATTGCTTTACCCATAGTTCTAGCAATATCAGGTATTTTATCCGACCCAAAAAGCATTAGAACTACAAATAATATTAATATTAATTCACCCCCGCCTATTCCAAACATATTGATTTATTTTATTGCAAAGTTACTAAGTTTATGTAAAGCTTGAAGTAGATTATTAATAAAAAAATGTTACTCAAATTTAGATTTTACCTCTTCTTTAGGCCAGTTATTGTTTGTAACATCTATATCTGCTGTTTCTAATTTTGGATCTACAACAATTTTCTTAATTACTTTTTTAGTAGCGAAAGTGCGAGTTACTTCATCATCATTCATTCTCCATATTTGAGCAGGAAATTTATGATTTTCAGTAGTTCCGTCTTCAAATATTAGCTCCACAATTATTGGCATAACCAACCCACCCGGTTTATTAAAGGTCACTTCATAGAAGTATTTTGGAGAATCAAATTTAGCAATTTCTTCTGGCTTGAAATTCGTTTTTAAAAATTCATCAAGTGCTTTAATCTCCTTTACTTCTAATGGTTTATTCATTTCTGGTTGGTAACTTTCGCTTTTATTATTGACCATAAATACCATTGGGCCAGTTGCCATTAATCTATTTCTTCTGTTTGGAGTTGGTGATTTAAAGTCTTTTGGAGCATCATTGCTAACAAAATATTGCTTCACTTCTTTAATTCCAATATCGGTAAAATCAGTGGTGTAAAACCACCCTCGTATAAACCAATCCAAATCTGTTGCCGATGCATCTTCCATAGTTCTAAAGAAATCTTCAGGTGTTGGATGTTTGAACTTCCATCTATTTGCATAGGTTTTAAAAGCATAATCAAATAATTCGTGACCCATAATGGTTTCCCGTAAAATATTTAATCCTGCTGCTGGTTTGCCGTAGGCATTGTTTCCAAATTGCTTTATGGTTTCAGAATTGGTCATAATTGGTTCTAAATTCTTTTGATCACCACTCATGTAAGCAACCATTGATTTAGGGGAACCTCTATCAACTGGATAATTTGTTTCCCATTCTAATTTTGCTTTGTAATCCATAAATGAATTTAATCCTTCATCCATCCATGTCCATTGACGCTCGTCAGAGTTTACAATCATAGGGAAGAAATTATGACCTACTTCATGAATTATTACTCCAATCATACCATATTTCACCCTGTCGGTGTATTTCCCATCGGCTTCAGGTCGACCAAAATTCCAACAAATCATAGGATATTCCATACCTTGATCTTGTGCATTTACGGAAATTGCTTTTGGATAAGGGTAATCAAATGTTAAACTTGAATAACTTTTCAGTGTATGTGCAACCACTCTTGTTGAGTATTCTTCCCATAATGGATTTCCTTCTTTAGGATATAATGAAATCGCCATTACCGTTTTACCTCCTAATTTTACTGCCATTGCATCTAAGATGAATTTTCTTGAGGTTGAAATTCCAAAGTCTCTAACATTTTCAGCTTTAAATTTCCATGTTTTCTTCTTGTCAGAAAAACCTTTTTCAGTTTCAGTAGCTTCTGCTTGAGTTACTATAACTACTGGTTTATCAAATGAATTTTCTGCTTGAGCATATCTTTTAACCTGTTCTGGGGTAAAAACTTCAGCTCTGTTTTGCAATACTCCAGTTGCTTCCAAAATATGGTCTGCCGGTACAGTAATGTTAACTTCGTAATTTCCAAATGGCAAAGCAAATTCACCACTACCCCAAAACTGCATGTTTTGCCAACCTTCAACGTCATTATATACTGCCATTCTAGGATAAAACTGGGCTAAAACATATAAATTATTTCCATCTTTAAAGTGCTCGTATCCAGAACGACCCCCATCAATCATGTAGTTATTAATATTATAATTCCATTTAATATTTAAAGCTATTTTTTCTCCGTGTGCCAATGGTTTAGCCAAATTAATTCGCATCATCGTTTCATTCACGGTATAAGACATCGGATTACCTTTACTGTCTTTCACGTAGTCAATCTTGAAACCTCCATCAAATTTTTCTTCTAAGTATTTTTTTGAAAAACCAGCAACACTAATCGCTGGATCTATTTTTGAATTTTCAACTAATGGAGATTTAGAAGTTTTAGCTGCTCTATTTTGATCCAATTGAATCCATAAATAGTCTAAAGATTCTTTAGCATTATTAGTATAGGTAATGGTTTCTGTACCATAAATTTTAGTGTTTTTATCATCTAGCACAATATCCATTTTATAGTCGGCTTGTTGCTGGTAATATTCTGGACCAGGGGCACCAGAAGCAGTTCGATACATATTAGGTGTAGCCAATAAATCGTACATTTGACGAAACTTGTTTTTGTCTTCGTGACCTAATTCTTTAGCTTTTGGAGTTTCTTTAACTTCTTGTGAAAAGGTCGAAAATGTTACGAAGAACAATAGGAATAAAGTAATAATATTTTTCATAATTGATGATTTTTTTAGCTTTCGAATGCTAAAGTAATTAATTTATTTGAGTTTTTTATCTAGTTATTTTAACATTCCGCTTAAAGTTCCTTCTGTGAGTAATAAACTTTGCTTTTCCCCGTATATTGTGGATTGAATTATATTTTGCTGTTCTAAATTCAATTCAATTAAAGCGGAATTCTTGACTTCTAAAGATTTTATTTTGGAAATGTCTTTTATATTGTAATAACATATAATTACATTTCCTTCCATTTCTTTACTTAGGTAGTTGATAGGTTTTAATTGACCATTAACTTTCAATGAAAAATTATCTAAAATATATTTCTTCATCAGATTGACATCTTCTTGAGATTCATTTTTTTCACCTAAAAAGGTCTTTTTGCCAAACTTTTTATAAAGAACTGCATTAACATCATCAACAAAAAGTCGGGAAGTAATTTGAAGCATTTTCTTTTCTGACGAATAATTAATTTGATAAATGGAGACATAAAATTTATGAATTCCAAAAGAGGACAACGTCAAGAAAGTGATTGCTATTAAAGTGTAAAATATTTTTTTATTCATTAACCAAAAGTAATTAATCCATTCCTATTTTGGAATTGCATTATAATTTACGGCTAATTTAGAAATTAAAAATAACATCATCGTTCTGTTTTTAACTTTTAAAGCCGCCGTGAACTCTTTGTCCTCTATGATATATCGTTGAAAATCATCGATATAAATTTCAGGGATTTTTAATGTTTCGATGTAGTATTTGTCTTCGTAAAGAATTCCTATTTTATCTAAAAGGCGTTCTTTCCTTTCTACAGCAACTTCCTTTTTTAACATGGCAGTTCGTCCGGACATCCAGTTAATTGGGGCGTCTAGAACTCCACTGGTTGCGGTATGGAGTTTCCTTTCAGCAGGTGTATATTGCTTTTGGCCAGGAATTATACTTACTCCTTCAATGGGACTTTTCTTGACAATCACCTCATTAAGTTCGATCGTTTTAGGATACATATTTACAGTAATTACACCAGATTTTAAATCGTCTTCATCAATTAATAGCCTTCTCATTTCCAATGATTTTGATGAAAATACTAAAATATCGTCGGCTTTAGCCAATATAGAAAACTCGCCTTTACTATTGGTTACGGTCACTTTTTCATTGCCTAAATTCACCACTTCAATTCCTGAAAGTACAGCATCATCAGCTGCAATTATTCCCTGAAGTAGTCTCACATTACGATCTTGCGACCACAATGAAAAGGTGCCAAAAAATAAAAGCAACACGACCCATTTTTTCATAATTTGAATTCTATTTTTTTAAATATTTGTAAAAGTATTTAAGAGAAATTAAAAATTATAATTTGGATTGGTAAAGTTATGTTAATATATAATTTTCTATTATTGGAAATAAAATGATAAAATGGGTAACTTTGAATTCCTAAAAGATTACACATGAAAAATTGCATTATCGCAAGTACCTCAACATTATACGGAGGTAATTATTTAGACTATTTACTTCCAGAATTAAAACTGCACTTCAAGAATTGCAAATCCATACTATTTATTCCTTATGCGCAACCTAGCGGATTATCCTATGATGACTATACCAATAGAGTGGCTGTGGCTTTCGCCGAATTAAATATTGCTGTTAAAGGAATTCACGAATTTGAAGATCCAAAAGCTGCAATTGAACAATCCGAGGGAATTTTTACCGGTGGCGGAAATACTTACTTACTGGTTTTTCAATTGTACAAAAACAAAGTAATGGACGCATTGGCAGAAACTATAAAAAAAGGAACTCCCTATTTAGGTTCAAGTGCTGGAAGTAATATTTGTGGCTTAACGATGCAAACCACAAACGATATGCCGATCATATACCCGCCCAGTTTTCAAACTTTGGGAATTGTCCCTTTCAATATCAATCCGCATTATTTAGATGCCGATTTGCAATTGAAACACAATGGCGAAACAAGGGAAATGAGAATTAAAGAATTTCACTTTTTGAATTCTCCTCCAGTTATTGGACTTCGCGAAGGAAGTTGGCTAGCAGTTAAAGGCGATAAAATCACATTAAAAGGGGGACTTTACGCAAGATTGTTTCAAAAAAATTCTAGTCCTGAAGAAATTGAGTCGGAAAGTGACTTGAGTAATTTAAAATAAAAAATCCCCAAACTTTTAGTCTGAGGATTTTAGAGCGAAAGACGAGGCTCGAACTCGCGACAACCAGCTTGGAAGGCTGGAGCTCTACCAACTGAGCTACTTTCGCATTATCAACGGTGCAAATATAGATAATAAGTTGGGTTTATTGCAAGTTTTTTTCAAAAAAAATTTAAGGACGCCTTAAAATCTAACATGAAAATAGGCCCGTAATTAACGTAAATAATTTATTTTGATATTGTTAGGATCACAATTAGCAAAAAACAATAAGGATGGAAATTAAAAAAATTACCGCATTTGAAACCATAATTGTGAGACATCCTGTTTTACGTCTAGGCAAACCTATAGCATCTTGTTACTTTGAAGGAGATGATTTACCAACAACTTCTCACTTTGGTTTATTCGTTGAAAACCATTTGACAGCTGTAATCTCTGCTTTTAAAGTACAGAATAAATTGTTTATTGAAGAAAATCAATATCAAATTCGCGGAATGGCCGTCTTAGAAGAATTTCAAAAAAAGGGTTTTGGCGAAGCACTTTTAAAATACTGTGAAAATGAAATTACTGTAGCTAAAGGAGAATTAATTTGGTTTAACGCGCGTGAATCAGCAGTAGGCTTCTATAAAAAATCAGGATATGAAATTTTGGGAGACAAATTTGAAATCCCAGATGTTGGTCCGCATTACATTTTATTTAAAACAATATAAAAATCAAGAATTTGATGTCGGAAAATAAATATACAAACACGATTTACCCTTTATTGTATTGATGATTTTTTCTGTAAATTCTGCCGGAAGTGCCTGGCAACCTTGACTTCTTCCCAATCGTTTGTTTTCTTTTATAAAAAAATCAGAAACATAATCGGCGGCATGCATCACAATCCCTCGATTCCTGGCATTGTCATTAATCCCTTTTTCCAAACCATCTAATTTTAAAGATTTTCCATGCTTGCCATGGTAAATTTCTCCTGTTGAATAAAATCCCAAACTACTTTTAAATGATTCCGCAGAGTTAGAAAAACGCTTTGCAAATTCATCGCCCGTGTTTCTACCATGTGCAACCAAAGAATGAAATAAGACGGTATTGGTTGACAAATCGATCACCCAAAGTCTTTTTTCATTGGATGACAAACTGAAATCTATTAAAGTCAGAATGTCCTTTTTGAAAAATCCTTTTTTCTTCATTTCATAAAATCCAAACATTGCTTTTTGAAAGCTTTCTAACTTTGGTAAAAAATAATTATTACGATTTAAATTATTGTAAACGCTAATAATTTCTGCAGAGAAATTCTCTGATTTTGAAATTAATGTAGAAGGTGACTTTAAGGGAGTTTCTATTTTATTTGATGAAAATGTATATAAAAAGAAAACTAAAATGGGGAAAAATTTATATGTCATTAATGGCCTATTGTTTTGAGCAATTATTTACTCCAAACAAATGTATCTTATAAATTCCCACAACCAATCTAAACTTCAAATATTAACTTGTTAATTAACGCAATATGAAACCCTTTGCTGTAAAATCAAACTTATTTAACATAATTAAAATATAAAATAATTGTTATTAATCGTATCAAATTATATTTTTGCGCCTTGAATTAAACCTCTATGAAAAAAGCTTTTCAAATCCTATTAATTATTACTTCCTCGTTAGGTTACTCACAGAAAAAAATATTAAAAGCAGTACTTATTAAAGATAGAATTACCATTGATGGAAATTTAGAAGAATCACAATGGCAAACCGCGCCAATAGCAAAAGATTTTCTCATGTTTGCTCCCGATAATGGCAAAGAAGTGGAAAAAGGAAATGAATCCGAAGTAAAAATTCTATATGATAATGAGGCTATTTACATTGGTGCCACATTATATGATGCAGAACCTTCTAAGATATTAAAAGAACTTACCCTCCGCGACGATCAAGGAACGAGTGATAATTTTGGGGTTTTTATTAATGGATTTAATGACGGACAACAAGACTTTCGGTTTTTCTGTACTGCCTCAGGAACGCAATTGGATTGTTTAGCCACCGATACCAATGGTGAAGATTTTTCTTGGGATGCCATTTGGTTGAGTAAAGCTAAAATTACTGATAAAGGCTGGGTGGTAGAAATGAAAATACCTTATGCGGCACTTCGATTTTCAAATAATAAAGTGCAAATCTGGGGAATCAATTTTGTTAGAGATCTAAAACGCAAGAACTCCATCTATGTTTGGAATAAAGTCGATAACAAACTAAATAATGTAATCCAACAGGCTGGAAATTTAGAGGGAATTGAAAATATTAAAACCCCTACCCGACTCTTTTTCCTACCGTATTCTTCTTTTTATTTGAATGCCAATGACGCTCAAAAAACTAATGGAACACTAAAAGGAGGAATGGATATTAAATACGGAATTAATGATGCTTTTACACTTGATGCGATATTAATCCCTGATTTTGGCCAAACAAAATTTGACGACCAAATACTAAATTTAGGCCCATTTGAACAACAATTTAACGAAAATAGAGCCTTTTTTACCGAAGGAACCGACTTGTTTAATAAAGGCGGATTGTTCTATTCGAGAAGAATTGGCGGAAGCCCTTCGGCGTATCCAACAGTGGAAAATAATGAAGAAATTATTGATAATCCTGCGACGGTAAATTTAATTAATGCACTTAAAGTTTCTGGCCGTACAAAGGGCGGATTAGGAGTTGGAGTATTAAATGCCGTTACAGAAACAACCTCAGCAAAAATTAGAAACAATACCGATCAATCCATCCGAAGTGAAGTAGTTGAACCCTTGTCAAACTATAGTGTTTTAGTACTTGATCAACGTTTTCGAAAAAATTCATCTTTAAGTTTTATAAATACCAATGTAACCCGAGACGGAAGTTTTAGAGACGGAAATGTATCCGCATTGGTTTGGGATTTAAATACTAAAGAAAATACCTATAACCTTTCCGGTGATTTTAAATACAGTTATGTAAATCATGGTGGGGCAAAAACAGGAATTGCTTCAAGTTTGAATGTTGGGGAAACAAGCGGACAATTCCGCTACAGTTTGGGAGGAGATCTAGTAACCAAAGACTATGATAATAACGATTTAGGAATCAATTTTCAAACCAACTATTACAGTATTTATGGAAATGCCAACTATAGAATTCTAAAGTCTACCAAATACTTTAATTCGTTTAATATTAGATTTAATGCCTTTTCTCAATTCCAAAAAGAAACGGGTTTGGTTCAAGGTAATAACTTTAATATCAATGTCAACATCAATAATAAAAAAAACCACTACTTTGGAGTTGGACTAAATGCTAATCCCTTTGAAAATTATGACTTCTATGAGCCTAGAGCAGAAAATAGATATGTCATAATTCCTTCAAGAATTGGAGCATGGTTCTTTTTCTCATCCAATTACAACTACAAATTCGCTTTTGATTTTAACCCTTCCGCAGCTAAATTAGATGAAGAAGGCAGAAACACTTACGGGTTCTCAATGGGCCCAAGGTATCGATTTAGCGATAGGTTTTTATTGAATTTTAATTTTAATTTTTCGCGTCAAAATAACAATAAGGGATTCGTAGATAGTATTGATAACGATGCCAATTCCACAACGCCAAATGCGATAATCTTTGCCAATAGAAATGTAATTACCTATTCAAATACATTGTCAGGAAAATACTCTGTAAATAGCACGATGACGTTTAATCTTTCGGTTCGTCACTATTGGTCTTTTGCTGAAAATAAAAACTTTCTATCGTTAGATAACCAAGGAAGATTAAATGATTATTCAAATTATACTCCCAATAAAAATTCCAATTTCACTTCTTGGAATGTGGATTTATCCTATACTTGGTGGTTTGCGCCAGGGAGTCAAATATCTGTTTTATATCGAAATAATGCGGCCAATTTTACTCGAAATATCAATAGCGACTTTGGAAGCAACGTGACCAACCTGCTAAATAACGAAGCTTTAAACCATACTTTTTCTTTAAGTATGAGGTATTTTATTGATTACAATCAAGCCAAAAAGTTATTTTAATTTCTTAATTTTGAAGCTCTTTCCAGCTGTTCGTTGCAATATTTTTGTTTTTAAGAAAAAACAAAAATGATTTTCTCTTCCATCTGGGCTAAAAACACATCTCATGAATAAAAAAGTGATTCTAATGATCCTAGACGGATGGGGAAAATCTCCAGATCCAAAGGTTTCAGCTATCGATAACGCTAACGTTCCATTTATCAATTCGTTATATAAAAATTACCCTAACGCCCAACTTAGAACCGACGGATTGAACGTAGGTTTGCCAGAGGGCCAAATGGGGAATTCTGAAGTGGGTCACATGAATTTGGGTGCGGGAAGAATTGTATATCAAGATTTAGCAAAAATAAATTTAGCTGTAGCAAACCATACATTAGCAAAAGAACAAGTACTCATTGATGCATTCACTTATGCTAAAGAGCACAATAAAAAAGTACACTTATTAGGACTGGTTTCTGACGGTGGAGTTCACTCTCACACCTCTCATTTAAGAGGGTTGATCGATGCTTCGCAAGAATATGGACTTGAAAAAGTTTTCATTCATGCATTCACAGATGGTCGTGATGTAGATCCAAAATCGGGAAAAAAATACATCCAAGATCTTGAAAACTACATCTCAAAAACTCCCGTTGAAATCGCTTCGACTATAGGTCGTTATTATGCAATGGATCGAGATAAACGTTGGGAACGTGTGAAATTAGCCTACGATTTATTGGTACATTCAAAAGGAACAGGAACTACTGATTTAGTTGCTTCAATTGAATCTAGTTACCTTAATAATATCACTGACGAATTTATAGCTCCATTGGTTCATTTGGATAACAATGGAACCCCTTTAGCGGTAATTGAAGAGGACGATGTAGTTATTTTCTTCAACTTCAGAACCGATAGAGGTCGCGAATTAACTGAGGCACTATCTCAGCAAGATTTCCACGAACAGAACATGCACAAATTGAATTTGTATTATGTGACATTAACCAATTACGACGAAACCTATCAAAATGTAAAAGTGGTTTACAACAAAGATAATATCACTGAAACCTTAGGTGAAGTTTTAGAAAAAGCCCATAAAACTCAAATTAGAATTGCCGAAACAGAGAAATATCCACATGTTACTTTCTTCTTTTCTGGTGGTCGTGAAGAACCTTTTATTGGCGAAAGCCGCATTTTAAAAAATTCTCCAAAAGTGGCAACCTACGATTTGCAGCCTGAAATGAGCGCATTTGAATTGGCGGAAGCCCTGGTTCCAGAAATAGAAAAAGGCGAAGTTGATTTTGTTTGTTTGAATTTTGCCAATGGAGATATGGTCGGACATACCGGAGTAATGAGTGCGGCCATAAAAGCTTGTGAAGCGGTGGATCAATGTGTTGAAAAAGTGATTACCGCCGCATTGGCAAATAATTATACAACAATTGTAATTGCCGATCACGGAAATTGCGAAACAATGATCAATCCTGACGGCTCACCCAATACCGCTCATACTACTAATCCAGTGCCAATTATTTTAGTTGATAAAGATTTGAATAAAATTGAAAATGGTGTTTTGGGAGATATCGCTCCCACCATTTTAGAACTAATGGGAGTTATAAAACCAGATGTAATGACCGGTCATTCTCTACTTTAAGGAATAAATACTATAAATAATTTAAGAGTTTCACGAAGGTGAAGCTCTTTTTTTTATAAATAAAAGTTAAAATTTCATAATTAATAGTAATACTATTATCTTTGCAACAAATTATATTATATGAATTCCGTTTTTGCAAATTTTAAAATTCAAATTAACGATAAAATTTATGTAAAAAATCCTGAAACTTCAGATTTAGGTAAGAAAATATTAGAACAAAGTATTATCTTAATTGATGAAATTGGATTTGACAACTTTACCTTTAAAAAATTGGGAGAAAAAATAGGTTCCAATGAAAGTTCCATCTATCGCTATTTTGAAAATAAACATAAACTTTTAGTCTATTTGTCCTCCTGGTATTGGAGTTGGATAGAATACAAACTAGTTTTTGCAACCGCCAATATTCCCGACGCGAGTGAAAAACTAAAAAAAGCAATCACAATAGTGACGGAAAAAGTCAAAGACGATGCATGTACGACTTATATTAATGAAGCTATTCTTAATAAAATAATCATTGCCGAATTTACAAAAACGATGCACACAAAAGAAATAGACCTAGAGAATAAAGAAGGCTATTTCTTGATTTACAAAAGAGTCATTTCCAGAATAATACAAATTGTAAATGAAGTTAATCCAGAATATCAATTTGCAAAATCTCTTGTTTCTTCAATTGTAGAAGGAAGTTTACATCAGTATTTTTTAAAAGAACATTTGAAATCAATTACCGATTGCGATGAGATTATTTCACCTTCCGATTTTTACTTAAACTTGATAGAAAACACTTTAAAAAGAGAATAATATGAAGCCATTAAAAAGATTTTTAAACTTACTTAAATTAGATAAAAAAGACGTTTCTCAGCTCTTTTTTTATGCAATGTTTTCCGGATTAATCAGCTTGTCATTACCTTTGGGAATCCAGGCAATTGTCAATTTTATTCAATCTGGTAGGGTGAGTGCCTCTTGGATTGTATTGATTGTATTAGTTGTAATTGGAGTGGCTTTAGTTGGGATTTTATCCTTAATGCAACTTCGAATTTCTGAAAATTTGCAACAAAAAATATTTGTTCGTTCCTCTTTTGAATTTGCAGCACGTTTACCTAAAATAAAACAAATTCAGTTATACAATAGTTATGCTCCTGAAATGGCAACTCGTTTTTTTGATACATTAACGATTCAAAAAGGAACTTCAAAATTATTACTGGACTTTTCTGCAGCTTTACTTCAAATATCGTTTGGTTTAATTCTTTTATCATTATACCATCCGTTTTTCATCATTTTTGGAATACTACTGTTTTTGCTTTTGTATTTTGTTTTCAGGTTTTCTTACTCAGCGGGACTTGAAACGAGTATGCAAGAATCAAAATTTAAATATAAAGTAGCCAATTGGTTGCATGAAATGGCAAGGAATAATTATAGTTTTAAAAACGATATTAACTTTGATTTTGCACTTCAAAAAAACGATTCTCTAGTAACAGATTATTTAACTTACAGAGAAAAACATTTTAATATTATTAAAAGGCAGTTTAGTCAACTAATTGTTTTTAAAGTTTTTATTACTGCAGGTTTATTATTGATAGGAGGTTTTTTAGTGCTTTCTCAAAAGATGAATATTGGTCAGTTTGTTGCTTCTGAAATTATTATTTTACTAGTGATAAATTCCGTAGAAAAAATAATACTTGGATTAGAAACCTTTTATGACGTTTTAACCTCTATTGAAAAAATTGGAGAACTAACCGATTTAGAATTAGAAGAAGAAATAAGCAATGACAATAGTACCTGTTACGCCAGTATAAATTTAGAAGCAGAGAACATTGGTTTTAAATTCCCTGATTCCAATAAAAAAATAATAAATGACATCTCTCTTAAAATCAATCAAGGTGAAAAGATCATTATAAATGGTGAAAATGGATCTGGAAAATCAACCTTTATAAAAATTTTATGTGGTTTAATTGTGCCAAAAACTGGCGCTTTATACATCAATGACGAGACTTTTAGAAAATTAAATACCAATCAATTTAGATCCCAAATTGCATGTGTTTTACATGGAGAATCAACATTTAAAGGAACGCTCAAAGAAAATATTACTTTTAACAACCCAAGCATTAGCTATGAAGATATTAAGTGGGCCATAGAAAGTGTTCAATTAACCACATTTATCAAATCATTGCCTAAAGGATTAGACACTCCAATATTTCCTGAAAGCAAACAACTGTCCTCTTCTAATGCACAAAAAATTCTATTGGCTAGAAGTATCATTCGAAAACCTAAAATGCTATTTTTTGAAGACCCAACAAGCACAATGGATGAGGCAGAAGCAAATAAAATCATTGATTTCTTAACTTCTAAAGAAAATAATTGGAGCATAATTGTTTCGTCTAAAAATCCATATTGGAATTCTAGATGCGACAGAAAAATTACCATGCAAAAAGGAAACATTCAACTTGATTTAAATTCATAATTACCATGCTAAATTTATCAGACAATAAATTAAAATTACCAAATTTAGATAAATACCCTACTGTTAAAAATCTAATTAATAGACCTCATTACAAAATATTAAATAGAATAATTGGTGGTGTTTCTATATTGGTATTAATTGCACTTTTCCTTCCATGGACCCAAAATATTTCTGGAACCGGAAATGTAACTACTTTAAAACCAGGACAAAGACCGCAGTCTATTCAAAGTGTTATTTCGGGTAGATTAGAAAAATGGTATGTTCAAGAAGGAGATTTTGTGAATAAAGGAGACACCATATTATTTATTTCTGAAGTGAAGGAGGATTATATGGATCCGAATCTAGTTCAAAATACAAAAAAACAAGTAGATGCAAAAAAACAATCTTTTCAATCTTATGGGTCAAAAGTAATTTCACTTTCAGAACAAATAAAAGCAATTACAAATGAAAAAAAATTAAAAAAAGAACAAGCCAGAAATAAAATCAAACAGGCAATTTTAAAAATAAAAAGTGATAGTATGGATTTGGCAGCTGTAAAAACACAGTTGAAAATTGCTACAACTCAATTTAATCGTGCTATACAACTTAATAAAGATGGATTAAAACCTCTTACTGATGTTGAAGAAAAAAGATTAAAATTACAAGAAGCAGAAGCCAAAATAATTACTCAGGAAAATAAATTATTATCCAGTAAAAACGAACTTATCAATGCAAAGGTTGAAACAAATCGTATTGATGCTGAATATTCAGAAAAAGAATCAAAAGCACAAAGCGATCAATTTACAGCAATGAGTAACCAATATGACACTGAAGCTCAAGTGAATAAATTACAAAATCAATACGCCAATTACAGTATTCGAAACGGAATGTATTACATCAAGGCCTCTCAAAGCGGTTATATCAATAGAGCATTACAATCGGGAATTGGCGAAACAATAAAAGAAGGAACACCTATTGCTACAATCATGCCTGCAAGTTTTGATATAGCAGTCGAAACCTACGTAAATCCAATTGATTTACCCTTAATTTCTAAAGGGGAAAAAGTTCGAGTTTGGTTTGATGGATGGCCAACAATAGTGTTTTCAGGTTGGCCAGATATTTCTTATGGAACTTTTGGAGGTAAAATTGTTGCTATTGAGAATTTTATTAGTGAAAACGGAAAATATAGAGTGTTAATAGCTCCAGATAAAAAGGACATTAAATGGCCAAAGCAATTAAGTATTGGTGCTGGAGCAAAAACAATTGCGCTTTTAAATAATGTGCCCGTGTGGTTTGAACTTTGGAGAACACTTAATGGATTCCCACCAAATTATTATAAGCCTTCATCAATAAATGCAAAAGAAAAAAAATAATGAGAAAGCTACTTTTCCTATTTCTGTTTATTGGGGTTAACTTACATGGACAAAATTTAGTATCTAAAGAATTTACCTATAACGAGTTCATTGGATATGTAAAAAAATACCACCCATTGGTTAAAAATGCCAATTTAGAAATAAATAAAGCGCAAGCAAATTTAATGATTGCAAGGGGTGGCTTTGATCCAAATATTGAAGTCGATTTTTCAAAAAAACAGTTTAGAAATAATGAATATTACTCCATTTTAAATAGCAGTTTTAAAATTCCAACTTGGTATGGAATTGATATAAAAGCTGGTTTTGACAATAGCGAAGGGATTTATTTAAATCCCGACAACACGCTTCCAAATCAAGGTTTAACTTCATTTGGAATTTCAATCCCACTTGGGCAAGGCCTTTTTATTAATCAAAGAATGGCTGATCTTAGAAAGGCAAAGATTCAAATACAATTGAGTCAATCTGAAAGAAAAATAGAAGCAATTGCAATTTTATATGATGCATCAATAGCCTATTTTAATTGGAAGAAAACCTTTAGTGAATATAAATTATACGAAGAATATACAAAAAATGCTCAAATTCGCTTTGAAGGAATCCAAACCTTAATAAAACAAGGCGACAAGGCTGCGATTGACAGTATTGAAGCCGGAATTATTGTAAAAAATAGATTACTAGGTTCTGAAGATTCTAAGTTAAAACTAACCAAAGCAAAATTAGAATTGTCAAATTATTTATGGTTGGAAAATAACATTCCTTTAGAATTATCTGAAGAATTAATTCCTGAAATAAACTTACAATCCTCTATCCAAGAAACATTAAAAACAAACGATTTAATGGGGAATAAATTTACATTAAACAATCACCCGAAAATAAATGCACTTCAAAATAAGATCGAAATCTTAAATGTAGAAAGAAAATTAAAAGCCAATATGCTATTGCCTAAAATTGATTTGGGATACACCTATTTGTCAGAACCAAGCTATATAGACAACTACCAATTTAACGATTACAAGATAGGTATGAATTTTTATTTCCCCTTATTTTTGAGAAAAGAACGTGGAAATTTAAAACTTGCCAAATTCAAAGTTCAAGAAACAGAATTCCTATTGGAATTTGAACGATTGCAATTACAAAATAAAATAAATGCTCAAAAAATAGAACTTACTTCCTATTTAAAGCAAATTGAATATGCAAAATCATTATCTGAAGACAATGATAAAATGCTGAAGTCGGAAGAGAAATTATTTCTTTTCGGAGAGAGTTCCCTTTTTTTAATAAATACTAGAGAAAATAATTTAGTAACAGCCAAATTATCCCAAATAGCATTAGAAAATAGATACTTCGTTTCAAATTCGGAACTTTTTAAAATTATGGCCAATCCCGATTAAATAATTATAAAATTGTACTTTTGTAATCTATTCGGTAAAAAATGATAATCCAAAAAACAAGAGAAGAAATAGAATTAATGCGTGAAAGCGCTTTGATTGTTTCCAAAACATTAGGGATGATAGCTCGGGAAATAAAACCTGGAGTAACCACATTATACCTAGATAAATTAGCTGAAGAATTTATACGTGATCATGGCGCCGTTCCTAGTTTTCTGGGATTGTATGGTTTTCCAAATTCTCTTTGCATGAGTCCAAACGCTCAAGTGGTTCATGGTATTCCAAATACTATTCCGCTTGAAAGTGGTGACGTTATTTCAGTAGATTGCGGGGCGTGTAAAAATGGATTTCACGGCGATCATGCTTACTCATTTGAAATTGGAGAGGTAGCATCCGAAACAAAAAAATTACTACAAGTAACTAAAGAATCTTTATATGTTGGTATTCGTGAATTAAAAACTGGAAACCGTGTAGAAGATGTGGGGAATGCCATTCAAAAATATACAGAAGCTCACGGTTACGGTGTAGTTCGAGAATTAGTGGGTCACGGTTTGGGCCAAAAAATGCACGAAGAACCTGAAATGCCAAATTACGGAAAACGAGGTCGAGGAAAAATGTTTGTTGAAGGAATGGTGGTAGCTATTGAGCCGATGATTAATATGGGAACCAAAAATATCAAACAATTAAAAGACGGTTGGACGATATTAACTGCCGATGGAAAACCCAGCGCGCACTTTGAACATGATGTCGCTATTATAGATGGAAAACCAGAATTGCTTTCTACGTTTGCCTATATATATGAAGCTTTGGGTATTGAAAGTAATGAAGAGGATGAATTCAGAAGAACGCCATTAGTGATGTAAATTGTTACACGAAGATTCACAAAATAACTCAGAGATTCACAAAAGAATTAAATGATAACATAATTAAAAGCCATTTAAAACATTATAAATTCAAAAAAGATGGATGACGAGTTTTTAAAAATTCCTGATGAATTAAACAAAGTATCATACCTAATTATAGGGCTTGCTATTGAAGTTCATAGAAATTTGGGACCTGGTCTATTAGAATCAGCTTATCAGGAATGTTTATTTTATGAAATTAAAAAAGAGGGGCTTATTGTGGAAAAAGAAAAGTCCCTTCCAATAATTTATAAGGACTTAAAACTAGAACATGGATATAGAATCGATTTACTGGTTGAAAATAAATTAGTGATAGAATTGAAAACAGTAGAGAATTTTACCCCTGTTCATTACGCACAAATTTTAACCTACTTAAAACTTGGAAAATACCCTTTAGGTTTACTTCTAAATTATAACAGTAAAATTCTCAAAAATAACATTAAAAGATTTATTAAAACAACTACAATTTCATAATTATTTTGTGAATTTTCGTGCTCCCTTTGTGTAACTTTGTGAAATCTAATGAAAAAACTCTTTAAATTAATACTCAATACAATCCCTAGACCAATCCTCATCCGGTTGAGTTATGTTGCCCGCCCTATTTTAGCCTTCCTTCTTAAAGGCGCGACTTTTACCGACCCTATTGATGGTAAAAGTTTCAAAATGTTTCTTCCCTACGGATATGGAAACCAACGAAATAATGTACTTTCCCCAAGCACACTTTCACTTGAAAGGCATCGTTTACTGTGGTTATATCTTACTAATGAAACCGATTTTTTTCAATCTGAATTGGATTCAGATTCTTCTGTTAAACAACTTAAAAACGTCAAATTAAGAGATCCTGAAACGAGATCAGTATTAAAAGTTCTTCATTTTGCACCTGAACAAGCATTTTACAAATTGTTCAGAAACCAGAAAAATATAGAATACACTACAACCGATTTATTCTCGCCTTTGGCAGATGTAAAAGCGGATATTTGTAACCTCCCTTTTCAAGATAATTCCTATGATATTGTTTTTTGCAATCATGTTTTGGAACATATTCCCGATGACACGAAAGCAATGCAGGAATTGTATCGAGTTTTAAAACCTGGAGGTATGGGAATTTTCCAAATCCCTCAAGATTTATCTAGAGAATTTACTTTTTCTGATGATTCGATAACCAATCAAAAAGAAAGGGCTGCCATTTTTGGACAATACGATCATGTTAGAATTTATGGCCGTGATTATTTTGATAAATTACGAAGTATCGGATTTAAAGTGGTTGAAGAAGATTACACCAACAAAATAGCCCCCTATTTAGTAGAAAAATATTGCTTAGCAAAAGGAGAAATTATTCCTGTTTGTTTCAAATAGCATTCTTTTTTATCTTTATTTTCAAAGGTAATTTTCATATATTTACAAAAGTAAAATTACTATTATGTTTAAAGCCCTTTGGTTAAATATATCGCTTATTCTAATTTCACCTGTGACATTTGCACAAGTGGAAAAAGAAGTCGACCCTCCATTTAACATCAAAACGATCACATTAGTTCAAAACAATCAAAATTCAATTCCTTTATTTAGTTTGAATGACCCTTTTGAAATACAATTTGATGACTTGTTCGGTAATGAAGCCAATTACTATTATGAAATTGTGCATTGCAATTACGATTGGAAACATTCTGATTTATCAAAAAATGAATACCTTCAAGGGTTTGATGGAATTAGAATTCAAGAATACACCAATTCATTAAATACATTACAGTTATATTCTCATTACCGAATTGGATTTCCCAATAAAAATACACAATTATTGGTAAGTGGAAATTATGTAATAAAAATTCTAAATGAAGAGAGAGAAGTCGTTTTTTCTAGAAAATTCATGCTCTATGAAAATCTCGTTTCGGTGCCAATGCAAATAAAAAGAGCGAGAACACTAAACACTATCGATTTCAAACAAAATATCGATTTTTCCGTTAAATCTCCCAGTTTACTTTTTCAAAGTCCGCTTCAAAATGTGAAAGTGCTTTTATTACAAAATGGAAAATTAAACGAAGCAATTACCAATGTCAAACCGATGTACACCATTGGAAACGATCTAATTTACAAATACGATTCCGAAACCCAATTTTGGGGAGGAAATGAATTCTTATATTTTGAAAACAAAATTATTAGAGCCGCAAATAATTTTATTGCAAGAGTAGATTCCAATAATGGGGTTTACAATACGCATCTTTATACCAATAATGCTAGAATAAATAAAACCTACACTTACAATCCGGATACCAATGGAAATTTTGTTCCTCTAAATGTAAATTCTTTTAATAATGCTATTGAAGCCGATTATTCTTGGGTGTTTTTTACTTTGTCAGCGCCTTCGTTTTATGAGAAAAAGAACATTTATGTAAATGGAATGTTTAATAACTATGCCATTTCCGATGAAAACAAAATGGAATACAACCAAGAAAAAGGGATCTATGAAAAGGCAATAATGATCAAGCAAGGTTTTACCAACTACCAATATGTGGTTGCCGACGAAAATAAAAAAATTGATTACGAAAATGCTATTGATGGCAATTTTTCTCAAACCGAAAACAACTATTTTGTCATCATCTATTATCGCGAAAATAACCAACGGTACGATAGAATTATTGGAAGAGGTATTGCAAATTCAGAGAATATTACTAATTAATTTTATTTATTTCAATTAATTGAAAAATTCACAATTTTTTTATAATTTTACCTAAAATCAGTAAGTTATTATGGTATCACAAATTACAAGAGGGATTAAAATTTCTGTATCTACCAGTTTTGAAGGCACTTACTTCAAAAACTACAAGATTCAGTTTTCCTTCAGTTACCATATAACCATTGAAAATCATAGCAAAGATTCTGTTCAATTAATGACACGTCACTGGGAAATATTTGATTCTCTTCAAGAAACAGAAATTGTTGATGGTGAGGGAATTATAGGTAAAAAACCAGTTTTAAAACCAGGAGAGTCTCACACCTACAGCTCTGGATGCTTGCTAACCTCGCCTTTTGGTGCAATGCAAGGCCATTTCAATATGGTGAATTTTACCTCAACAAGAAATTTCAAAGTTGTAGTGCCAACATTTCGTTTGAGCGCGCCGTTTGCTTTAAATTAATTTGGAGCTATTTCCAGCTGTCCATTACAACTCCTCATCCTAAATACTTTTTTTCTTATGTCTTTTAAGAGCTCCCATGGATCGCTTTAAAAAAACATGAAAAATTAGTATATAGAACTCCAGGGTTTTCATTTCCGTCTGGGCTAGAAAACCGTTTAATTTCTAATTCCAAAATGCGATTAATCAATTTTTCATTTGTACTTTTGTAAAAAAAATAACCCAAATTACAAAATTAATTTGGGTGTTAAAAATAAAAATATCATGTTAAAAGGATTCTTTAATGTACCTAAAGCGGTAAACGAAACAGTAAAATCGTATGCCCCAAATTCACCAGAAAAAGCAGCGGTTTTAGCAGCCTATAAACAAATGTGGAATACCCAAATAGACGTTCCATTGTATATCGGAAGTGAAGAAATTAGAACTGGAAATACCAGAACTATGTCGGCACCACACGATCACCAACATATCGTGGGAAAATATCATTTAGCTGAAAAATCTCATGTTGAAAAAGCAATCGCCAACGCATTAGAAACCAAAAACGCTTGGGCAAACATGGCTTGGGAACAACGTGCTGCAATATTTTTAAAAGCTGCTGAATTAATAGCAGGTCCTTACCGAGCAAGAATAAATGCTGCAACCATGATTGCGCAATCTAAAAATATATTCCAAGCAGAAATTGATGCTTCTTGCGAATTAATCGACTTCCTTCGTTACAATGTAGAGTTCATGACTCAAATTTATAGCGACCAGCCCAATTCTGATTCTACTGTTTGGAACAGATTAGAATATCGACCATTAGAAGGTTTTGTGTATGCAATTACCCCTTTTAATTTCACTGCAATTGCTGCAAATTTACCTGCAAGTGCAGCCATGATGGGAAATGTAGTGATTTGGAAACCGAGTGACAGCCAAGTATTTTCTGCAAAAATTATCATCGATGTTTTCAAAGAAGCGGGAGTTCCTGACGGAGTGATTAATGTAGTATTTGGTGATGCTGAAATGATTACCAATACTGTTTTGGCAAGTCGTGATTTTGCTGGAGTTCATTTTACAGGATCGACTCATGTATTTAAAGACATTTGGGCGAAAATTGGAACGAATATTCATCATTATAAAACCTATCCAAGAATTGTAGGGGAAACGGGTGGGAAAGATTTTATTGTGGCGCATCCAAGTGCCAATGTTAAACAAGTTGCCACTGGAATTGCACGAGGCGCATTTGAATTTCAAGGACAAAAATGTTCTGCCGCTTCAAGAGCTTATATTCCAAAAAGTTTGTGGCCAGCAGTAAAACAACAATTAATTACCGACGTAAAATCCATGAAAATGGGGTCTCCAGAAGATTTTGGGAATTTCATAACTGCAGTGATACACGAAGGTTCATTTAACAAATTAGTTAGCTACATCGAGCAAGCAAAAAAAGATACTGATGCTGAAATTATCGTTGGAGGAAATTATGATAAGTCGGTTGGTTATTTTATTGAGCCAACGATTATTGTTACAACTAACCCAAAATATACTACTATGGAAACCGAATTATTCGGACCAATAGTAACTATTTACGTTTATGAAGACACCAATTGGGAAACTACATTAGAATTAGTAGATCAAACCTCAGAATACGCATTAACAGGAGCAGTTTTCAGTAAAGATCGTAATGCCATTGAACAAGCTGCTATCGCTTTGCAAAATGCTGCTGGAAATTTTTATGTAAATGATAAACCAACTGGAGCAGTGGTTGGAATGCAACCTTTTGGAGGGGCTAGAGCTTCAGGAACGAATGACAAAGCAGGATCAGCGTTAAACTTATTGCGTTGGGCCTCTCCAAGAACCATTAAAGAAACTTTTATAACACCTGAAGATTACAGATACCCATTTTTAGGAGAATAATTAATGACATTGGATTTAAGAGTAAAAAACCCTCAAGCTTGAGGGTTTTTTTTATGATTTATATTTCAAAGGTAAATGAACTACTTTCTTAGTTTCAAAAAATTCGCCTTCAAAAAATTCGGATATATTGTATTCTTTTGCATTGGGAAAGCCTGCCAATTCCTCTGTTAAATCGCCACCTTTAAGATACAATATTCCATTTTTGAGTTGGTGTTTTTGTTGCTTTTTGATTTTGTCTTTTATCCATGAAACAAAATCGGGCATATTTGTTACCGCACGACTTACGATAAAATCAAAATCGCCTTTTACATTTTCAGCGCGCATTTGCTCTGCTTTTACATTTTTTAATTCCAATGCATCTGCAACCGCTTTTACCACATTAATCTTTTTCTGGATTACGTCAATCAAATAAAAACGAGTTTCGGGAAAAAGAATTGCCAAAGGAATTCCAGGAAAACCTCCTCCGGTTCCAACGTCTAAAACGTAAGTCCCTGCTTCAAATTTTTGAATTTTGGCTATTGCCATAGAGTGCAAAACATGTTTCAAATACAATTGATCAATATCTTTTCTAGAAATGACATTAATTTTTGAATTCCAATCATGATATAAAGCTTCCAACTGTTGGAATTGATTTTTCTGAACCTCAGTTAATTCGGGAAAGTACTTTTGAATAAATTCCATTTATTTTTTTAACAAAAGTACTATTTAAAGTTAAAATATTAAGTCGAAATTGGTGTAATAAATTTATTTAATATTTATCTTTGTTGAATATCAAATAAAATTATGAGCAATACTGTCCCTACATTTGCAAAACAAGACGGAATGAAGTTTTTTAGAAATTTAAATTCTAAAGTAAATAACTATTTCAAAGAGAATAACATAGAAAAAACAGGAAACTGGAAATTATATCTCAAAACAATAATTCTATTCTCCATATTTATTACCCCCTATATTTTAATAATTACCTTAACCAACATGCCATTTTGGGTATTTACTCTTTTGTCAATTGTTATTGGAATCGGAATGGCAGGAATTGGAATGAATGTGATGCACGATGGTAATCATGGATCTTATTCAAAAAAAGGCTGGGTAAATAAATTCATGGGGGGAACAATCTACATTTTAGCAGGAAATGTTTACAACTGGCAAGTCCAACATAACGTATTACACCATACTTATACTAATATTCCTGGTCATGACGAAGATTTGGATGCCGGAAGAATTATCCGTTTTACTAAAGAAGCAGAATGGTCCTACTTCCACAAATTTCAACATTATTACTCGATATTTTTATATGGACTGTTGACTTTCAACTGGTCATTAACTACTGACTTTAAACAAATGAGTCTCTATTTGAAGAGAAAATTATCTTATGGAGAACCAAAAAGTCCTAAAATATTATGGACTACATTAGTAATTACAAAAATAATTTACTTTTCTATTTGGATAGTAATTCCAATGATTATTGGCGTTTCTTGGTGGAAAGTGCTTTTTGGTTTTTTTATAATGCACTACACTGCGGGATTGATATTGAGTATTGTATTCCAATTGGCTCATATTACTGATGATACCACAAATCCACTACCAAATGAAGAGGGCGAAATAGAAAATACTTGGGCAATTCACCAATTATTTACAACTGTAAATTTTGCTCCTAAAAACTTTATTGTCAACTGGTACACCGGTGGTTTAAATCATCAAATTGAACACCATTTATTTCCTAATATTTGTCATGTTCACTACACAAAGATTTCACAATTTGTAAAAGAGGCTGCTCAAGAAGCCAATCTTCCTTATCATGAATACAAATCTATGAGATCGGCGGTGATCGCACACTTCAAACATTTGAAAGAGCTAGGAATGAAACCAGAACTTTCAGCATAAAATTTATCACACAACAAGAAACAACTACAACAATCAATTAGAATGAATGCACTTTCGGATAGGATAAATAATTTATCGACATCACAAACATTGGCAATGGCTGCATTGGCAAGAGAATTAAAAGCTCAAGGAAAAGATATTATTAGTCTAAGTTTAGGTGAACCCGATTTTAATACTCCCGATTTTATAAAGGAGGCTGCTAAAAAAGCAATCGACGATAATTATAGTACCTATTCTCCAGTAGAAGGTTACCAAGACCTGAAAGAAGCCATTTGTCGAAAATTCAAAAGAGACAATGATTTAGATTACAAGCCTTCGCAAATTGTAGTTTCAACAGGAGCAAAACAATCTTTATACAATATAGCTCAAGTAATGTTAAACGATGGAGACGAGGTAATTTTACCGGCTCCGTATTGGGTAAGTTATTTCGAAATAATTAAATTATCAGGAGGAGTTCCTGTCGAAGTTCCTACTTCAATTGAAAGTGATTTCAAAATTACCCCTTCACAATTAGAAGCGGCTATAACTCCAAAAACTAAAATGATGTGGTTCAGTTCGCCTTGTAATCCAAGTGGATCTGTTTATAACAGAGAAGAACTTACCGCGCTTGCTAAAGTTTTAGAAAAATACCCAAACATCTATGTTGTTGCAGATGAAATTTATGAGCACATTAATTTCTCAGGCACTTTTTGCAGCATTGGATCCATTCCAGGAATGCTTGAAAAAACAGTAACCGTAAATGGTGTTGCAAAAGCATTTGCGATGACCGGTTGGAGAATTGGATACATTGGCGCACCTGAATTTATTGCTAAAGCTTGTACCAAAATTCAAGGACAAGTTACCAGTGGGGCAAATAGTATTGCGCAAAGAGCAACAATTACCGCCGTTGATGCAGATCCTTCTGTTTTAAAACACATGGTTGATGCATTTCATAGCAGAAGAGATTTAGTAGTTGGTCTTTTAAAAGATATTCCCGGAATTAAAATTAACGTTCCAGAAGGGGCTTTTTATGTTTTTCCTGATGTTTCCCATTTTTTTGGCAAAACTCTGAAAGGAACTTTTATTAAAGATGCCAATGACTTTTCAATGTACCTTTTATCAGAAGCGAATGTAGCAACAGTAACCGGAGATGCTTTTGGAAATCCAAATTGCATCCGTTTTTCGTACGCTACAAGTGAAGATTTATTGATTGAAGCATTAAGAAGAATCAAGCAAGCAGTCGCGTAAATAAGGCTTTTTAACTTAATTATTCTATGAAAATACTGCTTCTAGGTTCTGGTGAATTAGGCAAAGAATTTACAATTGCAGCTCAAAGAATTGGGCAAACTGTTATTGCAGTTGATAATTATGAGAACGCACCTGCGATGCAAGTCGCCAATGGATTCGAAGTAATTAATATGCTTGACGGATCAGAATTAGACCGGATTGTAGCCAAGCACCAACCCGATTTAATTGTTCCCGAGATTGAAGCTATTAGAACAGAGCGCTTTTATGATTATGAAAACCAAGGTATAAAAGTAGTTCCCTCAGCAAAAGCGGCTAATTTTACAATGAACCGAAAAGCAATTCGTGATTTGGCATCAAAAGAATTGGGTTTGAAAACAGCCAATTACAGGTACGCAACTACTTCTGAAGAATTAAAAAAAGCAGTACTAGAAGTGGGAATACCCTGCGTAGTTAAACCCTTAATGTCCTCTTCAGGGAAAGGGCAATCAACAATAAAGTCCGAATCAGATATTGAAAAAGCATGGAAATACGCAGTGGAGGGTTCTCGTGGAGATGTGGTGGAAGTGATTGTGGAAGCCTTCGTAAAATTCAATTCAGAAATCACTTTATTGACCGTGGTTCAAAATAACAACCCAACCCTTTTTTGCGCACCAATTGGGCATCGTCAAGAACGTGGCGATTATCAAGAAAGTTGGCAACCTGCAAGAATTTCAGAATCTGACCTCTTTGAAGCGCAAAAAATGGCTCAAAAAGTTACTGAAGCCTTGGGTGGCGCGGGACTTTTTGGAGTCGAATTTTTTCTTACAGACGAAGGGGTTTATTTTTCAGAATTATCACCAAGACCTCACGATACAGGAATGGTAACACTAGCTGGCACTCAAAATTTTAATGAATTTGAATTGCATTTACGTGCTATATTAAGTTTGCCAATATTTGAAATAACATTAGAAAAAGCGGGAGCAAGTGTCGTTATTCTTGCTTCAGAGAATAGCCAAAATCCAACTTTTGAAGGAATTGAAAAAATTGCTTCACTTCCAAAAACTGATTTTCGAATATTTGGAAAACCCACTTCAAGACCATATCGAAGAATGGGCGTTTCGTTAGTTAGTGATGATTTGACAACTCCAATCGAAGAAATTGTGGAGTTGGCTAAAAAAGCCGCTTTTTTAGTAAAAGTTAAATCTTAAACAGATAAATTAATTATGAAAGCATTTATATTTCCGGGTCAGGGAGCACAGTTTACAGGAATGGGCAAAGAGTTGTATGAAAATTCTGAATTAGCTAAGGATTTATTTGAAAAAGCAAATGAAATTTTAGGATTCCGAATTACAGATATCCTGTTTGAGGGAACTGCAGAAGAATTGAAAGAAACCAAAGTTACCCAACCAGCTGTATTTTTACATTCGGTTATTTTGGCAAAAACATTAACCGATTTTAAACCAGAAATGGTTGCAGGGCATTCTTTAGGAGAATTTTCTGCACTAGTTGCAAACGGAACATTATCTTTTGAAGACGGATTAAAATTAGTTTCCAAAAGAGCATTAGCAATGCAAAAAGCTTGTGAAATAAAACCTTCAACTATGGCAGCGGTTTTGGGATTAGAAGATGCTATTGTTGAAGAAGTTTGCGCTTCAATTGATGGTGTTGTAGTAGCCGCTAATTATAACTGCCCTGGTCAATTGGTAATTTCTGGTGAATTTTCAGCGGTAGAAAAAGCATGTGAAGCAATGAAAGAAGCCGGAGCAAAAAGAGCTTTATTGTTACCTGTTGGAGGAGGTTTTCACTCACCAATGATGGAACCAGCACGCGAAGAATTAGCCGCCGCAATTGAAGCAACTACATTTTCAAATCCAATTTGTCCGGTATATCAAAATGTAACTGCTATGGCGGTTTCGGATCCTATTGAGATTAAGAAAAATCTAATTATTCAACTTACAGCACCTGTAAAATGGACGCAATCGGTTCAACAAATGGTTAAGGACGGAGCTACTTCGTTTACTGAAGTTGGCCCTGGGAAAGTTCTCGTTGGGTTGGTAGGAAAAATTGACCGTGATGCAGTTACTGCAAATGCATAAATAACAATTTATATAATTAAAAAAGTCCTGAGTTTTTCTCAGGACTTTTTTTTATGACTTTACTAATTTATCTTTTTTCTTTAGAGTGACATTGGTCTTTTTTGCCATTTCTTTGGATTGTAAATCGCCTAGTACATTTAATGCTTCATCAACATAAATGTCTTTTGCTAAACCCTCATGCCATCTTTGTCTTTTCTCTTTTAATGCCATATCCGTTTTCATCATTTCATTTTCATAAGGAAGTGAAGTAAAAGTCAGTTGGTTTTTATAATCTAAAACGGATTTGTATTTTTTTGAAGTTTCTTCAAGCAATTTTTGTTCTGCTTTAAATTTATCAATTTGCAAATTGTACACATTATCTTCACTTCTTTCATTGATCCATTTTGCATTTTCATCTATCAATTTAAATTGATTATTGCTTTCTATACGCTTCTTACTATTTTCAATTGCTGAAGAAATACTATTTGGTTTATTCCAAACAGAGTAATCAGCGGCGTCTATTTTATCCCAAGGCATTGCATTATCAATATCTCTTTCTCCCATTTTTATATAAGAGTACTTATCTGGCATCACAACATCACTGCTTACGCCTTCCAGTTGGGTAGAGCCCCCATTGATTCTATAGAATTTTTGAGTTGTAGTTTTTAATGCACCTAGATCCCCAAGCGTTGAATTTCTAATGAATTGATTTAAATCAATTATATTCTGAACGGTTCCTTTTCCATAAGATTGCTTACTTCCAATAATAACTCCGCGCTTGTAATCTTGAATTGCAGCAGCTAAAATTTCTGATGCTGAGGCCGAAAAACTATTAATCATTATAACTAAAGGACCGTCCCATTGCACTTTTTTATCTCTATCGTAAAGGACTTCCTTTTTACCTGCAGCTGATTTTATTTGTACAATAGGTCCTTGCTCAATAAACAACCCGGCGATGTCTACTACTGTTTTTAACGATCCTCCTCCGTCATCACGCACATCCAAAACTATTCCGTTGACTCCTTCTTTTTTTAATCGCTCCACTTCAATCGCCATATCTTTTCCGGCGTCTCTGCTATCGGAATTTTCAAAATCGATATAGAATTTAGGCAAATAGATGACCCCATATTTCAATCCATTTTTCTCAACAATACTCGATTTCAAATAGGTTTCTTCAATTTCAATTTCGTCACGAATTAAGGTAATTACTTTAATAGTACCGTCCGTTTTTTTAACTGTTAAGCGAACTTCGGTTCCTTTTGGGCCTTTAATTTTTTTAACTACGTCGTCAATTTTCATCCCCACTACATCTACAGGATCATTATCCCCTTGAGCAACCTTTAAAAAAATATCACCTACTTCTAACTCTTTACCTCTCCAAGCGGGTCCACCGGATATTAATTCTGTAATTTCTGTAAAATCATTTTTCTTTTGAAGTCGGGCGCCTATACCAAAAAACTTTCCGGACATACTTACATCAAAGCGTTCTTTTTCTTCAGCAGCGAAATAGGAAGTGTGAGGATCAAAACGTTCAGCGATTGAATTTACAAAAACAGAAAACCAATCTTCTCTGTCCATTTCATCAATTAAATTGAAAAATTCATTCATTGATTTCAAGGTACTTTCTCGAGTTTCTTTTTCGATTTGGTCAAAAGTTTTCGGTGTTTTATCAATTGGTTTATCGACTTTTTTAGTCCCTAAAGAATCTTTTTTCTCTTTAACAACTCCATTTTTTATGTCTTCCTCTAATTTTAATCGATCTGTTAAAGAGGATAAAACGGATAGCTTCAATTGTTTTCTCCATTTTTCTTTCAAATCAGAAATTGAAGAAGCATAAGGGATTTTTTCATATTCTGAATTAAATTCTTCGTCAACTTTAAAATCAAAAGGTTGGTTTAGTATTCCTTTATAGTAGGATTTACTTTCATCGATACGCTTTTTTAATCGCGAATAAGTTAAATCGAAAAAGGTCAAATCTTTATTTTTAATTTGATCGTCTAATTCAGTTTCATATTTAGCGAATTCATCAATATCAGATTGTAAAAAGAATCTTTTTGTAGGATCAAGTGATTTTATGTATTCCTTATATAAGCTTTTAGAAAAATTATCGTCAATTTCTGCTGGACTATAGTGCCCTTTTTCAATTACAAAAGTTAGTAATTCTAATAATAATCTATCTTTTTCTGGATCTCCTTTTTGCTTTGGGATAAAACTCCAAAGTGCTATAGAAGCAACTAAAACCAGCGCTATAATCTTATAATTCCTTTTCATAAAATTCAAAAATGTATTCATTAATTTTTTTTAACTAAGATACACAAAAATAAGTATTTCAAAATATTGATTTGTCTAATTTTTTGTTAAAGAATCAAAAGTAAGGATGTCAGATTAAAAATGATTATTTTTACAACCAAAATAGTTGTTTCCTAAAGAAATACATGAAAAAAATGGATCTTTTTTACGGGCTAATAATCGGACTAACCACCTCATTAATTGGTATTTATCTTTTTATATATCTCTTTACTCCCTTTTCTTTTTTGGGTGGTTTACAGTTATTGAAATTCGATGGAAAATTGGGTAAAATTATTACATTGGGTACCATTTTAAATGTTGGAATATTCTTTGGTTTATTAAAATTCAAAAAAGAAACCATGGCGAAAGGGATCATTTTATCGATAATACTATTGACCATAATCACATTATTTATATAGATCAATCTTATGAAATACTATATTATTGCAGGAGAAGCTTCAGGCGATTTACACGGTTCAAATTTGATGAAGTCATTATATAAAGAAGATCAAAGCACTGAAATTCGTTTTTGGGGAGGAGACTTAATGCAGTCTGTGGGTGGAACTTTAGTAAAACATTATCGGGATTTATCATTCATGGGATTTCTAGAAGTAGTTTTAAATTTAAAAACCATATTAAACAATATTAAAATCTGTAAAAAAGATATTTTAGAATTCCAGCCTGACGTTTTAGTGTTTATTGATTATCCGGGATTCAATATGAGAATTGCTAAATGGGCTAAAAAATTAGGCATGAAAACGCACTATTACATTTCACCTCAAATTTGGGCTTGGAAAGAAAATAGAATAAAAGAAATCAAACGCGATATTGATAAAATGTATGTGATTTTACCATTCGAAAAGGAGTTTTATGAAAATAAACATCATTACGAAGTGGAATTTGTTGGCCATCCATTAATTGATGCTATTCAAAATCGAATTCCAACAAATGATATTGAATTTAGAAAAGAAAATAACTTAAGCGATAAGCCCATAATAGCTATTTTACCTGGAAGTAGAAAGCAAGAAATTACTAAAATGCTAAGTGTGATGCTAAGTGTTGCTGCTGATTTTCCGGATTATCAGTTTGTAATTGCGGGGGCCCCTAGTCAAGAATATTCTTTTTATTCTACCTTTTTAATTTCTAATAATTGTCATTTTATATCCAATAAAACATACGATTTACTAAGTGTTTCAACCGCTGCTTTAGTAACCTCTGGAACAGCAACATTGGAAACCGCTCTTTTTAAGGTGCCAGAAGTTGTGTGCTATAAAGGGAGTTGGCTTTCCTACCAAATTGCGAAGAGAATTGTCACTTTAAAATACATTTCTCTAGTAAATTTAATTATGGATAAAGAGGTAGTTACCGAGTTGATTCAAGAAAATTGCAATACCAAAACCCTTAAATTAGAACTTCAAAAATTGTTAGATACAAAATACAGAAATGAAGTTTTAGAGAATTACAATGCCCTAGAATTAAAATTAGGTGGCATCGGAGCTAGTCAAAAAACGGCCAAACTAATTGTCGATAATCTTTAGAAATCTGATTGGAATTTAATTCATAAATTTGCAAAAAAAATATCCTTGAGAAATCTACTTCCAATTTTACTCTTATTCTTAGTATTTACAAGTTGCAAAACTACTTCAGTAATAATTACTTCTAAAACGGAGGCCGAAAAACAAGGGATATATAAAAAGCCAGAAAATACAGTCGCTGTTAAACCGGAAAAGAAAAAAAAGAAGGTGGTAGAAAAAGTAGTGCCAACAACTACAGAAGTACTTCCAAAAAAAGACCTAAAAAGCAGGTTAAGCACCGATGAAAATTCAGAAGATTTTATTATAAATACTACCAATTCAAGTTATTTAGTCGAACAATTAATAAATGCAGCTTCTGCAAATTTAGGAGCGCGTTATAGAAGTGGCGGTTCAAATCCTGAAGGCTTTGATTGCTCCGGCTTAATGTTTTTCACATTTAGTAAATTCGATATTGTAATACCCAGATCGTCCAATGAAATGTCTAATTTAGGTTCTGTATTGAATCTTAGTGAAGTTAGAAAAGGGGATCTCATCTTCTTTAAAACAAATGGTCGAAAAATAATCAATCATGTCGGAATGGTCGTTGAAGTTCTGGAAGATGAAATTAAGTTTATCCATTCAGCAACATCAAAGGGCGTAATAATATCGTCAACTAAAGAGCCTTACTATAAAAGAACTTTTACCCAAGTAAATAGAGTCTATTCTTCATTTTAAATTTGGAATAAAAAGACTACATTAGGGAAATGAAAATACTTCAGTTTCCTTTAATGAAAATAACCATCTGGTTTATAATGGGAATTATATTTTCCTACTATTCCAATGCAAAACCAACCACTACTTTCCTAATTACAGGATTATTTTTCGTTCCTTTTATTTTAACTTTATATTTATCGAAAAGGGATTTTATTCAAAAAATATATTTTGGATTTGCTACGTATTTATTATTTTTTCAAATAGGATCTTGCACCCAAGTAATTCACAATGAATTTTACAACGAAGACAATTACATCCATTTAATTAAAAATGAAACTGATTATCACACTATTGAATTAGTATTGCGTGAGAAATTAAAAGGAAATTCTTCAATTGATAAATACATCGGATTAGTTAAACGATTGGACAATAAGGCATGTTCTGGAAAAATGTTAGTGCAAATTCCAAAAACCCAAGTAAATTCCAGTATTCATATAGGAAGTAGTATTCAAATTAATGGTAAAGTTATTTCAAATAAAAAATCATTAAACCCAAACCAATTTGATTATGGTAAATATTTGAACAACAAATCCATTTTTGCCAAAATTTATGCCAAAAAGAATTCTATAAAAATTGGTGATAAAATTGACAGAAATATTTGGTATTATTCAGCGCACCTAAGAAATAAAATAATTACAGCCCTAGAAAAAAATAATTTTTCTAAGGAGGAATTACAAGTGGTGAGCGCACTAATTCTGGGACAACAACAGGACATTTCAAAAGAAATTCTAAAAGATTATCAATACGCCGGAGCGATTCACATTTTATCCGTTTCGGGATTACATGTCGGATTCATTTTGCTGTTTATTACTTTTCTATTGAAGCCATTGCGTAAAGATAAATTAGGAAATACAATTCGATTATTAACCATAATTATTAGCCTTTGGGGATTTGCAATTTTGGCTGGTCTTTCTCCCTCTGTGGTTCGATCGGTGACTATGTTTTCATTTGTGGCGGTAGGAATGTATTTGAAAAGGAACACCAATATTTTTCACACTTTATTGGTTTCAATGTTTCTTATTTTGTTTTTTCAACCCTCCTTTTTATTTGATGTTGGATTTCAGCTAAGTTATTTATCCCTATTTTTCATCTTATGGCTTCAACCTGTAATTTCGAATCTATGGGAGCCAAAAAATAAAATTGTTTCCTACTTTTGGGACATCTTAACAGTGTCGTTTGCAGCACAAATCGGGGCTTTCCCGCTGAGTATTTTCTATTTTCATCAATTCCCTGGTTTGTTTTTTATTACCAATCTAATTATTATTCCATTCTTAATACTAATAATGGGATTGGGTATTCTCGTAATGGTGTTGGCAGCTTTCGATTTTGTGCCTATGATAACGATGAAATCTTTGGAATTTTGCCTCTATTTCTTGAATAAAATCATCAATTGGGTAGCGTCATTTGAACAATTTATAATTAAGGATATTCCGATTAATTGGCAAACCCTATTTTGTTTGTACCTGTTAATTATTGCTATTATTGTTTTATTTAAAAAACCTTCTTATCCTAAAATTGTAGTTGCATTATTTAGTTTATTACTATTTCAAACGACGCTATTAGTAACCCGTTGGGAAATTCAAAATCAACACGAGTGGATCGTTTTTAATAGTTGGAAAAACACGCTTATTACTGAAAGAAATGGAGTTAAAGTAACCGTTTATGGCAATGATAACATTACTGCTAAAATAGCTTCTAACTCCACTTTAAAATCGTATTTAATTGCCAACAATAGCAAAGTAACTGAAATTAATAAAATTCAAAATTTGTATTATTTCAATGATAAAAAAATAATGGTGATTGATAGTTTTGGCATTTATTCGAAAAAAATAAATCCAGATATTATTATTTTAAGACAATCACCGAAAATAAATCTAGAGCGATTAATTGAAGAAAATCGTCCAAAATTAATTATTGCGGATGCCTCCAATTATAAAACGAATATTCTACTTTGGAAGTCAATTTGCATAAAAAGGAAAATCCCTTTTCATGCCACTGCAGAAAAGGGATTTTATAGTGTAAATTAATGTTATTTCTTTTTCAAAATACCATTTGCGGTATCCAACCAAACTTTAGGTCCACCAGCCAAATATCCGGTACTGCCTAATTTGTCAATATTGATTTTCCCATCGGTCACTGTGGCATTTACAAACCATACTGTTGGGTACCCTTGAACGGCAAAAAACTGTTGTAATTGATTGTTTTGTTCAGTGATTTCTGGAGCTAATACCGTTCTTCTTGGAAAATCAAGTTCAACTAATACCACATTTTCATTGGCCCATTTTACAAATTCTGGAGTTTTAAAAACTTCTGTTTGAAGTCGTATACACCAACCACACCAGTCACTTCCTGTAAAGAAAAGCAATAAAGGTTTTTTAGTTTTCTTAGAAACTTCAATTGAATTTTTAAGATTATTATTCCAAACTAATTCTTGCGCTTCAACTGCATAAGAACCAAGAATAAATAAGAGTGCTACAAGTGCTTTTTTCATTTTTATAAATATTAAAATTGGGATCTTAAAATAATGGCGAAATATCGGAAATTTATTTGACTTCTTGCATTAATTTTTTAACAAAAGGTGAAATTACTATTAATACTACACCTGCAATTAAAGCGTAAATTGCCAATTGTTGGTAGCCATCCGCATAGACATTTAACTTTGCAGCATTAGTAGCATTTTCTGAAGCACTCGCAATATTGGCCCCTAATAACCCTGCAAAATATTGCCCATAAGCACTTGCTAAATACCAAATTCCCATCATTACAGCTTGAGTTTTATGAGGAGACAATCGAGACATGGCGCTTAATCCAATTGGAGATAAACACAATTCCCCAAAGGTTATAATAAACCACCCGAATGTAAATAAATTAAGAGAAGTTTTTCCGGTTGTATCTGCAAAAAATTTGGTGTAATAAAATATCCAAAAACCGCCTGCCAAAAACAAAAAGCCAAGTCCAAATTTCACTACGGTATTGGGCTCTATTTTTCTTTTATTCATCCAAATCCACAGTAATCCTATGATGGTAGCGAAAATAATCACAAATAATGAATTGGCTGAATTATTGACTCCGTTGGGACTAACTTCGAAACCTGCTAAAGTATTATGCAAATTATTAACTGCAAATAAGCTCAATGAACCTCCACTTTGCTCAAAGAAAGCCCAAAAGAAAATAGAAAAAATTATCAGTACTAAAGCCGCAAATAATTTTTTATTTTCTGCCAGAGAAAAGCTTCTCATTTCATAAAATAAATATAATATCGATGCTGGCCCAATTATCATCATAAAGTAATCCGTATAAACTGTATTGGCAACCATTAAAATAATTGCGGGAATAACTGCTAGCGAACCAATGTAGGTTGAAATTTCAATAATTCTTCTTTTCGATTTATCTAAATGTAGTAAAGGAGAATGGCCAATTGCTCCTAAACTCTTTTGTGTTTGTGTAAATGTTAGTAAGCTTACAACCATTACAATTGCTGCAAATCCAAAAGCAAAATTCCATCTTAAATGTTCTGGAACAAATCCACTCCATAATGAACCTTCAGCTACAGCAATACAAATATAACCTCCAATTAAGGCTCCTAGATTTACTCCCGCATAAAATAAGGAAAATCCAGCATCTTGTCTTACATCATTTTCTTTGTACAACTGCCCAACCATTGAAGAAATATTAGGTTTGAAAAAACCTGTTCCGATAATTGTAAAACTAATTCCTAAGAAAAAAAATTGTTTAGGATCGATGGAAAGAATAATACTTCCTACAATCATCAATAATCCACCCCAAAAAAGTGATTTTCTCAAGCCTAGTATTTTGTCAGCAAATAAGCCACCAATAAACGGAAAAGCATATACAAAAGCCTGTGTAGCGCCATATTGCAAGTTCGTGGTTTTTTCGTCCATCATTAACTGATTCACCATAAAAACTGCCAACATTCCGCGCATGCCATAAAAGCTAAAACGTTCCCACATTTCGCTAAAAAATAAATACCAAAGTTGTTTTGGATATTTACCTTTAAAATTTTGAATTTGTTCTAATGACAGATTATCTTCCATAATTAATTGATTCCGTGGTCTTTCATTACTTTATTTAAGTTTTTTACTAAGGCAAACATTAATAATGTTGCAAACATTAATAAACCGAAGTTCACCCAAAAGAAATTGGCTTTATCGTCATATTGATCCCACATACTTGCTAAAACACCTGATAATTTATTTCCAATGGAGGTGGATAAAAACCAGCCGCCCATCATTAAGGCAGTAATATTTTTTGGTGATAATTTTGAAACAATTGACAATCCCATTGGACTTAGAAATAATTCACCAATAGTTATGATGCCGTAATTGGCAACCAACCACCAAACTGATACTTTTTCCATTCCATTGTTACCAATATTTACCGCAGCTACCATTACTAACACGGATAATGCTGAAATTAACAAGCCAAATGCAATTTTAGTGGGTGTTGAAGGCTCTCTCTTTCTACCTCTTAAAAAGGTGAAAAAAGCAACGACTAAAGGGGTTAATAGAATAACCCAGCCTGGATTTATTGATTGGCTTAAACTAGTAACCCAGACGCTTATCGTACTTCCTTCTTTAGGTAAAGTCTCTTTTTTAGTATTTCTAAAATAAACGGGATAATCAACAACTTTTTTTACTTCTCCATTTTCTTTTTGAAGTCGAAACTTATCATCATATAATTCTGTTGATGCTTTTTCATACGTTATTTCTTTAGACTGAACTAAAGTAGAAAATACTTTTTCAGTAGTTCCTGTAACTTGTCTATCGGTATATCTATCTGCCCAAGTATTTAATGCCGACCCATTTAATTTGAAAACAGCCCAAAATAAAATCACCACAGCAAAAATAGAAAGCAATGCTCCAATTGGTCTTTTTTCCTCTGGTTTTGCTTTAAAATAGAGGCTTCCATAAAAGTAAACTATTGGAAGACAAGCGAAAATAAAAGCATCGGTACTATCAGAACCAAAAATGGCACTATCTAGATTGACATCTGATTGAACTCCTTTTATTAACCAACCAATAATTCCAAAAACTACCGACGGAACTAAAATGTACATTACAATTTTAGAAAATGGCATGTCCCCTTCTTGAATTCCTTTTTTATCCGTTTTATCGCCATAATGTTTTGTTCCTAAAAGAAAAACAATAACTCCAATAAACATTCCTAAACCTGCTGCCATGAATGCATATTGCCAACCGAGTAAAATTTGTAAAGCAGCACCAAAAAAGTTGCATATAAAAGCACCAACATTTATTCCCATATAGAAAATGTTATATCCTTCATCTTTCTTTTCTATGTATTGGTCTTCGTTATAGAAATTGCCTAGTAGCGTTGAAATATTCGGTTTGAAAAAACCATTTCCAACAATTACCAGAGTCATAGCAAGATACAACATTGGCAAACTATGAATTCCCATCATAAAATAGCCCGCACCCATCATTATTCCACCAATTACTATTGATTTTTTATAACCAAGATATCGGTCGGCAATTAAACCGCCAATGAAAGGGGTTAAAAATACCAATGCAATAAAAGTTCCGTACAAATCGGAAGCTTCTTTCTCTGTCATTGAAAAACCAGCTTCTACATCTTTAAGATACAAAGTAAAAATTCCGATCATTAAATAATACCCAAAACGTTCCCACATTTCAGATAAAAATAAATAAGGCAGTGCTTTAGGATGACTCTTCCACATAATTTTTGATTTAAAAAAACAAACCTACAAGGATTTCTTGTAGGTTTGAAAGATATAAAAATAATTTTTATTATTATCTAATGCCGTGCATCATCTTTTTAATTACTGGTGTTAACGCAAATAAAATCAAAGCTGCAACTCCTGTTAATACAACAAATACCATGAAGAATTCAAATAAATTATGAATTTCAAATCCAGCAAAAACTGGGTTAGTTGGATTAATTTGATTTTGTTCTAATATAGTTAATTGTTCCGCTGTTGGAGTTATTGTTTTATCTAAAACACCTTGTAAATCGATTCCTAACTTTTCTGCTTTCAAAAATTTATCTCCTGTAGCTGGCATAATCGAACCTAAAGTTCCAGACAAAGCATAACCTGCCGCATTTGACAAAAAGAAAACTCCAAATAATAAGGAAGCAAAACGTTTTGGCGATAATTTTCCTACCAATGATAATCCGATTGGTGACAAACATAATTCAGCAAAAGTTTGAATTAAGTACAATAGAATTAACCATTTGATAGCTAATAATCCGCTGTTTCCTAGGTCTTTTACGTTGTAGGCAATAATAAAATAACTTAATGCTATTAATCCTAGACCAATGGCTTGCTTAACTGTAGACAAAGGTTCTCTTCCATTAGCTCTTAGTTTGTCCCATAAAATACTAAATGGTAAAGCAAAACCAAAAACAAAGATTCCGTTAAAAACTTGAACCATTGAAGCTGGCATTTGCCATCCAAACATAAATGTTCTATCGGTTTGATTTGCTGCGATAAAGGTTAAAGAGGAACCTGCTTGTTCAAAAGCGGCCCAGAAAAATATAATAAAAAATCCTACGATATAAATTACAAAAATTCTATCTCTTTCCACTTTAGTCAACGAACTATCCGATACAATTAATCCAGCTAATGTCAATCCACTAGCATAAATAATTGGATAGATTATGGTTTTAATAAAATTATCTCCATCTAATAGAAATCTAAATGCAATAAACAATATTACAAAAGCAACTACAGCTCCAATCAAAGATTTATTAGAAAAAACAGCGCTTTGCGACTCCCCTTCTTCATAATCTGCAGTGTCATTGTATTTTGGTAATCCACCAAGAGGTTTTCCTTCTGGAGTTACCACATATTTATTTTTTAATACATAAAATACTAAAGTTCCTATTAGCATTGCAATTGACGCTGCTAAGAATCCCCATTTAAATGCGTGAACATTTTGAACTCCATTTACTACCTCATCACCTAAATAAGGGCAAATCGTTTGACCTAAGAAAGCTCCTAAGTTAATTCCCATATAGAAAATAGTAAAAGCGGTATCTAATTTTGTTTTTTCTTGTTTTGGATACAAACTTCCAACCATAGAAGAAATATTTGGTTTAAAGAAACCATTTCCAAAAATGATAATTCCTAATGCTGACCACATTAACGTATTAGCCAGAGATAAATTAGTTCCAAACACACTTGCACTGGTAAACAATAAAAATTGTCCAATTGCCATCATCAATCCACCTAATAAAATACAGTTTCGATTTCCAAAGAATCGATCGGCAATAAATCCTCCTAACATTGGCGTTAAGTAACAAAGCCCTAAAAATCCACCATAAATTAATGATGCATCTTCTTCTTTCATCATCAAAGAATTTACTAGGAACAAGGTTAAGATGGCTCGCATTCCGTAGAAATTGAAACGCTCCCACATTTCGGTTCCAAATAATACCCAAAGTCCTTTTGGATGTCCTGTTTTTACTGCTGTTTCACTCATTTTTTATTATTATTTAATTTGATTTTGGTTAATTTAATTGATTTTTAATAGGTTAAATATACTATTATAAGTTGTTATAAATAAAATTCGTCATTTTGTTATACAATTGAATTCTTGTTTTTCCTCCGTAAATACCGTGATTGTTATCTGGATAAATTTGGGAATCAAACTGTTTATTGGCCTGAATTAATGCTTCCATCATTTGCATGGAATTCTGAATATGAACGTTATCGTCACCAGAACCATGAATTAATAGGAACTTTCCTTTCAATTTATCTACGTGGTTAATTGGTGAATTTTCATCGTAACCACTCGCATTTTCTGCTGGAGTTTGCATGTATCTTTCGGTATAAATGCTATCGTAAAACCTCCAGTTGGTAACAGGAGCAACTGCAATAGCCATTTTAAATACATCATTCCCTTTAAGGATACAATTGGAAGCCATAAAACCACCAAACGACCATCCAAATATACCGATTCTATTTTTATCAACAAAAGGATAATTTCCAATTACTTTAGCCGCATCAATTTGGTCTTCCACTTCAAACTTTCCTAATTCTTTTTGCGTTACTTTCTTGAAATCAGCGCCTTTAAATCCTGTTCCACGACCGTCAACACAAGCCACAATGTAACCTTGTTGCGTTAACATCATAAACCAATAATCGTCTGTTGAGTTCCAATCGTTATTAACTTGTTGCGATCCTGGCCCAGAATATTGATACATAAAAACTGGATATTTTTTTGAAGGATCAAAATCTTTTGGTTTTAAAATCCAGGCGTTTAGTTCATTTCCTTTTTCTGTTTTCAAAACAAAAAACTCTTTTGAAGGCAAGTTATACGATTTAATCTTATTTGCTAAAGCTTCATTATTTTCAATCACTTGAATTTCTTTTCCGTTTTTAGCCTCATTTAAAGTATAAGTCGTTGGCTGTGTTGCGCTTGAAAATGTAGTAATGAAATTTTGAAAATTCGGACTAAAAGTAGCATTATTCGTTCCGGTATTGGAAGATAATCTTACTTTGTTTTTACCGTTTAGTCCAATTCTATAAACGTCTCTATTAATTGATCCGTTTTCTACAGATTGATAAAAAATTGTTTGATTTTTTTCATCAAAGCCATAGTAATTGGTTACCTCCCAATTTCCTTTTGTAACTTGATTTTTAAGTTTCCCATTTTTATCATATACATAAATATGATTGAAACCATCTTTTTCACTAGTCCAAATAAAACTGTTGTCTTTCAAAAATGTTAAGTTATCAGTTACCTCAACATAAGCTTTGTCTTTTTCATTCAACACCACTTTGGTGGTTCCTGAAGTTCCATCTACAAAAAGTAAATCTAAATTATCTTGATGACGATTTAATAGTTGAGCACAAAATACATTACTATCATTAGTCCATTTCATTCTAGCAATATAGAAATCAGAATAATTTTTTAAGTCAATATTTTTAGTATTTGCATTAGCGACATCATAAATGTGAAGGGAAACTTCCGAATTCTTTTCGCCGGCTTTTGGATATTTAAATGTTTGAACTGACGGATAAAGCTCATTATAAAACATCGACATTGAGAATTCTGGCACTTGACTTTCGTCAAATTTAATATAAGCTAGTTTCTTACTATCGCCACTCCAATCGAATGCTTTTACAAATTCAAATTCTTCTTCGTAAACCCAATCCGTAATTCCATTTATAATCGAATTTCTGAGTCCGTCCGAAGTAATTTGCTTGGTTGATTTAGAGGCAATGTCATAAATAAATAAGTTGTTTTCTTTGGCAAATGCAATTTTGGTTCCGTCGGGAGAAAAGGTAGGTTCCTGTATTTTATAATCGAATAAAGGTGTTAATTTTTTTGTAGCAATAACATATAAAAAGTAATTGGCTACAAAAGAACGGCGAAAAATCTGATCTGAATTAGTAGCAATTAAAATTGTTTTTTCATCTGAGCTAAAAGTATAGCTATCAATTCCTTCCAACGCTTTATGGTCTTTGGTATCAATTAAGGTAGAAACTTTTTTTAGAGTAGCAAAGTCGTATAAGTCAATTTGATAACTTCTCGTGGCGCGATCAAAATTCAAAACCGTATATTGATTGGTGTTCTTCAATGCTTGTAAATCATCCATTCCTTTCGCACGAAATGCACCTGAATAAATGGACTCAATTGTTATTTTTTGTTGGGCCACAACTGAAAAAGAGGCAAATAGGAATAATAAAGCAACTTTGTAAATTAATTTCATAATTAGGATTTTTAAAAAACATTCAATTTTAGTGAAAAAATCTCGAATTACCACCTTTTTTTTCTTAAAATGTAATTTCATTGGGAAGTTATTTTATTAGAATTGATGAAAATGTATATTTGCATGAATTAATAATTTACACAGATGAATAATGCCATTGCTGGATTTTCAAAATTGTCAAAAGAAGAGAAGATAAATTGGATTGCAACAACCTATTTTTCTAATTCAGATGAGGCTGTTTCCTTAATTAAAAAATATTGGAATTCGGATTCGAAAATCCAAAAATTGCATGATGAATTCATTGAAAATACAATCACTAATTTTTATTTGCCTTTAGGGGTTGCGCCTAATTTTCTTATCAATGGGAAATACAAAACTATTCCCATGGCAATTGAGGAAAGTTCCGTTGTAGCCGCAGCTTCAAAATCGGCAAAATATTGGGCTACTCGAGGCGGATTTAAAGCAACAGTAATCAATACTGAAAAAATTGGGCAAGTCCATTTGATGTACCATGGTGATTTAGAAAAATTAGAAAAATTCTTCCTAGAACTTCAACCTAAATTTTATGAAGCTACCGAGAGCTTAACAAAAAATATGGAAAAACGAGGCGGTGGAATTTTGTCCATTGAACTCAGAAATAAAACACATCTCATTCCAAATTATTTTCAGTTGCACGCCACTTTTGAAACAAAAGATTCAATGGGGGCCAACTTTATCAATTCGTGCTTAGAACAATTTGCAAAGACATTAAAAGAAGAAGCTAGTTCCTATTCTAATTTCTCAGAAACTGAGAAAAATATAGAAGTCGTAATGAGTATTTTATCGAATTACGTTCCTAATTGTATTGTTCGCGCAGCGGTTTCTTGTAAAGTAGAAGAATTAGCAGATAAAAACATTGAAAACCCTGAAGTCTTTGCCAATAAATTTATTCAAGCAGTTCAAATAGCAGAAGTAGAACCGTTTAGAGCGGTAACCCACAACAAAGGAATCATGAACGGAGTGGACGCCGTAGTTTTAGCAACTGGAAATGATTTCCGAGCTGTAGAAGCTGGAATTCATGCGTATGCGTCTAGAAATGGAAGTTATTCAAGTTTGTCACATGCCAAAATTGAAGAGGGAATATTTAGTTTCTGGATAGAAATACCATTGGCTTTGGGAACGGTTGGAGGATTAACTTCACTTCATCCAATGGTGAAATTATCACTTGAAATGTTAGAAAAACCAACTGCCAAAGAACTTATGGAAGTGGTAGCAGTTGCTGGACTAGCACAAAACTTTGCTGCTTTACGCTCTTTAACTACAACAGGTATTCAAGAAGGGCATATGAAAATGCACCTCAATAATATTCTAAATCAGTATCAGGTTACCGATGAAGAACGGATTTTAATTAAAAATCACTTTAAAGATACCGTAGTTTCTCATTCGGCAGCTGTTGATTTCATCGAGAAATTAAGAAAATAAATCGTTACTTAATTTCAACTTACCAATGGAGCAAACTTTTTACAGTAACGGCAAACTTTTAATTACAGGCGAATATTTAGTTCTTGATGGAGCAAAAGGTTTAGCATTGCCAACAAAATTTGGACAATATTTAAAAATAGCCTCAGGTCCTTTAGGAGAAATTCAATGGACAAGTTTTGATTTTGATAACCGCCTTTGGTTTAAAGAGACGCTATCTTTCAATGAAATTATAAACTTTAATTTGAAGGATAATTTATCGGAAAGAGAAACTTTAATAAAAATTTTACATGAAGCGCATTTGCTAAACACTGGCCTATTTAATTCTTCAATCGGTTTCACTGTTTCGACCGTGCTTACATTTCCAAAATTATGGGGTTTAGGAACCTCATCGACTTTAATTAACAATATTGCTCAATGGTTTCAAATTGATGCCTTTGAACTGCTCAAAAATAGTTTTGGAGGAAGCGGCTATGATATTGCCTGTGCTCAAAATAATAGTCCTATTTTATATCAACTAATCAATGGATTACCAATGGTTGAAAAAATAAATTTCAATCCTAATTTTACAGATTGTATATATTTTGTTTATTTAAATAAAAAGCAAAGTAGTAAAATAGCCATTCAAAATTATTATAAAAACCATACCAATTTGAGTGCTGAAATTCCATTGATAAATACGCTTACCACTGCCATTTGCAATTCACGTTCAATGGCGGAATTTAGTACTTTACTTGAGCAACATGAAGAAATTATGAGTCCTATTCTTGAACTTTCAACAGTGAAAGAGCTATTATTCTCTGAATTTGATGGTTCAATAAAAAGTCTGGGGGCTTGGGGCGGTGATTTTGTAATGGTCGTTTCAAAGAATAACCCCACCTCCTATTTTGAAAATAAGGGTTTCAAAACGATTGTTCCTTATAAGGATATGATTTTATAATCTCACTATGTTAAACAAAAAACCCGTCAATAAATTGACGGGTTTTTTTATAATTTGTTTTTAACTCTAGAAGTTAAATTTTGATCTATTGTCTTCAATTTTTGCATCCACTTTCAAAGCAGGAATAATCCTTCCTGAAGCTGAAGCATTTTGAGAATTTAATTTAGAAACATAGTCTTTATAATTTTTCAAAGCGGGTGCAGTAAATACTGATTTTGTTTTAACTACATATACTCCTAAATTCCCCTCAATAGGTTCAGAAATTTTATCCCCTTTTAAACTGAAAGCAGTTCCAACCACTTTTGCTTCATTACCAACACCCGGTAAAGTTGGGTTTTCAAGAGTCACATCAACAGCTGGCTTTACTTGAGTAGCATTTGCTTTAGCGATAGCATCTAAAGAAGCTCCTTTCATTTTCGCTTTAATCATTTCGGCTTTTTTCTTGTTTTTTAAGATTGGCTCAACCATTGGTCTTGCATCAGCAATTGGAGTTAAACCAGCTTCAAAAACCGCTTTTACTTTTGCAATTACATTTCCAACATTAGGCACTTCAAATCTTTTAACATCACCAATTTTAGTTTGATCTTCAAAAGCCCAACGAACAATTTGTCTTTGGTTTCCTAGGGCACCAAATGTTTCGTCCATTATTTTAACTTTTATTGCTGGGTTAACTTGAAGTTTTGCCGCTTTAGCTACTTTATCAAAATCTCCCTCAGTTGCGTCCATTTCAAATTTTACAGAAGTCGTGTAAATTTTATCCGAGGTAGCTTCAGAAGGTTCAATTTTTTGAGCTATAGTTGCCAAACGAACTGCATCTTGTTTATCAGTAACATTAATAATATGGTAACCGAAATCTGTTTCAACCAATCCAATTTTTCCAACAGGACTAGAAAACACGAAATCATTGAATGGCTTAACCATTTGTCCTTGCGTAAAATAACCTAAATCACCTCCTTGTTGAGAAGAAGAATCGTCAGAATTCATTAAAGCAACCATCATAAAACTAGTAGGATTTGCTTGAACTTGCGCGAATAATTGATCTGCTTTTGCTTTAGCTTGTTCTTTAGTACGTTTTTCTTTTTTATTAGGAACTTGTGTCCCTTCGTAGCTAATCAAAATGTGAGAAGCTTTAGCATTTACTCCCGCTTTTCTTCCTAAAGATTTAGAAAGACATACAAAATTATTATTTACATATGGTCCAAAAACTTCTCCTGGAGCCAAGTTAAATAACTGCTCAGCAAATTGAGCTGGCAAATCTTTTTTAGCTATGTAGGTAGAATCGTATGGCTTGTCAGTATTTGCATTTACGAATTCAATCGCATCTTTCGCTCCTTTAAATCCAGGTAATGTATCATTTTTACCTGTTGCTTGATTGTACACAATTCTAGATGAAAGTAAGGCTGTAACAGCTGATTTAACTTCGTTTTCATCTTCTGGAGAGGCTTTATCTTCGATTAATACATATTGAACTTCACGAGATTCTTCTGCTTTGTATTTCTTCTCATTGGTTTTCATGTAGTTGGTAATTTCCTCATCAGAAATTTTAATATCACTGTCTTTAACCGTTGAAAATAAAACAGAAACGTAATCAAAGTTTACTTTGTTAGACTCCATTCCGTATTTGAACTTACCTTCACTATCCGTTGTGTAAACTCCTGCTTTGATTAAAGAATTATAGATTTGAAACTTTGCATTCAAAGAAGCATCTTTTTCTCTTTCCTTTAAGCTTTCCGCTTGATCTGGATTGGCTTTAAAGAATTCTTTAAATTTTGCTACATCAAATTTTCCAGCTGCATTTAAGAAAGTTGGATTTTGACCGATATTTTGATCCACTTTAAAAATTTCGATAATATGATTTTCACCAACTCTAATTCCAAGCTTGTCAAATTCAGCAGTCAATAATGCAATAGAAACCTCTTGATCCCACACTCTATTTGCAGCTTGAGTTAAAGTAACTCCTTGACCACTTTTTTCTACATTAGAAACTTTAATTTGAAAATCTTCAAGTGAAATTGCTTTACCATTAATACTTCCCACATCATTTGAAGTAGTTGAAAGATTTCCACTATTAAAAAGATCACCTATTATAAATGCTAATAAACAAAACCCTATTACTAGTATTAGAAGAAGTGAACGTTGTCTGATTTTTTGTAAAACTGCCATTTTTTATTTTGTTATTTAAAATTCTGTCTGCGAAAATACAATTATCTTATTAATAATAATAACTGTAAAGTTATATTTTGCAATAAATTATCCTATTTAATTTAAAATTTAGTCTTTTAATGTCATTTTAACCAATTCAATTTTATTATTTGAAGCTTCTTCAATAACAAAATTGTAATTTCCAATGCTAATTTTATTTCCTTTTTGAGGAATTTCTTTAGTATAATCTACAATAAATCCACCTAGAGTTCCATAGGAATCACTATCAGGAATATTCAATTTATAGGTTTGATTGATGTATTCAACGTCCAATCGAGCTGAAAACAAAAAAACACCCGTTTCAATTTCCTGTTCAATCCTAATTTCATCTGAATCGTGTTCGTCTTCAATTTCACCAAAAAGCTCTTCCACTATGTCTTCAATGGTCATAATTCCTGCTGTCCCACCATATTCGTCCAGAACAACGGCAACACTTTTTCTCTTCTTGATTAAAAGATCTAACGCTTCTTTTATGAAAATTGTTTCTGGAACATATTCTACCCTAATCAATATTGATTTTATTGTTTTGGGTTTTTTAAAGAGTTCGAAGGAGTGAACATATCCGATACAATCATCCAAAGAGTTCTGATAAACCATGATTTTAGAATAGCCCGTTTTAATGAACATTTCTTTTAAATCGTCAACAGAATCAAGGATGTCAACTCCAGCAATTTCTGTTCTAGGAGTCATAATATCTCTTGCTTTAACACCCGAAAATTCTAAGGCATTTTGAAAAATTTGAATTTCAGAATCTACATTTTCATGGTCTTCAAAATGATTCATTTGTTCAGAAATATAATTCCCTAATTCTATTTTGCTAAAAAACAAAGGGACAAAATCGCCTTCGGTTTTAAAAAATCGTTTCAAAATAGTGTCCGAAATCCACATTATAAAAGTAGAAACAAAATAAAATAATAGGTAGAAAAAATAAGCTGGAATAGCAAAATACTTAACAAAGCTATTGGCATAAATCTGAAAAAAAACCTTTGGTAAAAATTCAGAAGTAATCAATACAATTAAAGTTGAAAGTACGGTTTGCAACAATAAATTAACCAAACTAGAAAATTCAATTCCCAGTGTTTCAAACCAATTCATTAATAAATCGCCCATGAAAAAACTATATACTACTATTGCCACATTGAATCCAATAAGCATTGTAGCAATAAATTGAGACGGTTTTTCAGTTAGTTTGGTTAGAATTTGAGAAAGAAAATTGTCTTGTTTTTTTTCAATTTCTAGATATATCTTATTTGAGGAAATGAAAGCAATTTCCATTCCTGAGAAAAACGCACATAATATCAAACAGATAATGATAATTGTGATTTCCATAAATTATTTAGAATTTTTTCTTGCTTCGAATTTTTTTGCATAATGTCTTCTAAAGAAAAACATGAACAGAGAAAGTGTGGCAATGCCTAAAAAAAGTAAATGCTCTTGAGAGTTGGGTCCCCAAACTACCAATGCTTTGTAAACAAAGAAAATAGCAGCAAAAAGATAAATGTAAGGAGTGTATTTTAAATATTTCATTATTAATAATTTTTAATTTGACTGATCAATTTCTCCGGTGATACTTTGAGAATTTACGATTTTAAAATCTTTGCTAAAATCAATTCCTTCGCCATATGAAACTCCTTTCGGGTCTGTAAATTTAAACTTTTTTTCGGTATAAAACCACTCGTTTTTTTGATCAAAATACAATTGTGAAGTTTCTAATACTTGTCCCATTTCATTCGTAATTCTAACATTTCCTTGCAAATCTATTAAGTTTGGAACTTTATAGGAAACCGCATAGTTGGAGGTTACAAAAGTTCTTTTATTATTTATATCAAATAAAGTTACGTTTATGCCTTTTGGGAATTCAGTAAACGGATAAGTCACCGATGCATAATCTAGCATTTTAGGACTAATTAATATTGATTTTATTCTGCCGGAATCGGTATATTTCATATTAAAATCATCAGCTTCACCACTGGGAGCAAATTCGGAGAAATTTTGTTTCTGAACCTCCTTAAAATTACTTTCACAAGAATAAAAAGCCATTACTAAAAGAAGTAAAAGAGTACTATTTCTAATAATGAATTTATGGAAAGTCATAATTGTGGACAGTTTAAAATCTGAAAAAATCAAATTAGATCACTATTAATTCTAATAGAAACGTCTTTTTTGGAACCACTTATCGTTAAGTGAAAATCCGATGGAAATATTGAAATAATTTTCCTGTACTAAATTAGCGGAAGTAGTACCTCTTTGACCGTATTCTAAACCTATATTAATATTAGAAAACACACCTATAAGAGGTAATCCCACACCAGCATTAACTCCGTAATCTTTTATTGAGGTGTTGTTTATAATCAATCCTGTATTTTCATATCTCAAACCACCTCTGTAAATAATTTTTTCATAGTATTTTGAAAATGTTTTATAATTTGGAATATAAAAACCTCCTACAGAAACCCTTGTAGAATTTTCATAATTTACATTATTAATATCATTGAATCTATTACCCATATTACTGCTCTTTTGAAAAGTTATTTCCGTTCCAAGCATCCACTTTTTACTTTCACCTACTCCAAGACCAACTGCTAATTTTGAAGGTAAAGTAATAGTAGTATTGTCAACATCAACATCTAAGGGCTGAACAAGAATTTCAGCTCCTGACGATGAATATTGAATTGTAGCAATATTTCTTGAATTTGAAGAGCTTAATTTAGAATCCGGAGAATAAGTTAAGCTTGCAAATCCATTGATTTTTTTATTGATAGGAGTATTGAAGTTCAATCCTGCCGTCAATGTTCCTCCAGTAATATCGGATAGATTTTTCTCTCTTGATCCATACTGAATACCTTCAATAAATCGGAAAGAATAAGTTTGAATTTTTCCGAAATTGTAACTATAATCTACCCCTACGCTCAGTTTTTTCGTTAACGCATAACCTGCTCCAAAAAACACTTTATTAATTCCGCCAGTTCCAGAATATTGTTTAATTTCTTGAGCATTAGTTGTAGTTGCAGGTACCGTTGATTGAATATTGTATCCTACAGATGAATAGGGTAATAAACCAAAACCAACTCCTAATTTTCCTAAAGGGAGTCCTACAGCAAGATAATCCATTGCCGTTCTTCTTGCTTTTTCACTTTGAGAATTGGTTGATAAACTGGTTGTTAAATAGGTTCCACCCAGGGAAAAGGTTGTTAATTTTAGATTAGCGTAAGAAGCAGGGTTTTGAAAATTTAAATGAATACTATCGGAATATATAGTCAAACCTCCCATAGCGCGATTTTCGGCAGTCCCTTTAAATTTAACATCTCCAATTCCGTAAAAAGAATAAGGCGAAGAAGTTCCCTGTTGGGCAAATGAAATTAAAGTAAAAAATAAAAAAACGGGTACTATAATTTTTTTAATCATTTTTGATTTTGTGTTGAAATGTTTGGTTCAAACTTTCTAAAAGGAAATTTGAATTGGCAAATATGGTATTTTTTAATCGTTTAGCCAAAAATTCTGAGTCTCCACCGCTTAAAATTATAATAAATTTAGGATAAACAGCTTCATATTGAGAAATAAAACCTTCAATTTCATTTATAACTCCATTTATAACTCCTGAATTTATGGCTTCAAGAGTAGAGTTACCAATAAAAGGTATCGCATCTGATTCTGGGTTTTGTTCTGTAATCGATTCCAATGTCAACAATGGTAATTTGGCTGTATGGCTGTTTAGCGATTCAAATCTCAGTCGGATTCCGGGAGAAATTGCACCACCAAGATAATTGTCATTTTCATCAATAAAATCATAGGTAATACAGGTTCCAGCGTCAATTACCAAACGATTTTGATTGGGATATTTTAATACTGCTCCACTAGCTAAAACCATTCTATCAATTCCTAAAGTATTGGGTGTTGAATACTTGTTTTTGAATGGAAGGGTAGAATCAGTTGAAATAAAATGAATATTAACTTGATCTTCAAATTCCAAAAAGACTTCTTTTGGTAGATTTCCAACAGAGGCAACTACCATTTCAGTGGCTTTTTTAAATTTATTTAAAATAAAATGCAATTCATTTCGAAGCTCAGTGCTACTAAAATGAAACTGTTCTAAAAGGGTATTCCCTTCAAATACAGCTACTTTAATCCTGGTATTTCCGACATCGACTGCTAAAAGCATAATTTATAATTAGAAGCGGTAAAGGTACGAATTGATTTTTTTTAATAATTGTTTTGTATAAATTAAAATTCGCCCTATATTTGCCCCCGCTAAGCGAGGTACCTTAGCTCAGTTGGTAGAGCAATGGACTGAAAATCCATGTGTCCCTGGTTCGAACCCTGGAGGTACCACAAAAAACATCCCTAATCACTTATAAATCAAGTAGTTAGGGATTTTTTGTTTCTTAGGGGGACTTGAAAGGAGACTCGTATAGCTTAATAGATTTTAATATAAATTAATTAAAATATTAATTAATAAAATAAAAAAACCCACTGAGTAGTGGGTTTTTAAAGGTATTAAAATAAGATTTTAGTTTAGTTTAGCGTAAACATCCTCTCTTAAATAAAGAACACGCCCACCAACTTTTTTAGAAACAAGTACTTTTTTCTTTTCCCAGTTGAATAGTGTAACAAGTGAAACGTTCAAAAGCTTACTTACTTCTTCTCTGGTCATTAATTCTGACTGTGGTTTTGCATTTTGGATATTATTAACCATACCATATATTTTTTGCAACTCTGCTGCTACTGTATTTTTCACTAAATTTTCAAAATCTTCTTTTGAGAATTCTAATACTCTGAAATTTGACTCAATCATAGTTTTATATTTTAAATAATTGAGGTAATATTCGCCATACCTAATGCGGGGTTTTTTTCGGTTTCCTCGTTTATTTTTGCTATTATGCTACACTTTCTAATTCTGACAATCTTATTTCAGATGCCATTACATACTCTGGATTAAATTCATATCCAACATATTCTCTATCCAATTTCACACTAACTTCCCCTGTAGTCCCTGTCCCATTGAATAAATCAAGAACTGTGTCTCCCGGTCTTGTAGTTGATAAGATTGGAATCATAGGGATTACTTCAGGAAACACTGCAGTATGATTTAAGAAAAAAAATCCTCTCTGCTCGCACAACTTTCTTAAGTGTTGAGTAGTTGCCACATTAGTTTTTACCACCCCATCTCTAAAATCCATTCCCGAAATTAACTTTGGGAATAGATTGTTAGTCCCATATGAAAATGTATTTGTTTCGTCATTTACTCCATCCAACCATGAATCATCATAATAGAAGTTCTTTGATTTCACAAAGTGAAACAAGTATTCGTGAGAACGAACTGAACGTTTGCCAGGTGAATATTTTGGGTTCGTTTTTGTCCACAAAATTTCATCATTTAGGATCCATCCTCTATTAATCATTTCAATAACAAATCTTTGTGGGATAGCTTGATAAGCTCCATCTCTGCAAGTATCATTTATATTCACATACATTGAACCTTCATCTTTCAATACTCTTTTTGCATCATCAAAAAGTTTAACCAAGTTATTAATGAATTCTTCAGGTGTATTTTCTCTACCTAATTCATTCTCCCCATTTTTGTACACACGAGCTTGGAAATATGGTGGGGAACAAACTATTAATTGTATTGAATTATCTAACAAGTGAAATAAATCACCACACGATGAATTAAATATCTTTACTTTATCAGTGATATAATCATATTTTGAAGGAACAACAACCTCATTATTTTTCTTAAGAAGTTCTCTGTCCAATTTCTTATCCAATTCATTAAGAGTAGTTTCCTCTTTATCAATTTTGGATAATTCTCTGTTTAATATTTCAATATTATTCCCGTGAAGTTCAATAACTTTCTTTTCAATAGATTTAATCTTATTGATTTTGTATTGACCAATTGATTTGTAAGCAGTGTCTTTCTCATCCTTAACCACTTTCATTTGTGGACTAAGATCAGTTCTTCTTCCTCTTCCAACTGAATAATATTCATCGTAGAAACGGATTTCAGAAGCAATCTCAACCATAGATTTTACTCTAAATTGATTACTTGATACAGACAAAACCGCTTTCATTTCCTCTGGAGTATCAATAAAGACAACCGGAACTTCTTCAAGTTCTAAATCTAAAGCAACTTGATGACGAAGATTACCTGAGATAATCTCATATTCAAAATTCACTAAAAGTGGAGTCAATAATCCGAACTCACGGATATTGTTACGAATTTCTTCATAGTTCACGGGAACTACATACATTGAGATGGTGGTTGAATTCTTTTTCAACATTTGTGGTGCGACCACAGAAACATTTTGTACTTGTAATTTGTTCATAATAAATAGGTTTTAGAATGAACAGGGTTTTCTGACGGTGTTCTCGTCCGAAATTTTATAGTGGTTTCTCACTAATTAAATAAAAAAAGAACTTTTATTAAGTGTAATAATAAACAGTTGTTGTTATTACACTGCAAAGATATAATATTTATTTTTACATAACCAAATAATGCATACACTTATTTTGATATTTTTTTAAAATAATTTTTAAACAATTGAATTACAATGATTTAAAATTTAATATTTTTTAATTATTTTAAATTTGGAGGGTTAAAGTCTAAAGGAATTTGCTTATTTAGCAAATCAGAAACCATAGAAACGAAGTCATTTTTTGTATCATCAGCCTTAAGATCTTTATAATTTAATTTATTATTCCCTAAGTATAAAGTGATATATCTTTTGGTTTTATCTGAATTAGGTATTGGAAATCCCCATTTAACATTAGCAATTATTCTTTCAAAGTTGCTTTGGTTTTTATTTTTAGATAAATAAAAGTTCGGTTCTAACCTTGCTTTGAACTCCGGTTGTTTATTCTTTATATAATAATACAATTCAACCTCTGATTTATTCTGGTCTAAATCATTTTGATCTATTTCAAAAGGTGGGGAAACTTTATTGAAATATTCTTTAATAATAATAGGAGTATTTTTTAAAAGCTCCTTATCCTTAAGTCCTTTAGGAAATTTAGAAGTTGATGCAATAAAAACACTAATCACTTTAGATTTACCAATAACTCCTTTAATATCATAAATCCATTTGACCTTTGCTACAATTGTATTGGCACTTTCTCTATTCTTTACTTCATGTAATGTATAAATAGGTTGTTGCAAATAGTTTTCTTTTTGAGTATTCATGATCCATTTATCATAATTCAAT
>JAIPAM010000005.1 GCA_021740105.1 Flavobacterium sp.
TAGCAAAAAAAATATGTGCTGGAACGAAAATTTATTAGCCGATGGTTATTTTTTGAAACACAAAAGGAACAAACAAACAAAAATAAATGGTGTATCGGATGCAGAATACCCTAGCCCGGAGTGCAACGAAAGCCCCGAAGAAAAAAAACTTAGTTTTGCAGGAGAAAAAGAGCGACCCAAAAAAAGCTCCTTTTTAGACGTGCTAAAACTCGTTTTTTAACAAGGGCTTGGAGGGAAAAGCCGGAAAGGGCTGCGAAAACTATTTATTGATAGTAGCGGCCTTAGAATACCAGTGATTGGTTACTTTTTCAAGATCTATAGGAGTTGCAGGCGCTTGCCTAACCAATCTTCCACTATCAAATGCGCGGTCTAAAATAGTCTCAATTAGGAAATCTTCATTGACTTCAAGTGGCGAGTAACCTAGCTTTAAATTGATGTCAAATAATTTGGCCGTAGTGTTGGACCAAAAGGCTTTCCATCCGCTTTTTTGTTCGCGGATTAGGTCGTAGGTAGTTTGCCCTGTTTGACGACAAATCAATTTTACAAGTACTTGACCTTGTTTTCTAGATAGTTTTTTGAGTTTGTCGGTAAATTCGTTTTCAATATAATTTTCGACGATTTTGAAATATTTACGTTTTTCTTTATTGCTTTTTAAAGCGGCCATATTTCTATTAAGACCAGAAAGTCTTTCGGCAGCAATTTTAGCATATGGATATACTTTATATACCCGATTTTGTAAAATTAGAAATTGCTTTTTACTTTCGGGATCGAGTTTGGATTTATGAATAATAACTTCTTCAAGAAGTATAGGGTCTTTAAGAATAGTATCGTTTTCTTCGGTGAATTCTTGAATTTTGAGGGTGTCTAATTTTGCAACTTGAGCTGTGGCGCTGAAAGAAATTAAGATGGCAAAAACTAAAAATTGGACTATTTTCATGTTAAAAGTTATTTATTTGACAAAATTATAGTTTTATATATAACAAGTGTGATGCCAAATTTATAAATTAGCGAAAAAATATTTTTATGAGTTCAAAATCGATATTAAAAGACACCTCACTTGCCTTTTTAGAGCAATATTTAAATAACGCATCACCAACTGGATTTGAAGCGGAGGGCCAAAAAATTTGGATGGATTATTTGAAACCTTACGTAGACACCTTTATTACAGATACCTATGGAACTGCGGTGGGAGTTATCAATCCTGACGCTCCTTATAAAGTAGTTATTGAAGGACACTCTGATGAAATTTCGTGGTATGTGAATTATATTACTGAGGACGGATTAATCTATGTGATACGAAATGGAGGATCTGATCACCAAATTGCACCTTCAAAAGTGGTAAATATTCATACCAAAAATGGAATTGTAAAAGGGGTTTTTGGTTGGCCAGCAATTCACACTAGAAATCGAGACAAGGAAGAAAATCCAAAAATCAGCAACTTATTTATTGATACTGGTTGTGAAAATAAGGAAGCGGTTGAAAAAATGGGAATTCATGTGGGATGTGTGATTACTTATCCTGATGAATTTATGATAATGAACGAGAATAAATTTGTATGTCGGGCGATTGACAATAGAATGGGCGGATTTATGATTGCAGAAGTTGCTCGATTATTGCATGAAAACAAGGTTAAATTGCCATTTGGATTGTACATAACCAATTCTGTTCAAGAAGAAGTGGGTTTAAGAGGTGCCGAAATGATCACCAAAACAATCCAACCTAATGTTGCTATAGTTACTGATGTTTGCCACGATACTACGACCCCAATGATTGATATGAAAATTGAGGGAGAGATCAAAATAGGTAAAGGCCCTGTGATTACTTATGCGCCTGCGGTTCAAAATAAATTACGTGAATTAATCTTGGATGCTGCTACTGAAAATAAAATACCATTTCAAAGACTGGCATCGTCAAGAATTACCGGAACTGATACCGATGCGTTTGCCTATAGCAACGGCGGTGTAGCCTCAGCATTGATTTCTTTACCGTTACGATACATGCACACTACGGTAGAAATGGTTCACCGAGAAGATGTTGAAAATGTGATTCAATTGATTTATGAGAGTTTGTTGAAAATAGAAAACAATGAGTCGTTTTCTTATTTCAAATAATTGTACCTTATATAGTATAAAAAAAGCCATTCGAAATGAATGGCTTTTTTTTATAAATAACGATAGATTATACTTTAAATCTTTTTCTATCTGTTTCTGTTAAATAGATTTTTCTCAAACGAATCGATTTTGGAGTAACCTCTACATATTCATCTTTTTGAATGTATTCCAATGCTTCCTCTAATGAGAAGATGATTGGAGGAATAATTCTGGCTTTTTCATCATTTCCAGAAGAACGAACGTTAGATTGTTTTTTCTCTTTAGTTACATTCACACACATATCATCACCACGAGAGTTTTCTCCAATAACTTGACCTTCATAGATTTCAGCATTTGGTTCCACAAAAAACTTACCACGATCTTGTAATTTATCGATAGAATAAGGAATCGCTTTTCCTTTTTCCATAGAAATTAAAGAACCTTTATTACGTCCTGAAATTTCTCCTTTGAAAGGTTCGTATCCAATAAAACGGTGGGCCATAATAGCTTCACCAGCTGTAGCGGTCAACAATTGATTACGCAATCCAATGATTCCACGAGATGGAATATTAAATTTAATAACCATACGTTCTCCTTTGGTTTCCATACTTAACATTTCCCCTTTACGTAAAGTAACAAACTCTACTGCTCTACCAGAAAGTGACTCTGGTAAATCGATAGTTAACTCTTCGATTGGCTCACATTTTTTACCATCAATTTCTTTAATGATAACTTGCGGCTGACCGATTTGTAGTTCATAACCTTCTCTTCTCATTGTTTCAATAAGAACAGATAAGTGCAATACACCACGACCAAAAACCATAAATTTATCTGCAGAATCCGTTTCACCTAACTTCATCGCTAAGTTTTTCTCTAATTCTTTTGTCAAACGGTCTCTGATGTGACGAGAAGTTACAAATTTACCCTCTTTCCCGAAGAATGGAGAGTCGTTAATTGTAAACAACATACTCATTGTAGGTTCGTCGATAGCAATGGTTTGCAACGCTTCAGGATTTTCAAAATCAGCGATAGTATCACCAATTTCAAAACCTTCAACTCCAATAATTGCGCAGATATCACCTGCTATAACTTCAGTTACTTTTTTACGTCCAAGACCTTCAAAAGTATGTAATTCTTTAATTCTAGATTTTAAAATTGAACCGTCTCTTTTACACAAAGAAATTGGCATTCCTTCTTTCAAAACTCCTCTTTCTAAACGACCGATTGCAATACGACCTGTAAAAGAAGAGAAATCCAATGAGGTAATTAACATTTGAGGCGTTCCTTCGGACACTTTTGGAGCTGGCACATTATTGATTACCATATCTAAAAGTGGCTCGATATTATCTGTTTGGTTTTCCCAATGATCCGACATCCAGTTGTTTTTGGCAGAACCATAAACCGTTGGAAAGTCCAATTGCCATTCTTCAGCACCTAATTCAAACATTAAATCGAAAACTTTTTCGTGCACTTCTTCTGGAGTACAGTTTTCTTTATCTACCTTATTAATAACCACACAAGGCTTAAGACCTAAGTCGATTGCTTTTTGCAAAACAAAACGAGTTTGTGGCATTGGACCTTCAAAAGCATCTACTAAAAGACAAACTCCATCGGCCATATTCAATACTCGTTCTACTTCACCACCGAAATCGGCGTGACCAGGAGTGTCTATAATATTAATTTTTGTTCCTTTATAAACTACAGAAACATTTTTAGAAGTAATTGTAATACCTCTTTCACGCTCCAAGTCGTTGTTATCAAGAATTAGATCACCTGTATTTTCGTTGTCACGAAATAATTGACAGTGATACATTATTTTGTCTACCAAGGTTGTTTTACCGTGATCGACGTGGGCAATAATTGCAATGTTTCTAATAGATTCCATCTGTGATTTTTAATGGGTGCAAAGGTACACTTTATTTTTACAAATACTACTATAAATATAAAGTGGAAAAATAGTAGCTAGAGAATGCGGATATAACTGAGAAAAACTTAACGATTAATTAATTCTAAAAACAAAAAAAAGCTTCCTTTTAGGAAGCTTTTTTGTATCAAGCATACTTAACTAATTAAAGTTTTGCAACGTGTTTAGTTAATTTAGATTTTAAGTTGGATGCTTTGTTATCGTGAATGATATTTTTCTTTGCTAATTTATCAATCATTGAAATTACAGATGACAATTTTGAAGCAGCATCAGATTTATCTGTAGCAATTCTTAACGCTTTGATAGCATTACGAGTTGTTTTGTGTTGGTATCTGTTTAATACTCTTCTTTTTTCGTTACTTCTAATTCTTTTTAAAGCTGACTTGTGATTTGCCATTTTGTTTTTTTTTCTAATTTTTTTATTGTAGTCCGTGGGGGAATCGAACCCCCCTTACCAGGATGAAAACCTGGCGTCCTAACCGATAGACGAACGGACCGTGCTTCTCTAACGCGGATGCAAAAATACAACTATTTTTTATTTGCACAATAGCTGATGTATATTTTTTTGATTTTTTTTAATATGCCTTCGCAAATAGTACTCTTCCAACTGATGGTTTACCAGTAAATACACATGCTCCAGCCTCTTTTACTCTATCTATAGGTAGGCATCTTATGGTTGCTTTTGTTAAATCTTTAATTTTTTCTTCGGTTTCAGCAGTTCCGTCCCAATGGGCAGATATAAACCCGCCTTTTCCATCTAAAATTGATTTAAATTTTTCAAAATCATTTACTTCGGTAATATGAGTATCTCTATAATTCAAGGCGCGTTCAAACATTTCTTCTTGAATTTGAGATAATAAATCATTTATATAAATTTCAATTCCGTCTTTAGAAACAATTTCTTTTGTTAAAGTATCTCGTCTAGCAACTTCAAAAGTTCCGTTCTCTAGATCTTTTGGACCAACGGCAATTCGAACAGGCACTCCTTTTAATTCGTACTCATTGAATTTAAATCCAGGTTTTTGGTTGGTTCTATTATCAAATTTAACAGAAATATTGAATTTTCTCAAAGCGGAAACTACTTCATTTACTGTTTCAGAAATGGCGTCTAATTGTTCATCAGATTTATAAATTGGCACAATAACTACTTGTATTGGCGCTAAGTTTGGGGGCAATACCAATCCGTGATCATCAGAATGAGTCATTACTAGCGCTCCCATTAATCGGGTTGAAACACCCCAAGAAGTTCCCCAAACGTATTCTTGTTTTCCTTCTGCTGTAGCAAATTTCACATCGAATGCTTTGGCAAAATTTTGTCCTAAAAAGTGAGATGTTCCCGCCTGCAGCGCTTTTCCATCTTGCATTAATGCTTCAATACAATAGGTTTCCTCTGCTCCAGCAAAACGCTCTGTTTCTGTTTTTAAACCTTTAATTACAGGAATCGCCATAAAATTTTGAGCAAATTCAGCATACACATTCATCATTTTTTCGGATTCTTCAATGGCTTCCTCTTTAGTTGCATGAGCGGTATGTCCTTCTTGCCATAAAAATTCCGCTGTTCTAAGAAACAACCTGGTCCTCATTTCCCAACGAACCACATTGGCCCATTGATTGATTAGCAAAGGTAAATCTCTGTACGACTGAACCCAACCTTTATAAGTAGACCAAATTATTGCTTCACTCGTAGGACGAACAATAAGCTCTTCTTCCAACTTTGCATTTGGGTCAACCATTAACTTACCTGGTTTATCCGGATCATTTTTTAATCTATAGTGGGTTACAATGGCACATTCTTTAGCAAAACCTTCTGCATTTTTTTCTTCTGCTTCAAACATACTCTTTGGAACAAACAGAGGGAAATACGCATTTTGATGACCGGTTTCCTTGAACATTCTGTCTAATTCAGCTTGCATTTTCTCCCAAATTGCATAGCCATAGGGTTTAATAACCATACAGCCTCTAACCCCTGAATTCTCAGCAAGGTCAGCCTTCACAACTAACTCATTATACCATTTTGAATAATCCTCGGATCTTGTTGTTAAGTTCTTGCTCATGATAAAATATTTTGGCACTAAAATTGTTTAACTAATTTTAACTAAATAGTTCGGCAAAACTAACTATTTTTGTAATGAACAACAATTTAAAATGCATAGATATGAAAACTAATTATTTTTCTTCGGCAAAATCAAGCTCAATTTTTTATTTAATTTTGGGTTTTAGCTTGGTAATGGTTTCTTGTGGTTCCTATAAAAACAGCACTTACTATGACCGTGATGGCATCTACGGATCTGACGAAAATGAAAACAAAACCGCTGAAAGAAATGTAGATAAATATAAGGATTACTTCAGCACTCTAAGAGAAAGGAACGAACAAGATCAAGTCTTTACTGATGTAGAAAATTATTCTTCGATTCAAGACACTTTAAACAATCCTTCAGGAACAGAAAAAACTAATTATTCCGGATGGGGAAATAACCAACAACCTATAAATGTTACCATATACGACAATAATTGGGGATGGAACAATTACGGTTATAATTCATTGTGGAATTATGGGTGGAATTGGAATTTTGGGTGGAATTCATGGTATGGTCCAAATATAGGATATGGCTGGGGTTGGAATAATTGGTACGGACCAAACATGGGTATTGGTTGGGGTTGGAATAATTGGTATGGCCCAAACATGGGATACGGTTGGGGTTGGAATAATTGGTACAATCCTAATTATGGTTACAATGGATATTATGGAAATCAATATAATTACTCGTATAGCAATGGTGGCCGAGGTGGCCGATCAAGCGGACGCGTTTCAGGAAGATATGATTTAGGTAGATCTGGAATTGCAAATAATCGTGATAATACTTCTATAGGTAGAAGAAATAGTATATCAAATGGAGTTAGAAATTCCGATCCAAGTTCTCCAAGAACCTTCAATGCAGTAAGGGTAAATGATGTAAATCCAAGATCAACCAATTCGACTCCTAGAGTATACAATCCTACTCGAGCGGACATTACAAATCCTAGAAATGAAACTGAAACTCCTAGAAGTTACACCCCAGTTAGAGCAGAATCTTCTAATACCAGAAGTAGTGAAAGCTCTTCTCCAAGAAGTTATTCTCCAAGTCCAAGTTCTGGCGGTGGCGGCTTTGGCGGCGGCGGAAGATCTGGCGGTTCAGGCGGTGGCGGAAGACGTTAAGGGTGATTTTGTAAAATAGTTTTTAACAATTCTCAATGAAAATGAAAAAAAATAGTATCTTAATTATTATGGGTTTCTTTAGCTCATTTATATATTCTCAAGACATTACAGACGCCCTTCGATATTCCCAAGACAATCTACTTGGAACTGCTAGATTTAGCGCAATGAGTGGTGCTTTTGGAGCATTAGGAGGTGACTTCTCCTCAATTAATGTGAATCCGGCAGGATCAGCAATTTTCGCAAACAATCAAGTTGCTTTAACAACTAGTACCTTTGGGGTGAAAAATAAATCAAACTATTTTGGATCAAAGGATTTAGAAAATTCAACAACTGCTGATATCAATCAATTTGGAGCTGTTTTTGTAATTAAAAATACCGATAAAAATAGTGAGTGGACTAAATTTAGTTTTGCTTTAAATTATGAAAATGCAAATAACTTAGATAATGTTATTTTTTCTTCTGGAACTAATCCTACCAATTCTATTGGAGACTATTTCAAATACTATGCAAATAGAAATAATGGTGTTTCAATCTTAAATTTACAGACCCAACCAAGAGAATCAATAACTGATTTGTATGATTATTTGGGCTCAAATTATGGTTTTGGAGCTCAACAAGCCTTCTTGGGTTACCAGGCTTACATCATTGATCCTGCTTCAAATTATAATGAATCTTCCAATAGAAATTATGTTTCTTTAATACCATCAGGCGGAAATTATTATCAAGAGAACTATATTAAAAGTAATGGATACAATGGAAAACTTTCATTTAATGCATCCGGCCAATACAATGATAAATTCTACTTTGGAGTAAACATCAATACTCGATTTATCGATTACACTCAAAACACTACTTTTTATGAAGACAATTCAAATAATTTAGTATCCGGTGTTCAAAGACTTCAATTTGATAATGAATTGACCACTTTTGGAAATGGAATTTCTTTTCAATTGGGTGCAATTGCCAAGTTAAACAAACAAGTTCGTGTTGGTGTAGCCTATGAATCTCCAACTTGGTATGAAATTTCTGATAAACTTTCACAGCGTATTTCATCAGTTAGTGCTAATGCAACGGGAGAATTACCGATAGTTAGGGTAAATCCAATGGTTATAAATGTTTACGAACCCTACCAATTAAGCACACCAGGTAAATGGACTGGTAGCTTAGGTTATATCTATAAAAAATCTGGAATACTGAGCATTGATTATTCCATCAAAGATTATGGAAATATTGAATTTTCGCCAAATGGAGATTACAGAGAATTGAATTCTGAAATAAAAAACAATCTTGGTATGGCAACCGAATTAAGAATTGGGGGAGAATATAGAATAAAGGCTGTAAGTTTAAGAGCCGGTTATCGATCTGAAAAAAGTCCTTACAGAGATCAAACTACTATTGGAAATTTAACCGGATTTTCTTCAGGATTCGGATATAATTTTGGAGGAATTAAATTAGATATTACCTATTCTCATTCTCAAAGAGACTATCAAAAGCAATTTTTTAATGTTGGAATGACTGATTCTTCCAAAATAAATTCTGTGATGAACAATGTAATCATTTCAATGTCTTTTGAATTATAACATTTTACTATTTTTTTTGGCTGTCTATTAAGACAGCCTTTTTTATTTAGGAACTATGCAAAATAATTAATATTGAAAAAAATAAATTTATTTCTCCTCATCAATTTATTAAAGCAAAATCAATTTTAAACCGTACTATTTATTTTGGTTGTGCTACTAAATAAAAAAAGCACTTGACTTCTCAAGTGCTTAATAAATAATAGTATTTTTAACTAACTATAATTATTTTTTTGCTGCCATTTTAGCGCAACATCCTGCTTTTTTTTCTTTATCACAAGATTTAGTTTCTTTAGCAGCTTCTTTTTTATCTGTTGCTTTTGGTTTTTTCTCTTGAGCATTAACACTCATAGTAGCTGTGAATAGTGACAAAGCTAATACTGCAATTAAATTTTTCATATTTGTTTTATTTTAATGTTATTAATCCTTTTGTAAACTTATGAAAAATATTTTAATATTTAAATTAATTAATATTATTTTATTAATTTCAAATAACAAAAAAAGAAAATCAAAGAATATAAAAATAATTATGATATTTGTAAAAAGTAAACCTATGAAAAATATTAGACTATTATTATTACTGGTAATTTTTACTACCCTTAGTATTGCCCAAGTTAAACCTACAAAATACATCAAGGCCATTACCAAAGAGTCTTTAAAAACCAATTTAGACATAATTGCATCTGACGAAATGGAAGGACGAGATACTGGATCGAAGGGGCAAAAGAAAGCGGGTGAATATTTAATTTCACAATATGCAAAAGCTGGAATTGCATTTCCTGAAGGCGCTTCCGATTATTACCAAAGAATACCTTCGGCTTTTTTAAATTCTAGAAGAAAGAATAGTTTGCCTGATTCCGAAAATGTTTGGGCATATATAAAAGGATCAGAAAAACCAGAAGAAGTACTCGTTATATCAGCTCATTACGATCACATTGGTGTTGAAAATGGAGAAATTTACCATGGAGCCGATGATGATGGTTCAGGAACCGTTGCTGTTTTGGAAATTGCAAAAGCTTTTCAAAAAGCAAAAGAAAACGGACATGGACCAAAACGTTCCATCCTTTTTTTACATGTTACCGGGGAAGAACATGGACTTCTAGGGTCTAAATACTACTCAGAAAACCCTTTATTCCCAATTGCTAACACTATTACAGATATCAATATCGACATGATTGGACGTCGTGATGATTTACATAAAGATTCCAATAATTATGTTTATGTAATAGGTTCCGATTATTTATCTTCTGATTTATATACTATCTGTGAAGAGGCGAATAAGAGTTTTGTAAATATAAATTTAGATTATACATTTAATGATAGAAATGATCCAAACCGTTTTTATTATCGATCTGACCATTACAATTTTGCAAAAAAAGGAATTCCATCCGTGTTTTTATTTAATGGAGTTCATGCCGATTACCACAAACCTACTGACACAGCAGATAAAATCGAATTTGACGCCTTGGCAAAAAGAGCACAATTGGCTTTTACAATAGCATGGGAATTAGCAAATAGAGACAATCGACCAGTGGTAGATAAGCCTGGAAATTAATAGAATTTCCTAATTTATATAAAAACAAAAAACCATTTTACTTTCGTAAAATGGTTTTTTTAAAAAGAGCCGGCGGAGGGACTCGAACCCACGACCTGCTGATTACAAATCAGCTGCTCTAGCCAACTGAGCTACGCTGGCGACTAATTTCGAGTGCAAATATAGAATTGAATTTGTAATATCCAAAATATATTTTACGTTTTTTAATAGTTTTATTTATTGTAAAGCGTTGATTTTAGTAATCAATTGATTAGCAACTTGTTCCAATTCAACATTAATTTGTTTGAAATGTGCTTTTTTGTTTTCAACGTTTTTTGCGTTCACTTTTCCAATTAAAGAATCAAAACTTACAATTGCTTCATCAATTAATGCATTTGTTTCGTCTGTTGGTTTTCCAGTGGTTGCAATTTCAAACAAATAAACTGCTTCAATAATATCACCTAAAACGTAGTTAATGTCTTTTTTTAAATTTCTAACGTTTGCCATTTTATATTTAATTTAATTTAAATTTTCGTCTGCAAAAGTACATATAAACTTTGTATTACAGACTATGAAATATAAATTTCTAGTAAAGTTGCATTACCAGATAAGTTAAAATCAGTCATCGCTGCAGGAATCAATACCGTATCTCCTTTTGAATAATGGTAATGAACTTGATTGAATTCTAATTTAAATTCACCTTCCGTACACATGTATACGGTGAAAGACGCGTTTGATTTAGAGATCGTTAATTCTCCTGATAGCTTTAAATAATTCGTGGTGAAATAAGGGCAATTTACCATTTCATTAGAAATATTCTCCTTCTTATTGTATTGCTTTTGGGTTTCAACCTTATTATAATTTATCGCATCTAAAGCTAATTCAACGTGCAATTCTCTCTTATTACCTTCCGAATCTACTCGATCAAAATCGTATAAACGATAAGTAATATCTGAAGTTTGTTGGATTTCAGCAACCAATAACCCAGCGCCAATAGCGTGAACTGTTCCTGTTTCAAGAAAAAATACGTCACCCGTTTTAACTTTTACTTCTTCCAAAAGAGCAAGCAAAGTATTGTTTTCTAAATGTGAAACATATTCCTTAGCGTTGGAATTATTTTTGAAACCAACTATAATTCTTGAACCTTCATCGGCTTGCATGATGTACCACATTTCCGTTTTACCAAAAGAATTGTGTCTTATTTTTGCCAACTCATCATTCGGGTGAACCTGAATTGACAAATCTGTTTTAGCATCTAAATATTTAAATAGTAATGGAAATTGTTTTCCGAATTGATCAAAAACTGCTGTTCCTAAAACTTCCTTTGGAAAAGTATCAATGACTTCACTTAGAGAAATCCCCTTCAGGGTTCCATTTGAAATAACACTTACATCGCCTTCAACTGTTGATATTTCCCAACTTTCACCTGTAATATTAGAGATTATTGGTTTGTTTAATTCTGAATTTAATTTTTCTCCTCCCCAAATTCTTTCTTTTAGAATGGGTTCAAATTGTAATGGATAAATATCAAATTTCATAGCTTTCTTTTTTTAAGGATTCTAATGCAATTGAAATGTGTTTGGTAGCCAAGACACTATCAAAAATCATTGTAATTATTCCTTCTTTGTTGATAATATAGGTAACTCTTCCAGGCAACAATCCAAATAATTTATCTGGGACACCGAATAGCTTTTTGATTTTTTTATCAGAATCGGATAAAAGTATAAATGGAAGTTTGTATTGATTGGAGAATTTTTTGTGAGAATTTACAGAATCACTGCTTACTCCGATTACCTCGGCGCCCAAATCGATAAAATCTTCATAGGAATCTCTAAATCCACAGGCTTGCATGGTACAACCTGGCGTATTGTCTTTTGGATAAAAATAAATTACTACTGGTTTTTTACCAATGATAGATTTGCTATCAAATGGAGTTCCACTAGCATCAACTGCTAGAAAAGACGGTGCTTTATCACCAATTTTTAAATCCATTATTCGCCTTTGTAGGTTACAAAATTACGTGGAGTTTCATATAAAACGACTTCTAAATCAAACTTGGAATCAATTTTATTTCGAATTTTATTCCAAATTACTACCGCAATATTCTCGGCTGTAGGATTTAATTCTAGGAATTCTGGCACATCCAAATTTAAATTTTTATGGTCAAATTTATCTTCAACTTCTGCTTTAATCAAATCTGAAAGAATTTTTACGTCCATTACAAAACCTGTTTCTGGATCGATTGGACCCGTGACACTAACGATCATTTCGTAATTATGTCCATGGAAATTAGGGTTGTTGCATTTTCCAAAAATAGCGTCATTTTTTTCAAATGTCCAGTCTTTTCTATACAAACGGTGTGCGGCATTAAAATGGGCTTTTCTGCTTATGGTGACTCTCATAGTACTTTATATTTTATGATCTTCTAGATAATGGTAAAATTCATCGAATATTATTTTGAACCAAATGGTATAAATTTCAGGATGGTTAATCATATCTTCCTTGATGTCTTCAATTTTCATCCACTTCCAACTTTCCACTTCCTCCGAATTGATTTCCGGTTCGTTATCAAAATATCCGATCATAACATGATCTAACTCGTGTTCGGTTAAACCGTTATCAAATGGGGCTTTATAAATGAAATGAAACAATTCTTTCAAATTCGCTTCAAATCCCATTTCTTCTCTCAGTCTTCGAGTTCCAGCTTCAATGTTGGTTTCCCCCACTCTTTGGTGGCTACAGCAAGTATTGGTCCATAGCAGCGGGGAATGGTATTTATGGTGCGCTCTTTGTTGCAACATGATTTCGTTATTTTTATTTAAAATAAAAACCGAAAAAGCACGATGTAAAACTGCTTTCTCATGCGCTTCCATTTTTTCCATTGTTCCAATTGGTTCGTCCAATTCATTAACCAATATTACTCTTTCTTCTATCATAGATTATTTATTGCCTGTCAAAAATACAAAAAAAGAAATGGTAATTCACTAGAAATAGAAATTGCACACTTTTTTTAACGAGTGTCCAATAGATTAAAAACAAAAAACTGCAACTTAAATAAAATCAAATTTGCAGTTTTTTAAAGTTATAAATAAAAAAATTATAAAATGTAATCTGTATTGATAAAATTAGATTCTTTACTATTCAATAATTGTTGTAAAATTTCATTATTGTATTCATTGTCTTTTGAAGCTACAAATGTTCGAATTGAAAAAGAACGTAATGCATCGTGAATGCTTAATGTGCCCACTGCAGAATCTTTTCTTCCAGTAAATGGATACACATCAGGACCTCTTTGACAAGAGCTGTTTAGATTCACACGGGTTACCAAATTCACTAGGGTGTCAATTAGTGGCGCAATGGTTTTAATGTCTTTTCCAAACAAACTCACCTGCTGCCCATAGTTCGATTCAGCCATATCATTCAATGGTTCTTGAATGTCTTTAAAGGAGATTATCGGAACTACAGGTCCAAATTGTTCCTCATGATAAACTCTCATTTCCTTGTTTATTGGATACAAGATTGCAGGAAAAATATAATTATCAGAATGCTGGCCGCCTTTAGCATTAATGACTTTTGCTCCTTTACTAGTAGCATCGTCAATTAATTCTTGAATGTATGCTGGTTTTTCTTTTTCCGGTAATGGGGTTAAAAAAACCGATTTCTCCCAAGGATTTCCAAAATTTAGAGCATCCACTTTCTCAGCAAATCTTCGATTGAATTCGTCAACTATAGATTCATGAATGTAAATTATTTTTAATGCGGTACAACGTTGTCCATTGAAAGACAAACTTCCCGAAACGCATTCTTGAATTGCCAAATCCAAATCGGCATCTGCCAACACAATCGCAGGATTTTTAGCTTCAAGACCTAAAATAAGTCGCAATCTATTTTTATTTGGATGCTGGTCTTGTAATGCTATTGCCGATTTACTATTTCCAATTAACGCTAACATGGAAATTTTTCCTGATTGCATTATTGGGGTTGCGACCTCACGACCACGACCATATACAATATTAATTACCCCTTTTGGAAAACTACTTTTGAAAGCTTCTAACAAGGGTGAAATTAACAAAACACCCAACTTTGCGGGTTTAAAAATTACTGTATTTCCCATAATAATTGCGGGAATAAGTAATGTAAAAGTTTCATTTAACGGATAATTATAAGGTCCTAGACATAAAACAACCCCTAAAGGACCGCGGCGAACCATTGCATTAATCCCTTGACTTTTAGTGAAACGCGCAGAATTTCTATCTAATTTTTTATAATCTTCTATGGTGTCAAGGATATATTCTACTGTACGATCAAACTCTTTTTCGGAATCTGGAAGCGATTTTCCAATTTCCCACATCAAATATTTAACCACTTCACTGCGTGTTAATTTCATTTGGCGAACAAAATTTTCCATACATTTGATTCGATCCACCACTTTCATGGTTGGCCAATTTCCTTGACCATTGTCATAAGCGCTTACAGCTGCATCAACTACTTCTTGAGCTTCTTGATTTCCCATTGTTGGAATGGTACCTAAAAACGTAGGTTCGTAATTTTCAGTCGAGGAAATAGTGGAATAAACATTGGTAGTTGGACCCTTCCATTCCTTTAATTCACCATTAACTAGATAGGTGTTTTGCAATAAGGGTGCGGTAATCTTAAATTCATCGGGGATAAAACTCATGAGGGTTTTTTTTTCAAATTTACAAATAATACTAATTTTAAGTACCTATTTATAAATAAATTAAACTTAAATACAATCGAATTATCATAATCATAATAATCTCATAATAATCTCAAAAAAAAATGAAGTATTAAAAGTAAAATGAAGTTTTTCTAGAAAATAATTTCATTTAAAACGATTTCGTTTTAAATGCATTAATTCTAATTATAGTAGTGATTCAAAAATTTTGATGGCGCATTTTTCACCGTCAATGGCTGCTGAAATTATTCCACCAGCGTAACCCGCGCCTTCCCCGCAAGGATACAATCCTTTTATTTGTATATGTTCCAATGAAATAGAATCTCGAGGAATTCTAACCGGAGAGGACGTTCTCGATTCGGGTGCGTGTAAAATGGCTTCATTGGTTAAATAGCCTTTCATGGATTTTCCAAATTCAGAAAATCCTTCTCGAAGTATTTGCGTTAAAAACCCAGGAAAAACTGCTCCCATTTCAACAGAAGTAGTACCCGGAACATAAGACGTTTTTGGGATTTCAGAAGAAACTTGGTTTTTTGTAAAATCGACCATTCTTTGTGCAGGAACTTTTTGAGTTTCACCGGCCAAATGCCATGCCTTTTGCTCAATACTTTTTTGAAATTCTAATCCTGCTAAGGCACCAAATTTAGAATAGGGCGCGAAATCTTCTAATTTTAATTCGATCACAATTCCAGAATTTGCTGTAGCTTGATCTCTTTTTGAAGGCGACCAACCGTTAGTCACCACTTCACCGGGACTAGTGGCACAAGGAGCAATCACGCCGCCTGGACACATACAAAAGGAGTATATTCCCCTTCCTCCTACTTGTTTTACAATAGAGTAAGGCGCTGGTGGTAATAGTTCCCCACGATAATCGCAACTGTATTGTATGCTATCAATTAGACTTTGAGGGTGCTCTGCTCTTACGCCCAAGGCAAATGGTTTGGCCTCAATAAATACCTTTTTTCGATCTAATAGTTCGAAAATATCTCGGGCAGAATGACCTGTAGCTAGGATGATTTTATTGGAAAGAATGGTAGCACCCGATTGCGTTACAATTCCTTGTACTTCATTGTTTTTAATGATAATATCGGTTAGTCTGGTTTCAAATAGGACCAACCCCCCCATTTCAATTATTTTTTCCCGAATGTCTTGGATGATTTTTGGTAATTTATTGGTTCCAATATGAGGGTGTGCCTCAATTAAGATATCATCTGACGCCCCAAAACCTACTAATAATTCTAAAATTCGAGTGACATCTCCCCTTTTTTTAGAGCGAGTGTACAATTTACCATCGGAATAGGTTCCTGCTCCACCTTCGCCAAAACAATAGTTACTGTCTTCATTAACGATATGATCTAAATTGATTGCTTTTAGATCTCTACGTCGACCCCGAACGTCTTTTCCACGTTCAATAACTATTGGCTTTAAGCCCAACTCAATTAACTGTAATGCTGCAAAAAGTCCGGCTGGCCCAGCTCCTACTACAATCACTTCAGGACAATTAGTTACATTTTTATAATCTGGCAATTGGATTTTTTCTTCTACAAAATCGTCTTCTTGAAAATAGATCGCAACTTTTAAATTAACTTTAATTGCTTTTTGACGCGCGTCAATGGAGCGCTTCAAAATGGAAATGTGTTTAATATCACCCACAGCAACTCGAATTAATTTCGCTACTTGTTCCTTAATAAGATGAGTATTAACTGCCATTTCTGGAGTTACTTGAAGTAGAAGTTCTTGAGGCATTATTTATTTATTAATCGAATTACAAAAGTAGTAATTTGTTGTGGATCTGTAATTAATTACTTTGTGTCTTTTGTGGTAAAAACCTACCTTTGGCCTAATTATTAAAATCATGTCAAGACAAATAAAACTACTTTGGGATTTTAGAGGTGCGGAAGCTGAAAAAACAGCTGAACATCATGTAATTCACCTTAAACAGTATATTACTGCAGAGAAATTAGAATTGGATATTACTGGTTTTTCAATGCTCAATGAATTTCATTCTATAGCTTTTATGGTGGTAAATGAAAGCGAGATGATTGCTGTTCGAGACCGATTAAAACCTCATCGAGGTGAAGTTTATCAATAATTTAATTGGCTACCTCGCTAATGAATTTTATTCTCATTAATCGCAATTCGTTAATATCGTATTCTCCGTCGAATTCTTTTAATGCGTCTTCTATACTATCCGATTCCGATTCCATAAAATACTCATGAATTTCTTCTTGTTGGTCGTCATCCAAAATTTCATCAATCCAATATTTTATATTCAACTTAGTTCCTGAATACACAATTTGTTCCATTTCCTTAATCAACATTTCCATATTCAATCCTTTTCCGCTAGCAATATCATCGAGATTAAGTTTTCTATCGATATTTTGAATGATGTACAACTTGTTCAATGAATTGGCACCTGTCGATTTAACCACCAAATCATCAGGTCGTAAAATGTCATTTTCTTCAACGTAATTTTTAATTACCTCAACGAATTCTTTACCATATTTTTTAGCTTTTCCTTCGCCCACTCCATGAATATTACTCATTTCATCCATAGAAATTGGATACTTAAGCGACATGTCCTCTAGGGAAGGATCTTGGAAAACCACAAACGGCGGTACTCCCAATTTTTTAGCCACTTTTTTACGCAAGTCTCTCAAGATAACCATTAAGGTTTCATCGGCAACGCCAGAAGATTTTGCGGCGGTAACAATTGCTTCGTCCTCGGTTTCATTGTATTCATGATCTTCCGACATCATAAATGATTTTGGATTTTTAATAAAATCTAATCCACTATCTGTAATTTTAATGATACCGTAGGTTTCAATATCTTTTGACAATAAACCATCCACAAGCACTTGTCTCAATAAAGCCATCCAATAGCGCTCTTCAAAATCAGATCCGCAACCAAAGAAAGGCTGGGTATCGGTTTTATGCGCTTTTATCATCGCATTTACTTTTCCAGTTAAGGCAAATACGATCTCTTTAGATTTATATAAATGCTTGGTGTCTCGAACCATTTCAAGCAATTGAACCACTTGATCTTTGGCTTCAACTTTGTTTTTTGGATTTCGAACATTGTCGTCCATATCGCCACCTTCGCCTGTTTCGGTATCGAATTCTTCACCAAAATAATGCAATAAGAATTTTCTGCGGGATAGTGACGTTTCGGCATAAGCTACTACTTCTTGGAGTAAAGCAAATCCGATTTCTTGCTCAGCCACAGGTTTTCCAGATAAGAATTTTTCTAATTTCTCAACATCTTTATACGAATAGTAAGCCAAACAATGACCTTCACCACCATCACGACCTCCACGACCCGTTTCTTGATAATAACTTTCTAGTGATTTAGGTATGTCATGATGAATAACAAAACGCACATCTGGCTTGTCAATTCCCATTCCAAATGCAATAGTAGCTACTACCACTTCCACATCTTCCATTAGGAACATGTCTTGGTGTTTCGCCCTGGTCTTTGCATCTAAACCGGCGTGATACGGAACCGCACTAATCCCATTCACTTGCAATACTTGCGCAATGGATTCTACTTTTTTTCTACTCAAACAGTAAATTATTCCTGATTTGCCTTTGTTTTGTTTTATAAATCGAATAATATCGGATTCAATATTTTTTGTTTTCGTACGAACTTCGTAAAATAAATTAGGACGATTGAACGAAGCCTTGAAAGTATTGGCGTCGGCCATTTCAAGATTTTTTAGAATATCCTCTTGAACTTTTGGCGTTGCTGTTGCGGTTAAACCAATAACAGTAGCGTTGCCCAACAATTTGATACTATTTTTCAAATTTCGATATTCAGGTCGGAAATCATGTCCCCATTCTGAAATACAATGCGCTTCGTCAATGGCTACAAATGAAATATTTATATTTTTTAGAAACTTTAAATACTCTTCTTTGGCCAAAGATTCTGGAGCAACATAAAGTAATTTGGTAATTCCCGAAGTAATGTCTTTTTTAACTTGAGTGATTTCTGTTTTATTCAAAGAAGAATTTAAAACATGAGCGATACCATTTTCTGAAGATAAACTACGAATGGCATCGACTTGGTTTTTCATTAATGCGATTAAGGGAGAGACAACAATTGCAGTTCCTTCCTTCATTAAGGCGGGCAATTGGTAGCAAAGGGATTTTCCACCACCCGTAGGCATAATTACAAATGTATTTTTACCAGATATAAGACTTCTAATGACTTGTTCTTGTAATCCTTTGAATTGGTTGAACCCAAAATATTTTTTTAATTCCTTATGAATGTCAATTTCGTTAGATTTCATTCTTAGTTAATAGTATTTTACATAAATTTGTGGTTCATAAAGATACAAATATCTTTATTATATACAAACTTTATAAAAATCTGTTTTGAAAACAAACAAAAATATTTTAGAGATTGCCAGAAAAACAATCGAATCTGAAAGTAACTCTATTGCGAAACTTGCTGATTTACTTACAGATGACTTTATAAAAGCGGTTGAAATTATCTTCAATTCAAAAGGCAGATTGGTGGTTACCGGCATTGGAAAAAGTGCGATTATTGCTCAAAAAATGGTTGCCTCCATGAATTCTACTGGCACACCATCACTTTTTTTACATGCTTCAGAGGCTATACATGGTGATTTAGGAATGGTTCAACCCGACGATGTGGTGATTTGTATCTCAAAAAGTGGTAATAGCCCGGAGATAAAAGTACTGGTTCCCATTTTAAAACAATTTGGAAATTCACTAATCGCTATCACTGGAAATACGACTTCCTTTTTAGCAAAAGGAGCCGATTTTATTCTAGACACCACTGTGGATAGTGAATCCTGCCCTAATAATTTAGCACCTACCAATAGTACCACAGCTCAACTAGTAATGGGCGATGCATTGGCTGTTTGCTTAATGGAATTACGCGATTTTAAAGCAACCGATTTTGCTAAATACCATCCTGGAGGTGCCTTAGGAAAAAAATTATTACTTCGTGTGGGTGACATGTTGGATCAAAGTCATAAACCAGAAGTGGCACCAGGTACCAATATTAAGAAAGTTATTTTTGAGATTTCTGAAAAACGATTAGGAGTTACTGCGGTAATTGAAAATAATAAATTAATCGGAATCATTACTGACGGTGATATTCGAAGAATGCTTAATAATAATGATACCTTTGGCCACCTTACTGCAAAAGATATTATGACCAAAAATCCAAAAACAATTCAATTGACCTCCATGGTAACGGATGCCTTAAATATTTTGGAAGATTTCTCTATTACTCAATTGATTGTTACTGACCAAGAAGAGTACAAAGGCGTTATACATTTGCATGACATTTTAAAAGAGGGAATTGTATAATGGCAAAGAAAGCATTGAATGAAATGTCATTTTTAGATCATCTTGAAGAGTTAAGGTGGTTGTTGGTTAGAAGCACTTCTGCCGTAATTATTATGGCAATTGTTACCTATTTTTTTAGTGATTTTATTTTTGATACTATTATTTTTGCCCCAACGAGTCCTGACTTTTTTACCTACACTTATTTTTGTGAATTGTCAAACCAATTGGGATTTGCAGACAGCATTTGCATTACCGAATTGCCTTTTATCATTCAGAATACCGATATGGAAGGACAGGTAAATATGTTTATCTGGACCTGTATAACGGCCGGTTTTATACTCGCTTTTCCCTTTATCTTATGGGAAATTTGGAAATTTATAAGTCCGGCATTGTATGAAAAAGAAAGAAAAAATGTTCGGGTATTTATATTTGTAGCTTCCTTATTGTTTTTTATGGGAGTTGTATTTGGCTATTATATTATTATTCCAATGTCCATTAATTTCTGCGCGACCTTTTCCGTTAGTACGATGGTTCAAAATCAATTCACTATTGACTCCTACATTGGAATGATGAAAACATCAGTGATTGCCAGCGGCTTGTTTTTTGAATTGCCCATTATTATTTATTTCCTTACTAAATTAGGATTGGTCACCCCAACCTTTTTAAGGAAATATAGAAAATACTCGGTAGTAATTGTATTGTTAATTTCAGCAATTGTAACTCCTCCAGATGTGGTAAGCCAAATAATTGTGGCCATCCCGATGTTATTAATCTATGAGGCAAGTATCTTTATAGCTGTATTTGTTCATAAAAATAAATTAAAAGAAAATGTCTGATATCCTAACTGAATTCAACGATTATAGATCTAAAATGAACGAAAAGTTATTGGCTGACAATAACAAAATCGTAAAGAGAATTTTCAATTTAGATACCAATGCTTATGCTGAAGGCGCTTTAGATGTAAAAACTAAAGAACTTTTAGGATTGGTCGCATCCACGGTTTTAAGATGCGATGATTGTGTAAAATACCATCTTGAAACAAGCTATAAATTAGGCATTTCCAAAGAAGAAATGATGGAAGCCTTGGGAATTGCCACTTTAGTAGGTGGAACAATTGTAATTCCCCATTTGCGAAGAGCCTATGAATTCTGGGAAGCTTTAGAACAACAGAAGTAAAAGCTTAACTAAATAAATGTTAATCTGTAGATTCGGTAATTTTGTAATTCGTTAATTTGCGATTATAAAGAAAGTAACACTCCAATAACCAAACAAAAAATGATACTAAGAGCAGAGAATTTAGTAAAAACATACAAAGGACGAAGCGTAGTAAAGGGAATTTCTGTAGAAGTGAACCAAGGGGAAATTGTGGGGCTTTTGGGGCCTAATGGTGCTGGAAAAACAACTTCTTTTTACATGATCGTTGGTTTAGTGAAACCCAATTCTGGAAATATCTATCTCGACGATATGAACATAACTAATTTTCCAATGTATAAAAGAGCGCAACAAGGTATTGGATATTTAGCCCAAGAAGCTTCTATCTTTAGAAAGCTGAGTGTGGAAGATAATATATTGAGTGTTTTACAATTAACCAATTATACCAAAGCCGAACAAGAAGCTAAAATGGAGAGTTTAATTGAAGAATTTAGCTTAAATCATATTCGAACCAATCGCGGGGATTTACTCTCAGGTGGAGAACGTCGTAGAACAGAAATTGCACGTTGTTTGGCTACCGATCCTAAGTTTATTTTATTAGATGAACCTTTTGCGGGAGTTGATCCAGTGGCCGTTGAAGACATCCAAAGAATTGTAGCGCAGTTGAAAAATAAAAATATTGGTATCTTAATTACCGATCACAATGTTCAAGAAACCTTAGCGATTACTGACAAAACCTATTTGATGTTTGAAGGAGGAATTCTAAAAGCAGGAACTCCTGAAGAATTAGTAGAAGATGAAATGGTGCGTAGGGTTTATTTGGGTCAGAATTTTGAATTACGAAAAAAGAAATTAGAATTTTAATATAATTAAAAAAAGCCCTTGAAAAAGGGCTTACTTATTACGATTTATTTGCATTAAACTTATTGTTAATTAGAGATAGTAAGACATAAAATACTATTATCAAAGCCACACCTGAAAATTGTAAGAAAACCAATAATAGCAATGAAATAATTAAAAAGAACAGCGGTAAGGCATTGTCTTTTAAATTGAATTTTTTGATTTTTAAGGCAAATAATGGGATTTCAGCATTAAGGATATAAGCACTTAAAACCGCAACAAAAAGCAACACCCAAGGATTGATCAATAATTCAAGTACCAATAAAGAATCTGAATTTTTTAAAATTAGTGGCAAACTCAAAATAAATAGTGCGTTGGCTGGTGTTGGCAAACCAATAAAAGAATCGGTTTGTCGGGTATCGATATTAAAATTCGCCAATCGATAGCATGAACCAAGAGTAATTATAAAACCTAAATACGGTAAATACATCAAAGAGGGATCTGAGTTAACGCTGTTTGACAACATTTTAAATAGCACTAAACCAGGAACTACTCCACTGGTAACCATATCTGCTAATGAATCCAATTGCAGCCCAAGCTGACTAGAAACATGAAATAACCTAGCAAAAAAACCATCAATAAAATCAAAGAAAATTCCAAGGCAAACAAAAAAGAAGGCCATTTCAAAATTAGCTTCCCCAGCAAAGACTAATGCAATACAACCACATAAAAGATTGAGTAGCGTAATTAAATTGGGGATATGTTTTTTCAAGTTCATCGGTATTCATTTATTGTAACAAAGAAAGCAAATTTAATACAATAAGTTAAAGTCCAATACGTTTTTAGAATAGATTTTTTAAGTAATTAAAAAACGACGATTCGTAATCATTAAAAATACCTATTTTTGATAAAAATTTCAGCACCCTTTTTGGTTGTAAATAAAGCCCATTTGAAAAACAAATTCTACCTCTTATTGTTGGTGACCACCACCCTAAACTTTGCTCAAACGGCAAGGAAATATTCCAATGAATTTATGAATATTGGGGTTGATGCCGCGGCTTTGGGAATGGCAAATGCCGTGACTTCAAGCACTAATGATGTGAATTCGGGTTATTGGAATCCTGCAGGTTTGATAGGATTAGAAGGAAAACAAGCGTCTTTAATGCATGCGAGTTATTTTGCAAATATTGCGCAATACGATTACGCGGCCTATGCTACTCCTATTGATGACGAAAGTGCCTGGGGATTTTCCGTTATTCGATTTGGTGTTGACAATATCATGAATACCACTCAATTAATTGACAGTCAAGGAAATGTTGATTACAACAGAATTAGTTTGTTTTCAGTTGCCGATTATGGCGCGACTTTTTCTTACGCTAGAAAACATAAACTATCCGGTATTCAATACGGTGTGAATTCAAAAGTAATCAGACGTATTATCGGAAAATTTGCCAGTTCCTGGGGATTTGGATTTGATGCAGGGTTACAATTGGAAAGAAACAATTGGAAATTGGGATTAATGATCCGAGATATTACCACCACCTATAATGTTTGGGCAATTGACGAAACCGAATACAATTCTATCAAAGATGCGGTGAATGGTCAAAATCAAGCGTTACCAGAAAATACCGAAATCACGCTACCAAAAGCACAATTCGGAGTGTCTAAAAAATTTGAATTTCACAATGAAACGAGTCTAATGGCTGCAGCCAATTTGAATATGAATTTTGCCAGAACCAATGACCTAATTTCTACCAATGGGTTGAGTATTGACCCCGCTTTAGGATTTGAATACGGCTATACCGATTTGGTTTTTGTTCGTGCCGGAGTGGGAAATTTTCAAAATGTGGTACAAATTGATAATACCAAAAAGGTTGCCTTTCAACCTAATGTAGGTTTAGGATTTAAATACAAAGGAATTCAAATTGATTACGCTTTAACTGATTTAGGAGATCAAAGTGCCGCGTTGTATTCGAATATTTTCTCTGTGAAAGTAGATTTAAGTATTTTTGGACAATAATTTTTACAATATGTGCACTAGAAAATTGGCCTTATTATTTATTTTACTGTTATCGCTATTTTCGAGCCAGGCAAATAGTCAAGAAATCACCCTTTCCAATACTGCCGAAGTGAGTGTATTGACTTGTGGCACGGGATCAGAAATATACTCGTTATTTGGTCATACCGCAATTAGAATAAAAGACACCACTAACTTTGTTGATCAAGTATATAATTATGGGACCTTTGATTTCAGCACTCCCAATTTCTACTTGAAATTTGTAAAAGGAGATTTACAATATTTAGAAACCAGCTGTAGTTTCGAAGAATTTTTCCAAGAATATTTATACGAAAAACGAAGTATAGACGAGCAAGTACTCCACTTATCCCAAGATAAAAAGCAAGCCCTTTTTGATTACTTAAACGCCTCCTTGCAATCGGAAGAGCGCTTTTACACGTATAAATTTATTGATAAAAATTGTACGACAATGGTGGTCCAAACCCTAAATAAAATTATTGGAAAACCAATTATAGGGATCAGTTCTGCTGATGCTCCTACGTGCAGAACTATTCTTTACCCTTATTTTAACGGTCATTTTTATACTCAATTGGGCACCAGTATTATTTTTGGAAATAAGGTAGATTTGCAAAGCGACCAAGTCTTTTTACCATCCGAATTGTATAATAATATTCAAAATTTAAAAGTCGGCAATCAACCTATTTGTAAAGAAAGCCGAAAAATACTTGACCTAGAGAAAACCGAAATCCCATTTTCGTGGTGGAATAACTATTATGTTTTTTGCTTGTTTTTTGTGCTGATAATTGGACTCAATAAACCTATTGTTTACAAAGCCTATTTCGGACTACTAGGATTGCTGGGAGTGTTCTTTATTTTTGCTGGATTTTATTCCTTACACAGTGAATTAGTGAACAATTACAATGTTTTACTGTTCAATCCTATTTTGTTTTTTGTACTTTATTATGAACTAAAAAACAATAAAAAAGGGGTGTTTTATACTAGTATTTTCTCAATACTCTGTTTGCTAATTTACCTCCTTATTTTAATAAACAAGCCCTATTTAATGATTGTAGCGCCACTTATAATAACTAGTGGAGTAAGGCTCGTTCAACTTATCTTGAAAAATAAGAGCTAAAAAAAACAGTTCTCTAAGAATACTGTTTTTTATAATAGTTGGCATATTCGCCTGAAGTAACATTTTTGAGCCACAGCTCATTGTTTAAATACCAATTCACCGTTCGCTCCAAACCTTGTTCAAAGGTTACCGAGGGCTTCCAACCCAATTCTTTATTAATTTTTGAAGCATCAATAGCATATCTTAAATCATGTCCTGGACGGTCTTTTACGTAGGTGATTAATTCGGCTGAAGTTCCAGGTTCACGATCTAATTTGGTATCCATTATCTGACAAAGCAATTTAACCAAATCTATATTTTGCCATTCGTTAAATCCTCCGATGTTATAGGTTTCGTGGTTTTTACCTTCGTGGAATACCAAATCGATAGCTACGGCGTGGTCTTCGACAAACAACCAGTCTCGGGTATATTTCCCATCACCGTAAACCGGTAACGGTTTATTATTGATAATATTATTGATGAAAAGCGGAATTAATTTCTCTGGAAAATGATTGGGTCCGTAGTTATTCGAGCAATTGGTAATCACATAAGGCAAACCATACGTTTCTCCATAGGCACGAACAAAATGATCGGAACTCGCTTTAGAAGCGGAGTACGGAGAATTAGGATCGTAGGAGGTGGTTTCGGTAAACAAGCCTTCGGCTCCTAAACTTCCATAAACCTCATCGGTGCTGATGTGGTAAAAACGTTTTCCTTCTTCCTTGCCTTTCCATTGTTTTCTGGCTGCATTAAGCAAATTCATGGTTCCTATCACATTTGTTTTCACAAAGGACAACGGATCTTCAATAGAACGATCGACATGGGATTCGGCAGCAAGGTGTAAAACGCCATCAAATTGATGGGTTTCGAATAAGGAGTTAATAAACTGTTCGTCAACAATATCGCCTTTTATAAAAGTATAATTGTCTTTATTTTCAATATCGGAAATATTCTCTAAATTCCCTGCATACGTTAAGGCATCTAAATTATAAATGTGGTAATTCGGATAGTTGTTGACCAATCTCCTAACGACATGCGAACCGATAAAACCGGCACCCCCGGTAATTAATATCTTTTTCATTCTTTTTTCTATATTTGTTTAACTTCCAATCCCTTGGTAAACAAAACCAATATCGGTTAATTTTTTTCGGTCTAATACATTTCTACCATCAAATACAAAAGCTGGTTTTTCCATAGCCTCATATATTTTCTGCCAATCGTAGTCTTTAAATTCATCCCATTCTGTTAATATAGCAATAGCGTGGGCATTTTTACAGGCCGCATAGGCTTCTTCAAATGCGGTCACTCCTTTTCTATTTTGTTCTGGTTTTCTTGATTCCAAGTAATCCAAATCGGCTAAAATTTTATTCTCAGAAACTTTAGGATCGTATACGGCAATGTTCGCTTCTTCCTTCAATAGGTAATCAGCCACGTAAATAGCCGCAGATTCTCTCGTATCGTTGGTATCTTTTTTAAATGCCCAGCCCAAGAAAGCAATTTTCTTTCCGGAGATCGTATTGTAAAGAGTAGTAATAATATTTTTAGCAAATCGGTCTTTTTGGTGATCGTTCATAATAATTACTTGTTCCCAATAATCGGCTACTTCATTCAATCCAAATGATTTAGCGATGTACACCAAATTTAAAATGTCTTTTTGAAAACAAGAACCTCCAAAACCAACAGACGCTTTTAAGAATTTTGGACCAATTCTACTGTCCATTCCAATGGCTCTGGCTACTTCGCTAATATCGGCACCTGTTTTTTCACACAATTCCGACATGGCATTGATGGACGAAATCCGTTGTGCTAAAAAGGCATTGGCGGTAAGCTTAGACAACTCCGACGACCATAAATTGGTAGTTAAAATTTGTTGACTCGGTACCCATTTGGAATAAATAGCTACTAATTTTTGAATGGCTATTTGCCCTTCCTCTGAAGGATCGCCACCTATTAAAACCCGATCGGGATTTAACAAATCGGTTACTGCGGTCCCTTCAGCTAAAAACTCTGGATTGGATAAGATTTGGAATTTAACTCCGTTTCCTGTATTGTCTAAAATACTTTTTACCGCTTCGGCAGTTCGTACCGGAAGTGTTGATTTTTCGACCACAATTTTATCGGTCTTCGCCACTTTGGCTATTTGCCTTGCGCAAAGTTCAATGTATTTCAAATCGGAAGCCATTCCCTTTCCAGCTCCATAGGTTTTTGTAGGCGTATTAACCGAGATAAAAATCATTTCAGCTTCGTCAATTGCTGTATCTACATCAGTTGAAAAAAACAAATTCCTGTTTCTCGCCTCAGCCACAATAGCGCTCAATCCCGGTTCGTAAATAGGAATATTCTCCACATTGGGATTGTTCCACGCCGCAATTCTATCGGCATTTAAATCTACCACAGTAACTTTTATGTGTGGGCATTTTTGTGCAATTATGGCCATCGTTGGTCCACCCACATAACCTGCACCAATGCAACAAATTTTAGTAATTTCCATTTATTTAATTTGCATAATTAATTATTTTTAAACGTATTTTCAAAGGGTATTCTTTGTAAAATACTTCTCCCTAAGGTCACCTCATCGGCATATTCCAGCTCGTCACCAACTGCTATTCCTCTAGCGATGGTCGAGGTTACAATATTACTGTCTTTTATTTGCTTGTAGATATAAAAATTGGTGGTATCTCCTTCCATGGTTGAGCTTAACGCAAATATCAATTCTTCTACTTTACCCGAATTCACTTTTTCAACCAAAGAATTAATCTTCAGCTGGCTTGGGCCAATTCCATCCATTGGGGATATTTTCCCTCCTAGAACGTGATAAATACCTCTATATTGCCCTGTGTTTTCAATGGCCATCACATCGCGAACGTCTTCAACCACGCATATGAGTTTGTGGTTTCTCTTGGTATTGGAACATATCTCGCAAAGGGCCACATCCGAAATCGTGTGACAACTTTCACAATATTTTATTTCCTCTCTAAAAGTAGTCAACGCCTTCGATAAAAAAACCGTTTGTTCTTTCGGTTGTTTTAACAAATGAAGCACTAATCGCAAGGCGGTTCTTTTACCAATACCAGGCAACTGCGCCATTTCGTTTACTGCTGCCTCTAAGAGTTTTGACGAAAATTCCATGATGCAAATGTACTAAAATAGTTTATTTATGAAAGTAAGTTACCCTATTTTAGCGAATTGAATTTACAATAAATTGCAATTCATATTATTGGTATAAACTGTATATTTGTAAAAAAATTAAAACGTGTTTTCACTATTTAAATCCAAACCGAAACTTTCTGATTTAATCCCTGAGGGAACGGTAGATATCCATTCTCATATCTTACCTGGCATTGATGATGGAGCTCCGGATATTACGCATACCAAAAAATTAATGGAAGGTCTAAATAAAATTGGTTTCACCAAATGTATCGCCACTCCCCACACACTACCTGAAATTTGGGAGAATACAACTCTTGGAATAAACGAGACTTTCACCACCACGAAACAGCAATTACAAGAACCGCATCAAACGATGTTACATCGTGCTGCTTCCGAATACATGATTAACGAAGCTTTTTTGGAGCGTTTGCAATCCGAACCTTTGTTAACGATTAAAGACAATATCGTTTTAATTGAAATGTCCTATATGAATCCGCCATTGGCATTAAAAGAAATTATTTTTGAAATTCAACTCAAAGGGTACCAACCGATATTGGCCCATCCGGAGCGTTATTTGTTTTACCACCAAAACACCAAGATGTATAGTACCTTAAAAGAGTTGGAGGTTAAATTTCAATTGAATCTTTTATCGTCAGTGGGATATTATGGTTCCTCAGTTGCAACTGCTGCCGACTTTTTATTGAAAGAAAATTACATTGACTTTGTAGGAACTGATGTGCATCATAAAAAACATATAGATGCCTTTGAAAATAAAATAACCATTAAGTCGGAAACCCAACTTCTAAATGCAATTGAGAGAAATACTTATTTTAAATAAAAAAGGATAGAAACTTTGTTCTATCCTTTTTTATTTGACTATTTTTTTAATCTCTTTTTAATCCATCTGAGTACATTCCTTTTTCTTGGTTTACTGTCTTCACTGTCTTCTCCATAACCATAACCGTAACCGTAATTATAGCCGTAAGTATATCCGTAACTGTATTTATAACCGTATCCATAACCGTATCCATACCCTTTTTCACCACCCACATTATTAATCACGTAGGCCATATTCACCATTTTACTTTGGTCTTTCAGACCTTTAGAATAAGTAAGTAATTTTTTATCGGTATGATCTGCTCTAGTTACGTAAACCGTGATATCAGCCAATTGAGAAATTAACAACGTATCCGTTACCAATATCGTTGGTGCGGTATCGACAATAATATAATCGTATTCTTTTTTCAAGATCTTTAGTAACTCTTCAAATCTCCCATTTGACAATAACTCCGCAGGATTGGGAGGTACCGAACCTGCAAAAATAATACTTAAATAGTCATTATTAAATACTTTATCGTTTATTAAATCCTTCCAATTAGTTGTAGAATCATATAAATAGTTGGTTAATCCAATTCGGTTTTTATTTAATTTTAGGTATTTATGTAATTGTGGATTTCTTAAATCCGAACCAAGTAAAAGTACCTTTTTATCCATAGAGGCGAAGGTTAACGCTAAATTCAATGAAACGAATGTTTTTCCCTCTCCTTTGATCGAAGAACTAGTATATATTACCGGACATTCGCCTTCTTTTTTTATTGGAATTAAATAATTGATATTGGTACGTAATATCCTAAAGGATTCGGCCAATACAGAACGGTCGTTTTTGATAATTATACGACTGTCTTCCTCAATGAATGGGATTTCAGCAACTACAGGAATTGTTGGTGACAAACGCTCGAAATCCAACTTACTATGAATTTTAGTATCCGTTAAAAAGATAATGTATACAATACCAAAAGGAATCAATAAACCAATTAAAAGGGCTGCAAAATAGATAATACTCCTTTTGGGTGCAATTGGAATGTAATTGGTCATGGCATAATCCACCACTTTTATGGAAGGAGAGGTTACCGCTTTGGAAACCGCAGCTTCTTCTCGTTTTTGCAACAAGAACAAATACAAGGTTTCTTTGATGAGTTGTTGGCGTTCAATAGAGCGGAGTATTTTTTCTTTAGCAGGAATACTACTAAACGTGCTTGAATTTTCTTGTTTTAAAGATTTTACATTATTAATGGTAACGGACAGTTGCTTTTGCAGTACTCTGATGGATGATAAAATATTCTGTTTTAACTCTATAATTTTTTCTGAATATTCAACTACCATCGGGTTTTTTACTCCAGCACTCACTAAGAGCTTTCCTCTATCTAAAACTACTTTATTGTAATCGGCAATTAAATCGTTAATATTTTGATTTTCAATGCCAATATTGGAAGGTAACAATTCAAATGGACCGTCTTTTTTTAGCGTGTCTTCTAATAATTTAGCCAGGGCAATTTGAGTTTCAAGGGCATAATAATCACCCTCGGTAAGTGACTTTTTAGTCATGGTGACTCTAGCATCTTCAGGCAAATAGCTCAAGTCATTTTCAGTTTTGAATGTTTTTTTCTGGTTCTCAATAGAATCCAATTCTCCACTCAAATTAATAAATCGCTCGTTCACAAAATCAATAGTTCTTTGAGAAACCAACTGTCGGTCGATTACGCCGTCTTCATTAAACTTATTGATTATTTCATTAATTATTGCTTCTGACTTGTCTTTATTCTCTCCTGTTAATTGTAACGACAATACCTCACTTTGTTTTGCGGTAGGAGCCAATTGTAATGCGTTTGACAACCTTTCTACTACTATAGATAATGGCAGTCGAACTACTTTGAATTTAGTATAACCTAATTCTGAAATGGAAACAGTAGTATCTAAAACTAAAATAAATTCTTGACCTTTAATTTTGTTTTTTTTACCAAATTTAAAGAGCTGTTGTGATTTACTATTCTCTGAAATTAATTTATAACCCTTCGGCTGTAATTCAATTTCAAAGCCTATTGTTTTGGTATTTATACTGTCTTTACCATCCAACCAAATTACCTTAAACGGTTTGTCTTTCCACAACTCCGAGGTTATTATATTTCCTACTACATAATAGTTCGTTTCCAAATTCAAATTTTTGGATACTAACTCTATTAAACGATATGATTTTAAAACTTCCATTTCATTGTCCAAATTGACCTTAGAATTGGAAAATAGCGCTGCTACATCACTTGGTAGTTTCATTCCCCCTTTGGAACTGTCTAAAATTTTAATCTTAGCGGTGGTTTGATATATGTCACTTTGATAACGCAGGTACGTATAGGCTACAGCTAATGATATAATTACTCCTACTAAAAACCAGGTCCAAAAAGCAAGATACTTGAATAAAATATCTTTAATATTGATTTCTTGTATTTCAGAATTGTTGTTATTATTATTTTCCATTACTAGTTATCGGGTTAACAAAACAAATGTGGTTAATAATATCGAGAATACAGAAAGTACGGTACTCGTATTTCCAATAAATCCAGCACTTTTTACTTTTACATTGTTCGGATAAACATATATAATGTCATTTTGTTTAATAGTATAATAGGGCGAATTGAACCAATCGGATTTGGTTAAATCTATCTTGTGGTATTTTCTTTTTCCTTCTTCTTCCCTAATTAACATTACTTCTTTTCTATTGGCTTCAATTGTAACATCTCCCGCATAACCTATAGCTTGAGGTAATGTAATAGATTGTTCACTATAGGTATAGGTGCCTGGCATTTTAACTTCGCCTAAAACCGTAATTTTAGCATTCAAAATTCTTACACTCACTGTTGGATTTTTTAAATGACCATTATTTTCTAATATTGAAATAATGGACTTTTCTAATTCAGAAGTAGTTTTACCTACAGCAATTATATCTCCAAGAATGGGCATACTAATTTTTCCATCTGCCGAGACCAAATGACCTTGCAACTTTACTAATTCAATTGATTGACCACCAACTGTTCCTGCCGAAATTCTATTATAGGGAATTGCAGTTTCTGGATTTAGAGTCGTAATTTTAATATCTAAGATATCATTTACCTGAATTTTAGGCAACGAATAGGTGACGCTGGTTTCTGTTCCTTCTTTAATATCGCTAAATAAGATGATTTCTTTTTTGGAAGCACAGGAGCTAAAAAAACCTACAACTGTGATGGTAAATAATAGTAGATTGCTTAATTTATATTTCATTTTTTTGTGTTTTATTAAACATTATTTAATTGATTAAAAGGCGAATTCATACTCACAAACTCCGGTACTATTTCTTTCATTTTTGCAACTAAAGCAATATTATTATTATAATTAGCAATCGAAATTAATTCTTCTAATTTAGTAAACAGTTCTTCATAATCGGGATAGGTTTCTTTTGCAATCATAATTTTAGAATTGTGTGTAGGATTAGTTTTGGAATTGTCGTTCAACAATTCTTCGTATAATTTTTCACCAGGTCGTAATCCTATGGTTTGGATTTTAATGTCTACTTCAGGAACCAATCCCGCTAATCGAATCATTTTTCTAGCCAAATCAATTATTTTAACTGGTTCTCCCATGTCAAATATAAATATTTCCCCTCCATTACCCATTGCTCCTGCTTCTAGTACTAACTGACATGCTTCAGGAATGGTCATGAAATAACGAATTACATCTGGATGCGTAATCGTTATTGGTCCTCCATTTTGAATTTGTTTAGTGAACAAGGGTACTACTGATCCGTTTGATCCCAAAACATTTCCAAAACGAGTAGTTATAAATTTTATATCTTTATTTTCATTTTTAGCAATTAAGCTTAAAGCCTGAATGTATCTTTCAGCAATTCTCTTACTAGCCCCCATAACGTTACTTGGATTTACGGCTTTATCCGTTGAAACGAAAACAAAATTATTCACCCCATATTCCACTGATAAATCAGCAACATTTATTGTTCCTATGACATTAGCAAAAACTGCTTGCACAGGGTTTTCTTCCATCATTGGTACGTGTTTATAGGCAGCTGCGTGGTAAACCAAATCAGGTTTAAAATTAATAAAAACCTCTTTTAATGTTGTTTTATTTCTTACATCTCCTACTTGAGTAATAATTTCAGAATCAGAATTTAATTTAACCAATTCTGCACTGAGATAATGCAGTGGAGTTTCAGCTTGATCCAAAATAATAATTTTATTAGGTTTGAAACCAATAATTTGTCTCGCTAACTCACTCCCTATAGATCCTGCTGCCCCAGTGATTAATACATTGGAACTTCGAATTTCATTTAAAATCGGCTCTTGATCTAATGAAATTACACTCCTCTCCAATAAATCTTCAATTTTAAATTCAAGGACCTTTTTAGAAATGTCTTCTTTGTTTTCCCAATCAGTGATGGTACCTGAATTGAAAACTTTAATGTTGGATTCTAAACAATCTTCAACAATATTTATTTTTTCAACATTACTAAGGCTATTGTCCGATAAAATTAACACCTGGGCATTAATAGATCGCAATAATACCGAAGCCTTCTTTTTAGAATTCAAAATGGGAATATTCAATATTCTCTTGGAGACATCTGCATTTTTTTTATCAATAAAACCAACAATTTGGAATCTCTTTATTTTTTCCGATTGAAGCGCAGTAACCACCGAAATGGCATTGGCATCGGCACCATAAACCACTGCTCTTGTGGCTAGATCCTTCGCGCCTAACCCGTTGATTTTTTCAAAAACTACTTTAATAAATATTCTAAATAAAAATAAACCTGTAAAAGTAATAATGAAATTAATGAATAAGGAAGGTATTAAATAGATATAATTTCCAATAATTAAGAAATAACCATAATTTAGAATTATTAAGGTAAACAAAGCGGAAAGGGTTGCATACAATAATTTTATCCCATCAATAAAAGTAGAATGCCTAATAATTCCGGAGTAGGTTTTAAATAAAATAAAATAAATGGCATAAGTCAATACCACTATTCCATATCGGGTTGGAACATTTAGTGTCGAATAAAATTGAGCTCCTAAACTCAGGACAATAAAATAAGTGATTTGACTTGCAAAAATTGTTATAAATATATCCATAAAAAACACCGCCCATCTTGGTAAATAATCCAAAGTTAATAGGCCATTTTTTATTTTGCTTTTTAGGTTGATTAGATTGCTATTCATTAATTTAAAAACAAATTTATTTTTCAATATGGATCACAAAAATAGTATATTTAAGTGAATTTTAAACAATTTATCTAACATTTGTTTTCAATTGAGTTAACGTATGGAGACATTAAGTTATTAATAAAAATAGTTGATTTGTCGTAATTATATAGTATAAACAATTGAGGTATACTTTTCAATAAAGTGTTTTTTTTAGATTTATTTTTAATGAAAAATTGTTTTCCAAATTATTTTTAGATCCCCAAAAATAGAATTGGAATAATAATACTCTAAATTCATTTTTACTTTGTCAGGAAATAGGATGGTATCGTTATAATCCAAAGGGTTTTCTTGTTTCTCCAATAAAGATTCTTCTTTGGAATATTTAATACTTGCTAAACTTGTTAATCCAGGTTTTAATTGTAATATTTTTCTATTTTCCCCTTCTAATGTATCATAATATCCTGCTATATCAGGTCGGGGACCTACAAAACTCATATTCCCAATTATTATATTCCACAATTGTGGAAGCTCATCCAATTTAGAGTTTCTTAAAAATGCACCTATTTTAGAAATTGGCTTGTCTATTGAGCATCCGTAAGTTCGAATTTTATAGATGGTAAATGGCAAACCGAATTGACCTATTCTAGTTTGAGAGAAGATTCCATTTTGTTTGGTATCAATTGTTGCAATACTGTATAATACTACTAAAATTGGAAGGGATAATAGGAACCCAAGTGTTGCAAAAAAAAGATCAAAAAAACGTTTTGTCATTAGGGAGGATTAATTTGAAAATTTTGAGAAATTTGAAAATTGAATGATTTAGAAATTAATTTAACCGCACCTTTTTTAGTAAGTGAATTTAGTAATTCGTTTATCATTAGTAGAAAACGATTTAGTCAATTCTCTATTAGTCCCTTTTCTATATTTCCAATCAATCAACTACCAACAAATACTTTTTTAATCACTGCAGAAATTCTTTCCCTTTCTTCTTCAGTTAAATTAGATCCTGATGGCAAACAAAGTCCGTTTTCGAATAACGTTTCTGCTACTTTATTTCCATAATAGGGATACTTTTCAAAAACGGGTTGTAAATGCATCGGTTTCCACAATGGACGAGATTCTATATTCTCAGTTTCAAAAGCCAATCGTAAAGTTTCACGGGAGATCCCATTGGTTGTCATAGGGTCTATTAAAATAGTAGTTAACCAATAATTTGAAAAATAATCGGCATTGGGTGTGGTAAGAACAGTAACTCCTATAATGTCTTTAAATAAATTGACATAAAAATTATTCATGACTCTTCTCAAAGCAACATGCTTATCTAAGACTTCCATTTGACCACGACCTATACCTGCACAAATATTGCTCATTCTATAATTGTATCCAATTTCTGAATGTTGATAATGTGGCGCTAAATCTCTCGCTTGGGTAGAATAAAAAATAGCTTTTTGTTTGAGGGCTTTTGTTTTAGTTACAATAGCTCCACCCCCAGAAGTGGTGATAATCTTATTTCCATTGAAAGACAAAATCGCAATATCTCCAAAAGTACCGCATTTTTGCCCTTTATAACTACTACCTAAAGCCTCCGCACTGTCTTCTAAAATTGGAATACCATATTTATCGGCGACAGCTCTAACCGCTTCAATTTGGTAAGGCATTCCATACAAATGAACTGCAATAATTGCTTTTGGCTTTTTTCCTTTTTCAATTCTATCTATAATTGCTTTTTCAAGAGCTATAGGACATAGATTCCAAGTTTCTAATTCGCTATCAATAAAAATAGGAGTGGCTCCAACATATATAATTGGATTTACTGAGGCACTATGGGTTTTGGTTTGTACTAGCACCTCATCATTATTAGTTACTCCCAATATTAGTAGACCTAAATGAATCGAAGCCGTTCCAGAACTTAAAGCACCAATAGCAACAGGGTATTTCAGATAGTTTTCTAAATCCGTTTCAAAACCATTTACATTGGGACCTATAGGCGCAACCCAATTAGTGTCAAAAGCTTCATTTATAAACTTTTGCTCGTTTCCACCCATATGCGGCGAAGAAAGCCAAATTTTAGAATTATTCATTTATTCTATTGTATTTTATAATTTTCCCAGGATTTCCTACAACTACGGCATAATCCGGTACATCATTTAATATTACTGTTCCGGCCCCAATGGTTGCCCATTTGCCAATTATAACTCCTGGAGTTAATATTGCTCCAATTCCTATAAGCGCTCCTTCTTCAACTCTAACATTTCCTCCTAATACTGCTTTTGGGCCTACATGAACAAAATCTCCTATTTTACATTCATGCTCAATAACTGCTGAAGTATTGATTATGCAATGTTTACCAATGTAAGCATCTGAATTTATGACAACATTGGGTAATACAACCGTTCCTTGTTCAATGCAAACATTTGAGGCAACAATAGCATAATTATGTACTACCTTAAAAAAATTAAAATCATTTAATCTAGCACTAACTTTTTTTCTTACACTATTACTTCCAATAGCAATAATAATTTCATTTTCTGGATTAGCATTAGGAAGTGAATTGGAATGGTGAATTGGAATGGTACTCCAACTACTACTATTAGGTGCATCATCAAAAAAAGCAGTTACTGATTCATCGTTACTAGTTATACAATCGGTAACCACTTTTCCATGTCCGCTAGCTCCAAAAATATATATTTCTCTAATTACCATTAAATGGGTTTACAGTTGATGAATTTTTTGAATAAATGCCTACTTTTATTTTTTCAATTGTCAAAAATATAATTTTTAAATCTAATGCACAACTAATATTATCTATATACCAAACATCATATTCAAATTTTTGTTCCCAACTAATAGCATTTCTTCCATTTACTTGTGCCCATCCTGTAATACCTGGTTTTACATCGTGTCTTCTTTTTTGAACATCATTATACAAAGGTAAATATTCCGCCAACAACGGACGTGGGCCAACTAAACTCATATCCCCTTTTAAAACATTTATTAACTGCGGAATTTCATCCAAGGAATTTTCACGAATATACTTGCCAATTTTAGTTAAACGTTCCGAATCAGAGAGAAAATTTCCTGACACATCCGATTTATCGTTCATGGTTTTGAACTTTATAATCTTAAATAATTTTCCTTGCTTACCTGGACGATTTTGAAAAAAGAAAGGATTTCCATTATTGGAAAAAAATAAACCTATGGTAATTATACTAAATAATGGACTTAAAATTAATAATCCAAAAAACGCAAAAACAATATCCAAAAATCGTTTAAAAAAATGTTTATACATTCAATAATTTTATATTAATCTGAAGTGTGGATTTGGTAATTTATTAGTTTGTAGATTAATCATTCGGTTAATCTTGTGTTTACCAATAAGTGTCGGATAAAAAATTAAACAGCTGAACGATTCAACTTTCTAAAGCTCATAATCGTTAATCGTTTACCTTATATGATAAACGAGCAACTATTATCTATAAACCACTCAATGCTTCACCCCATCGCTTTTCAATACACTAGTAAACGTAAAAATTATTATTTTCAAATCAAAACCAATAGATTTTCGCTCCAGATATTCTTTTTCAAATTTTACTTTATCTTCCAATGAGATTTCATCTCTTCCATTAATTTGTGCCCAACCAGTTATTCCTGGTTTTAATTTTTCAACACCCGCCTGAATGCGAAGTTCCATCAAATCATCTTGGTTGAATAATGCGGGTCTTGGTCCTACAAAAACCATTTCACCTTTTATTATGTTTATTAAATTTGGTAGTTCATCTAAACTTAATTTTCGCAATATCATCCCTGTTTTCAATACATATTGCTCTGGGTTTTCTAATAAATGGGTCGCTACGTTGGGTGTATTCTTTTTCATACTTCTAAACTTGTAGATGTTAAAAAAAGTATAATGGACACCTACTCTCTTTTGCTTAAAAAATATTGGAAAGCCATCTTCATATAGAATTAATAAAGCTACCAAAATAAAAACTGGAGAAAGTAGTATTAATAGTAAAATCGCAAAAAATTTATTGAACATCATTAAATGATTGAAAGGTTTTATTAAATCCTTCTTCAGCTGAAACTGGAAAAGGTTTCCCCATTACATTGATTATTTTATCATTGCTTACTACATAACTTTCTGTTAGTTTTTGCAAACGCTCGGTGTTTAAAGGTAAATTTAAAATATCTCCAATTTTAGCAAGAAAGGAGATCATTTTTTTAGGAAAAGACAAAATCTTGGGTTGTCTATTTTGAGATTTAGATAGTAATTTAATCAGTTGATTGGTAGAAATTGAATGTTCATCTGCTACATTATAAATTCCAGAAGGGATGGTTTCGTTTTTCAGTAATTCCCTGATTACAAATGATAAATTATCAATACTCAAAAAAGAACGTTGGTTTTCAAATGCCCCCAATGGCCATGGAAATCCTTTTTTGACTAGGGTGTACAATAAATTTAAATTGCCTTTATTCCCTGGACCGTGAATCATACAAGGCCTCAAAATATAAACGCGCTTTCCTTCTGGAAGTTTTTGATCGAGAATATAATTTTCCGCTTGCAATTTTGAAATTCCATAATGCGTTTTAGGATTTGGAATAGTATCTTCTGTTAAAATACCTTGCACTTCATCAGCAACAGCTTTTACAGAACTAATAAAAATAAAAACAGAAGCCTTTGAAAGTAAGAATGAATCAAAGACTTGCTTAGTCAATTCAAAATTAGCTTCGTAATACTCCTGAGGATTTATAACTTTTTTTAAGTCGTGAGCTTTGCCTGCAAGATGAATTAATGCGTTTCCAATAATTTCAAAGGTTTGATTGGGAGAATACCTGGAACTCAAAATGGACAAATCAAAATTAGGTTCTAGATAATTTTGAAGATTTCTTCCAACAAAACCAGAGGTGCCCGTAATAATTATTTTCATTTTTTATTCAAAAATCCTAATAGTTTCCAAACCCAACGCATCTTAATTTTAAAGGAAGAAAATGTAATCCCATTCATATTAAGCGCTGTCTGAATTTCATTGGAAATTAGTTTATACGAACCCGTACCAGAACTGCTCAAGCCACCAACTAACATAGCAGTAGTGGTTATTCCCGAATACTTCCAAGTAATCTTTTCTTTAAGAAAAAAGCGAGTAATCAATTCATAATCGGCACCAATAATAAACCCAAGTTTATAATTCCCTAAATGATCAAATAATTCTCTTTTAAAAAAAATCGAGGGATGCGGTGGCATAAATCCAATTACTAATTTTTGGGGATTCCAATATTTAGAAGAATATACACGAACTACTTTTCCATTATCTTTATGTTGAATAATATTTCCAACAGAAGCATCTATAGAATTAGTTTGATGAAATTTAGCTATATCCGCTAAAACTTTATCTGAATAAAATGTATCATCCGAATTCAAAATACCAACAATTTCACCCGTTGCCATTGCAATTCCTTTATTCATAGCATCATAAAGTCCTTGGTCAGGCTCCGAAATCCAATTGGTGATTTTGTCTTCGTTTTTTTCAATGAGTGCTATAGTTCCATCTTTTGAATCACCATCCACAATAATATACTCCACATCAGAATAGGTTTGTCCAGCCACTGAAAGAATTGTTTTCTCAAGAGTAGCAACACTGTTGTAACAAACGGTGATTATAGTTATTTTCATTTTTTAACTATTCTTTTAAACTTTTAAAAGTGTTTTAATTAAAAATAGAAATGAAATTTAAAGCAAACTTTTTTACTCTGTCCTGATAATTTTCATATCGCTCTTCTATTATGTATTCTTTATAGAAGTTTTGTAGTAATTGAGCTAAATCTAAAGCATTATTTGGATCAAAATAAAGTCCTTTTTCCTCCAATTGTTCTTTATGTACAGCAATATTAGAGGCTATAACTGGAACTTGTAATGATTTTGCATCCTCAATAACAGTACTCCAACCTTCAAAACAACTCGGTTGAATTACTGCTTTGGAATTTTTCAATAAACACAATTGATCTTGTCTTGGAATAACACCCAATAAATGAATACAATCTTCAATCCCGTTTTCTTTAATTTCACTTTTCAAACGATCCATATATCCCGAATTTCTGTAATCTTCCATTTTACCAGTGAAGACTATAGCAACTTTTACGTTATTTTTCTTTATATGACTGAGTGCTTTAAAAACAACCATATGGTTTTTATGTTCATAAAACTGATTAGAAACCATATAATAGACATCAGGCAATTCATACTTCTCAAGTAATTCCTTTGCATTATCAAAAGAAAAATCATCAATTAGAGACACAAAAGGCAAAACATGAATTTTTAATGTCTTTGGAATTGCATAAAATTGATGAAAGTGACTGGCTACATCATTACTTGAAACAACTAGAACACTAGCATTTTTTAAAATTAATTTAACACGTGCCTCTCTAAAAATTAAATTTATTCTATTGAAATATTTAGGGTAAAATTTATGTTGTAAATCCGGAAACCATGCTGCCAGTGTTTTACCTTCTAAAAATTTATCTTTTAGTGGATGATTGTACAGAGGATAAACCCCGTCAAGATTATATTTATCTATTATGTCTCTAACGAATACATTTTTTCTAAGAATCCAAGATTTTATAAAACCGGTATAAGAATTAATAAAAACTAAAGGAACTATTTTAAGATATTGATATTCTATCTCTTTGGCAAAACCAGATAATTCATCCGAATAAAAAACTACAATTTCAGGTTTATCTTTATCCTCTAAATAATTTATTGCTTTAATTATGTTTTGAATATAGTAGACACCACCTAACCAACTTCCGCTGAAGTTAAAAAGTATTCCTATTTTTTTTCTAATTCTATTATCCATTTATAATAATTTTGCAAGCCTTCTTCTAAATTATATTTTCTTTCATAACCTAAACTTTTTAAAGTTGTTATATCAGCAATCCAGTTATTAGGATCTCCAGGTCGCCCTTCTCCAGAGAATTGATAATTTACTGGAGTATTAAAAATACTGTAAAATTTTGCTACACAATCTTCAATAAACACTTCTTCTCCATTGCCTACATTAACAACTTCTCCCTCAAAATCAGCCTTATTTGAAACTAATTCAATTGCATTTAGTAAATCTACTATATATATAAAATCTCTTGACTCTCTACCTGTACCATATAAAGTAATAGGTAGTTGAGTCTTAGTTTTATTGTATAAATCCCAAAAAAGTTGTTTTTTTAAACCTTCTCCATAAGCGGAAAAAATTCTTAATGAACATGTAGACACATTAAAAAAACGATAGAATTCTTCACAAATTTGTTCGCTCTGCATTTTGTGTATTCCATAGGGAGATAATGGCAAAACATTAGCATCTTCTTTTATAGGCAATACAACAGGATTGCCATATACTGCTGCACTAGACAAGTTAATAAACTTACATTGTGGTTGATAAGTTCGAATACCATCTAGAATTTTGAATACGTTTACCGTATTAAGATTAAAATCTCTAAGAGGGTGTATTATAGAATCAGTAACACTGGCAGCTCCCGAGCAATTGATACATACATCAAAATGTTCTTCTTCAAAAACAGTTCTAAAATCTCCATTAGACGCATCTATCAGGAAATACCTTTCCGTATCTACATAGTCTACAACAACATCTGCTCCCCAAACAATATTGCCTTGTTTTGATTCTAAATTATTTTTTAGACTATTTCCTATAAATCCCTTTGAACCTATTATTAAATATTTCATTATTTTAATTGTTTTACCACTACTGCCGGATTACCTGCTACAACTGTAAATGGTGGAACATCTTTTGTAACAACTGCACATGCTGCTACAATGGCTCCTTCGCCTATAGTTACTCCTTTCAAAATTATTGCATTCATACCTATCCAAGAATCTTTACATACTTTAATTGGTTTAGAATTTACAACTTCCCAATTTTTGTTTTTTATATAATTTCCTTTATGTTTTTTATAATCATCTAATTGTTGAATAAGATCGTCTCTCCTAATTTTGTAATCTAAAGAATGTGAATCATGGTCATAAAAAGTTACACCCCATGCTACTAAAATATCACTTTCAAATTCTATACCTGTTCTGCAAATAATATTACTTTTACCAATATACACCCTATCACCAAATTTAAAATAAGCATCAGGTCCTTCAGCTATTATTCTAACACCTAGCATACAATTTTTACCTATTATAACTTGATTTGAAATACTTTGTGTTAAAACAGAAAACTGTGGGAGAAAATTAGTGCCTGCACCATAAATTATTTTATTTGCAAAACGCCTGTTAACTCCTACTAATTTATTTAAAAGATAATTTACAATGTCTCTCATTTTAATAATGATTTTATCACTTTTGCAGGGCTACCTGCTACTAAAGAAAATGCAGGCACATCTTTAGTAACTACGCTATTTGCAGCAATAATAGCTCCCTCTCCAATTGTAATATTTTTTAATATAGTGACCCCAAAACTAATCCAAACATAATTCTCAATTTTTATTTTTCCTGTTTTAACATTTCCTTTCACTTTAGCTGAACCTTCAATTAAGGTTTTATTATAATTTTGAATTCGTTCAAAATGATCAATTTCATGAGAATCAGTATCAATAATATTAACATTATGAGAGATCAAAACATTATCCCAAATAGTTATTAACTCTCCTGATCTAATATTTGTTCCAACCCCAACATAAACATTTTTCCCGATACTTATTTTACCTCCATAATTAAAAACCATCAATTTACCTTCTATTATTGTATTCTTTCCAATAGTAATATTTTTAATATTCTTAGAAATATTCTCAACCTTGGCAGTCATTGTAAACCTTGTTCCTTTATCAAAAACAACATCGTTTTTACAAGACCAATCAGTAATTTTATGAGATATTTTTCTCAAAACACCTTTATATAAATAGGAAATATAATAAATAAATTTCATTATTTTAAATATGTATTTTATTGAAAATCAAGAGTATGCGATTAATAACTTTAATAAATGAAGAAGTTCGTTTTCTAATATATTGAGAAATAATCTTATTGAACTTTGCATCAGTTAAAGTAATATTCGGAAATATTGTTACTCTATAATCATTTTTCCAATCTAAAATTGGAAAAATATCGTAACTATCTTTATGCCTACCTGAGCTATCCCAGCCATTGTTAATTACTAAACTTTTATCTGGAAAGAGGACCAAACCACTTTGCTTGAAAACATTCCAATAAAACCGAATGCCCCAAGAGCTAATTTTTTTAGATTCCATTTGTTGGAGAAACATTTTTTTATAATTATAACTTCCATTATAATTGAATCTATGAGTCAGTTTCTTATCTTTTTTCAGCAAAAGATAATCCGAACATTCAAAATCAATAGTATCCCAGGCTCTTTTCCACGTCGCCCATCCCCATGTCGAAGTTAATGATAAGAAATAACTACTATTATGACTTTCAATATCTGGAGGAGAAAAACTAAAACCTGAAATTTGAAATACTTCAGAATTTAAGGCATATTTATCTAAAGCAGTATTCATATATTCTAGAAAATGCATCCCCGTGATTAAATCATCTTCTAAAACGATTATTTTGCCGTATTGATTCACAATTTCTGTAACTCCTGAAATTACTGAACTGGCAAGACCTTTATTGATCTTCGATTCGACTATAATTACTTCTTTGCACCATTGTTGTTCTCTAATAATTTTTTTAACCAAATTATTTTTCTCTACTAATTCCGTAGATGCATCAGTAGCAATACCATCACAATACACATACAATATAGATTCGGATGCCAAGCTATTTTCAGCTAGCGCAATAAGTGTTTTTCTAGTATGTTCTGGTCTATTATAAACAAATAGAATGATAGGAGATAATGAATACATTTGTTATATTATATAATTTTATTTACATAAAAACATTAATTGATTCCATAAATATAACAGAATATTTTTTATACCTCAACATCAATAAAATGGCGAAACCATAGTTCAACTGATAACAATCTCAACATTATTGTTGAGTTATTTCCATTCTTATTAACATGTTCCCCAATTAATGCTTTAATTTCTAAACTATCAAAAATGTCCCTTACTAAACATCTTTCTGAAAGCAAAATTTTAATTGCTTCAGAATCAAAACTCTCAAAATTTTGTGATAAGGGTGTATTAAAACCAAATTTAATTGGATTTTCAAGAATATAATCGGGAACAATATTTTTCATTGCTGTTCTGTGAATATATTTACCAAGTCCGTCTTTATATTTAAAATTATATGGTAAAGTAAATGAAAATTCAACCAGCCTGTGATCCATAAAAGGTAATCTGCTTTCGATTGATTTAGACAAAGAAATTGCATCGCCATAATGCAATAAATTTACCAAAACTCCTGTATGCGATTTAAATAATTCTTTACTAAAGCGTTCATTAAATCCTATTGCTTCAAATGGATAATCTTTAATCCTAATGTATTTTTTTAATTTAGGACCAAATAATTTATCTATTCCATTCTTCCTTTGGTACAATCGTTCGATCTTATCATTGTTTAGTAAACGAACAAATAATTTTAATGAATAACCCAAAGAATAGGTGTTTCTAAATGCTAAAAATTCTTTTCTAATTTGCGATAACTTAAACCTCTTGAATAACTCCCATATCAAAAAAGGAAAAGTGTTCCCAACATATCCAGATAAAAGTTCATCAGCACCCTGTCCTTCCATTACAACTGTAACATGATCTTTTGCAGACAACATGATTTTTGAAAGCGGTATAGTAGCTGGAGACCCATGTCCACTTTCTAAATGATAGATTACATCTGAAAGATCTTTACAAAAGTCGGACTTTGGGATATCAATCAAATGAGAATTCAGATTTAAATCAGATGCAAGTTTTTTCACTATTATTCCTTCATCTATTATAATATCTGTAGAATAACTACTTTTTTCAAGCTGAGTATAATCCTTACTATTAAATACTGCGGTAAATGTATTATGATCTTCATTGTAAAATTTTCTCAATACTGACACTATTGAACCTGAATCAACCCCTGAAGACAAAGTAGTACCAACTGGAACATCACTTCGCATTCTTAATTTTACAGCATCAAGAAACAATTCTTTGTATTTTTCTGTAGAAACTTCAAAATTCAAGTCAGAATTTGTATGTTTAGGATAATCCCAATATCTTTCAATTTTTATTTCACCATTTTTCCATGTTAAATTATGTGCAGGCATTAACCTATTTACACCTTCAAACCAGGTTTCTTTTATTTGGGCACCCAAACTATTGCGGCAGAAATTGGCTATGACATTGTAGTTTGGGGCTCGTAATTCTGGGAAATAGTTTATGATTGACTTAATTTCGCTGCTAAAAATAAACGAATTGTTTATTAATGAGTAATTAAATGGTTTTACCCCAAATCGATCTCTTGAACAGAAAAGAGAATTCTCTTTAATATTGTATATGGAAAAAGCCCAATCTCCATTAAATTTATTGACACAATGATTATCCCATTGGATATATGCATTTAACAATACTTCTGTATCGCCTGTAGTTCTGAAGGTATATCCAAGCAACAAAAGTTCTTGTTTTATTTCAAGGTAATTATAAATTTCACCATTGAATACAATAACATAATTATTGCAATCTGAAAAAAACGGTTGATTACTTTCCGTTGACAAATCAATGATTGACAATCTTAAATGTGCTAATTCGATTTTACCCTCAATTCCCCATTGCTCGTATGCATCAGGCCCTCTGTGATTCATTAAAATTGATGACTGTTTGACTTTCTGTTTGTCAATAACTTCAGAGTCATGATTTGTTATTATTCCAAATATACCACACATAAATTATTTATTAATATTACTATTTAAAGTTTTATCAATTCTATTAACAAAACTTATTTTTTTATATTCCAATTTAAACAATTTTCAAATAATTGATAATTACCTGAGTTTAAAATGTAGAAAAACATAAAACCTTGGAAAAAAAACTTTAAAATATCCCGCAAAAAACACAAACAAAAACCTTAATGGAAAAAACTTTTTTTGAAAGTGTAATGTGTCTATAAAAGCTAAACCTGTTGGTGAATTTAAATATTTAATTCTGTCTTTTATAGTTTTCTTACTTAAGAGGGTCTCATTCTTACCTAATAAATGTTGAGAACAAAATCCTACAAACTTAGGCATGATAATTACAGGAATGTTATTTTTAATAGCACTAAGAGTATAATCGTAGTCTGCCACCCCATGAACATAATCGGTTGAAAGTATTCCTATCTGTTTAACAACATCTTTATAAACGAACATAATATTAGCATTCCCTAATTCACATTTTTGATATTTTGAATTAGGTATTAAAATCTTAAAAGTTCCTTTAAATTTATTGATATAAACACTCCCTCCATAAGTAATTTGTTGGGTACTTTCATCTTGAGTAGTACCTATTATAATTCCTTTTTTTAAAAAAACTTTAGAACAATATTCAATTGCGTATTCCAATTCTATAAATAAATCTTCAAAAACATCAGTATCGTCATTAAGCAATAAATACCAATTAAAATCAATTTTTAAAGATTCATTCCAAGAATTTCGCATCCCTCCTGCCCAATATAGATTTCCATTTCCTACTAATATATTAACTTCAGGATAAAATTCGCTTACTGCCTCTGAAGTTCCATCAGTTGACCCATCATCCGTAAGATAGACAACCATTTCCAATTGATTATTATTTCGTTGATATGCTCTGTAAAGTGAATTTAAACAACTTAATGTTTTATCTTTCCGATTATGACAGGTAAGTAATACGGCAATTTTATTCATTAATAATATAATATGTTAATAATAAAGTAGGATTCTAATTTTTTAAAACTGATATTGAAAAATATATTATAATTTCTAATTTACTGATTTAGATATATTTAACTGTTTAATATCAAATTATAGACTTTAATTGTTTGTTTATAGTTTATGTCTCCATTATGGCGTATATCTGAAGCAATAATGCCTTTTTCTGAAAGTTTTATTGCTAAATTATTATCATCAAATATTTTCCTTATGTTGTTTGCAAGCATTTCATATTCTTCAAATCGATACATTAATCCTGTATTCCCTTCCTCTATCATATCTGGAATACCGCCAACATAAGTTGCTATAGATGGAACTCCTATAAGTTGAGCTTCACCTAAAGAATTTGGACTATTTTCGATACTTGAAGAACAAATAAAAAGATGTGCTTTCTGATATTCTCTTATCATCTGGTTTTCATCTAATTTTCCAGTAAATTCTACCATTTCTTGAATTCCAAACTTGTGTATCAACCTATTCAAGTATAATCCGTAACCAGAAATTTTAATTTTCTCAATTATAGTTTTTCTTTTCGTAATATTTGTTCCTGCAATCTTTAATTTAATTTTTGGAAAATCATTTTTAAGAATTTCAACTGCTTTTAATACTTGGTGCAATCCTTTTAAAGGATAGATCGCTTGACTACAAAAAATAGTAAAGTCATTCTTATCATTAATATTCCATTTATCAGCTTCATAAAAATTATTTCTAAGAGACTCATTGCAAAAATGATAATTAACTTTAGCATTATAAACCCTTGAATGAACTGAATCCCATTGAGTCCTTCCAATAACATGCTTTGTTCTCCTTAAATATTCTTTTTCCAGTATGCCTCTTTTTTTAAACTCATTTTTAGCTTGAAATAAATTATTATTTCTAACAACGTCTCTAAAAGTTATACTTTTTAAAACCTCTAAAAAAGACATTCCTCCAAGATAATATTTAGCATAAACACTCACTAAACCTTGAATAGAAACTATATATGATAAATTTGGAAACTTTCGCATACAAGCTAATCCATGTGCAAATTCAGTTCCATGAATATGAATAATATCAGGTTTAAATTGCTCACAAACTTGTTTCCAATATTCCTCTATTCGATTGTCATATTTAATATTATTCTTGCAGGGTAATAAAAAATAATCAACTTCGTCAATAGTAATTTTTTTGACTGCAGTTCCTTTGTAAACACTAGCAATAGCTAATTCAACACCATCACACTTACCAACTTTATCTGCCAATCCGAACATCCAACCTCCACTTAATGGTTTTGATAAACCTAAAGCATCACTAGGTTTGGGAAATACAGTATTCACTATCCATAATACTTTCATATTGTAACTTTAATTATAAATATAAATATTATGCCTTTGTACAAGGCCCTACTCCAATACTTAAAGAACTTAAATTATCATCAAGAATTGATTGACAAAGTTGCAATAAGTTTTTTGAAGCATTTTCTGGACTCCAAACCTTACTCATAATTCTATAAGCATTGAGAGCCATCTCATTACAAAGTTGTCGATTATTCAATAATAGTTCAACTTTATTTTGTAAACTTTTAATACTGCCTGATTTAAAAATCATTCCTGTGTTGGGTTCACTTAATAAAAAAGGGACCGCACCTATAAGATCAGATGCTACAACTGTGCACCCATTACTCATGGCTTCATTCAAAGCTGCACCCCAACCTTCTTGTCTATCACTTGTAAACAAAAAAATATGACTTTTTTTCATTTCTTCAATAACTTTACCATTTGGCATAGTTCCCACAATATTTACGCAATCTGCTACATTCAAATTATTAATAAGCTTTTGCGTTTCGCCAATTAATTTTCCATCACCAATCATATCTATTTGAAAATCAAACCCTTTTCTTTTTAAATAAAAAGCTAACTTTATGGGTAATTCAGGGTGTTTCCAATCAATAAATCTACTTACCCACAACATTCGTATTTTTTTATCTTGCTTTTCCTTTATTATATTTTCGATCTGCAATTTCTTAACAGAAGTGAAATAGCCCCACTTAAATCTTTTATTGGGATAAGCCCCTATCAAATTACAATCATTAGTTACAAAAGCTCCAGCACATAACAAGTAAACCGGTTTATTTCTTAAAGAAATATGATTACGCCAAACATTACCATTTATAAGATGATAGGGTAAAAACAAATAGCTTTTCCATTCTTTATGCCAACGTTCAGAGTATATAATCAATGGCTTACCTGTACTCAATCTTACCTGCATAAATTCCGGAATACTACTTGCCCCAATAATCACAATATCAGAATCATTAACTAACTTTAATGCTTTAGCATAATTACTTTTGTTTTCATAAGCCAATAGGTTATATGGATATTTTTCACAATTTGGATAACCACTGTTTAAAAAACTTTCCGGTGTTGGTTCTGTCGAGATAAATTTGTAATTATCCACTATTTTTTTATATAGTTCATCAGCAACAGGAGTTTGATGGTGATTAAGAAAATTTGAAACAAAGGTTATGGTCATAATAAAAAATCTAGCTATCCATTTATATAATAATACCCCTGAAGAAATCTGGTATACAAACCAAACGAAATCTTCATCATCTTATGCTCTAACTTTTTTCTCTTTGATATTAATTCATTTTTTGAAAAATCAATGGATGATAATTTTGACAATATTTCAAAATAAGGAAAATCTCTTCTATTTAATTTGTTCTTAACAATATAATGTAAAAACTGTTGGCCGTGTTCAAATACTTTCTCCTGACATATATTAATAATATGAGTGTATTCTTTGTTTAAAATTGTAAACTCATAACGTTCAACAAAAGCTAAATAATTATCTATTTTTCTTTTTATTACCATAGAGAATTCTGAGCTTAGGCATATTCCTGATTCTCTTCTTAGGTAGTAATAATATGCCTTATTCATTTGAACCAAAACCTTAGCTTTATTAAATAATTTATACGTAGTAGCAGTATCCTCAAAAACACGTGCATTAGGATACCTGATCTGTTCAAACAATTCCCTTTTATAGAGTTTATCCCATGCAAAACTATGAATCTCATCATCACAAAGAATTAGAGAAGTGGCTTCAATTCGATTTAATATCCTCTGATTTTTTACCTTTATATTTACTTCAAAAGTAGCGTTTAAGTTAACTATAAAATGTCCAGCAATTACAATATCTGCATTATTTAAAATTGCTTGTTCATACATTTCAAAAAGCATTTGCTCATCTACCCAATCATCACTATCAATAAAGCAATAATACTTACCTATAGCAATATCAATTGCAGCATTTCTGGCATTACTCGAGCCTCCATTCTTTTGGTGTATTACTTTGATACGATTGTCTATTTGAGCATATTGATCACATATTTTTCCCGATGAATCCGTTGAACCATCGTCAATTAGTATTAATTCAAAATCTAAAAACGTTTGATTTAAGATTGAATCCAAACATTTAGGCAAATAGTCTTCAACATTATAGACTGGCACAATTACACTTATAATTTTTTCCATAATTAAAAAGAGTTGCTTTTTAGAAATTTTTCATTTATTAAGGATATAATATAATTTTTAACCAATAATCCTATAACCCCTATTGTGCATAAATAAATAAATATTTTTAACCCCAATCCCAAATTTTCAGGAATTAGAAAACAAAAACCAAAGGGTAAAATAATTAGTCCAAATAATTTTAGTGTAAATGTATTCGTTAATGGAGTTGGCAATGTTTTTTGCATAAAATACCAATGATACGACATATTAATTACCGACGTTATTATAAAAGCTAAGGATAGATACTCAGCTCCATAATGAGACCCAACCCATAAAATAGGAACTGAAACAACAGCATAAGCTATTGAAAGATAACTTAAAAGCTTTTGCTTGTCTGAAGAGCTAAACACACTTCCAAAAAAACAAAAGAAAGCAAATGCAATAATAAACCAACATTGATAAGCCATCACTAAACCAGTATTTTGATATGCTTTGCCATATAATAAAGATACTATTTCAGAACGAAAGAATGAAACAGTGATGGCGCCAAAAATACCCAACAAAGCAATAGCGAATAATGAGGTTTTAATTTTCTCTTTATAAGATTCTTTATCGACAAGATAAATCTTTGACAAATTAGGAAACAAAGCAGTCATGGCAGTTGTAATAAACAAAGTAATAGGTAGTAACAATTTGTTGGCAGTGTTAAAAAAGGCTACTTGTTCCGCTCCAGAGTTAGCATTCAAAAATAATATGGGCATTTGATTCGACATCATGGAAAACCCACCCATAATCAAGAAAGGCAAACTATCCTTGACGAATTGAAAAGCATTAGTTTTATAACTTCCTTTTTCAAAAACCTCTACAGTAAACAATTTATTTTTTTTACAAAAATAATAATACAAACCATCTTTAAACAACTGAGCAACAACAGTAACCATTAATACTAATGCTACGGATATGTATGCTTTAGGAATAACTATATAAGTGACAAATAACAAACCGGTGAGAATGAGGTTAATCAAACCTGAATATTCCATTCGCTGCATCCCAAAAGCTATATTTTCAAATATGCTCCAAAGCGATTGTGAAAAAAGACTTAAAATCATTAAAACAATCATAAACCCTGAGTTGGTTTCATTGACCAACAGCATGTATAGCAGTAAAAAAAAACTAGCTATAAAAAACCCTCCTGAATAGGCCCAAATTGATGCTTTAAATATTGGCTTTGAGTTTTCTTGATTTCTAGCAACCGCTCTTGTCACAGTGGCAGACAACCCCATAGATGCCATAACTTGAAATATTGCTATTGTAGACAAAATAACTGCATATTCTCCATAATGAATTGGTGATAATACTCTAGCGATATAAATACTGGTAACCATTCCTATTAAACTAACAAGGAGATTGGTGGACAACAAAACAGAAAAGTTTCGGACAAAACTTTTCTTGGGAAATTTCTCCAAAAAGACTTTAATCATTTAACACACTATTTAGGTGTTTTCTAAATATTTTTTTTCTATTAAAAAAACTCCAATACATATATGCCTTCCCTTTAAATATTTGTAACAATCGTAGTATTCCTTTCCTCTTCTTCCCTACAGTCAATCTATGGGTCTGTGTTGTTACATAGGTTCCTGTAAACAATGTTAGACAAAATCCATCTGCATCTAATCTACGACACAAATCACCATCTTCTGCTTCACCCCAATGCAAAAAAGGATTCAATTTAACCCGACTAATCAAGTGCTTTTTAATAATCATAAACCCTCCATTAACATTCCAATTAGGAACCCATTTATCATAAGCTAATATTGGTTTATTATGGAATAATTTTTTGAATTCATAATGATAAAGTGAAGTACTGATCCAATCCTGCACTCTGTGCTTTTTTGTCTCCTCATCAACAATTCTTATGCAAAAGCCATCAAAATAATTTCCTTGTTTTAATATATTTTTATACCAATCTTCAGGAAAACTAAATCGGTCGTGAAAAAGTACTAAATTATTGTATTTTGCATTATCAATTATTCGATTCTTTTTTTTGGAAATGGGAATTCTGCTGTCAAAATAAAGATCATTGTCATCTAAAACTTTTACAAAACTTGGTAAATCTGAAGCTGGTGAAGGACCACATACAACAACCTCAAAGTTTGGTATAGAAAATTGTTTTATTTGATTAATGATAGCCAAAATCCTGTCATTCTTTCTTCCGTCACTTACAATACCAAAAGACCAAGAACCAATTTGATCATCTTCTGGTAATGTTGGTACTATCTTCTCAAAAGTTAAAATTATGATTTCACCAATAGTACTTTTATTGACCAACTTAAGCCGCTCTTTAAAACATATAGAAACCTCATACAGTAAACCGCTTAAATTTCTAAAAGGACTTGTTCCTGAATCTAAAGAAAACATATAAAACTCAATTTCTAACTTTCCTCCCACTTTCAACATTGCATCCGACATTTTTAATATATAACGAATATATTTTGAATGCTCAAATAGCCCTTTAACAATTACAAAATCTGCTCCTTCAGGAATAATATTGGGATGATTTATAAAAAAAGGTTCACAAGGATGAAAATCGTTTTCATCTAAGTATAAATCTTTTGAAATTTTTTTTTTAATTCTAGAATCAACTATGCTAATTTTCATGAATAATTATTTAATTGCGTCCAAGTAATTAAAATATTCTTCTGGTATTCCGCAAAACATTACCTCATCACGTTTAATAATTTCTATATTTATATTACATCCTATAGAAATCAAATAATTATACAATGGAGCTACATAAAGTTCTTTTGGTTTAACCTTTGAAATAGTTTTATTTGAACCGCAAAAAGCTTCAATAAAGAATTCTTTTTTCTTGAAAAAATAAATACCTGTTGAACAATAATTGGATATTTCTTCTTTTTCTGCTGTTTGCATTACTTTTGTTGAATTTTTGTGTTCAGTTTTTGCATACGACCAGTTAGCGCCATCTCCTTCAAAAACTTCCAAATAGCCATCCCAATTTGGCAATTCAACGGGAAAACTAAAATTTGGTCTAAAAGTATCTATATTGAAAATTAGAATCGGTTCCGTATCCTGCAAATTTGAAGCTATTAAACCTAAATAAACCGTTTCTGCTTGTCCTTTTGTGGGTTCATTAAGAATTACAACGTCAAAAAAAGAAATGCCTAATATTTCGCATTCTTTTTGAATAAATTCTTTAGTACAAAAAACGTCTCTAGCTATAAAAAGAAACTTTTCAGTTTTAAAATACGATTTAAAACTGCTTACTGCTAAATTAAATAGACTCTTTTCCCGAGCATATAACATATATTTTGGCAAAGTAAAACCAGAGTCTGAAAATCTTTTGCTTAAACCCGCCATTGGAATTATTATAGTCATAATCTCACTTAATTAATAATTTGACGCCTCGATTTGTACTCTACATAAATTTTTAGCGCATTGGCTAACATTGCCTTCTGTCTCTTGGGATGGTCACTATGCAGGGGCAACATCGACAAAAATAAATGCACTAATATGGGATAAGTGTTTAATTGATCTAAATTCATATCCCCGAAAACTTGAGATTTAAAATGTTGTTGGATTTCCGCAATATGGGGTTCCGTTTGTATTTCAAATTCTAAAGTATATCGATTTGTTTCTTTAAAAGTAAAACAACCTCCAATAATATAATCATAAAGACCTAAAACAGAATGAGCCAATTTAGCAACATCATAACGGACATCTCCATAAATAGTTTCTTCTCTATCTAAATCTAGTCCTCTAGGGTCAATTACTTTTATGGATTGCGTTTTAAAATTATATAGAATATTACTAAAACATAAATCACCATGCATAATGCACAAGTGTTTACTTTCAGGATTAGCAATTGCGGCATTCATCTCTAGAACAATTTCATTTAATGACGGCACTTTAACGCCATTAATCATCCACGGTTCATCAAGATTAATATTTTCTTGCAAGGCGTACGTTTTTAATCTGGAAAAAGTTTTTTCAGAATATATTTTATCATTGAAAGAACTTAAATCCACATCCGCCGTTGATCTATTATTCAAACAGGTGGTAACAAATAAATTGCATGCCTTGAGTATGTTTTTCCAAACGAATATTGGTTGATTTCCAAAAACATATAAATCAGATAAAGTATTCAAATAAAAATACTCAATTTCATAATAAGACTTATCCCCTTCTTCTCCAAAATCCCATAAAGCAGGTAGAAATGGCTTCAAATTTATAGGCGAATTTTTAAACCACATTGCCTCAGCTAACATCTTCTTTTTATCATTGCTAGACTTTCTTACCGAAAAACGATTTATGGTTAAATCATTAAAAATCCTTTGTGTGGTTAGAAAAGATTTTGAGCGATAATAGGAATTGACAAGTCCAAAATCGAGCCAGAAATCAGTGTAAACTTCTTTCACTTTAATCTCTTTTCGATATTCCTCAAAACCTTTCATAAAGTTATAGTCATTCTCCGTCATCTTTTTGATTAAGAGACTCTGATTGGAAAATGAAAAATAACCTGCATAAACACTATCTTCTCCCTCGGATGAATAAGCCCAACTATAATTATCTTGAACCTCGGACACTAAACATAAATCGTGATCTTCCGGCACTTCTTTGAATAAAGTGTCACCATGAAGAATATTTATTGATTCTTCATGTTTCCCTGATACATTTAGAACATAAATAATTGATTGTCCTAAGGAAAGTTCTAATGGAACAAATATTGGAGTTACTTTATATTCCTCAAATAAAATCCGGTCTCTTTCCGTCAAAACAAAATCAAATGGAAGAGAAATAATAACATCTTTTTGATTCTTTATTATTTCCAATTGATGTTGAAACAATCTCTTGTTTTGTAAAGGCAACATACATGGTGGTAATTTTCCAAACTCGGTGATGAGCTCAGGAGAAACATATGCACCCGAAGTAATTATAATCATATCAATGACTGAATGAGTTCTTTTTCTTTTTTCAACATTACAATAATTTCCTCATAACTCATATTGATAAATTCAGAAGGACGAATAGACTTATCATCAATATAAAACCCTTCAAAGCCACACCAAGGCTTACCAATATATACCTCATCAAATGGCACATTATATTTACCTAACCATTCCACAATATTTGGTAAAGTATACACATTGATTTTACCTACATTAGATTCATATGTACGCATATTACGACTTGAATTAATTGCAATTTCAAATCCCTGCGCTTTATATTTATGCAAAATATCTATGAAAGGCTGAATGGGAACACTGTTAACATAATCACCCTCTACTGTAATTGAAATCGTGTCATCTAAATCTACTATTAGTCTTTTCATTTTACTTATTTATTTTAACTATCTAATCTTTTTTCTGACAATATTTTTATTAATCCAAAATATACACCTATAAACAACCCAAATTCTGGCATTCCAAAATCAAATGCTAATTCTATATTTATATGTAATGTTCTAAAAGTAATCATCGATATAAAATAAGCCAATAATCCATTTACAAGCAAACATTCAATAGGAAATTGATCGAATAGTATTTGTGACATTTCTAAGACTTTGTAACGTGAAAAAATATAGATAAACCGACTGTAATAAATCAACATTCCTATGATTCCATAGGCTCCAAAAGCTCCTAAAACAGGAATATCATATAAAAGATAATGGGTTGTAGCACCATATGAAACTGAATAAAGACCTCCTCCAAAAAATGGACTAGATTCTATTATTTTCATTAAAACCGGTAATTGAACATTAATTCTATGATCAGCTGATTCATCGTTCTCCAAAGCTCCTCCTTTTAGCGCCAATTTTGTTGTTTCAATAATTGTATCTAATAGTGTAGGTAACAGATACAATACCATAGCAACGCAGACAAATACTAAAGCCACTCCCTTGAGTCTGCCAACTGATTTAAATTGTTTAATTGAAATAAGAATTGCCAATAACGCTCCAAGAAGCAAATAAACCATTTCTGTTCTCAAAATAGCGAACAAAACAGATACATATACCATAATCCCAATTAATACAACCCAAAATCTAACAAAAGTATTCTTTAAAGGAAAAAACAAAAAAAGAGGAAAAATATAAACAAATATTTTTGTAATTTGACGTAAATCAAAAGAAAAAAATCGCATTAATGTATCATCATCATTACTTCTCCTAAATTCTTTTATTTCAAAAAAATTATAAACTCCAAAAAAAGAAAGATAATAAAAAATCATTATTATCAGTACAATTAACATTAAAGAAATAAAAAAAGTCTTTCTATCCAAAATGATAAAAACATAGGCTGGTATCAATATCCATATTCCTAGCCAATAATTTATATTTTGAAAAAGATAGTAAAAGTCTTGTTGACTAAGTAAAAGTATAGAAATAACAACCTGATATATTGTAAACAAAAAACACAACCTCATCAGTTTTTTTAAATACTTATCCTTCGATAGAATTAATAAACATTTCTTGGTATTTAGAATAAAAAATGTAAAACATAATAAAATTGGAATAATTGATATAGCAGACAATTTAAATGTCTCCATTGGGTCAATTATGAAAATAAAAGAATAAATAAATGAGATAGTAGGAGAAACCAAATAAAGAAATAAAGTGCCAAACAACATTATAGGCAAAACCAAACCATAATTATTTTGTACTACAAACAAAGTTATTGAAAAAATTACGCATAGAAATAATTGGGACAAAAGTTGATTTTTTGTAATTTCTATAATTTCAGAATTCATTTTTTTTATTATCATTATTTATTTTCCATTTAAAAAAATTTTGATTAAATTGAAATACTAACCAGAAACCTAAACTTCTATACAATTGCCATAACTTTCTAACTCATCCTCTTGATCAAACTCGCTTTTCTCAATTGCAATCCGTCATCACAAACCCAAAACCTTGAACCAATAACTAATCGAAATAATTCAATGAAGTATATCCTCCGTTTTTCAAGCACTGAGCTGCCCTGCATCAATTTCAATTCAGACTAAATTATATTTTTCATTAAGGCAGGCAAATCGTATTGGCATTCCAATTATATCTTAGTTATAGCTTTTGTTGGATCACCAATCAACAAATCCACTTCAGTCGGTAAGAAATATTAAGTTTCTACCGCCAAGACTTGTTTACTAATTTCTAGTTGAAATGTTAGATTATTTCAATCAATAATTTAATGGCTAATCCTGCATAACTTTGATCTTTTGCCTTTTCATTAAAATCATGAACCAAACATCGGAATACTATTGTGAGTATTAACGCAAATCCAAATTCTTTTACTTGATAAATTAAGGGCTGGTAAATAGGATTACTATAAAATTTCTAAGAGTTAAGAAAAATCCTGTTTTTAACTCACACAAGGTTTTAATCCGTTTTTGCTTAATAAAACACAAAATCATCAAGGTACCTTTTAATTTAATTTGTACTACTACTTTTGCCACATTTGACTTTAAACTCTATTTTTTTTTTAAATTAAATCCATGAATCAGTGGCTTTTTTTTCTTTTGCTAGTTGTCTCTTTTTCAATTTATTGACTTTTCGTAAATTTTCTCAACTTAAACCCAAAACCTAAAACCCTCTACAATTTACCATCAACGACAATATCCAATATACCTTTTACGTCATACAACAAACTATTATTACTTTGTAAAGACGGTAAATCTAAATCTAAAAATGACTCATGAGCAACAGCTAAGACTACTGCTTCAAATTTTTGATTCGGTAAATCGGTTGTTGTCTCTAAACCATATTCGTGCAGTACTTCTAAAGGATTTGCCCAAGGATCATAAATACTCACCGTAATTCCATAATCGGCTAAAGCGGCTACCACGCCCACAATTTTGGTATTGCGCACATCGGGGCAATTTTCTTTAAAAGTAATGCCCAACATTAACAAAGAAGCACCACTAACCGAAATCCCTTTTTTTATCATTAACTTAACCACTTGTGAAGCTACATACTCCCCCATGCTGTCATTCATTCGTCTACCCGCTAAAATAATCTCCGGGTGATAGCCCAATTCCTGAGCTTTTTGCGCCAAATAATAGGGGTCCACCCCTATGCAATGTCCACCAACCAACCCTGGCTTGAAAGGTAAAAAATTCCATTTTGTTCCTGCTGCTTCTAACACGGCTTGGGTATCAATTTGCATCAAATTGAAAATTTTTGCCAACTCATTCACAAACGCAATATTGATGTCGCGTTGCGAATTTTCAATTACCTTAGCGGCTTCGGCTACTTTTATAGTAGGTGCCAGATGGGTTCCTGCAATAATGACACTTTTATACAACTCATTTACTTTTAGTCCTATTTCTGGTGTGGAACCAGCAGTTACTTTTAATATTTTCTCTACAGTATGTTCTTTATCACCTGGATTGATTCGCTCAGGTGAATAGCCTGCAAAAAAGTCATCGTTAAATTTTAATCCCGATACTTTTTCTAAAACAGGGATGCATTCTTCTTCTGTTGCGCCCGGGTAAACTGTAGATTCATAAATAACAATATCCCCTTTTTTCAAAACCTTTCCCACCGTTTCACTGGCTTTGTATAATGGAGTCAAATCTGGACGATTGTTTTTGTCTACAGGTGTGGGAACGGTTACGATGTAATAATTACAGTCGGATATATCTTCTAAAGTGGAAGAACACAACAAACCGTTTTCATTATTTTTGAAATCATTTACCAATACTTTCTGTAAAACTTCGTCCGAAACTTCCAGAGTACTATCGGTACCTGAGCATAACTCTTTAATTCGTTTTTGATTGATGTCAAAACCTACTACTTGGTATTTTGTTGCAAATAAACGGGCTAATGGAAGCCCGACATATCCTAAACCTATAATTGCTATTTTATTCATATTTTTATTATCCGTTGATCGATTTTCGTTGATCGATGTACAATGTCGATATTTATTTATTTCAAATGCTCCCAATACCAAGAAACGGCTTCTTTGATACCTTTTTTAATGGAATATTTGGGGTTGTATCCCAATTTGCTTTTTGCTTTTTCAATGCTAGCTAACGAATGTGGAATATCGCCTGCTCTATTTGGACCATTAATTACTTCTACCTCAGCAATTTTAGGATCAAACTGTGCTAGATTATCTTTTAAATATCCAACTAGTTGAGTTAATGTAGTTCTGTCACCATAAGCGGTATTGTAAACTGTATTGATGGCTTCTGGATTCTGTGATAACATGGCCAATTCATTCATTTGAATGACATTATCAATGTAAGTGAAATCACGAGAGTAATTTCCATCCCCATTAATTACGGGACTTTCATGGTTCATAAACTGCTTCACAAACAAAGGGATCACCGCTGCATAAGCTCCATTTGGATCTTGCTTTCTTCCAAACACATTAAAATATCGCAGTCCTATCGTTTCTAATCCATAGGTTTTACTAAAAATGTCTGCGTACAACTCGTTGACGTATTTGGTTATCGCATAGGGCGACAAAGGTTTTCCAATCACGTCTTCCACTTTTGGGAGTCCTTGTGAATCTCCATAAGTAGAAGAACTTGCCGCATACACAAATCGTTTTACTTTTGCATCTCTTGCAGCTACTAACATGTTCAAAAAACCAGAAACATTAACGGCATTAGATGTAATAGGATCTTTTAAGGAACGAGGTACAGATCCCAATGCTGCTTGATGCAATACATAATCAACACCTTCCGTTGCTTTTTGACAATCTTCTAAATTCCGAATATCGCCTTCAATTAAAGTGAAATTTTTATTTTCTAAAAAAGGGGCTATGTTATGTCGGTGTCCGGTTGCAAAATTATCCAAACAAACTACTTTATACCCTTTTGATAAAAAATATTCGCAAAGGTTAGAACCAATAAATCCTGCTCCTCCAGTAATTAGTATAGTTTGATTTTTATTTGACATTTATATATGTTGAGATTTTAAAGTATTGTAATTTAGTGATTTCAGAAAATCCAAAATCTTCACACACGCCTTACCGTCCCCATAAGGATTGTGCAAGGCACTCATTTTAAGGTACTTTTCTTTATTAGTCAGTAAGATAGTACATTCCGAAATAATTTTTTCTTTATCGTTTCCAACCAAAATTACGGTTCCTGCTTCAACAGCCTCGGGACGTTCGGTAGTATCGCGCATTACCAATACTGGTTTACCTATACTGGGTGCTTCTTCTTGAATTCCCCCTGAATCAGTAATTATTAAATAGGATTTATTCATTAACCAAACAAAAGCAGGGTAAGCCACCGGTTCCATTAAATTAATATTTCCGATTCCATTTAACAATTCATAAACAGGCTGCTGCACATTGGGGTTCAAATGGACTGGGTAAATAATCTGTACTTCCCTATTTTTTTGAGCTATTTCTCTTAAAGCCTCACAAATTGAAATAAAACCTTGTCCGTGGTTTTCTCTGCGGTGACCCGTTACTAAAATTATTTTTTTAGTAGGATCAATAATCGCTTTTAATTTTTCAATTTCTGGATTCTCTAAATTCTCTACTCTACTGGCGCTTTCTAATAAGGCGTCAATAACGGTGTTCCCAGTTACTACAATGGTGCTTTCAGGAACATTTTCCTTCAGCAAGTTTTGTTTCGCTTGCTCCGTGGGAGCAAAATGATAATCGGCTATTCTCCCCGTAAGCTGACGGTTTATTTCTTCTGGAAAGGGAGATAGCTTGTTATTGGTTCTTAATCCTGCCTCCACGTGACATATCTTGGCTCCGGAGTAAAAAGCGGCAATGCTAGAGGCCATGGTAGTGGTGGTATCACCGTGCACATAAACGTAATCGGGTTGGAATTCTTCTAATATTGGTTTTAATCCTAAAATAATATCGGAAGTCAACGTATATAAATTTTGATTGGGCTTCATTAGATCCAAATCATAATCCGGGGTAATTTCAAAAAAATCCAATACTTGGTCCAACATTTCACGGTGTTGGGCTGTGACGCACACCCGAGTGTCAAATTGGTCTTTGTTTTTTTGAAAAGCACGAACTAATGGAGCCATTTTTATAGCTTCAGGGCGTGTTCCAAAAATAATTAGGTTTTTTATCATTTGTTGTTCGATGTTCGATGTTCGTTATTCGATGATCGTTGTTCGTTGGTCGATGATAGTTGTTCGTTGTTCGCTTTTTGTTCTTCGGTCAACGGTAAACGATATTCGTTGTTCTTTTTTTGCTTTTCGGTCAACGGTCAACGGATAACGATGTTCGTTGGTCGATGATCGATGGTCGTTATTCGTTTTTTTCTTTTCGATCAACGGTCAACGGATTACGATGTTCGTTGGTCGATGATCGATGGTCGTTATTCGTTTTTTTTTTTCGATCAACGGTCAACGGTTAGCGGTCAACTTTTTCAACCTACAACTTACAACTTACAACCTTCTCAACCTACAACTTCCTCGCCAACTCCAAATCGCTCGCTACCATTTCTTTAACCAATCCAGCCAAGTCATATTGGGGTACCCAACCCAATTGAGTTTTTGATTTGGTAGGGTCTCCAATTAATAAATCAACTTCTGTTGGTCGGTAATATTGTGGATCTACCCGAACTACTACTTTTCCTATTTTTGGTTGACCGTTGGTCGATGTTCGATGTTCGTTGGTTTCGTAAATCGATTTTTCATATTTTTCAACATCAATAAAATCAATAATTCCAACCTCTTGTTCTTCTTTACCTTCAAAACGTAAGGTTATTCCTAATTCTGCAAATGCAAAACGAACAAAATCTCGAATATAGGTCGTTACTCCGGTTGCAATTACATAATCTTCAGCTACCTCTTGTTGCAAAATTCGCCACATGGCTTCTACGTAATCTTTGGCATGACCCCAATCTCTTTGTGAATTTAGATTTCCTAAATACAAGCACTCTTGTTTTCCTAAAGCAATTGCAGCCGTGGCCATGGTAATTTTTCTAGTTACAAAAGTTTCTCCTCTTCTTGGCGATTCATGGTTGAATAAAATTCCATTACAGGCAAACATATTGTAAGCTTCACGGTAGTTTTTGGTGATCCAAAATCCGTAAATTTTAGCTACTCCGTATGGGGAACGAGGGTAAAAAGGAGAGTTTTCGTCGTAAAATCCTTTTTCATTTTTATTTTCTTCTAAACCACCGTACAACTCTGATGTGGAAGCTTGGTAGATTCTAGTTTTCTTTTCCAAACCTAAAATTCGTACGGCTTCCAAGATTCTCAAAGTGCCTAAGCCATCAACATTGGCTACATATTCTGGCGAATCAAAAGAAACTTTGACATGGGACATGGCCCCTAAATTGTATATTTCATCCGGTTGGATTTCTTGAATAATTCGAATTAAATTGGTGGCGTCGGTAAGATCCCCATAATGCAATTTAAAATGTACATTATTTTCGTGTTGGTCTCTATACAAATGATCGATTCTTTGGGTATTAAAGGAAGAAGCTCTTCGTTTAATACCGTGAACCATATAGCCTTTTTCTAATAATAATTCCGCTAAATAGGAACCGTCTTGACCGGTTACTCCCGTAATTAATGCTGTTTTCATATTCGTTGTCCGTTGTTCGTGATTCGTTGTTCGTTGTTCGTGATTCGTTTTTCGTTGACCGATGTTCGTTGACCGATGTTCGTTATACGATAATGTTTTAACGTTTAACTATAAACGGATAACGATCAACGAAATTTACTGCATTGATTTTATTAATTTAAATAACATCATTTTTATTCTTGTACACAATTCATATAAAATTTGATATTCTTTTTCACTTATATATCCCAAATCTTTTGACAAAAATAAATGATAATTGGTTTCTTCCAAAGAACCTTTAGCTATATATAAAAACTGTATGAATTCTTTTTTGTATTGTCTAGCTTGCCCTTCAATAATATTGGTTGGAATACTACTAACACTTCTTCTAACTTGACTAACAAGACCAAATTGTTCTGATTTAGGAAATACTTGAGTTAACTTATATACATCAATAGTTAATTGATGAGATAATTTCCAAACTTCCAAATTTGATTCCATTTGTTTTGTTAATTAGTCGTTGACCGATGTTTGTTGGTCGATGACCGATGATCGATGACTGATGGTCGATGTTCGATGGTGCTTTAACGGTTAACGATAATCGGTTAGCGGTTTACGAACTACATTTTCAATTCTTTATAATCATTTAGGTTATTCAAAAACCAATGGTATGTTTTTTTAATACCGTCTTCTAAATTCACCTGGTGTTTCCAGCCCAAAGCTTGCATTTTAGATACATCCATTAGTTTTCTTGGGGTCCCATCGGGTTTGGTTTGATCCCATACTATTTCTCCAGTATGACCTACAATTTTTTGAATCAATAGTGCCAAATCTTTAATTGTTAAATCTTCTCCCGTTCCAATATTGTACAAGTAATCAGGTAATTTATTTTCTAATGCAAACACTACTGCTGCTGCCATATCGTCTACAAATAAAAATTCTCGTAATGGCGTTCCGCTTCCCCAAAGGGTTACCGGAGCATTATTGTTTAATTTACTTTCATGAAATTTTCTGATTAAAGCAGGCAAAACATGAGAACTCGATAAATCGAAGTTGTCATTGGTACCGTATAAATTTGTTGGCATCAAACTTACATAATCTTTGCCAAATTGGTTTCGAATCGCTTGACAGGTTTTTACACCCGTAATTTTTGCTAAAGCATACCATTCATTAGTAGTTTCTAAAGAACCCGTTAACAAATATTCTTCTTTTAATGGCTGTGGTGCCAATTTAGGGTAAATGCAGGAGCTTCCTAGAAAAATGAATTTATTGATTCCTTGTTCAAAGGCAGCGCTAAGTAAATTGTTTTGAATTTGCATGTTTTCCATTAAAAACTGGTAAGGAAAATCACTATTAGCCAATATCCCTCCTACTTTTGCTGCGGCATCAATAACTACGTCGGGCTTTTCATTAGCAATAAATTCAATTACCGATTGCTGGTTTCTAAGATCCAATTCTTTGCTACTGGCGCCTATTAAATTAGAATATCCTTTTGCAGATAGAATTCGCCAAATGGCGCTTCCTACCATTCCGTTATGGCCTGCAATGTATATTTTAGAATTTAAATTCATTAAATTAATAATTTATTACTATTTATTTAAGTGGATTCGTTTGTTCGTTATTCGATGATCGATGGTCGTTATTCGCTTTTCGGTCAACGATATTTGTTGTTCGTTGTTCGTTTTTGCTTCTTCGATCAACGGTCAACGCTTAACGGTTAACTTTTTCAACCAACAACTTACAACCCTCTCAACCTAAACTTCCTCAACCAAGAACTATATCATTTTTTCTCTTTACTTTTTTCCCTTGATGGTAAAAAAGTAACAAAAAAGATCAAGCCTGCATAGTCTTATCTTGAAAACTAGCTCGGCAATCTCTCCGCGACCGAAGTCGAACGTCGTGCCTCCTTGCTATGATGGTCACTGCCGTTCTTTCCTTTGTTGTTTTCTATCGCCAATACCATGAGGGTGTTTGCAGAAGTGGTAGTCAAGAACGTATTTTTTTTAAAAGTGGATTCGTTTGTTCGTTATTCGATGATCGATGGTCGTTTTTTGATTTTCGGTCAACTGTCAACGAATAACGATATTCGTTGATCGATGTTTGTTTTTCGTTTTTCGCTTCTTCGATCAACAGTCAGCGGATAACGATATTCGTTGGTCGATGATCGTTGGTCGTTTTTCGCTTTTCGGTCAACGGTTAACGGATAACGGTTAACCTTTTCAACTTACAACCTACAACCTTCTCAACCTACAACCTTCTCAACTTTCTCCCACGGCTTCGCCCTATCAGTCCCATTTTGTGACTAATCAGGAAAATAAAAAACCTAATAAATTATTCTATCTCTTTCGAAATAGTTATTAAAACTCCTAGTTCTTTTAAAACCAATCGGATTTTATTTTTATCCACATGGGCCACCACCCCTTCTTTTCCTTGAAAAGGACCTTGAGATATCGTTAAGCTATCTCCAGGTTGTATTCCATTAACCTCAACGCTACTAAAAATTCCTTTTAAACTGGCTTTTAGCGTATCTATTTCTTGTTCTTGAATAATTGCAGGTTTTCCCAACCAAAATAAATACCGCACGACGCCTGGCACTTCAAAAACTATATTTCTTTTTTTATCTTCAATATTTACAAATACGTAAGAATTAATAAGCGGCATTTCTACTTTCTTTTTTCGATCCGACCATTGCTTCACTTGCGTAATCATTGGGCAATACACTTCAATGCCTAATTTTTCAAGTCCTTCAACTACCTTTTTTTCATTTTTAGGTCGAGTATATATTGCAAACCAAGACATACTTAAACCAACGTGTTTTTAACAATTTTTTCAACCTCAAATATTACTAACCCTGAGCCATCGTATTTTGGAGTGATAAAAAACTGAACTTTCCTATTTATTTCCTTCTCAATTTTAACAGACAGACTCTTTATGTACTCGGTGTTCAATTCCTCCCCTACCACAACCACCTCAATGGTACCGGTATCAATCCCATTGGCATAATCGCCAATTACAATAATTTTTTTCACTTCTCCCATTCGGTCCAAAACCATTTCCACGATAGAATCCAAACCTATGTGTTGGAAAATAATATTTTTTAGTGTTTGATAAAGTGGGTGTTTGGTATTTGCTTTGTAGGAGATTCGATTTTGAACGGCTTCTTTTTTCAAATATCCCGCTTCCTCTAAATTATTTAACTCTTTTCGAATTGCATTGGTGGATTCCTGCATTTCTTCTGCTAAACCACGAAGATGTCCATTATTGGCTGCGTTTATGAAAAACTTGACCAAAATTCTAAGACGGGTTTTTGAGGTAATTAGTGTTTGCAGCATTATTTATAACAATATTGAGTAACAAAAGTACTCATTAATTTTAATTTAAACAATAAAAATATAAGATAATTTTACAGTTTGTTTAACCTAATTTAAAAAAAAACCACCAATGTTATGGTGGTTTTTTATACTATAAAAGAGGTGAATTAGAATTTAAATAACAATTCAGCGCTGTGTTGAATGTGATTGTTTAAAAGTACATTTTGAGTAAATCCGTATTTACCCATTGTTTGCACGCGCAATCCAAAATTTGGTTTGAACCAATAATTGAAACCCAATCCAAAATTAGAAGTTTGGTTGGCAGTATCATCAACTGAATTAATACCAAATCCAGCAACTAAATATGGATCAAAAGCTGGTAAATCAAATAAGGATTTACCAAAGTAAAATTTACCGTTTAAGTCCATCCCAAGATAATTTTGATCCTCATCAATAAAAATATCGTTTTGCTTTTTATTAGATGACAATCTATTAATTCCACCTGACACTTCAATTGAAAACTGCTCACTCATTACTCTTTCAACGCTTACTTTTGAAACTGTAGACAAATAATTCCATTGATCTGAAACATTAAAATATTTACCATTTTTGCTAGCGGTGTTATCTATAAAGTTTACACCAAATCCAAGAATCCATTTTGGCTTTTCATTGGTAACATTGTCTTGAGCTACTACAGCAAAAGTTGAGAATAATAAGAATACTAATATTAGATTTTTCATGACTTATAAGTTTAAATTTTGAACAAATATATAATTTATTTCTTTTGCTCCACAAAAAATGCCTAAAAAATAGCATAAGTAACATAAATTTAATTTACGTGTAGAAATAATACCTGGTAAAATAAGTATTATTAAAAAAAATTAAGTTATTTGTAAATAAAAAAACAATTATGACTCCTATCGCTATTGTGCTATTAATGTTGGTGTATTTTGGAATTTTGTTCCTTATTTCGCATTTTGTGAGTAAAAATAATACCGGCAACGACGCTTTTTTCAAGGCCAACAAAAACTCCAAATGGTATTTGGTCGCCTTTGGGATGATAGGCACAGCACTTTCAGGAGTTACTTTTATATCGGTGCCCGGTGAAGTGGGTAATCCTGAAACGCAATTCAAGTACTTTCAATTTGTATTGGGAAACGCTATTGGGTTTATCATTATTGCTAAGGTATTGCTGCCTTTGTATTACCGCATGAATTTGACTTCGATCTACGGGTATTTTGAGCAACGACTTGGAAAAGTAAGTTATAAAACTGCGGCTTCTATTTTTTTAATTAGTAGAACCATTGGGTCGGCGTTTAGGTTGTATTTAGTGGTGATCGTTTTACAACGCTATGTATTTGATTTTTATGGAATTGACTTTGCAATTACCGTATTAATTTCGTTACTATTAATATTTGCCTACACCTACAAAGGTGGTTTAAAAACGATCATAATTACCGATACTTTGCAAACGGTATTCTTGGTTTCCTCGGTTTTTTTAACCATCTATTTTATTTGTAGCACTTTGAATCTAGGTATCGTAGACGCTTTTGAAGCCGTTAAAAATAGCAATTACTCCAAGGTGTTTTTCTATGAAGATTATATGAAAGGAAGTTATTTTGTTAAACAAATTTTAGGAGGAATTTTTGTGACCATTGCCATGGTAGGTCTGGATCAAGATTTAATGCAAAAGAATTTGAGTTGTAATAACATCAAAGAGGCTCAGAAAAACATGTTTACTTTTACAGGTATTTTTGTGATTATCAATATCTTCTTTTTAAGCGTGGGCGCTTTACTTTATATTTATGCTACCAAAAACGGGATTGAAGTTCCTACGGATTTGATTACAGGAAAACCGAGAACGGATTTGCTTTTCCCTGAAATAGCGTTTCACCATTTGACTTTAATTCCAGCCATCGTTTTTTTACTGGGTTTGACCGCAGCCACATTTGCAACTACCGATTCCGCTTTAACAGCTTTAACGACGTCATTTTGTGTTGATTTTCTGGGTATGGATAAAGCTGAAAATGCGGGTAAAGCCAATATGGTAAGAACCCGACATTTTGTTCACATTGGTTTCTCCACGTTGATGTTTTTGGTGATTTTACTTTTTAATACTATCAATGATGCCTCGGTGGTGAGTATGATTTTTAAAATAGCTTCCTATACTTACGGACCATTATTGGGATTATTTTGTTTTGGGATGTTTATGAAAACAAAAACGGTACACGATCAATGGGTTCCGGTAATCTGTGTACTCTCTCCGGCAATTTGTTTCTTGATCAGCTATAATTCAGCGGCGCTCTTTGGTGACTATGTAATTGACAACGAGTTGATTATAATTAATGGATTGATTACGTTTATAGGACTATTACTTATCAGTAAACCGGCGACTTCACAAACGCAGTTTTGATTCAACGTTGATTTAATTAAATGTTAATTTGGTTATCGGTTATTTGATGGTCGTTATTCGATATTCGTCATCCGCTATTCGTTGTTCGCTTTTTGCTTTTTGCTTTTTGTTCTTCGGTCAACGGTAAACGTTTAACGTTATTCGTTGTTCGATGGTCGTTTTTCGCTTTTTGTTCTTCGGTCAACGATTAACGTTGTCCTTTCAACTTACACCTTACACCTTATTTAATAACCAAGCTTTTTTCTATTATCGAATTCTTTTTTTTGAGCGCTTTCTTCTAACAACTGCTCCATTGCAGCATAAATCTCCATTAATTGAACATCGTGTTCTCCCAATCTTTCTTCTAAATCACTTTTCAATTCTCGAATTTGTTGTGAGATTTCACTTTGCAAACCAATTGCTTTTCTGATTTCTACAAACGCCCGCATAATTGCGATGTTAACAATTGCTGCTTTATCAGATCGTAATATAGAGCTTAGCATCGCCACTCCTTGTTCGGTAAAGGCATAGGGTAAATATTTTTTTCCTCTATGCTTATTTGAACTAGTCACAAATTGTGACCAGTTAGATTCTAATTCATCCCCAGTAATTTGGAACATAAAATCTTCAGGAAACCGAATGCTGTTTCTTTTTACTGCTTGATTTAAAACTTTCGTATCTACTTCGTAAAGCGTAGCTAAATCAAAATCAAATATGATTTTTTCTCCACGGATAAAATGAATTTTGGATTGTAATTGGGTAAGTTCCATAAAATTGATTATTTGGCTGGTATTGATTATTTGGTAAACGGTGGCCGATGATCGTTGGTCGCTTTTTGTTCTTCGGTCAACGGTCAACGTTTAACGTTATTCGTTGTTCGATGGTCGTTTTTCGCATTTGTTCTTCGGTCAACGGTCAACGGTTAACAGTAAACGTTTTTCTTTGAACCTACAACTTACAACTTTCTCAACTTACAACCTACAACATTCTCAACCTACAACATTCATCTACTTCTAGTATTGATTGGTAGCTAAAAGCACCAAAGTACACGCTACTTCTACTTTTATATTGTTCAATTTAAGTAATTGGTAAAATTCAGGATTTTCAGTTCCTGGGTTGAAAAGCACCCTTTTTGGTTTGGCTTCCACAATATAATTGTAATAATCTCTTTGTCTGGACGGATTTAAATATAGGGAAACGGTGTTTATTTGCGATAACGGAATGGCTTTGGTGTAAATTTTTATTCCCGCAACTTCGCCTGTATTTTGCCCAATGGCTAATACCGAATGCCCTTTCTCAACTAACATAGTAATGGCTTTATACGAATATCGGTCGGGCTTTGTTGACGCGCCAAGTACGAGTGTTTTTTTATTTTTCATTTTGCAAAAATACTAATTTACTGTGGTTTAAATTTCCTCTTTAGGTAAGAATATTTCGGCCATCATGCAACGGGCACTTCCACCACCACAAGCCTCAATAGTATCTAGGTTGGCACTTAAAATAGTAACGTGTTCTTCCAATTGTGCAATTTGTTTTTTGGTAAGACTTTGATAGGCCGCTGCACTCATTACCAAATACCTTCTTTCATTCTCCCCTTTTACCTCAAGCATGTTTCCTGCAAAATTATTGACTTGCTCTTCGGTTATGTAAATCACTTCTTTATCATCGCCTTTTAAACTATCGACCACCATTTTGCGTTCTTTTTTATCGTCTATAGAATCGGCGCAAATTACGGCAAAAGTTTCCCCAATACACATCATTACATTGGTGTGATAGATTAATTTTCGTTCGCCATTTACGGTTTGAAACGCTTCAAATAGAATAGGATTTAAGTCAAAATCTTCACAAAACTCTATAAATAATTCTTCATCGGCTCTTGGTGATAAGGCGCAATAGGCCTTTCCATTAGAACGATCTAGAAGAATACTTCCAGTACCTTCAAGGAAAAAATCGTCTTCTTCAGCAGAAGTATAATCCATAATATTATCGATAATAAAACCTCTTTCTTCTAATAAATCCAAAATATCTTCACGACGCTCCAATCGGCGGTTTTCAGCATACATCGGAAACAATGCGATGTCACCATTTTCATGAAAGGAGATCCAGTTGTTTGGAAAAATACTATCAGGTGTATCGGGGTTTATAGTATCATCTACAACAATTACCTCAATTCCAACAGCTTCTAATTTTGCAACAAAAGCATCGAATTCTTGTTGGGCTTTTGCATTAACCGTTGCAGGCAATAATCCGTCGATCACTTTTTGGTAATAGTTATTTACTGCCGTTTGCTCGTTCATTCGAAAAGCAACAGGGCGAATCATTAAAATAGAATTGGTAGTTTGATTCATGTTATTTTATTGTTTAAAGTTTAAAGTTTAAAGTTAGAAGTTTAAAGTTAGCAACAACCTTAAACTTTAAACTTTAAACACATTTATTCTCTAATTAACGGCAAAGTCGAACACCTTAACAATCCTTCTTGTTTGGCTATTTCTGCATAAGGCACTTCCTCAACGGTAAATCCATTTCCTCTAAGCCACTTGTTTAATCTTTTAAATTTTCTTTCAGAAACCACTACGTTTGGGGCAATCGAGAAAACATTAGAATACATATTATACATTTCATTTCTTTTAATATGAAATAAATTCTCTTTTCCAAAAAGGGCTACGAGATATAAATAATCAGCTTCTTCTCGAAATCCTTGCTTGTAAATAATTCCTTTGTCTAGCCCTACCGGTTGGAAGCAACAATCCAAATGGAGCGCATTGTCTCGGGCTTCAATTTTTGATTTAACCAAATCAAATTCTTTTACAATTTTATCTGGAAATAGATTTCTAATAAATTCAACTCCTTGCCAATTGGTTCTTGCGGTGATATAATCTTTGTAATCACTGCCTTTATAGGTTCCGATAAAAATATAGTTTTTCCAAAGCATTACATCGCCACCTTCAATATGCACTTCCTCGGGAGGGCGAATCACTCTTAACGGATCTATTTGATCGGTAATATATTGAATAGCATCCAGTTCCCTTTCCCTATCTGGTAAAATATTGGCTTTTATAAAAATATCATCTATTACAAATCCGATATCTCGGGTAAAAATCTGGTTGTAATTTTCAATCATTTCAGGCCGATAAACCGTTACCTCATATTTTTTAAACACGGCATTAAAGGCATCTATTTCTTTAACCATGTCGGCTTCCACAGGATAAGTTCCTGCTATTATATGCTCTAATGATTTTGGGTCGTAGGCTTCTTCAATAGTTGGTGTTGGCCCATTATTAATTGCCGACCCTAAAACTACTGCTCTCAATCTTGCTGTTTCGTTTTTTACATTTAGCTTTAACATGGGTATTTTCTTAGAATAGACTAATTACAAATATAAAAAAAGCTTCACAATTGGTGAAGCTTTCTCAATAATTAATCAAAAAATTTATCTTTTCTCAATAGATTTAAAATCTCTTAATGGCTCGCCGATATAAACTTGTCTTGGACGACCAATAGGCTCTTTATTTTCACGCATTTCTTTCCATTGCGCAATCCAACCTGGCAATCTTCCAATGGCGAACAATACAGTGAACATATCTGTTGGAATCCCTAAGGCACGGTAAATGATTCCAGAATAGAAATCGACGTTAGGATATAATTTTCTAGATACAAAATACTCATCTACTAAAGCCGCTTCTTCTAATCTTTTAGCAATCGCTAAAATGGGATCATTAACTCCTAAAGTGGTTAAAACTTCGTCAGCTGCTTTTTTAATGATTTTTGCTCTTGGGTCAAAATTTTTGTAAACACGGTGACCGAATCCCATTAAACGGAAAGGATCCTCTTTATCTTTGGCTTTCGCCATATATTTATCAGCATCACCACCATTTTTCTGAATCTCTTCAAGCATTTCAAGAACTGCTTGATTGGCACCACCGTGAAGTGGTCCCCAAAGTGCAGAAACTCCAGCTGAGATGGAAGCAAATAAACCAGCGTGTGAAGAGCCAACCATTCTTACTGTTGAAGTAGAACAATTTTGCTCGTGATCGGCATGAAGGATAAATAATTTATTTAAAGCATCAACAACCACTGGGTTAGAAGCGTAAGGTCCTGTTGGAATTTCAAACATTAATCGCATAAAATTATCCACGTACCCTTTCGTATTATCGTAGTAATTCAATGGATAACCCATGCTTTTTCTGTACGTCCAGGTTGCAATTACAAGGAATTTACCCATGGTTTTACAAACCGCTTCATACATTTCTTTTTCATTTTCAACATTTACCGACTTCGGATTGAAAGCAGTTAAGGCACTGGTTAAAGAAGATAAAACTCCCATTGGGTGGGCTGTTTTTGGAAATCCATCTATGATGTTTTTCATTTCTTCGTTCACCAAAGTGTATTTTCTAATATTGGTTTCAAATTCTTCTAACTGCTGTGCAGTAGGTAACTCACCAAAAATTAATAAGTAAGAAACTTCTAGGAAATTAGCTTTGTCAGCCAATTCTTCAATTGCATACCCTCTGTAACGCAAAATTCCTTCTTCCCCATCAAGGAAGGTGATTTCACTTTTACAAGATCCTGAATTTTTATACCCTGGATCTAGAGTGATAGCTCCTGATAAATCACGTAATTTATTAACATCTATGGCTACTTCATTTTCACTTCCTACAATTACAGGAAATTCATATTTTTTACCTTCTAATTCTAATACCGCTATTTTTGACATACTATGTGGAAAATCTAATTTTTAATTGTGAACAAAATTAAGGTATTTCATATTAATTAAAAAAGAAATACGGTAACGATTTCGTTAAATTAAATATAAAAATTATAATAATGTCAATCCTTTTTAGAAAAACATAAAAATTGGCATAAAAAAACGTCCAATTAGCAATTCACTAATTGGACGTGTATAAATGGTGAATTACAACTTATTTGATTTTGAATGCTTTTGCACCAGGAAAATAAGCTACGTCTCCTAGTTCCTCTTCAATTCTAAGCAATTGATTGTATTTTGCCATACGATCACTTCTTGAAGCAGAACCTGTTTTTATTTGACCACAATTTAAGGCTACTGCTAAATCGGCAATAGTATTGTCTTCTGTTTCCCCTGAACGGTGAGACATTACAGAAGTATAACCTGCATTTTTAGCCATATTAACCGCTGCAATAGTTTCTGTTAAGGTTCCAATTTGGTTTACTTTCACTAAGATTGAATTGGCAATTCCTTTTTCAATTCCGGTGGAAAGGCGCTCCACATTGGTAACAAATAAATCATCCCCCACTAATTGCGTTTTATGTCCTATTTTTTCTGTCAAATATTTCCAACCATCCCAGTCGTTTTCATCCATTCCATCTTCAATAGAAATAATTGGATATTTAGCCGCTAATTCTGCTAAATAATCGGCTTGCTCTTCTGAGGTTCTGATTTTTCCTGTTTCCCCTTCAAATTTTGAGTAATCGTATTTTCCGTTTACAAAGAATTCAGAAGCAGCACAATCTAAGGCAACCATAATTTCGTTTCCGAAAGAATAACCTGCCGCTTCCACTGCTTTTTTAATGGTATCTAATGCATCTTCTGTCCCGCCAGCTAAATTTGGAGCAAATCCTCCTTCGTCACCCACTGCTGTACTTAAACCTCTGTCGTGCAATACTTTTTTAAGGTGGTGGAAAATCTCCGTTCCCATTTGCATGGCTTGTGTGAATGTAGTTGCTTTTACCGGGATAATCATAAACTCTTGAAATGCAATTGGCGCATCAGAGTGAGACCCCCCGTTGATGATGTTCATCATTGGAACTGGTAAAGTATTTGCTGAAACACCACCAATATATCTATACAAAGGTAAGCCCAATTCGTTAGCGGCTGCTTTGGCTGCTGCCAATGAAACTCCTAATATTGCGTTGGCACCCAAATTGGATTTATTTGGAGTTCCATCCAAATCGATCATCACTTGATCGATTAGGTTTTGTTCAAAAACAGAAATTCCTAATAATTCTTCAGCAATTTTTGTATTTACATTTTCGACTGCTTTTAAAACTCCTTTTCCAAGGAATGCTTTACCACCATCACGTAATTCCGCAGCTTCATATTTTCCTGTTGAGGCTCCAGAAGGAACAGCTGCTCTTCCTAAAACTCCATTTTCAGTAACTACATCTACTTCTATAGTAGGATTTCCTCTTGAATCGAAGATTTGTCTTGCGTGAATTTTGATAATTATGCTCATCTTAAATTTATTATTAATAGTTATTTACTAAATTATAATGCAAATATATTAGAAGTATTGTAATGTTTATTTGAAACTAATTAATGTTATTAACTCAAACGTTTTAGTTCTTCGAAAGTTTTATATTATCAATAAACTGATCAAATAAATAAGCAGCATCGTGTGGTCCCGGACTTGCTTCCGGATGGTATTGTACTGAAAAACAGCTTTTAGAAATCATTTTCATTCCAGCAACTGTCCCATCATTTAAATGCAAATGAGTAATTTCAAAGTCGGGATGATTTTCTAATTCTTCTTTGTTTACTGCAAAACCATGGTTTTGAGAGGTAATTTCCCCTTTATTGGTAATCATATTCTTCACTGGGTGATTGATTCCGCGGTGGCCGTTAAACATTTTATAGGTAGAAATTCCATTGGCTAAAGCAATCATTTGGTGGCCTAAGCAAATTCCAAAAACGGGAGTATCGGTTTTAAGAATTTGACGCGTTACTTCTTGAACTTCTTTTAGCGGATCTGGATCGCCGGGTCCGTTGGAAAGGAAGTAACCATCGGGATTAAATGCTTTTAATTCCTCAAAAGAGGTATTGTAAGGGAAAACTTTAATGTAACAATCTCTTGCTTCAAGACATCGTAAGATATTGGTTTTTATACCTAAATCTAAAGCGGCAATTTTATAAGTAGCCTTTTCATCACCATAGAAGTAAGGAGTTTTCGTTGAAACTTTTGAAGCCAATTCCAATCCTTTCATATTAGGAACCAATGCTAATTTCGCTTTTAGCTCTTCAATCGGGGTTCCGTCAGTACAAATAACTGAGTTCATTGCGCCATTATCGCGAATATAACTTACTAAAGCTCTAGTATCCACATCAGAAATTGCAACCAGATTTACTTTTTCAAAATAGTCATAAAGGCTTTCCGATGCGTCCGGTCTGGAATAATTAAAACTAAAGTTCTTACAAACTAATCCAGCTATTTTTATTCCGTCGGAATCGACTTCGTTTTTATGAACACCATAATTTCCAATGTGAGGGTTGGTAGCTACCATTATTTGACCAAAATAAGAAGGGTCGGTGAAAATTTCTTGGTACCCAGTCATTCCGGTATTGAAACAAACTTCTCCGAATGCAGTTCCATCTATACCAATGGATTTTCCATGAAAAATAGTTCCGTCACTAAGGAGTAAAATTGCAGATTTTCTGTTTGAGTATTTCATTTTATAGTTGTTGTGATGTGGTTACAAATTTAATTCAAAATATGATGCTATAAAAATTAATTTATCGAGAGGCCAAAAATTTCTTTTACTCCTGATAGCAATGAAAATCCCTTAAAATGGGAAGGTACGAAGCCATTTTAAGGATTGCAATGGATAGCAGGAATAGGAATAGTCGAAGAGGCCTGATAAAAAAGTTCAAAAAAAAAGGACAAACTATTTAAAGTATGTCCTTTTCTATTTATTGATAATGAAATCATTATTCTTCTGTTTTTTCTTCCGCCTCTGGAGCTTCTGTTTCTGCTACTGGAGCTTCAACCTCTGTTTCTGCTACTGGAGCTTCAACCTCTGCTTCTGCTACTGGCGCTTCTACTTCTACTTCTGCTTCGGGAGCTTCTACTTCTGCTTCCACTTCTGGAGCTTCAGCTACTGGAGTTTCTTCAACTACTTCAGCAACTGGTGCTGGAGCTGCTTCTACAGTGTCTTCTGATTTCTTAGCTTTTCCACCTCTACGGCTTTTTGCTTTTTTAACTTCTTTTTTACCACCGTTGTAAAGTTCGTTAAAATCTACTAATTCGATCATTGCCATATCGGCATTATCTCCTAAACGATTTCCAACTTTGATGATACGAGTATATCCACCTGGGCGATCTCCTACTTTAGCCGCTACGTCTCTGAATAAATCAGTTACCGCGTATTTGCTACGTAAGTAAGAAAAAACGATACGTCTGTTGTGAGTGGTATCTGCTTTTGATTTTGTAATTAAAGGCTCAACGAATTGTTTTAGCGCTTTTGCTTTAGCAACAGTAGTATTAATACGTTTGTGCTCGATTAAAGAACAAGCCATATTAGCCAACATAGATTTTCTATGTGCAGTCTGTCTGCTTAAATGATTGAATTTTTTTCCGTGTCTCATTGTATGTTAAATTTAACCTCGCCATGGCGGGATTAGATTATTCTTTATCTAATTTGTATTTTGCTAAGTCCATTCCGAAAGTTAAATTTTTAATAGCAACTAGTTCATCTAGTTCAGTTAAAGATTTTTTACCGAAGTTACGGAATTTCATAAGGTCATTTTTGTTGAATGATACTAAGTCACCTAGCGTATCAACTTCAGCTGCTTTCAAACAATTTAATGCTCTAACAGATAAATCCATATCAACAAGCTTCGTTTTAAGTAATTGTCTCATGTGCAATGATTCTTCATCATAAGAATCTGTTTGAGCAATTTCATCAGCCTCCAGCGTTATTCTTTCGTCAGAAAACAACATGAAGTGGTGAATTAAAACTTTAGCAGCTTCAGTCAAGGCATCTTTAGGATTAATAGACCCGTCAGTTTTAATTTCAAAAACTAATTTTTCATAATCTGTTTTTTGCTCAACACGGAAGTTTTCAATTGCATACTTCACATTTTTTACTGGTGTAAAAATGGAGTCTGTAAAAATAGTTCCAATTGCTGCGTTTTGTTTTTTGTTTTCTTCTGCAGGAACGTAACCTCTACCTTTTTCGATTGTTAATTCGAAGTTCAAATTAACTTTTTTATCAAGGTTGCAGATTACTAATTCTGGGTTAAGAACTTGAAAACCAGAGATGAATTTTTGAAAATCACCTGCAGTTAATTGTTCTTTTCCTGTTACTGAAATGGTAACCGCTTCATTATCTACCTCTTCAATTTGACGTTTGAAACGTACTTGTTTAAGATTAAGAATAATTTCTGTTACGTCTTCAACTACTCCAGGAATTGTAGAAAATTCGTGATCAACACCTTCTATACGAACAGATGTGATTGCGTAACCTTCTAGCGCAGAAAGTAAAACTCTTCTAAGTGCATTACCAACAGTCAATCCATAACCAGGTTCTAAAGGTCTAAATTCGAATTTACCTTCAAAATCGTTAGAATCGATCATGATAACTTTATCGGGTTTCTGAAAATTAAATATTGCCATAATTTCGACTAAGTCAATTAATTATTTATTGTACAACTCTACGATTAATTGTTCTTTGATGTTTTCTGGGATCTGCAATCTAGCAGGAACAGAAACAAAAGTACCTTCTTTAAGATCGTTATTCCAAGTAATCCACTCGTAAACGTGAGATGAATTAGATAAAGAACGCTCAATAGCTTCCAATGATTTAGATTTTTCACGAACCGCAACTTTATCACCAGCTCTTAGGTGGTAAGAAGCGATATCTACTACTTCACCGTTAACGGTAATGTGTCTGTGAGAAACTAATTGTCTTGCACCTCTTCTAGATGGAGCGATACCCATTCTAAAAACAACGTTGTCAAGTCTAGCTTCACATAATTGTAAAAGAACTTCACCTGTTACACCTTTAGTAGCAGAAGCTTTTTTAAACAAACCTCTGAATTGTTTTTCTAAAATTCCATAAGAATATTTAGCTTTTTGTTTCTCCATTAACTGGATAGCATATTCAGATTTTTTACCTCTTTTTTTAGCCATCCCGTGTTGTCCAGGAGGATAATTTCTTTTTTCGAAAGATTTGTCATCTCCGAATATTGCTTCGCCAAATTTACGAGCAATTCTAGTTTTAGGACCAGTATATCTTGCCATTTTTAAAAAATTATTTAAGGTAGAGATTATGAATTCAGGTCAAATCCTTCGATAACCGTTATTTCTACCTAGTTGTTATACTTATTGTTTGTTTAATTAGATACTGAAATAAATCCAGTATAAATTATACTCTACGTCTTTTAGGAGGACGACATCCGTTGTGCGGCATAGGAGTAACATCGATAATCTCTGTAACTTCAATTCCACCGTTGTGTAAAGAACGAATTGCAGACTCACGTCCATTTCCTGGTCCTTTTACATACACTTTTACTTTTTTAAGTCCTGCCTCAAGAGCTACTTTACTACAATCTTCTGCTGCCATTTGAGCTGCATATGGAGTATTCTTTTTAGAACCTCTGAAGCCCATTTTACCAGCTGAAGACCATGAAATAACTTCCCCTTTCTTGTTGGTTAAAGAAATGATAATGTTATTAAAAGTAGCACTAATGTGTGCTTCTCCTGTTGACTCAACTATTACTTTACGTTTTTTTGTACTTGCCTTAGCCATACTACTTATTATTTAGTTGCTTTTTTCTTGTTGGCAACAGTTTTTCTCTTACCTTTTCTTGTTCTAGAGTTGTTTTTAGTTCTTTGTCCTCTTAATGGAAGACCAGATCTGTGACGAATACCTCTATAACAACCAATGTCCATAAGACGTTTGATGTTTAAAGAAACTTCTGAACGCAATTCACCTTCAATTTTGAAATTAGATACCGCATCACGAATTGCTCCGATCTCGTCATCATTCCAATCTTGAACTTTCTTGTCTTGGCTTACTTGAGCTTTTTCTAAAATCTCAATAGCTCTACTTTTTCCTAATCCGAAGATATAGGTTAGTGCAATTACACCTCTCTTGTTTTTTGGGATATCTACCCCTGCTATTCTTGCCATAACTATCCTTGTCTTTGTTTAAATCTAGGATTCTTTTTGTTAATTACGTACAATCTCCCTTTTCTTCGCACGATAACGCACTCGGGACTTCTCTTTTTAACTGATGCTCTAACTTTCATTGATTAGCCTTTATTAATATCTATAAGTAATTCTTGCTTTTGACAAATCATAAGGACTCATTTCTAGTTTCACTTTATCACCAGGTAATAATTTGATATAATGCATCCGCATTTTTCCAGAAATATGAGCAATTACAACATGTCCATTTTCTAATTCTACACGGAACATCGCATTTGACAATGCTTCAATGATTGATCCGTCTTGTTCTATTGCTGATTGTTTTGCCATAAGTTAAGCTACCGCTTTTCTATTTTTTCCACTTTTCATCAAACCATCATAATGCTTGTTAAGCAAATAAGAGTTGATTTGTTGAATGGTATCAATTGCTACTCCAACCATAATTATAAGTGAGGTACCTCCAAAGAACATTGCCCAAGATTGTTGAACATCCAATACACTTACAACAATTGCTGGGAACACAGCTATTAAAGCAAGAAATAAAGAACCTGGGAATGTGATTAAAGACATCACTTTATCTAAAAAGTTAGATGTTTCTTCACCTGGTTTGAATCCAGGAATAAAACCACCACTTCTTTTTAAGTCATCTGCCATTTTGTTTGTAGGAACGGTGATTGCAGTGTAGAAATAAGTGAATACAACAATTAAAGTTGCAAACAATAAATTATACCACAAACCGAACATATTACTAAATGCACCTGCAATAGAGGAGGAAACTTCTGATTTTGACAATCCTGCTAAAGCAGCTGGAATAAACATTATCGCTTGTGCAAAAATAATAGGCATAACACCAGATGCATTCAACTTTAATGGTATCCATTGTCTATTTCCACCCATCATATCTTGTTCAAAATCTCCCGATACCGTTCTTCTAGCGTACTGTACTGGAATTTTTCTTACTGCCATTACTAACAATACACAAGAAATAATTACTAATAACCAAACGATAATTTCAATTACCAATAACATTGGACCTCCATTGTTATTCGTTACTCTAGTAGTAAATTCTTGAATAAATGCCTGAGGCAATCTTGCTAAGATACCCACCATAATTAAAAGTGAGATACCATTTCCAATTCCTTTATCAGTAATTTTTTCTCCTAACCACATGGCGAAAATTGTCCCTGTAACTAAAATAATAACGGATGAGAAAAGGAATGCGAAAGAATCAGACCCTAATAAGAAAGCTGCTTTTGGTAAAGTTCGGTATAGGTTATAGATATAACCAGGACCTTGAACCAACGTAATTGCAATAGTCAACCAACGTGTAATTTGGTTGATTTTCTTTCTTCCACTTTCACCATCACTTTGTAATTTTTGTAAATAAGGAACCGCGATTCCCATTAACTGAACTACGATAGATGCTGAAATGTAAGGCATAATTCCCAAAGCAAAGATTGAAGCTTTTGAAAAAGCACCACCTGTAAACATGTCAAGAATTGAACCAATACCGTCTTTAGTTTGGCCTGCTAAACTGTTTAACTGTGTAGCGTCAATACCTGGAAGAGTAACGTGTGCTCCAAAACGATAAACCAATAATAGACCTAAAGTAATTAGGATTCTATTTTTAAGTTCCTCGATTTTCCAAACATTAATAAATGATTCAATAAATTTCTTCATCTTATGAAAATTATAATATTACGGCTTCTCCACCTGCAGCTTCAATAGCCGCTTTTGCAGTAGCAGTAAATTTGTGAGCAGTTACCTTTAATTTCGCTTTCAATTCTCCTCTACCTAAAATCTTAACGATTTCATTTTTGGTAGCCAAACGGTTAGTCACAAAAACTGACATATCTACAGTATCTGTAATTACTCCATTATCAACAAGTAATTGAAGTGTATCAAGGTTAACACCTTCGTATTCTTTACGATTAATGTTTGTGAAACCAAACTTAGGCACACGTCTTTGAAGTGGCATTTGTCCTCCTTCAAAACCAATCTTTTTAGAATAACCAGAACGAGATTTTGCTCCTTTGTGTCCTCTTGCAGAAGTACCACCTTTTCCAGAACCTTCTCCTCTACCTAATCTTTTATTTTGATTGTGGGTAGCACCTTCAGCAGGTTGTAAGTTACTTAAATTCATAACAGTATTTTGTTATTTAGCTTCTTCTACAGAAACTAAGTGTTTAACTTTATTTATCATTCCAAGGATAGTTGGATTAGAATCATGTTCTACAACTTGACCCATTTTACGAAGACCCAAAGCCTCTAATCCTCTTTTTTGAGTAAGTGGACAGTTGATTTTGCTTCTTACTTGTTTTACTAATAATTTAGCCATAATTTCCTTGAATTAACCTTTAAAAACTTTTTCTAAAGAAATACCTCTTTGTTTTGCAACAGTGTAAGCACTTCTCATTTGTAATAAAGCATCAAAAGTTGCTTTTACTACGTTGTGAGGATTTGATGATCCTTGTGATTTTGATAATACATCGTGGATCCCTACTGATTCAAGAACTGAACGAACAGCTCCACCAGCAATAACTCCTGTACCATGAGAGGCAGGAATTAAGAATACACGTGCTCCACCAAATTTTCCTTTTTGCTCGTGAGGAACTGATTGTCCATTCAAAGGAATTTTTACTAAATTTTTCTTAGCATCTTCTACTGCTTTCGCAATTGCTTCAGAAACATCTTTAGATTTTCCTAATCCATGACCAACTACTCCATTTTCATCACCTACAACTACAATAGCAGAAAAACCAAATGCTCTACCTCCTTTTGTAACCTTAGTAACACGATTAACACTTACCAAACGATCTTTTAATTCAAGACCACTAGGCTTTACTAACTCTACATTCTTGTATTTACTATTAGACATACTATATTAGAATTTAAGTCCAGCAGCTCTCGCGCCTTCAGCTAATGATTTAATACGACCGTGATATAAATAACCTCCTCTATCGAAAGTTACTGCTTCAAACCCGGCTTTTAACGCTTTTTCTCCAACTAGTTTTCCAACTGCAGTTGCTACATCTACGTTTGTACCTTTATTTATTTCTTTTTCTCTTGAAGAGGCAGATAATAAAGTAACTCCAGCTACGTCGTCAATTAATTGAGCGTAGATTTCTTTGTTACTTCTGTAAACAGAAAGTCTAGGTTTAGTAGCAGTACCACTAATAGTCTTTCTAATTCTATATCTAATTCTTTGTCTTCTATCAGATTTTGTTAATGACATATCTTTATATTTTTTAAGCTGATTTACCTGCTTTTCTTCTTAATACTTCACCCACAAATTTAACTCCTTTACCTTTGTAAGGCTCTGGTTTTCTAAAACCTCTAATTTTAGCAGCGATCTGCCCTAATAGTTGTTTGTCGAAAGACGTTAATTTAACAATTGGATTCTTTCCTTTTTCAGATATTGTTTCTACCACTACTTCTGGAGCAACTTCTAAAACAATATTGTGAGAAAAACCTAAAGCTAAATCCAATTTCTGACCTTGATTAGATGCTCTATAACCAACACCAACCAATTCTAATTCTTTTGTGAAACCTTCAGATACCCCTACAATCATGTTATTGATTAAAGATCTGTATAATCCGTGTTTTGCTCTATGGTCTTTATGATCAGATGATCTGTCTACTTGAACTTGATCACCTTCAACTGTTACAGTTACGTCCGAAAACTCCTGAGTTAGTTGACCTTTTTTTCCTTTTACTGTAATAATACCTTCTGCAACTTCTACAGTTACTCCAGCAGGGACTACGATTGGGTTTTTACCTATTCTTGACATCTTACTACAGTTTAAATTAGTATACGTAACAAATTACTTCACCACCAACATTAAGTTGTTTGGCTTGTTTTCCTGTCATCAAACCTTTTGATGTAGAAACAATTGCAATACCTAAACCATTTAAGATTCTTGGTATTTTAGAAGAACCTGCATACTTACGTAAACCTGGTTTACTAATTCTTTGGATGTCTTTGATAACGGATACTTTAGTATCTTTATCATACTTCAAAGCTATTTTGATTGAACCCTGAACAGCGTTGTCTTCAAATTTGTAGCTTAAAATATAACCTTGATCAAATAAGATCTTAGTTATTTCTTTTTTTAGATTAGAGGCAGGAATTGCAACAACTTTGTGGTTTGCAGCCACAGCGTTTCTAATTCTTGTCAAATAATCCGCAATAGGATCTGTGTACATGTTTATTGATTTGCGGTAACGGTTTTCAAAAGAACGATTCTTTTGAACCTGAAACCAATTTATAAAATTTAATTAAACGTAATCAATACGTTTTTTTTACCAAGATGCTTTTTTAACTCCTGGGATTAATCCGTTATTTGCCATTTCACGAAATGTAACACGTGAAATACCAAATTGACGCATATAACCTCTTGGTCTACCAGTTAATTTACAACGATTGTGCAAACGAACAGGGGAAGCATTTTTTGGTAATTTTTGCAAACCTACGAAATCTCCGGCTTCTAACAAAGCTTTTCTTTTCTCAGCATATTTTGCTACGGTTTTTTCTCTTTTTACCTCACGGGCTTTCATTGATTCTTTTGCCATGTCTTAATTCTTTTTAAAAGGTAATCCTAGTTCAGCTAATAATGACTTTGCTTCTTTATCTGTTTTTGCAGAAGTAACAAAGGTAATATCCATACCAGAAATTTTATTTACTTTATCAATATCAATTTCAGGGAAAATGATTTGTTCTAAAACACCTAAGTTATAGTTACCTCTTCCGTCAAAACCAGTAGCTTTTACACCGCTGAAATCTCTAACACGAGGCAAAGAAGAAGTAACAAGTCTATCTAAAAACTCATACATTCTTTCTCCACGCAAAGTAACTTTTGCACCAATTGGCATTCCTTTTCTTAATTTAAAAGACGCAACGTCTTTCTTAGAAATTGTAGCTAATGCTTTTTGTCCAGTAATCTTTGTTAACTCTTCAACCGCATAGTCAATAAGTTTTTTGTCAGATACTGCTGCACCAACTCCCTTACTCAAAACGATTTTTTCCAATTTAGGAACTTGCATTACGTTTTTGTAACCGAATTCTTCTTTAAGAGCAGAGATTACTCTGTTCTTATATTCATCTTTTAGTCTAGGTATATAAGCCATCACTATAGTACTTGATTAGATTTTTTTGAAAATCTTACTTTTTTATCTCCTTCAACTCTAATTCCAACTCTTGTAGTTTCCTTTGTTTTAGGATCTATCAATGAAATGTTAGAAATTTGAATTGCAGCTTCTTTCTTAACGATTCCTCCTTGAGGGCTTTTTGCACTTGGTTTTGTATGTTTCGAAACCATGTTTACACCTTCAACAATCGCTTTGTTCTTCTCACGATCTACTTTAAGAACTTTACCTTCTGAACCTTTATGGTCTCCAGCAATAACTCTTACAATATCTCCTGTTTTTATTTTTAGCTTTATCATCTTGCAAATAATTAAAGCACTTCAGGTGCTAATGATACAATTTTCATGAATTGTTTTTCACGAAGTTCTCTTGCTACCGGACCAAAAACACGAGTTCCTCTCATTTCACCAGCAGCATTTAACAATACACATGCGTTATCGTCAAATCTGATGTATGAACCGTCGGCTCTTCTCACTTCTTTTTTGGTACGTACAACAACTGCAGTTGAAACAGCTCCTTTTTTAACGCTTCCGTTAGGAGAAGTATCTTTAATTGAAACTACAATTTTGTCTCCAACAGAGGCATACCTTCTTTTAGTACCTCCTAAAACACGGATGGTCAAAACTTCTTTTGCCCCGGTGTTATCTGCTACTTTTAGTCTTGATTCTTGTTGTACCATAATTATTTAGCTCTTTCAATGATTTCAACTAACCTCCAACATTTAGATTTACTTAAAGGACGCGTTTCGCTAATTCTTACAGTATCTCCAATATTACAGTCGTTTGTTTCGTCGTGTGCAACATATTTCTTTGTTTTCAACACGAACTTACCGTATAATGGGTGTTTTACTTTACGTACTTCAGCTACAACAATAGACTTATCCATTTTGTCTGAAGTAACAACACCAATTCTTTCTTTTCTTAAATTTCTTTTTTCTTCCATTTTCAGCAGATTACAATTATTGTAACTCTCTTTTAGTAAGTTCTGTAGCTAATCTTGCAACTGTTCTTCTAACACTTCTAATTTGAAGTGGGTTCTCAATTGGTGATATGGCGTGAGCCATTTTAAGGTCAGCATGTATCTTCTTAGTTTGACTAAGTTTCTCTTGCAACTCCGCTGCAGTAAGATCTTTTATTTCTGATTGTTTCATAATAATATAGATTATGCTTCGAAATCTCTAGCAACGACAAATTTAGTTTTAACAGGTAGTTTTTGAGCTGCAAGACGCAAAGCTTCTTTAGCAACTGACAAAGGAACTCCTCCTACTTCAAACATAATTCTTCCGGGTTTAACAACGGCAGCCCAATATTCAACGGCTCCCTTACCTTTACCCATACGTACCTCAAGAGGTTTCTTTGTGATTGGTTTGTCTGGAAATATTTTAATCCATAATTGTCCTTCTCTTTTCATGTATCTCGTTGCTGCAATACGTGCCGCTTCGATTTGACGTGAGGTTAAGAACATTCCATCTTCATGTACAGATTTAATTCCAAACATTCCATTTGAAAGTTCATGCCCTCTTTGAGAATTTCCTTTCATTTTACCCTTTTGTACCTTACGGTATTTTGTTCTTTTAGGCTGTAACATTTTTCTTTAGTTTAAAAATTTACTTTCTTTTACGAGCGTCTGGTTTTCCACCTTTATTAAAAGGCTTTCTATCTCCTCTTGGAGAATCGCCACCTTTACCACCATTTGGTCCAGATTGTTTTTTATCCATTCCAGCAAGCGGAGAAAGATCTCTCTTTCCATAAACTTCACCTTTCATGATCCACACTTTGATACCCATTCTACCGTAAGTAGTATGTGCTTCAGCAAGTGCATAATCAATGTCAGCTCTGAAAGTTGATAGAGGAATTCTACCTTCTTTGAAACCTTCTGAACGTGCCATCTCTGCTCCATTCAAACGACCAGAAATCAAAACTTTGATACCCTCTGCGTTCATACGCATAGTAGCAGCAATAGCCATTTTGATTGCACGTCGGTAAGAAATTCTGCTTTCGATTTGACGACAGATGCTTGTTGCAACTAAGTAAGCATCTAATTCAGGTCTTTTAATTTCAAAGATGTTGATTTGAACCTCTTTGTCGGTTACTTTCTTAAGTTCTTCTTTCAACTTGTCTACCTCTTGTCCACCTTTTCCGATAATGATACCAGGTCTAGCAGTAGTGATAGTAACGGTTACAAGTTTCAAAGTTCTCTCGATGTAAACCTTTGATACACTAGCTTTTGATAAACGAGCATGAATATACTTTCTGATTTTATAATCTTCGGCTAATTTATCACCGTAATCATTTCCACCATACCAGTTAGAGTCCCATCCTCTGATGATACCAAGTCTATTTCCAATTGGATTTGTCTTTTGTCCCATCTTTATTAATTTGCTTGTGTGTTATTAATAGCTCCCAACACGATTGTTACGTGATTAGAACGTTTTCTAATTCTGTGTGCGCGACCTTGAGGTGCTGGACGAAGTCTTTTTAACATCATTCCTCCATCTACTCTAATCTCTTTTACGAATAAGCCTGCTTCTTCCATACTAGCGTCAGGGTTTTTTGCTTGCCAGTTGGCAATTACAGATAAAACCAATTTTTCTAATTTTCTTGAAGCTTCTTTAGAACTAAATCTTAAAATATTTAGTGCTCTCTCTACCTTCTGACCTCTTACTAGATCTGCTACTAAGCGCATTTTTCTAGGTGAAGTAGGGCAGTTATTTAACTTTGCAAAGGCCAGTGACTTATTAGCCTCTTTTCTTGCGTCTGCTGTTTCTCTTTTACGAACTCCCATTGCTTCTTATTTTTTACCTTTATTTTTTGCTCCAGCATGACCTCTAAAAGATCGAGTTGGTGAAAATTCTCCTAATTTGTGACCTACCATGTTTTCTGTTACGTAAACCGGTACGAATTGACGACCGTTATGAACTGCAATAGTTTGTCCAACAAAATCTGGAGTAATCATAGAAGCTCTAGACCAAGTCTTAACTACTCCTTTATTACCTCCGGCAATGTTTTCTTCTACTTTCTTTTCTAACTTATAATGAACGAAAGGTCCTTTTTTTAATGAACGTGCCATATCTTATTATTTCTTTCTACGTTCTACAATATACTTGTTACTCGGGTTTTTCTTAGAACGCGTTCTATAACCTTTAGCAGGTATTCCATTTCTTGAACGTGGATGTCCACCAGAAGAACGTCCTTCACCACCACCCATTGGGTGATCGACAGGGTTCATTGCAACAGGTCTTGTTCTAGGTCTTCTTCCTAACCATCTTGTTCTACCTGCTTTACCAGATACAACCAATTGGTGGTCTGAATTAGATACTGCTCCAATTGTAGCGGTACAAGTTAACAAGATTAATCTTGTTTCACCTGATGGCATTTTAATTGTTGCGTATTTTCCATCTCTTGCCATTAATTGAGCGAATGTTCCAGCAGAACGTGAAATTACAGCACCTTGACCTGGTCTTAATTCGATACAAGATATAACAGTTCCAAGAGGAATTCTGCTAAGAGGCAATGTATTACCAATTTCTGGTTGCGCGTCTGGACCAGAAACTAATTTCTGCCCAACTTGCAATCCATTTTGTGCAATTACATAAGTTTTTTCACCATCAGCATAAGCTAATAAAGCGATAAACGCAGTACGATTTGGATCGTATTCGATTGATTTCACTGAAGCAGGAATTCCTTCTTTAGTTCTTTTGAAATCAATAATACGATATCTCTGCTTGTGACCACCACCCGTATAACGCATGGTCATCTTTCCTTGACTATTTCTACCTCCAGAGTTTTTTATCGGCGCTATCAAAGAGCGTTCCGGCTTATCAGTTGTAATGGCGTCATAACCATTCACAACTCTAAATCGCTGACCTGGGGTAATAGGTTTAAGTTTTCTTACTGACATCTTTCTATTCTAGATATTGTTGTAAAAATCAATTGTTTCTCCTTCTTGTACTTGAACTATTGCTTTTTTTGCTGCATTAGTCTTTCCACTTATTAAACCACTCTTAGTGTATTTTGTAGTTCTATCTGGTCTTACGTTGATCGTATTTACGCTAACAACAGATACTCCATAAGCAGCTTCAACAGCTTTCTTAATTTGTACTTTGTTTGCCTTTTTGTCAACGAAAAAACCAAATTGGTTCAAAACCTCACTTTGTTTGGTCATTTTTTCTGTAACTATAGGTTTTATTATGATGCTCATCTCCTAGTTATTTACTTAAATTATCTTCAATTCCTTCTAGTGAGCCTTCTAATAATACTAAATTATTAGCATTTAATATAGCGTAAGTGCTTAATTCTAAGTTACTTAACACGCTAGACCCCTTTAAATTACGTGACGACAAATATACATTTTTATTTGAATCACCCAACACAAACAAAGATTTTTTATTCTCTAAACCTAATGCCTTCAAAACATTGATGAAGTTTTTAGTGTTTGGAGTTTCAAAAGTAAAGTCTTCAACAACAATAATGTTGGATTCTTTAGCTTTGATTGAGAAAGCTGATTTTCTTGCTAAACGCTTCAATCCTTTATTCAATTTAAATGAATAACTTCTTGGTCTAGGTCCGAAAACTGTTCCTCCACCTTTGAATAATGGATTCTTTGCACTACCAGCACGAGCTGTACCAGTACCTTTTTGTTTTTTAATCTTACGAGTACTTCCGGCAACTTCAGCTCTTTCTTTTGCTTTGTGAGTTCCTTGTCTTTGGTTTGCTAAATATTGTTTAACATCCAAATATACTGCATGATTATTTGGTTCAATACCATATACTGAATCAGAAAGTTGAACTTTTCTTCCAGTATCTTTTCCGTTGAAATCTAATACTTTTACTTCCATTACTTCTGAATGATTACATAAGAGTTGTTACATCCAGGAATACATCCTTTAATAACCAGTAAGTTCTTTTCAGATACTACTTTTAAAACTCTAAGGTTTTGAACTTTTACATTGTCTCCTCCCATTCTTCCAGCCATACGCATTCCTTTGAATACTCTAGATGGATAAGAAGAAGCTCCAACAGATCCTGGCGCTCTTAAACGGTTGTGTTGACCGTGAGTTGCTTGTCCAACACCACCAAAACCGTGACGTTTAACAACCCCTTGAAAACCTTTACCTTTAGATACACCTTGTACATCTACAAATTCTCCTTCTTGAAAAATAGAAACATCTATAAGATCTCCTAATTTTTGTTCTGTTGCGAAATTTTGGAATTCAACGACTTTTTTCTTAGCTACAGTTCCCGCTTTTTTAAAGTGACCTACAGCCGCTTTTGTGGAATGTTTCTCGTTTTTGTCATCGAAACCAAGTTGCAACGCTTCGTACCCGTCAACACCTTTGGTTCTGACTTGGGTAACAACACATGGTCCAGCTTCGATTACCGTACAAGGAATATTTTTCCCGTTTTCGTCGAAAATGCTGGTCATGCCGATTTTTCTACCAATTAACCCAGACATAATTATTATTTATTAATTATTAAAAATTGCACATTATGCGGTAATAAATACCGCATAATTAGATACAATATACTTATACTTATACTTTTATCTCTACTTCAACACCACTTGGTAACTCTAATTTCATTAGAGCGTCAATAGTTTTTGATGAAGAAGAATAAATGTCAATTAATCTCTTATATGACATTACTTCAAATTGTTCTCTCGCTTTTTTGTTAACGTGTGGAGAACGCAAAACAGTGAAAAGTTTTTTGTGTGTTGGCAATGGAATTGGTCCAGTTACTACAGCACCTGTGCTCTTTACCGTTTTTACAATCTTTTCAGCAGACTTGTCTACCAACATGTGATCGTAAGATTTCAATTTTATTCTGATTTTTTGACTCATTTTCTTAAAGATTAAGCGTTTCCTTTTGCTTTTTTGATAACTGCTTCTGAAATATTTGCTGGTGTTTCAGCGTAGTGTGAAAATTCCATTGTAGAGGTTGCTCTACCAGAAGATAATGTTCTTAATGTGGTTACATAACCAAACATTTCTGATAATGGCACATCTGCTTTAATGGTTTTAGCTCCATTTCTGTCTCCCATGTCATTCACTTGACCTCTACGACGGTTGATATCACCTACGATATCTCCCATGTTTTCTTCAGGTGTAATCACTTCCATTTTCATGATAGGTTCAAGAACTATAGCTCCAGCTGCTTTTGCAACTTCTCTGTAACCCATTCTAGCTGCCAATTCAAAAGAAAGGGCATCAGAATCCACAGGGTGGAAAGATCCGTCAGTTAAAGTTACTTTCAAACTATCTACTTGATATCCTGCAAGAGGTCCAGTTTTCATAGCTTCACGGAAACCTTTCTCAACAGAAGGAATATATTCTTTAGGAACGTTACCCCCTTTAACCGCGTTGATAAACTGTAATCCTTTTGGAATTTTACCGTCAACTTCATCTGCTGGTTCTAATGTAAATACGATATCACCGAATTTACCACGACCTCCAGATTGTTTTTTGTATGTTTCTCTGTGAGTAGCTGTTTTTGTAAAAGCTTCTTTATATTCAACTTGAGGTTCTCCTTGGTTTACTTCAACTTTGAATTCACGTTTCATTCTATCTACAAGAATATCTAAGTGTAACTCTCCCATTCCTGAAATAATAGTTTGACCAGAAGCCTCATCAGTTCTAACAGTAAAAGTAGGATCCTCTTCAGCTAATTTAGCTAAAGCCATACCCATTTTATCCACGTCAGCTTTTGTTTTTGGCTCAATTGCAATACCAATTACTGGCGCAGGGAATTTCATTGATTCAAGGATAATTGGGTGTTTTTCATCACACAAAGTATCTCCTGTTTTGATATCTTTAAATCCAACTGCCGCTCCAATATCACCTGCCTCGATATAATCGATTGGGTTTTGTTTGTTAGCGTGCATTTGGTAGATACGAGAAATTCTTTCTTTATTTCCAGAACGAGTGTTCAATACATAAGAACCAGCATCTAATCTTCCAGAATAAGCACGGAAGAAAGCCAAACGACCTACGAATGGGTCAGTAGCAATTTTAAATGCCAAAGCAGCGAATGGCTCTTTAACATCTGGCTTACGTAAAATTTTAGTTTGGTCTTCTTCTAATAATTCAGCATCATCAGGGTGAATACCTTCAATTCCTTCTTTATCCATTGGAGATGGCAAATATTTACATACCGCATCTAACATGAATTGAACTCCTTTATTTTTAAATGAAGATCCAGCGATCATTGGGATGATAGCCATATCCATTGTAGCCGCTCTTAATGCGATATTGATTTCTTCCTCTGTAATAGAATCTTCATCTTCCATGAATTTTTCTAAAAGGTTTTCATCATAATCAGCAACCGCTTCAATAAGGATAGATCTGTATTCTTTAACTTCAGCCAACATATCTTCTGGAATAGGCACGATATCAAAAGTTGCCCCTTGAGTTTCGTCATGCCATACAATAGCTTGGTTTTTAACTAAATCAACTACTCCTTTGAAATCATTTTCTTCACCAATTGGCAAAGTGATTGCAACAGCATTTGATTTTAACATGTCTCTAACTTGTTGACATACATTCAAAAAATTAGAACCTTGACGGTCCATTTTGTTTACGAATCCCATACGTGGAACTCTATATTGATCAGCTAATCTCCAGTTAGTTTCCGATTGAGGCTCAACACCATCAACTGCACTAAACAAGAAAACCAACCCATCCAATACACGTAATGAACGGTTTACCTCAACGGTAAAATCCACGTGACCCGGGGTGTCAATAATATTAAAGTGGTACGGTAAACTTTCAGGTAATACTTTACCTTGTTCAGTTGGGAAATTCCATTCACAAGTAGTAGCAGCAGAAGTAATTGTAATACCTCTTTCTTGCTCTTGTGCCATCCAGTCCATTGTTGCAGCACCATCGTGTACTTCACCAATTTTGTGTGATTTTCCAGTGTAGAATAATATACGCTCCGTAGTTGTTGTTTTACCAGCATCAATGTGAGCAGCAATTCCTATGTTTCTTGTGTATTTTAAATCTCTTGCCATTTCTTTATCTATTAAAATCTAAAATGTGAGAATGCTTTATTTGCTTCAGCCATCTTGTGAGTATCCATTCTCTTTTTAACAGCCGCACCTTCTTCTTTAGCCGCAGCTAAACATTCTGACGCTAGCCTTTGAGCCATCGATTTCTCATTTCTTCTTCTAGAATAAAGTATTAACCACTTCATTGCCATAGAAATTTTTCTGTCTGGTCTGATTTGCATTGGAATTTGGAAGGTAGCTCCACCTACTCTACGACTACGTACTTCTACGTGAGGCATAACGTTAGTTAAAGCATCTTTCCAGATTTCTAATGAATCTTTTTCTGAATCCTGCTTTTTAGCTTCTATGATATCAATTGCATCATAAAATACTTTGAAAGCTGTTGATTTTTTTCCGTCCCACATTAAGTTGTTCACAAAACGGGTTACCAGTTGGTCATTGAACCTTGGATCTGGTAAAAGTGGTCTTTTCTTTGCCGCTCTTTTTCTCATGTTTTTCTTTTTTGGCTTTTAGCTTTTAACTTATCGCTAACTGCTAACTGCTTTTAAATTACTTTTTTACTTCTTTTGGGCGTTTTGCTCCGTACTTAGATCTTCTTTGTGTTCTTCCTGCTACACCTGATGTATCAAGCGCACCACGCACAATGTGGTATCTAACTCCTGGCAAATCTTTTACCCTTCCACCCCTAACTAATACTATCGAGTGCTCTTGTAGATTGTGTCCTTCTCCAGGGATATAGGCATTTACCTCATTACCATTTGTCAAACGTACACGCGCTACTTTACGCATTGCAGAGTTTGGTTTTTTTGGTGTAGTAGTGTAAACACGCGTACAAACCCCTCTTCTTTGAGGACAAGAATCTAAAGCAACCGATTTACTCTTCTTAGTTATCTGAGTTCTTCCTGTTCTTACTAATTGTTGAATTGTTGGCATAATTAATACTAAAAATTACTTTATATTAAATTTCCCGCTTTTTACGGGGTTGCAAATATACAAATTATTTTTTTTTATCCAAATCCTAATTCATTAATTTTCAAAGCATTTTAAAATCACCGCATTTTATTATACTATTTTACTATTTTTACGTTACTCTATTACATGAATTGGAACTCAAATTGAAAAAATCAATCTTAATTATCTTTCTAATTTTATCTACTAATGTCGTTCGGGCACAAAATACCTATTTGAAAATTGCAAGCGCAGCTGATTTTGAAAATAAAATAATAGATTCTATTGGATACAATACCAAGCATGCTTCTGCAAAAGCGGTAATTGAGGAATTTCAATTGGTTTCAACCAAACTAATGAAATTGGGCTACATTAGCTCTGAACTTACCAGTAATAACAAAGTAAATGACAGTACTTTTCTATTTCAAATTAATCTAAAAAGGAAAACTGATTTTATACATATATATATAGGTAAAAATTCCAATTCAAAATTACTTCCAAATGAGTTCCAAAAAAGCGATACGCTGATTGTAAAAATTAGTGAAACCGAAAATTATTTAAACACTTTATTAAATGAATTGGAATCCAAGGGATATTCTCTAGCTAAATTGAAATTGGTTAATTTCCAAAGTAAAAACAATTCTCTTTGCGCCGAGTTATTTCTAGATCCAGGAAATTTTAGGATGTTAAATTCTATTGTCATTAAAGGATATGATAAATTCCCCGAAAGTCATAAAAAAGAACTACTACGACTGTATAAAAACAAAACCTTCAACCAGGAAAATTTAAGTAAAATCAAAAACTCATTTGACAATTTCCGATTTGTCAATCAAATAAAATATCCTGAAATTCTTTTTACCAAAGACACTACCAAAATTTACGTATATCTTGAAAAAGCCAAAGCCAATAAATTCGATGGCTACGTGGGATTTTCAAATAACAAGAACAACAATTTAGAACTCAACGGTTATCTCGATCTTTTATTAGTAAATATTACGAATGCTGGAGAAAACCTATCGCTATACTGGAAAAGCGATAGCGGAAATCAAAAGACTTTTAATTTAGGTGTAGAAGTACCTTATGTTTTTAAAAGTCCTATAGGTATTAAAGCCAATTTGAATATTTACAAACAAGATACTATTTTTCAAAATGCAAAAACAGCTATAGAAGTAGGGTATTTTTTTAACTATAATAGTCGGTTGTATTTAGGTTACCAATCAGCCGAATCTAGCGACATTCAAAACAGCAATAGTACAACTCTTAGAGATTACAGCAACACCTTTGTAACCGCCAATTTCGAATTTCTAAACCTTGATAAGTCTGATTTTTTGTTTCCTGAGAAAACCAAATTAAGTTCAAAAATCGGTTATGGATCCCGTTATTCCAATTCAAATAATTATCAGCAATTTTTTGCTAACATCGATATCAGTCATTCTTTACTATTAAATAATAAAAATAGTATCTACTTAAAATCACGGAATTACTACTTGCAAAGCGATCAATATATAATCAATGAGTTGTATCGTTTTGGGGGGATCAATTCAATTCGGGGTTTTAATGAAAATAGCCTACAGGGAAATTTTTTCAGTTCCTTGTTGACCGAATATCGCTATTTGGTTGCATCTGACCTTTATGTACATTCCATTTTAGACTACGGATTTTATTCTGACGCCACCGATTCTAAAAATGACAACTTGTTTGGCTTAGGATTTGGATTTGGTTTACTCACAAAAAACGGCATGCTAAATATGGTTTACGCGAATGGCAGTAGCACAAATCAAAAAATTCAACTCTCCAATTCAATAGTGCATTTAAGTCTAAAATTGAATTTATTTTAAATATAAATTCATGAAAATGAGCTTTTTTTACTTCATAATGAAAAAGAAGTTATAGAGTAAAATGATCGTCTTCTTCATCCGGGGTTTTTTTATATATTTGCAAAATGGAAAAAGAATACCTAATATTTGGAATACGCGCAATAATTGAAGCAATTCAATCTGGAAAAGAAATTGACAAAGTCTTTGTTCAAAAAGAAATTTCAGGCGAATTAATGAAAGACCTCATGAAAGTGATGAAGAGAAATAATACTAATTTCTCTTATGTTCCTGTAGAAAAATTAAATAGACTAACACCTAACAATCACCAAGGAGTAGTCGCTAGTATTTCTCCCATTTCATTTTATGATTTAGAAACTTTAATAGAAACCATAATTGAAAATGGTAAAAAACCATTGTTTCTTATACTTGATCAAATTTCAGATGCAAGAAATTTTGGGGCTATAATTAGAACAGCGGAATGCACTGGAGTAAATGGGATAATAATTCAAAAATCGGGAGCAGCCCCAGTCAATGGAGATACTGTTAAAACATCTGCAGGTGCTGTATTTAATATTCCTATTTGTAAAGTAGAACACATTAAAGACGCTATTTTTTTACTTCAGGCAAGCGGAATTAAAACCGTAGCTGCCACTGAAAAAACAGACCTGAGTATTTATGATATTTCACTTAATGAACCCGTTGCTATTATTATGGGATCTGAAGATCGAGGAGTCAATCCTTCTGTATTAAAAATTGTAGATGAAAAAGCAAAATTACCTATGTTTGGAACAATAGGTTCTTTAAATGTATCGGTAGCTTGCGGTGCTTTTTTATATGAAGCGGTGCGACAAAGGCAATAATTGAATAGGTATATACAAGATGGATTAAGACGAAGGTTTTAATCCGTTTTTTTTTTCTTTGAATTCGTAGATTACCGATTGACTAGAATTGTAATAAGTTTGATTTTCAGGATCCTCTTCAATAATAGGAAGATTTACAAAATTGCCATTTTCATCAAATCGCTGCATAAATTTATCTTCAGATGCATCGTAATCAGGATGTTCCCAATCGTATTTTATAAGCTTTTTATATTCAGCCGTTTTGTAAATTAGGGCAAAAACAAAGCCTGTAATTAATCCTGAAAGATGTCCTTCCCAAGAAATCCCATCTTTAATATTTGGAAAAATATACCATACCATACTTCCATAAATTAAAACCACAAGTAGAGAAAGCGCTACCAATCGGTAATATTTAGTCCTAATTCCCTTAAAAAAAATAAAACTCACCAAAACATAAATTAAGGAACTCGCACCGATATGTATGGATTCACGACCGATAAACCAAGTAATTAAGCCCGAAACTAATATACCATTTACTAAAATTTTATAAAATAGATCACGGTAGAAATAGTGCAAAGCTGCTAATAATACTAACAGTGGTATGGAATTATTATAAAGGTGTTCTAAATTTCCATGGAGGAATGGAGCGCAAATAACACCTATTAATCCTGAGAAAGTTCTTGGGTAAATTCCGAATTGATTAAAATTAAAATGAAAACGAATGTCAACCCAAAATAGAATCCACAACACCAAAACCAATAAAAATGGAATTAGTAAAACAGAAGGTGTGAATTTAAAATGGTTGTCGTTCATAAATGTATTTCTAAAATTCTTTAAGAGTAATCAAAAATAAAACCAAAAAAAGTAAGTGCAATTTTGTCATAGAAATTTGAAGTAGCAATTTGATAATTTGAAAATGAGATAATTTGAAAATTACATCAAATTTGATATATAATAATTAAATTTGTAAAGCGATTTTCATTTTCAAATTTCCAAATTATCGCATTTTCAAATTAATATGGAAGCACCATTAGCAGAGCGAATTCGTCCACAAAAATTATCCGACTATATAAGTCAATTGCACTTGGTGGGACCAAATGGTTCATTAACACAACAAATCGAAAAGGGAATTATTCCTTCCTTGATTTTGTGGGGGCCTCCAGGGACAGGGAAAACTACGTTGGCACAGATAATTGCTCAAGAATCTAAAAGGCCCTTTTATGAATTAAGCGCGATCAATTCTGGGGTGGCAGCGATTCGAGAAGTAATCGATAAAGCAAAACAAAGTGGCGGATTGTTCACTACAAAAAACCCAATTTTGTTTATTGATGAAATTCATAGATTCAGTAAATCACAACAAGATTCCCTATTAGCTGCCGTTGAAAAAGGATGGATTACTTTGATTGGAGCCACTACGGAAAATCCAAGTTTCGAGGTGATACCGGCATTGTTATCAAGAAGTCAGGTTTATATTTTGAATGCCTTTTCAAAATCAGATTTAGAGAGTTTATTGCAAAGAGCAATTAAAGAAGACCGGCTTTTAAAATTAAAGAATATTGTTTTGCAGGAAACGGAAGCGATAATAAGGCTTTCAGGCGGTGATGGCCGAAAGCTTTTAAACATATTTGAACTGGTCATAAACGCTTCTAATGAGGAAAACATTATAATAACCAATGACAAAGTACTTCAGTTAGTGCAACAAAACACAGTTTTATATGACAAAACTGGTGAACAACATTACGATATTGTTTCGGCTTTTATAAAATCGATTCGGGGGAGTGATCCTAATGGTGCGGTATATTGGTTAGCGAGAATGATTGAAGGCGGTGAAGACGTTAAATTTATTGCTCGTAGAATGTTGATTTTATCAAGTGAAGATATTGGAAATGCAAATCCTACGGCATTCATTATGGCTAACAATACCTTTCAGGCAGTTTCCACCATTGGCTATCCAGAAAGCAGAATTTTATTGAGTCAATGTGCTATTTATTTGGCTACTTCTCCAAAAAGTAACGCCAGTTATATGGCTATAAATGAGGCGCAACAAATGGTAAAACAAACGGGAGATTTATCTGTTCCAATTCATTTGCGAAATGCTCCAACAAAATTAATGAAAGAATTAGGTTACGGTGAAGACTACAAATATTCGCACGATTACGCCAATAATTTTGCAGAACAAGAGTTTTTACCTGATGAAATTTCAGAAACAAAACTATATAATCCGGGAGATAATACTAGAGAAAATGGCACACGTGATTTCTTAAAAAACCGATGGAAAGATAAGTACGGGTATTAATTAAAATTTACAATATTTAATTTTTCAGAAATCAATTTTTCATTTTCATAATAGTCGAAAATCCATTCATTGTTATTTTTATATACAACTCCTTGTCTCATTGCTTCTTCAACAATAAAAATTAAAGGATTATTAGTTTTGGCTATGGTCAATACTAAATTTGGAATGTCTGTATCGTTTGTTAATAATTGAAATAAATTAGCGCCTAAAGGTTTTGCAAATAAGGTTTGATTTGAATTTACATTAGGAGACTTAATATTGCTTTTGTCATTGCCATTGTTATTTACACTACTATTCACATTGCTACTGTATTTATAATTTAATTTGTCAAATGAATTAAAAGCTTCTCTCAACGCTTGATTATAGGCGACTAGCAATTCTTTTTCTCTGCTTTTCCCATCTGTGGAAGTAAATAAAACTAGATTTTTACAGTCTTTTAAAACCACGGTCATTTTAGTTACGAACAAATTACTATTACTTTTAACGTCAACATAGACTTTATTACAATTACTATCTGCCAATTCATTTGGTAAAACATCGGAATCAAAATAGGTTACAAAACCATATTTTTCCATTAACAATTTTGTAAGAGTATTTAAACGGTATTGGTCTTTTTCTTTAAGAAATTCAAATTTGGAGGGAACAATGGCATACTTATAATCGTTTAAGGATTGAGCAAAAACGATTCTTGTCGCAAAAAAGAGTAGTAAAAATAGTACTTTTTTCATAATTTAAAGGTGTTTTTTTAATTCTAATAAATGAGAAACTTGTTTAATAGTATCAAACGATTTTGAAGAATCAATATTGAATAAAATGGCATCCATACCAAAATTTAAAGCACCATTCACATCAGCTTCAATACAATCTCCAATCATAATACTATTTGATTTAGTGGCATTTGCTTTTGTGATTGCAAACTCAAAAATCAAAGGATTTGGTTTTTTTACTCCAGCCATTTCCGAATTGGTGATCGTATCGAAATAATGTAGAATATTCGAATTTTTCAATTTGTTCCCTTGAATTTCTTGAAATCCATTGGTAATAATATGCAAATTGTATTTTGGCTTTAGATATTCCAAAATTTCAACTGCCCCGTCAAAAAGATGATTGAATTTTGGTAAATATTCAATGTATTCTTCCGATAAAAATAATATTTTCTCATCATCAATTTCATAATTTAACAATTGGAACGTGTCTCTTAATCTTCCTAGACGCAATTCGAATTGAGTAATTTTATCCACTCGATACAACTCCCAATATTTTATATTAATTGGAACATAATGAAATAGGAAAAGAGACAAATCGACATCAATCGAATGTTTATTGAAAATAGTCTCGATAGCCAAGGCAGAATTTTTTTCAAAATCCCAAAGCGTGTGATCTAAATCAAAAAATACATGGTCTATTTTCATAATTAATTTCTATTGAATTTGGCTTACAAAATACCTTCGTCTGTAAAACTCAAATATCCGTGTTCTGTAATTATTAGATGATCTAAAATGGTAATATCCAAACTTTCAGCTGCTAATTTTATCTTCTTTGTAATCTTAATATCGGCTTCACTGGCTTTCAAAGCACCTGATGGATGGTTGTGGCAAAGAACAATTCCGGTGGCACCAATTTCTAGTGCATTCTTAAAAATCAATCGAACATCGACCAAAGTTGCAGTAATTCCCCCTTTACTCAATTGCGATTTTGAAACCATCGCATTGGAATTATTGACATAAATTATCCAAAATTCTTCGTGAGGCAATTCTCCAATTAGGGGCTGCATCATTTCAAAAATCATCTTGCTCGAAGTGATCTTTTTCAATTCTACTGCTTCCTCTACCCTTCTTCGCCGTCCCAATTCCATTGCTGCAATAATTGAAATTGCTTTTGCTTGCCCTATTCCATTGAAAGTTACCAATTGTGCCAATGATAATTTCCCAAAAGCATTTAAATTATTATCTACCGTTGACAATATCCTTCGGCTTAATTCAACGGCGCTCTCCTTCCTACTTCCCGAACCTATTAAAATTGCTATCAGCTCTGTATCGCTTAAAGCGGCTTTCCCTTTTAGCATTAATTTTTCTCGCGGGCGGTCGTCTTCCGACCAATTTGTGATTGGGAATGAATTATTTTCCATTGTATAATAAGTTTAAAGGCGTTTAATAAAAGTAAAAAAATCCTATGCTAATTACTCAATCAAAGCTTTAACATCGTCAAAGTTCAATCCTCCGTAATTTCCAGAACTCATTAATAAAAGTGCTGAATTTTCAAAATTAATGTTGAATAAATAATCCTTAAAAGCAGCTGGATTAGTATATATAATCAAATCTTCGCGGTTGAACGCCTTGGCAATTTGATCGTACGTCACTTCTTCCAACTGTTTAATTTTAACTGCATCTGGCGAATAAAAAACTACAGCAACATCAGCAAATTCCAATGCGCCTTGATATTCTTTTAAAAATTCAGCATTCAAACTACTGTAAGTATGCAATTCCAAACAAGCTACTAAAGTACGATTTGGATATTGTTCTTTTACAGCTTTTGTTGTTGCGGAAACTTTGCTTGGCGAATGTGCAAAATCTTTATAAGCTACTTTCGTTTTGCTTTCTGCTATTTTTTCTAAACGCTTGGAGGCTCCTTTAAAACTAGCAATTGCTTCATAAAAATCGGCTTCATCAACACCCATATTTTGGCAAATCCATTTTGCACCCGCCAAATTATTTAGATTATGAGCTCCAAAAACTTCAATTGGCATGGCGCCTTCGGGAGTTTCTAATAAGGTAATACCGTCTTTTACAGAATAATCTGGTGTTGAATAGGGTAATTTACGAATTGGATTTGAGGCTGCTTCTGCCACTCTTTTCACTTCTGAATCGTCTTCATTGTAGACCAAAATTCCACCATTGGTAATCATTTTAATAAAAATTTCAAACTGTTCTACATAATTTTCATACGTTGGAAAAACATTAATATGATCCCAAGCAATTCCAGAAATCAAGGCAATATTGGGTTGATATAAATGGAATTTTGGACGTCTATCCATTGGCGAAGACAAATATTCATCTCCTTCGAGAACAATAAAATCATTCTCTTCGGTTAAATGAACCATCGTGTCAAACCCTTCTAATTGCGCACCAACCATATAATCTACTTGAATATTGTGAAAATGCATCACGTGCAAAATCATCGAAGTAATGGTTGTTTTACCATGGGAACCCCCAATAACTACTCGTGTTTTATTCTTGGATTGTTCGTATAAAAATTCTGGATAAGAATATATTTTTAATCCTAATTCTTGTGCTTTAAGCAATTCAGGATTGTCTGCTTTCGCATGCATTCCAAGAATTACGGAATCAATATCGGAGGTAATTTTTTCGGGATACCATCCTAATAGTTCCGGTAGTATTCCTTTTTTTTCTAATCTGGATTTTGAGGGTTCAAAAATAGCATCATCACTTCCTGTGACTTGATATCCTTTGTTATGCAATGCCAATGCTAAATTGTGCATCGCGCTTCCTCCAATTGCTATAAAATGAGTACGCATTATTTAACTTATTTATGAATATTTAATTTTTAATATCTTCTAAAACTGACTTTGCTTTTTCTGGCTGTCCCATTTTATTTTTATATAAATTAGCCGAAATTCGATAGGAATTTTAGACTTACTAATTTCAACCTTGTCAAAAATATGAAATTATGGTTAGAATTACTTTGAAAAAAGCAAAGGATTTAGATAATTTTAAATATTTAAAAAATAAAAATTCTAAATTCAAAAACCTTAAAATATTTATCAAATTTTATTTAATTTAGCATCATGAAAAACATAATAGTTACTGGTACTTCTAGAGGGATTGGATTAGAATTGGCTTTACAATTTGCAAATGCCGGTCACCATGTTTTAGCACTTTCAAGAAATATGCCTCAAGTATTAATTGAAAATAGCAATGTTACTTGTCTCTCTATAGATTTGTCGAAAAAGGAAGATTTGAAGCAAGTAGAACAATTTTTAACTTCTTCAATGAAAAAAATTGATGCTGTTGTTCACAATGCAGGCGCTTTATTATTGAAACCATTCGAAGAAACTTCATCCGAAGAATTTGAAAACATCTATAAAGTAAATGTATTTGGAGTTGCCAATTTAACTCGTGTTTGCCTGCCTTTTCTTACCAAAGGAAGCCATGTTGTTACCATTAGCAGCATGGGAGGAATTCAAGGTAGTTTGAAATTTGCGGGATTATCAGCCTATAGTTCTAGTAAAGGCGCAGTTATTACCCTTTCAGAATTACTCGCCGAAGAATACAAAGAAAGAGGTATTTCCTTCAACGTTTTGGCATTAGGAGCCGTGCAAACAGAGATGTTAGCCGAAGCTTTTCCGGGTTACCAAGCCAATATATCGGCAACAGAAATGGCCAATTACCTATTTGATTTTACCTTAACAGGAAATAAATACTACAACGGTAAAGTACTACAAGTAACTACATCAAATCCATAATTAGCAAATTTCTTGAACGAAACTTTATCAAAATATATCCCTGAACACGCTGTAAAACCAGTATTTGATTTAATCGTAGCTAATCAAGTTCATCTTAAAATTGTTAACGAAAGGGTGACTAGACATGGCGATTATAGAAAAGGTATAAATGGAAAACATGAGATTACCGTAAATGCCAATTTGAATAAATACAAATTTCTTATTACATTAATTCATGAAATTTCTCATTTAGTCGCCTTTGAAAAATTTGGCAGAAATATCAAACCCCACGGTGATGAATGGAAGTATAGCTTTCAAATTTTGATGGTTCCTTTTATCCGTCCTGAAATCTTCCCTTCCCATTTATTGCCTTTATTAGCTCGGCATTTTAAAAATCCTACAGCTAGTAGCGATACGGACGCAACACTATCGTTGGCGTTAAAACAATTTGACGAACAAAACGATAAAAATTATATCTTTGAAATCCCTTACGGAAGCGTTTTTAGAATTTCAAATGGTAAGATATTTAAGAAAATAGCCCAAAGAGTGAAAAGATTTGAATGTTTAGAAATAAATTCAGGGAGAATTTATTTATTTAATCCAAATGCCGAAGTAGAGCTTTTAAAAAATTAGAAATGAATAAAAATTATTATGCCATATTAATGGCTGGTGGAGTTGGTTCAAGATTTTGGCCAGTGAGTACAACAGAATTTCCAAAACAATTTCACGATATGCTTGGGTCTGGTGATACTCTAATTCAAAAAACATTTAGTAGATTATCTAAGTTGATACCTGTTGAAAATATTTTAATTCTAACCAATGAAAAATACAATAACTTGGTTTTAGAACAATTGCCAATGGTAAAACAAGAGCAGGTATTATTGGAACCTGCCATGCGAAACACGGCACCTTGTATATTGTATGCCTCTTTAAAAATAAAAAAACAAAATCCAGATGCCTTAATGGTAGTAGCTCCTAGCGACCATTGGATTGAAGATGAAAACCTATTTACTGAAAATTTAAAACAATGTTTTGACTTTTGTTCTAAGGAAGATTCATTAATGACATTAGGAATAAAGCCAACCTTCCCAAATACTGGTTTTGGATATATTGAATACAATAAATCGGATAATAACCCAATAAAAACCGTAAGTCAGTTTAGAGAAAAACCGGATTACGAAACCGCAAAATCGTTTCTTGCAAGTGGTAATTTTTTATGGAATGGCGGAATTTTTATTTGGTCGGTGAAATCTATAGTAGCAGCTTTTGAAAAATTTCAACCTCAAATGACAGGACTATTTTTAAAAGGATTTGAAAATTACAATACCAATTCAGAAGCTGCTTTTATAAATGACAACTATGCAAATGCTGAAAATGTATCTATCGATTATGCCATTTTAGAAAAAGCTAAAAATGTGTATGTGTTGCCTGCAACTTTCGATTGGAATGATCTTGGAACATGGGGTTCACTACATGAAAAATTAGACAAAGACGAGAATAATAACGCAGTAGTAAACGCAACTGTTCTACTAAATAATTCTTCTAGCAATATTATCAGTACCTCCAAAGATAAATTGGTAATTATTGACGGTTTAGAAGATTTTATAGTGGTTGATAAAGACAATGTGCTACTTATTTATCCAAAATCAAAGGAGCAAGAAATAAAAGGAATTGTGGCCAGTTTGAAAAAGTAAATTATTTTCCCATCAGCATAGCTTCACGGACTTTTTTAAACAAATTGGAAGAATAAACAAAATCAACTATCGCTCGATTATCAGTTCTAAAGATTTCCTCTTTAGTACCCTCCCACGCTTTTAATCCGTTTTTTAGGAAGATAATTTTTTCGCCAATTTCCATTACGGAATTCATATCGTGAGTATTTATTACGGTTGTAATATTATATTCTTCCGTGATTTCTTTAATCAAATTATCAATTAAAATTGCGGTATTTGGATCCAATCCCGAATTGGGTTCGTCACAAAATAAATATTTAGGATTATTTACAATCGCCCTAGCTATGGCAACTCGCTTTTGCATTCCACCAGATATTTCAGCCGGGAATTTACTGTTAGCATCTACTAAATTAACTCTTTTGAGAACAAAATTTACACGGTCTTGAATTTCAGATTTTGAATTATTAGTAAACATTTTCAAGGGAAAACCTACGTTTTCTTCCACTGTCATAGAGTCAAAAAGAGCGCTTCCTTGAAAAACCATACCAATTTCTGTTCGTAATTCTCTTTTTTCTTCCGCTGATAAATCAGAGTAAACTCTGCCGTCAAAAGAGATAGAACCCACTTCTGGCGAATGTATTCCTAGTAAACTTTTTAGCAATACTGTTTTACCCGAACCACTTTGTCCAATAATCAAATTGGTTTTACCAGTCTCAAAAATAGTGGAAACTCCTTTAAGGACTTTACTTTCACCAAATGACTTTTCTATGTTTTTAATTTCTATCATTAGGTTAAAAGTAGTTGCGTTAATATATAATTCACAGCAATAATTGAAACAGAAACCCAAACGAATGAGACGGTACTCGCTTTTCCTACTTCTAGTGCACCACCTTTCATATAATAACCATGAAACGATGGGATTGTAGCTAGAATAAGTCCGAAAATAAATGTTTTTATAAATGCGTAGGCGATATGAAATGGGATGAATTTTTGTTGTAAACCGGAAACAAAATCAGCTTCGGTTCCAAAACCGCCATAAACAGCAGCAATATAACCTCCAAGAATTCCTATAAACATTGAAATACCAATTAAGAAAGGATACAATAACAGCGCAACTAATTTAGGGAAAACCAAATAATTCAAAGAGTTAACCCCCATCACTTCCAAAGCGTCAATTTGTTCTGTAACACGCATGGTTCCGATACTTGACGTGATAAATGACCCCATTTTTCCAGCCATAACTATAGAAATAAAAGTAGGTGCAAATTCTAAAATTACCGATTGACGAGTTGCAAATCCAATTAAGTATTTTGGAATTAATGGATTAGTTAAATTTAAAGCCGTTTGAATCGCAACCACACCACCAACGAAAAAAGAGATAAATGCTACAATTCCTAGTGATCCAATAATTAAATCGTCAATTTCTTTATAGATGAGCACTTTCATTACCGACCATTTGGTTGGTTTTTTGAAAATTTCACCCCACATAATGAAGTATTTTCCGATTTGTGATATATAACGAAGGAGCATCATAAAATTAATATATTGGCGAAATTAGCGATAAGTTACGACTTTTGAATTAATAGGGATGTTAATTTTAAAAATTCAACCATTTGATTATTTGAAGAGCTTTTCTTTCATCTTTTCCCATCGATAGTTCCTGATAAATTTTGCTTGTTCTTTAGTAACCAATAGTGGTTTATGACTTAATTTCGCTTTCCAAAAACCTTGTATATAATCTAAAAATAATAAAGGTTTCCCTTTCAAAAAAGCTAATTTCAATGAAGCAATTGCGGTAATAAAAAAACCATAACCAATTGAATAAAAAGCTTCGCCCTGCTTAAACCTGGCAGTTTTATTATAATTAGCACCGGTAGGTTTTAAATGTTTAACTCTTAATGTGGCATCGGTTACAACTTTCCATCCATAGAATTTACAAAGTAATTCATCAACGGTATCCCAACCCATAGCTGGTTTTAAATTCCCAATTTCAAGAAAACACTCTTTTCTATAGGCTTTAAACGCACCTCGAATATGATCTTTATCCGTTAAATTCTCTAAAATCCATTCTCCATTTTTTTCTATATAGGCAAATCCTCCCGCCATTCCAATTTTACCATCACTTTTAAAATGAGCTAAAATAGTTTCAAAATAATTCTTAGGCAAAATCAAATCTGCATCTAGCTTTACAATAATATCATATTCCGCATCTATGGTGTCAAATCCTTTATGGAAAGCTTGGATTACTTTACTTCCTGGTAAATGAATTGCTTCTGAAGTTTTATTTACCAATGAAATATAGGGATTGTTTTTAATGAAACCTTCAACAATTGCCACCGTATTATCAGTAGAATTGTCATTCACCACCACCACTTTTGAAGGTGAAACAGTTTGTGAAACTATGGATTCTAGTGTCAAAGCAATAAAATCGGCTTCATTGTGCGCGGGAATAATAAGGTAATATTTCATTTTTTTATAAAGTCTACTGCAAATATCATTATTTTTGTAGTGATTAAAAAATAACTTTCATTTGAAAAAGAAAATAGCTGTTGTTATTGTTACTTTTAACGGGGAAATTTGGATAAAAAAGAACTTAAATTCGCTATTAAAATCAAATTATCCAATTGATATTATTATAGTTGACAACGCATCAACAGATCAATCCATCAATATTATTAAGGAGTTCGGTTCAATTGAACTTATTGAGAATAATAATAATTTAGGTTTTGGCAAAGCCAATACTATTGGAATTGATTTGGCTTTAAAAAAAGGGGCTGACGCGATTTTTTTATTAAATCAAGATACTTGGATCTTTGAAAATACCATTTCAAATTTAGCAGAAGTGTTATTCGAAAATCCCAATTTGGGCATCGTAAGTCCGCTCCATTTTTCTGCAGAGGAATCAATTTTAGATGAAAATTTTAATACCTATTACAATAGATTTAATAAAGAAGAAGACTCCGAATCTCTTCGAATAGTACCATTTGTTAATGCTGCTGCTTGGTTAGTTTCAAAAGAATGCTTTTCAAAAACTGGCTATTTTGATCCAATATTTAATCATTATGGTGAAGATAGAAATTATTGTGAGCGAGTTAAATACCACGGATTTAAAATTGGGGTTGCAAAAAAAGCTGCCATTTGTCATGATCGAATAGTGAAATTAAATTCCAATAAAATAGAATTACAATCTAAGTATTTGGTTTTAAATGAGATGATTAATTGCAATGATTCCCTATTCATTTCGCTTTTACTAGGACTAAAATCGGTTGTGGGTTTGCCAAAATTTCATTCTTCAAGTCAAAGTGTGTTAAAAACCATTTCTTTGTTTTTTAAACTTCTATTGTATTATTTTAACTTACTTTTGAACATTAGAATGATAATACAAATTAGAAAAAACTCAATTAATGGAACAAATGGTGTTTTGCATCATTAATAATTATGTCAAATAAAGAAACCCACAAACAAGCTTTTTTCTTTACCATAATTAATTATGTAGGGATTTTAATCGGAATTGTTTCCACGCTTTTCATTTATCCTAAAAATAAAGAAATGCTTGGGATCTTCAGATACGTTGAATCTTTAGCTCAAATAGTATTCCCAATAATGCTTTTAGGAGCGTCACAAACGCTGATCAAATTTGGACCAAAATTAGATTCCAATCAGGAAAAACAACTTTTCTCTTATAGTGTTTTATCGGTTTTTACAATTGGAATTATCTTACTTTCAGTAATTGGATTGGCTTCATTACTTCCCGCTTTATCAGGTTTAAAGTACATTTATTTGGCTTTCCCAATAGGGCTTTCCTTGGCTCTAATTGATTTGTTTAAAAAACAATCAACTATAATTGGAAAAATTGCAATTCCCACATTTTTTGATAATATTTTTCCAAAATTGATATTACCATTGGTATTTATATTGGTATTATACCAATTTTATAGTACTCAGGAAGCGCTACTTTTTTATATTATTTCCTATGGATTGATTGTTATATTAATTGGGGTTTACCTGTTTTATTATTTCAAACCAACTTTAAAATTCGATTTCAAATCGTTGTTTTCAACTATAAGTAAAAAAGAAATGTACCGCTTTTCATTGTTTGCATTTGCAGGAAGTTTAGGGTCGGTTTTTGCCTTTAGAATTGACTCCATTATGATACCAAAATTCATTTCTATGGAGGCTAATGGCACTTTTAGTATCGGTGTAACTTTGGCTTCTGCCTTAGCGATTCCTGCTACTGGAATTTTTATTTTGTATGCGCCAATAATTTCAAACTATATAAAAAACAATCAAATCGCGGAACTGGATTTAAAATACAAGGAGATTTCCAAGTTGCTTTTCTTTATTGGAGCGTTACTTTACAGTTGTATTTTCTTGGGAATTGAGAATCTATTTATGCTGTTGCCAACGCGTGAAAATTTAATGGGTTCCATTCCCGTGATTTTAATCTTGGGATTCAATGTTTTAATTAATATGGGGACAGGATTTAATGGGGAAATTATTACCTATTCTAAATATTACAAATTCAATTTAATTGCAATTGGAATATTAATTTTACTAAACGTGTCTTTGAATCTAATTTTCATAAAAGTATTAAACTATGGAATTGAAGGTGTTGCAATCGCATCTTTGATTTCTATGATCCTATTTAATTTTTCGAAATTGCTATTTATATATAAGAAATTCAACATTTTACCTTTCGATAATTCCTATATTAAATTGATAATGGTATTTTTAGTGGTACTATTTATTAGCTACAATTTACCATTACTAAAGAATCATTTATTGAATTTAATATTCAAAACAATTTTTTGTTTGACTTTAAATTTATCGGTTATTTACAAACTAAAATTGGTTTACTCCTATAATTTTTGGATTAAAAAAATGCTACTGAAATTGCAATTCTAATATCGGTAAACAAAAGCATTTATATTCATTCCAGCGCCTACAGAAGCGAAAAGTAAAATATCGCCTTTTTTGATTTCATGATTTTCTAGCTGGTTATTTACCAATAAATCAAATAATGTTGGAATGGTAGCAACGCTGCTATTTCCCAAAAAGTTGATACTCATTGGCATAATTCCTTCCGGCGGAGTTTGGTCGTATAATTTGTAAAAACGGTTGATAATTGCTTCGTCCATTTTTTCATTGGCCTGATGAATTAAGATTTTCTTCACTTCCTCGAGTGGTATTCCACTTTTTTCCAAGCAACTTTTCATTGCTGTGGGAACATTGCTTAAAGCAAATTCATAAATTTTTCTACCCTGCATTTTTATGTAAAAAACATCCGGATCTAAACTAGTATTAAACGATTTTCCGTAAAAAAGGTAGTCTTTCTCAGTGTAGGTATAAGAAGCGCTTTCGTGAGATAAAATGCCGCAATTTTCATCGGTGGTTTCTACAATGGTTGCTCCAGCGCCATCGGCATAAATCATAGAATCTCGATCATGAGGATCCACGACTCTTGATAATGTTTCAGCTCCAATAACCAAACATTTTTTGGCCATCCCCGATTTTATTAGGGCATTGGCTTGTAGCATTCCCTCAATCCACCCTGGGCAACCAAAAAGAATGTCAAAAGCAACACATTTTGGGTTTTGAATTTGTAATTTATTTTTTACCCGAGCTGCTAAACAGGGCACTGCATCCGATTGTAGAGTACCGCTTTTTATGTCCCCAAAATTATGAGCAACAATAATATAATCCAGAGATTCAGGGTCAATCCCAGCATTTTTTATGGCTTTTTCAGAAGCTAAATAAGCCATATCGGAAGTAATTACTGAGGGCTCAGCATACCTTCTTTCATCAATTCCAGTAATTCCTTTAAATTTTCCAATTACGGTTTCATTGCTATAAGCAAATGGCGTTCCATCCTCATTCATAAACTGATGTTTCCCAAAATCTGTATTGCTTACAACTATTTCTGGGATGTAACTTCCAGAACCTGTTATTTTTATGTTCATCGTTTTGAAATATAATTACAAGCTAATTTAATAATTAAATTTGTAAATTAACGATAAATTAACCTTGGGAGGGGTGTAATTATGAATTAAGCAATTTTTGAGTTCAATACGTATTGATTATTTATTATTATTATCAATATTTATTTTAATTTGCATTACGGTTGCTAAACTTAAAGCTTGCGTTTTTATTTTCTCTGCATTGTTTCCAGTAAAATTTTCATCTACAGTGGCATTAAAATGATTCAGCCAAATAGTAAATAGTTCTGGTGTTAGCTTTTCTTTTTGATTAATATCCAAGTGAATTTTTGTAAGATTATTGAAATATCCGCCAGTATCAAAAATTGCTTGTGACCAAAAGGTGACCAATATTGGCAAATGTTCTTCTAGCTTAATTTTCACCACCTCTGTAAATAGATAACTTATGGAAGCATCTGACAATAATTTTTGATAAAAATGATCTACTAAAAAATATAAGTCGTCTTGTGTCTCTATGTCTTTCATATTCAAATATAAAAAAATCCATCTCGAAATTTTACTTAGGAGATGGATTTAACTTAATAATTTTCTGTTTTAGCTTTCCATGTAGGCTTCAATTGGAGCACAAGAACAAACTAAATTCCTATCACCGTAGGCATCATCAGTTCTTCTAACGGTAGGCCAAAATTTATTTTCAGAAATATAATCTAATGGGAAAGCTGCTTTTTCACGGGTGTAAGGAAAATTCCAAACATCGGCAGTAACCATCATTAAAGTGTGTGGCGCATTCTTCAAAACCGTATCGTGATCTTCAATTGTGCTAGCTTCAATTTCTTTTCTAATTTCAATCATTGCATCACAAAAACGATCCAACTCTTCTAAATTTTCACTTTCTGTAGGCTCAATCATCATAGTTCCTGCAACTGGGAAAGAAACGGTAGGCGCATGAAAACCATAATCCATCAATCGCTTTGCAATATCCGTAACTTCAACTCCTTTTTGCTTGAATGGTCGACATTCTATAATCATCTCGTGAGCTGCACGTCCCATTTCACCAGAATATAAAGTATCGTAATGACCGTTCAAACGTTCTTTGATATAATTTGCATTTAGTATTGCATATTTAGTTGCATCGGTAACTCCCTCTGCTCCCAACATTGAAATATATCCATAAGAAATCAAACATACTAATGCGGAACCCCAAGGTGCTGCAGATATTGCGGTGATAGCATTTTCTCCTCCTGTACAAACCAGAGGGTTTGAAGGTAAAAAAGGAACTAATTGAGGTGCAACACAAATTGGACCAACTCCAGGACCACCTCCACCGTGAGGAATTGCAAATGTTTTATGAAGGTTCAAGTGACAAACATCAGCACCAATTGTAGCAGGATTTGTAAGTCCAACTTGTGCATTCATGTTGGCACCATCCATATAAACCTGACCTCCATTATCGTGAATTAATTGAGTAATTTCTCTAATAGCACTTTCAAAAACTCCGTGCGTAGATGGATACGTTACCATCAAACAAGAAAGTTCGTCTTTGTATAAAATTGCTTTTTCTCGCAAATCATCCACATCAATATTTCCGTTTTCAAGTGTTTTGGTAACAATCACTTTCATACCTGCCATCGCAGCTGAAGCAGGATTCGTTCCGTGAGCTGAAGATGGAATTAAGGCAATATTTCTATGGTGATCACCACGTGATTGATGGTAAGCACGAATAACCATCAATCCTGCGTATTCTCCTTGAGCCCCAGAATTTGGTTGTAAAGTAGTTCCGGCAAAACCAGTTATTTCATTTAATTGTTGTTCTAATTTAGTCAACATTTCTTTATAACCTTGCGCTTGATCTAAGGGAACAAATGGGTGTATATTATTCCACATTGGATTACTCAAAGGCAACATTTCAGCAGCTGCATTCAATTTCATTGTACAAGAGCCTAACGATATCATAGAATGATTCAAAGCCAAATCTTTTCTTTCTAACATTTTGATATAACGCATCATTGCTGACTCTGAATGGTATCTATTAAATACATCGTGCTTTAAAAAATCAGAAGTTCTTTCTAAATGTTCAGGAAAATGATTAGTAGAAGTCAATTCTTGAATTGCAGTTGCTTGAGTCCCATTTGCAGCAGCAAAAATTGAAATGATTTTATTTAAATCGGAAATACTGGTAGTTTCATTCAACGAAATTGAAACCGAAGTATCGTCGATATAATAAAAATTAATTTCATTTTGCAATGCCAATTCATTGACTTTCTTAGCGTCTGCTTTTATAACTATAGTATCAAAAAAGGCATTATTGGTTTGCTCATATCCTAATTTTTTCAACTCATTCGCTAATGTTGCAGTAGAAGCATGCACTTTATTAGCAATGTATTTTAAGCCTTTTGGTCCGTGAAAAACAGAATACATTCCTGCCATTACAGACAATAAAACTTGTGCTGTACAAATATTTGAAGTCGCTTTATCTCTTTTAATGTGTTGTTCGCGAGTTTGTAGTGCCATTCTTAACGCTCGGTTACCATTAGTATCAACAGTAACACCGATGATTCTACCTGGCATACTTCTTTTATGCTCTTCTTTAGTAGCAAAATAAGCCGCGTGCGGACCACCGTAACCTAAAGGAATTCCAAAACGTTGTGTGGTTCCTAAAACTACATCTGCACCCATTTCACCTGGAGGAGATAATTTTACTAAGCTTAAAATATCAGCGGCAACAGCAACTTTAATCTCATTTTCTTTTGCTTTTGCAATGAACGAAGCGTAATCATGAACTTGTCCAAATTTACCTGGATATTGCAAAATAGCACCATAATAATCAGTTGAAAAATCAAAAGTTTCGTGATTTCCAACAACTAATTCAACTCCAATTGGAGCGGCACGTGTGATTAAAACGGATAAGGTTTGAGGTAAAATTTCTTCAGAAACGAAAAATTTGCAAATGTTATTTTTCTTTTGATCACGAGTTCTTACATCATATAAAAGGGCCATTGCTTCTGCAGCGGCAGTACCTTCATCTAATAAAGAAGCGTTAGCAATTTCCATTCCTGTTAATTCAATAACCATGGTTTGAAAATTCAAAATTGCTTCCAAACGTCCTTGTGCAATCTCAGCTTGATAAGGCGTGTAAGCAGTATACCAACCTGGATTTTCGAAAATATTTCTCTGAATAACCGCTGGCACAATCGCTTGATTGTAACCTAATCCAATATAGGATTTAAACACTTTGTTTTTATTTCCCAATTCAGCAATATGATTTGAAAATTCATATTCCGTCATTGCAGGTGCTAAATTCAATGGTTTTTTTAATCGAATATCTTCTGGAATAGTTTCAAGAATCAATTGATCAAGTGACACGGCACCAATTGTTTTTAGCATATGTTGAAGCTCATTTTCATTTGGTCCAATATGTCTTAAAGCAAAAGCATCTGTTTTCATATTTTTAGTAAAAGTGTTGTTGTTATTTAGAAGTGCAAATTTATGTATTAAATTCAAAATTTTACAGGATTTTAATCCCGATTTTTAAGTATTTTTCAACTAAAAGCCATTCTTATTAACAGTTTAATTATTTTTGTTTAATGAAGCAATTGAAACCAATACTGGATTTTTACCTCGATTCTAGCATTCATGTTGCTTTATCGTGTTTTGCGCTTGTAAATTGCACTTACTTAATCTTAAACATTCCAATTAATTATTCCGTTGCGTTTTTTGCTTTTTTTGGAACAATTGCTGGCTATAATTTTGTAAAATTTGAAGCTTTAGCTCGATCCAAAAAAAATAAGATGAGTTGGAAATTAAAAGCAATCGCTGGATTGAGTTTCCTCTCCTTAATTTTTGGAATTTACTACTTCTTAGAGCTTCAAAAAATCACAAAAATTATAGCATTCTTGATTCTAATATTAACGATATTGTATGCATTACCTTTTTTTCCAAATAAAAAAAATGCTCGTAATTGGTCTGGTTTTAAAATTTACATTGTAGCCATTTGTTGGGTTGGAGTGACGTTACTTTTACCAATTCTGAATTCTGAAAATAAAATACAGTCTGAAATAATAATACTAATCTTTCAACGATTGCTATTAATTTTTTCTCTCATATTAATTTTTGAAATAAAAGATTTAAAAAATGACGACCCTCATTTAAAAACAGTACCGCAACAAATTGGAGTGAAAAATACAAAAACGCTAGGTTTCGTTTTGTTAGTTATCTTCTTTGGATTAGGATTTTTAAATAGCAATTTTAAATTTTTAGACTTGCTAATGAATCTATTAATAGCTATTATAATTGGATTTTTTCTATTTTTTTGCAATGAATATCGATCCAAATATTACACTGACTTTTGGGTAGAGAGTATTCCTATAGTTTGGTGGCTAATGTTTCTTTACACAAAATAAAAAGCCGAAGTAATCACTTCGGCTTTTTATTTATAACAATCCTGCTCTTGTAAGTAGCGCATCTGGTTTTGGTTCTTGACCTCTAAATCGCTTGTATAAAACCATAGGATGTTCAGTTCCCCCTTTGGAAAGAATATTATCTTTGAATTTCATGGCTACCTCAGCATTGAAAATTCCCTTTTCTTGAAAATATGCAAAGGCATCGGCATCGAGAACTTCAGCCCATTTATAACTGTAATATCCTGATGAATATCCACCTTGAAAAATATGTGAAAATGCGGTACTCATTGCATTTTCTTTCACCTCAGGATACAATTGGGTAGCCTGAAATTGCGCAGTTTCAAAAGTTTTTACATCGGAAATAGCAGTAGGATCTTGCCCGTGCCAGCCCATGTCTAACAATCCAAAACTCAATTGGCGCATTGTTGCCATGCCTTCTTGAAAACTAGCACTCTCTTTAATTTTTTGTACAAATTCTATTGGAATTAATTCGTTTGTTTGATAATGATGTGCAAATAAAGCTAACGCTTCTGCTTCATAACACCAGTTTTCCATTATTTGACTTGGCAACTCAACAAAATCCCAAAACACGCTTGTCCCAGACAAACTTGGGTAAACGGTATTGGCCAATATTCCATGCAAACCGTGACCAAATTCATGAAACAAAGTGGTAACTTCATTAAAAGTCAGTAAGGAAGGTTTGGTTTCGGTTGGCCTTGTGAAATTACAAACATTGGAAATATGAGGTCTTTGGTTTTTATTTTCCAAAACATATTGCGCCTTAAACGAAGTCATCCACGCCCCATTTCTTTTACCTTTTCTAGGAAAGAAGTCGGCATAAAAAACAGCAACTAATTCGTTATTCTTATCATTTACTTCGAAGGTTCTAACTTCCTCGTGGTATTTATCAATATCAAATATCTCTTTAAAATTAATTCCATAAAGGCGTTCAGCAATAGAAAATGCTCCATCTAAAACTTTCTCCAATTGAAAGTAAGGTTTCAAAATCTCATCATCCAAATTAAACAATTGTTGTTTTAATTTTTCAGAATAATAGGCTCCATCCCACTTCTCCAATTGGTCTATACCGTCTAATTTTTTTGCAAATACGGTCAATTCTTCAAATTCCTTTTGAGCTGCTGGTTTGGCTTTTTCCAATAAATCATTTAAAAATGAAATTACTTGTTCTGGTGTTTGCGCCATACGTTCTTCCAAAACATAATGCGCATGAGTTTTGTATCCTAGTAATTGCGCTCTTTCAAAACGCAATTTGGCAATTTTAAGAACGATTGCTTGATTATCGTATTCGTTATTTTGAAAGGCTTTTGAACCAAAAGCGATCGACATTTTTTTTCTTAATTCTCTATTATCAGCATAAGTCACAAATGGAATATAACTAGGGTGATCTAGGGTAAAAATCCAACCCTCTTTATCTTGGCTTTTAGCCAATAAATGGGCCGCTTCTATTGCGCCTTCAGGTAATCCTGAAAGGTCTTTCTCCTCAGTGAGGTGCAACTGGAAAGCTTGGGTTTCAGCCAATACATTTTCACCAAACTGCAAACTTAATTTAGACAATTGTAGGTCTATTTCTCGCAATTTGCTTTTTTTATCTTCTGATAAATTCGCGCCATTTCTGGAGAAACTTTTGTATTTTTTTTCTAATAATGTAGCTTGTTCAATGCTTAAATCGAGTGATTTTTTTTGATCATAAACCGCTTTTACTTTTGCAAATAACGCTCCGTTCAATCGGACATCGTTTCCAAATTCTGATAATAATGGCGAAACCTCTTGAGCGATTTTCTGCATTTCATCACTAGTTTCAGCCGAATTCAAATTAAAGAAAATACTAGACGCTCTATCCAAAGTATCACCTGTAAATTCCATTGCTTCGATGGTGTTTTCAAAAGTAGGATCCTCTGAATTATTAACAATTGCATCAATTTCGGCTTTTGCTTTTTCGATTCCTCTTATTATTGCTGGAAGGTAATCTTCATTTTTTATTTTAGAAAAAGGCGCGGTATTGTATTTGGTATTAAAATGCTGAGTTAAGATATTCATGTTTATTTTAATTATTTATATCACGAAGATTCACTAAGAAGACACTAAATATCAAAAAAATATAGCCGCAAATAATAGATTCTTTGGGCATCTTCCTTATTTTCTTTGAGTTTCTTTGTGTAAGAATATTATTTTTTAAGATTCTCCGAGGCTTTATTCACAGCATCTTTAAGACCTTCTTTGTACAAAATAATTTTATCTAATACACATTTGTCTTGAGTACCAACAATTTGAGCAGCAAGAATTCCTGCATTTTTTGCTCCGTTTAAAGCTACGGTAGCAACAGGAACACCACCCGGCATTTGTAAAATAGACAACACGGAATCCCAACCATCAATAGAATTACTTGATTTTATAGGCACCCCGATAACTGGAAGTGGCGACATTGAAGCTACCATTCCTGGTAAATGAGCCGCTCCGCCTGCACCTGCTATGATTACTGAAATCCCATGAAGATGGGCATTTTTACTGAAATCTACGAGTTTGTCTGGAGTCCTATGTGCCGAAACGATATCCACTTCCGTTTCAATATCAAAACCATTTAAAATGTCAATTGCATCTTGCATTACTGGCATATCGGAAATACTTCCCATTATTACGGCTACTTTCATAAATTTACTATTTTTCAGATATTACTCTAATTGTATTCTTAACGTTTTCGGCAATTTTTCGGGCTTCAACCATGTCCTCATTTACGATAGTCACGTGTCCCATTTTTCGGAAAGGTCGTGTTTCTTTTTTACCGTAAATATGTGGGGTAACCCCATTCCAACCCATTATAGTTTCTATATTTTCATAGACCACATTACCAGAACAACCTTCTTCACCAACCAAATTTACCATTATTCCCGCTACTTTACTATCGGTATTTCCTAAAGGCAAATCTAAAATGGCTCTGATATGATTTTCAAATTGTGAGGTAAAACTTGCTTCAATAGTATGGTGACCCGAATTATGGGGACGAGGAGCAACTTCATTAACGATTATTTCATCATCGATAGTTTGAAACATCTCCACCGCTAAAAGTCCAACATGATTAAATTTCTCTGAAACATTTAAAGCAATTGCTCGCGCTTTTTCAGCCACTTTATCGTCAATTCGCGCAGGGCAAATTACATACTCAACTTGGTTTGCTTCTGGATGGAATTCCATTTCAACTACCGGATACGTTTTTATTTCTCCTGAAACATTTCTACAAACAATTACCGACAATTCATTTTTAAAAGGAATCATCTCTTCTGAAATACATTCTACATTCGGTAAATTATCTAAATCGGATTGGGTACGGATGATTTTCACTCCCATTCCATCATAACCAAATTCAGTGCATTTCCATACAAAGGGTAATTTCAAATTTTGAGAGTCTGATTTAAGTGCCTCTAAATTTTCAAATCTTTTATAGGCGGCAGTTGGAATAGTATTATTGGAATAAAAATCTTTTTGAATACCTTTATTTTGAATTAGTCGCAGTGTTTTTGGAGATGGAAATACGCTAATTCCTTCGCTCTCTAATTTTTCTAAAGCGTCAAGGTTCACCAATTCAATTTCGAAAGTTAACACATCAACTTGTTTTCCGAAATTATAAACAGTATCAAAATCCATTAAATTTCCTTGAAAAAATTTATTACAAGCTATTTTACAAGGGGCTTCATTACTCGGGTCGAGAACGTAAGTTTGAATGTCGAATTTTCGAGTATCAAACAACATCATTTTACCTAACTGACCTCCGCCAAGGATTCCTAATTTAAAATTGGAAGAAAAATAATTCATTAAAATAAATTTTTCACAAAGATACTTTAAAAGAGGAAAAATAAAAAGTTACACCATTTAAATTATCTGCGAACAATTATTCTTTTGGTAAAACTACCATTATTGGTTTCTACTTTTAAGGTATAAATTCCGGATGCTAAATTTTGAACATCAATAGAATAGGTGTCCGAAGTCATTGGATTTCTATAGGTAGCAACCAATTTACCATCCAAAGAATACACATAAACTATATTTATAGAATTATTAATGGAATTAATATTTACCGTCTCAACTGTTGGATTTGGGTAAACTACAATATCATTTCTATTTCCAAAATCGTTGGTAGATAGTATAGCATTCGAGTAACAATTTGAGGGAACGGCATATTCCGTTTTTATCATATTACTAACTTTACTATTAGCGTACCCTTGGTTCGTAGTATTATTATAAAAAGTTAAATCTAATGTTTGATTACTCGTTCCGAACCAATCTTGGAGAATCGTACTAAAAACTCTGCGGTAATCGTGCTGCACTGTTTGCACTTGGAAATTATTAGCCGCAACTGCTTCGGATAGGTTAATATTGGTTCCAGAAACTCCTGGATTTATAGATTTTCCAAAAACGAACATGGGAGCAATCTCACCGTGATCAGTTCCTAAATTTCCATTTTCGCCCGCTTTTCTTCCGAATTCAGAAAACGGAACAGCAATTACATCATCACCTAAATTCTGATTGTTTAAATCGGTAATAAAAGCATTTATAGCTTCTGAAACTTGTGTCAATAAATTGGCATGAGTTCCTAAATGGGTCGTAGTATTGGAAGCTACTTGAACATCATGAGTGTCAAAACCACCTATTTTTACCAAATATACTTTTGTTTGTAATCCACCCGAAATGAATTTGGCAACCGTTTTTAATTGGTTGGACAAACTAGTTGAAGGATAGGTTACATTTGTAGAATTGGTTCCTCTACTAAAAGCGGTTGAAATACTTTGAGCATAGAGATTTGTTTCAGCATCACTCGCCATTATAAAACGTATTAAATCACCGTATTCTGAATTTGGAATTGAGGTTGGCGGCGCTCCACCCAATCCATTTAATATAGAATAAAAACCTGCAGGATCCTGCCCATTAATATTAATTGACATGCCATGTTCCACTTCTCCATGAAAACCTAATGAATTGTCGCTACTTCCTAATTGAATTCCTAGAGGGAAATTTGCGGTCAAGAAATTACTGTAATAATTTTCTAAAAAACGACCTATCCATCCGCTATCAAGATTATTATTAGCAGAAGTTCCATCGCCACCCGTTAACCATAAATCGGTAGATTTAAAATGAGATTTATCTTGAGAAGTATAGCCAACCCCTTGGACCACTCGCATTAATCCCCGGTCATACAAACTTTTAAAACCTGACAATGAAGGGTGAAGTCCAATTTGATTCTGTAATGGCAAGGTATCATCTAAATTTATTACTCCATTGGACTGACCCGTGTTATTCAATTTTATATTGGGACGCAAAGCGGCATAAGCATCGTATTGATTTAATGGAACTACAGTATTCAAACCATCATTGGCACCGGACAATTGTATCAATACTATTTTTTTTGCATTTACATTCGGACACGAGGTCATTCCTGCCGATTTGAAAAGCGCAAATACTTCCGTTGGCAAAAGCGATAAGGCAGAAGCCGATGCGGTTAACTGAATAAAATTTCTTCTTTTCATATTTATAGCATTAAAACATTTGAGATTCTGGAGCTCTCAAAATATTGGTCACCAATAATTTTAATCTAGATTCTACGACTGTATTTACACCTGTGGCCATATAATCACTCCATGCGTTTGTCCAATAAAAATTTGCCATACCCTGAAGTAAAAAAGTACTCATAAAATAGTTTACCCGATTGGCATCTGGATTTTGAGCAAAAAGTGCGTTACACAGTTCAGAGGTTAATATATATGGATCGCTAGCAACTGATACTATACTACCATCTCTAATAACTGTTGAAATATTAATTTTAGTAATAATCGTGGCATTTCCACTAATCCTGTTAATTCCATCTAATAAAGATTCTCCTAAACGGTATCTTGAAATTAAATTGGTTGCAGAAATCCAATTTTTATCAAAACCGGGAGCTTGATAATAGGCTGGATGACCCGCAACATTTTCTGGATTAAAAAGCATCATATTCGATCCTGTCAAAAAGCTATTGTAAATGAAAAGTGACCAAAATTTGTAATAATAGTCGTATGCGTTAGTATTTGGATTTGAAATAGTTGCTTTCAAGAAAGTACAAATTTCTGAAAGTTGATTTAGTGGCGATTTTATCATTCCACCGATAGTTTCATTGGTAGAATCGGAATCATCTAAATCATAAAAATGTTTACTTTCTAATAGTTTTCTAATTATCGGAGCAATTTCATAACCGTTATTGTAAAATTCTAAGGCTAAAGGTGCAATTATATCGTTTTCAACTTCAGGAGTTATAGTTCCTTTTACAAAATAAATGTACATTTTACGACAAATATTTTTAGCCGTAGCCTGTTGATTAAAAATCATATTTACAAAATCGTTCAGCTCTGTATCCATTCCAGCATCGTTGGTTGCTGCAGTAATAACAGTGTTATTGAAGGCGCTACTGAATGTTTTTGGACTGGTGTGATGTAATGAAAATACATTATAGCCTTTTGGCAATGAAGTATCCGGATCAATAACCGCTCTTGTATTCAACCTCCTAAAACCTGTTAGGACTCTAGCGGCTTGCACAACATCTGCTTCGGTGTAAGTGGTATAATTTCCAACCCCTATTTGCGGTCCTTTACCTATTGTGAAAAGCTCGAAAAACTCCCTTGCATAATTTTCATTTGGAGCGGTTCTGGTGTTAGCAGTATTATTTAAATAATACAACATATTATTATTCAGCGTCATTTTTCTAGCTAACGTTTTATAATTACCGTAAGAATAATGCAAAAGCAATCGGATGTAATCATAAAAATCAGTTGCTGAAGAAGAAGCATCAATTTCAACTGTAAAACATGTGGATAAAAAATGTGATAATTTATATTTTAAGTTAGGACTATTAACAGCATTGTACCACCACCATCCAGCAACAATTGAACTTTTCCTTCCCTGATTTGCAAATGAGGTAGCCAATGCGGTAGATTCTGTCCAAAACCCATCAGGAGCAGTTGTTGGAAGTGGATCATAGGGTAAATTCACAAGAGGAGCATTCGTTGTAAATAACAAGTTTAACGCCTGATTCGGAGTTAAAAGTGCATATTGATCAATTAATGATTTATGATAGGTAAAAGAAGCACGTCGTAATAAATGCTTTGCATTTTTTTGTCCTAACACAAGTATATTTCGGTCTAATGAAGCCATAAAAACAATTAAAAATGTCAATTTGACTCCAAAAATACAATTTAGTTTAATACAATTTTAATATTTCCATAAAATAATTACTTTAATCAATTCATTTTTAAGTTATTGTTAATTATAAAAATAAAATATACAAGCGCTTTATCATTTGTAAAATGGGAATTCTATATCTTTGCAACTTATAAAAATTTGAAAATTGATTCAATTACACGGCAAACAATTTGTTCCCTTTATTTCTTCACAAGAAATAGACTTTGCATTAGCCGCAATGGCCTCTCAGGTTGAAGCTGATTTTACAGATGAAGTTCCAGTATTTGTTGGTGTTTTGAACGGTTCATTTATGGTGGTTTCTGATTTTGTTAAGCACTATAAAAAACTATGTGAAGTGAGTTTTATTAAATTAGCCTCTTATGAAGGGACCACTTCAACCAATGAAGTAAAACAATTAATAGGTTTAAATCAAGACTTAACTGGAAGAACGGTTATTGTTATTGAAGACATTGTTGACACGGGAAATACCGTTGCGGAATTGAAAGAATTGTTCAAAAAACAAAACGTAAAACACCTAAAAATTGCCACATTATTTTTCAAGCCAGACGCCTATAAAAAAGACCTGAAATTAGATTATATTGGAATTCGAATTCCAAATAAATTCATCGTGGGCTTCGGCTTAGATTATGATGGTTTGGGAAGAAACTTGCCTGAAGTATATCAATTGAAAGAATAAATAACTACAAAAACAACTCAATACTACATCATGATTAACATTGTCTTATTTGGAAAGCCAGGGGCTGGAAAAGGAACTCAAGCAGAATTTTTAAAAGAAAAATACAACCTCACTCATTTATCTACTGGTGATATTTTTAGATACAATATTAAAAACGAAACAGACTTAGGAAAACTAGCCAAAAGTTACATGGATAAAGGGGATTTAGTTCCCGATGAAGTTACTATTAAGATGCTACAAGATACGGTTGAGAAAAATCCGGACACGAAAGGTTTTTTGTTTGACGGATTCCCAAGAACATTAGCCCAAGCAGAAGCTTTAGATGCTTTTTTGGCTACCAAAAATTGGAAAATTACCGCAACAATTGCTTTAGAGGCTGACGATGAAATCTTAATCAAAAGATTATTAGAAAGAGGAAAAACAAGTGGACGAGTAGACGATCAAGACGAAGAAAAAATCAGAAATCGTTACCAAGAATACAATGAAAAAACAGCTCCTTTAATGGATTTTTACAACAATCAAAATAAATTTTATCCTGTGGATGGAATTGGTTCGATTGCAGAAATTACCCAACGATTGAGCGCTGTAATTGAAAGTTTATAACTTTTTATTACCAACTAATTTAGAATAAAAACAAGAAAATGACAGAAGGAAATTTCGTAGATTACGTAAAAATATATGTTTCCTCTGGTAAAGGCGGAAAGGGTTCAACCCATTTGCACAGGGAAAAATTTATTGAAAAAGGCGGTCCTGATGGTGGTGATGGTGGTCGCGGTGGACACGTATATCTAGTTGGAAACAAAAGTCTTTGGACTTTATTCCATTTAAAATTTGCCAAACACGTAAAAGCAGGTCATGGTGGCGATGGTGGTGGTGACCGAAGTACAGGTGCAGATGGGGAAGATAAATTTATTGAAGTCCCTCTGGGAACTGTAGTTCGCGACAAAGAAACGAATGAAGTTTTATTTGAAATTACAGACCATGGCGAAAAGAGAATTGTAGCCCTAGGAGGAAAAGGCGGATTAGGAAACTGGCATTTTAGAAGTTCAACGAATCAAACGCCAAGGTATTCCCAACCAGGATTACCGTCTTCGGAAATAGATATTATTTTAGAATTAAAAGTACTTGCCGATGTAGGGCTAGTAGGTTTCCCAAATGCGGGAAAATCGACTTTGCTTTCGGTATTGACCTCTGCAAAACCTAAAATTGCGGATTATCCGTTTACCACTTTAAAGCCAAATCTTGGAATTGTGGCGTACCGTGATTTTCAATCGTTTGTAATTGCCGATATTCCAGGAATTATAGAAGGTGCCGCCGAGGGAAAAGGTTTAGGACATTACTTTTTGAGACACATCGAAAGAAATTCGACCTTGTTGTTTTTAATTCCCGTTGACACACCCAACATTAAAGAAGAATACGATATTCTTGTAAACGAATTGACCAAATACAACCCTGAAATGCTAGATAAAGAACGCATTGTTGTGATTTCAAAATGTGATATGTTGGACGAAGAACTAAAATCGGAACTAAAAACAGAATTGGATAAAGAGTTTGCTGAAACCCCTTACTTATTCATTTCCTCTGTTGCGCAACAAGGGTTAACTGAATTAAAAGACAAACTCTGGAACATGCTAAATAGGGAAGATGAACTTCCTGAAAATAGTCATAACCTATAAATTTAAAAGCCATCTTTCGATGGCTTTTTTTTAATCATTATAAGTATCAAATAAATATTGTAGCGTTTTAGGAATATCGTTGGCTTCAATTTTTGGATAGGTAATTTTTCCATTCAACCAATTTTCAATTTCAACATGGAAATTATCCCCTACTTTACTGAGTACTGGGACTCCTAATAATTTTAGAGCTGCCGCATTACATTCTTGTTCGTAATGCTTTTGAATGGGAATACTAAGTACTTTTTTATTCAAATACAAAGCTTCGGCAGGAGTTTCAAATCCACCTCCAGTAATTATTCCGTGACTGGTAATTAAACTATCGTTGAATTGTTTTTGGTTTACAGGAAAATAAGTAATATTTCCAACAGTATAGGGCTTTTTTATATCATTTACAAACCAATGAAATGGCACATCGCCTACTTTTCTAAAGGCAATTTCCAAACAATCTTTATCAAAAGAAGGTAAGTAAACAGAAATGTGTTTTAAGTCGGTAGGAATCGCATTTACAATATCATCTTTTATAATCGGAGGATGAATAAAGGTATCGTATTCTTTAAAATGAAGTCCTAAATATTTGTTTGCTGGAGCATATTTTTGTAAAACCAACTCTCCCATTAGATTGTTATTTTCTGATCTTGGCGTCAACTTTGATTTAAAACTCGCCTGATGACCAAATTGAACCGATTTCACTTTCTGAATCTTCGAGGCTAAAGCCGTTACTGAATCAAAATCATTAATTACCACGTCGTATTCCGATAATGGTAATGCTTTGGCATCACGGTACATTTGCAAAGGGTTGATATTTTTGGCAATTTCCAAATAATCTAATCCTCCACATTTGCTGTAATGCAAACTACAACCTTTACTTTTGTATTTAATTGGAATATCAACATTCAAACTGGCATTATTGCCACTCATAAAAAAATCGACAGTACCAAATTTTTTCAAATAGGGATACAACTGCACCGCTCTACTAATATGACCGTTGCCCGTTGCTTGAATTGCATAAAATATTTTCATTTGTAAATTGAATCTTAATTAAGAGAGGATTTTAGCAGCGTAGTCTTCAGGAACTAATTCGTCGTTGGATTCGGAATTTAGGTAATGTTCCTTTTTGTATTCATAAATACTCCATTCTGCATTTTTATATTCTAAAGCGGTTAAGTTTTCGACCCAATCGCCACTATTTAAATACACTACTGATCCATTTTCGTTAGTAACTGTTCTCATTTGAGGCTTGTGAATATGACCGCAAACGACATAATCGAACTTTTTATCTATGGCAATTTCAGCAGCTGTTGTTTCAAAATCGGAAATAAACGCAACTGCTTTTTTAACGCTATCTTTTACTTTCTTAGAAAAACTGCGCTTTTCTTTTCCCAATAATACCATTATCCAATTCAAGAAACTATTTATTAATATCAACAAATCGTAGCCTTTACCGCCTATTTTTGCCAATATTTTTGCATATCCTTGCGTGGAAGAATCGAATACATCGCCATGGAAAATCCAAGCTTTTTTTCCATCTAAATCTAAAACCAATTTATCTACCAATTCAAATTTTCCTAGAATAAGATCTGAATATTTCCGCAATACCTCATCGTGATTTCCAGTGATGTATATTAATCGGGTGCCGTTAGCAGACATTTTAATAATGTGACGCAAAACATTCATGTGAGAAGAGGGAAAATAACTTTTTGAAAAGTTCCACATGTCAATGATATCACCGTTTAAAACTAAGGTTTTGGGTTGAATAGATTTTAAATATTGAAGTAATTCGGTAGCTTGACAGCCATAGGTTCCAAGGTGGATATCGCTTATTACTACTAATGGAATTTTTCTTTTGTTTTTCATTTTTAGTTTTAACAAAATTCCCATTGTAGTGTTAATTTATCGTGCTTTTAATTTTATTATAAAGTTATCTATTTTTACAAAAGTTAATTTATTGAAAACAGTCTGTTATTTAATATTACTAGAAATTAACTTGACATATCAATAGAATTATAAAAATTAATTATATTCGCAATTCTATAAAAACTTTTAAATATGAAAAAATTTATTTTATCCCTAATTATTGGGATTCTATTGATTCCAACGACCGTTAAGGCCGATGAAGGAATGTGGTTTTTAATGTTCATTGAGCGTTTGAATCACCGAGATATGCAAAAAATGGGGTTGCAATTGACCGCTGAAGAAATTTACAGCATCAATAACCACAGTTTAAAAGATGCAATTGTTCAATTTAATGGAGGTTGTACTGCCGAAGTTATTTCCAAAGACGGTTTGGTGTTAACCAATCACCACTGTGGATATGATGCCATTGCTGAATTATCTACTGCAGAGAAAAACTATTTGAAAGACGGTTACTGGGCTGCTAATAAAGCTTCAGAAATGAAACCTTCTAGTTTATATGTTCGTTTTTTCGTTCGTATGGATGATTGCACCAAGAGAATTTTGGCGAAAGTAAATGATAAAATGACTGAAGCGGAAAGAGAAAAAGCCGTGAATCAAGAAATTGCTGCCATAGAAAAAGAAAACAATGAAGGTGGAAAATATACTGTTTCTGTACGTCCATTTTTTCAAGGCAATGAATATTACTATTTCGTTTACCAAGATTATAAAGACGTTCGTTTAGTAGGGACTCCTCCAGAAAGTCTTGGGAAATTTGGTGGTGATACTGACAACTGGGAGTGGCCGCGTCATACAGCGGATTTTTCTATGTTTAGAATCTACGCTGATAAAAACGGAAATCCTGCAGATTATTCTACTTCTAATGTGCCTTTGAATCCAAAACATTATTTACCAGTAAACTTAAACGGTGTAAAAGAAGGCGATTACGCTATGATATTAGGTTATCCTGGAAGAACTAACCGTTGGATGCCAGCAGGCGGAATTGAGCAAAACGTAAAATTTGCTTATCCTGCTTGGGTTGAAGGTGCTAAAACTGGAATGGACAATATGAAAAAATATATGGATCAAAGTGCTGCACTTCGATTAGTGTATGCTTCAAAATTTGCATCTACAGCAAATTATTGGAAAAACCGTCAAGGGATGATTGATGCTTTAAGCAAATTTCAAACTTCAAAATCTAAAGCAGCTCAAGAAGCTAAATTTAATAGCTTGGCAAATAAATCTGAAAACAAAGCGAAATATGGTAATGTGGTAAGTACCATCAATAATTTTTATGCTTTGACAAATGAGAAATCTCGTCATGATAATTACTTACAACAATTAATGAGAACTTCAGCATATGGAGCAATTGGCCGTACTTTAGGAAGACAATTGGATGCTTATGCGAAAGCCGATGCTACAAAACGTGCTGCATTGGCTCCTAGAATAATTGAAATGGCGGATGGTTTTTTCAAAGATTCTTACTTAGCTGCTGAAAAAGATATCTTGACCGCTCAATTAAAATTGTATGCAACCAAATCTGTAGGTTATGGAATTGCTCCAATGGTAGAAAAAATTGGAAAAGAGAACAACTACGATTATTCTAAATTTGTAAATGCTGCTTTTGAAATGAGTGTATTAACGTCACTAGAAAAAGTAAAAGCATTTTTAGATTATCCAAGCGATGCAGTTTTGGCAAGTGATCCTTTGTATTTAATCTCTAATGATTTAGTGGCGCACATGAATGCGAAATCGGATGCGATTGCAAAAGCACAAAATGATTATGGAACTGCTTTCCGATTATTAGTGGAAGGTTTGAGAGTTTCAAAAATTGGAACAATTAAATATCCAGATGCCAATTCTACTTTGCGTTTAACTTATGGTAAAGTTCGTTCTTTACCTGCAGATAAGAGAAACGATGCAAAAGTAAATAACTACACAACTTTAGATGGTCAAGTTAAAAAATACAAAAAAGGAGATGAAGAATTTGATTTGCCAGCTCGTGTTATCGAGTTAAACAAAAACAAAGATTACGGTCGATTCGCAGATAAAGACGGTTCACTTCACGTCAATTTCTTGACTGACAATGACATTACAGGAGGAAATTCAGGATCGCCAGTATTGAATGGTAAAGGAGAATTAATAGGATTGGCATTTGATGGAAACATTGAGGCGATGGCCGGTGATGTTATATTTGATCCAAAATTACAACGTACAATCAACGTAGATATTCGTTATGTACTTTGGGTTATTGAAAAATACTCCGGTGCAAAACACATTGTTGATGAAATGACATTAGCAAAATAATATTGATTGCAAGCTAAAAAAGTCCTAAAGCAATTGTTTTAGGACTTTTTTATACAAATAATTATCATTAAATTCGACAACTAAAATAAATCATATGAAACTAAAATTACTAATCGCGTTATTATTTGTTCAATTAGGCTATTCTCAACAAAGAACTTGTGGAATGGAACAAAATATGGAACGCATTATGAACGACCCAATAGCAAGACAAAACTACTTAAACCTTCAAGCAAAGTTTGAAATTGAATTGGCGAAATTAGAAAAAAACCCTAATAGTATAGCGAGTACAAATGCTACAATTATTATTCCGGTTGCTGTGCATTTTCCTGATGCAACTTCGCCTACAGCATGTTTAAGAACATTAGCTCAAACCCAAATAGACATTTTAAATTTAGATTATAACGGTCTTAACCAAGATATTTCTCAATGGTCTGGGGCAAGTGGAAACTACCCAGGTGTAAATACCGGAAATATGGATGTGCGATTTGTATTGGCAAATCAAAATCACCCAGCCGGATCAAACCTAGTTAATGGTGATTTGGCTGTTACGTTTGGTACCAATTTTTTAGGAGGTGCTGATTCAGATGGAAATTGGAGCGGTTATATGAACTTAGTTTGTAGAAATGCAGGGCAAAACCTTTTAGGTTATTCCCCTTTAGGAGGTTCTCCAAGCAATGGACAAACGGTAGTAATTTCAAACAGTGCCTTTGGAAGAGGATCAGGTTGTGCGGGTTTTGTTCCAAGATCACCTTATAATTTAGGAAGAACGTTGACTCACGAATTAGGACATTTTTTCAATTTGAGTCATACTTTTTCTTCCAGTTGTTCCAACTCGAATTGTAACACTCAAGGAGATCGAGTATGCGATACACCGCCATCAAATGCACCTACTTATGGGTGTCCAGCAACCGGTAGTGTATCTCAGTGTAATGGTGAAAATGCCTTAACTGTGAACTACATGGATTATACTAATGATGCCTGTATGTATATGTTTACTGCGGGTCAAGCTACTAGAATGCTAGCCTATTACAACACTATTTCTAGTCAGTTTGTAACTGATGTGTTGAGTACAAATGAATTTTTCACAAATAATTTTTCTATAGTTCCAAATCCAAGTAAAGGAATTTTTAATATCCAATTAAAATCGGTTTTGAATGATTATTCAATTGTAATTTACGATACTACTGGACGAGTAATATTTGAAAAAGAATATGTAAACAATAGTGAATTAAATCAAATAGTGACTTTAAATGATACTATGAAAGGCGTTTATTTAATTTCGATTAGAAGTCAAGGAGATTGCCTTACTAAGAAAATTATTATAGAATAATTTCAATAAATGATAAAATAAAGAAGTCCTAAAGCAATTCGTTTTAGGACTTTTTTTTATTTAATAATAACTGAATTACGAAATCAAAGTTCTTGAAATTACAATACGTTGAATTTCAGAAGTTCCCTCATAAATTTGAGTTATTTTAGCATCTCGCATCATTCTTTCCACATGGTATTCAGCAACATAACCGTTTCCACCATGAATTTGAACTGCTTCAATTGTGGTATCCATTGCGGTTTGAGAAGCAAATAATTTTGCCATAGCCCCCGATTGTGAAATATCTTGCCCTGCATCTTTTTCCGAAGCGGCTTTTAAAACTAACATTTCAGCGGCTGCAATTTGAGTGGCCATATCAGCTAATTTAAAAGCAATAGCTTGGTGTTTAAAAATTTCTTTACCAAAAGCTTTTCGATCTTGAGAATATTGTAAAGCCAACTCAAATGCACCCTTGGCGATTCCTAAAGCTTGTGAAGCAATCCCAATTCTTCCGCCATTTAATACCCCCATTGCAAAATTAAATCCGAAACCGTCTTCCCCGATTCTATTTTCTTTAGGAATTTTTACATCAGTAAACATTAAAGAATGAGTATCGGAACCGCGAATCCCCATTTTCTTTTCTTTGGGTCCAATTTCAAAACCAGCCCACCCTTTTTCAACTATAAAGGCATTGATTCCTTTATGCCCTTTTTCAATATCCGTTTGTGCAATTACAATATAAGTAGAAGCTGAACTTCCATTGGTAATCCAGTTTTTGGTACCATTCAATAAATAATGATCTCCTTTATCTATTGCGGTTGTTTTTTGAGAAGTAGCATCCGATCCCGCTTCCGGTTCCGACAAACAAAACGCACCTATCACCTCCCCTTTTGCAAGTGGAACTAGGTATTTTTGTTTTTGTTCTTCGTTACCATATTTTTCAATTCCTGCACAAACCAATGAATTGTTAACGGACATGATTACCGCTGCTGAAGCATCAATTTTTGAAATTTCAGTTATTGCAAGAATATAAGAAATACTGTCTAAACCAGAACCTCCATATTTTGGGTCAACCATCATACCCATAAATCCAAGGTCAGCCATCATCTTCACTTGTTCAGTTGGAAATTTTGAATGTTCATCTCTTTCAATAACACCTGGCAATAATTCCATTTTAGCAAAATCTCTAGCTGCTTGTTGAATCATTAAATGCTCTTCTGTAAGTTTAAAATCCATAATAGGGAATAATAATTGTGATTAATATAAAATTTGGAAACAAATATACTTTTAAATTATCATATTCTCAAAATGATTTATTAATTTTAGCCGATGATTCAAGAAAAATACAACATTATTGGCGTGATGTCGGGTACTTCGCTCGACGGAATTGATTTAGCACACCTTAATTTTGAATTAATTAACGGAAAATGGAATTTCCAAATACTTGAATCTGAAACCATTGGCTACAGCCAAGAATGGATTGACCAATTAAAAAATGCCGTTGGTTTCTCAAAATCAGAATTGTTAGCATTAAATAAAAAATACACTTTATTATTAGGAAATACTATTTCCGATTTTATTTCCAAACACCATCTTGAGAATATTGATGCCGTTTGTTCCCACGGACACACCATTTTACACCAACCTCAAAATGGAATTACCTTACAAATAGGAAACTTACCAGAAATTGCGACCATTTGTAACCAAAAGGTAGTTTGTGATTTTAGAATTCAGGATGTAGAACTCGGTGGTCAAGGCGCACCTTTAGTGCCAATAGGTGACCGATTATTGTTTTCGGAGGCTGATTATTGTTTGAATTTAGGTGGTTTTTCAAATGTTTCCTTCGAGGAAAATGGAAACCGAATTGCATTTGATATTTCTGCTGTAAATACCGTATTGAATTTTTATGCCAATCAATTGGGATTGGAATACGATGATAAAGGAAAATTATCAAGTTCCGGAAAAATAAATTCTGAGTTATTGAAAAAATTGAATGCGTTGGAATTTTACCGTTTATCCCATCCTAAATCGTTGGGATTTGAATTTGTTAGAGAGATTGTTTTACCAATAATCGAAAGTTATGAAATTTCAATAGAAGACAAATTAGCGACTTTTACTGAGCATATTGCCATTCAAATTGGATTGGCATTGCCCAATAAAAAAAATAAATTATTTATCACTGGTGGTGGCGCCTATAATAATTTTTTGATTGATAGAATTCAATATTATTTAACAGAAACCTCTCTTATAATTCCAAAAAAGAAAATCATCGAATTTAAAGAAGCCCTCATTTTTGGATTATTAGGCGTTTTAAAATTACGAAATGAAATTAATACCTTAAGCAGTGTAACGGGCGCTTCGAGAGACCATAGTTCTGGAAAAATATACCATCCAAAATAATTAATTAAAAAATTAAAGTTGCCTATATTTGCAATACTAAAAACGAAAAAAATTAATGAAAGATTTACTTAAAAAATTCGAAAATAAAGAACCTGAAATTATTTTTAACTGGAAAGACCAAGAAACGGAAGCAGAAGGTTGGACAGTAATCAATTCCTTGCGTGGTGGCGCTGCTGGTGGAGGCACAAGAATGAGAAAAGGATTGGATATGAACGAAGTTTTATCGTTAGCTAAAACTATGGAAGTGAAATTTTCAGTTTCAGGACCTGCAATTGGTGGGGCAAAATCTGGAATTAATTTTGATCCAAATGACCCAAGAAAAAAAGGCGTTTTACAACGTTGGTATAAAGCAGTTTCGCCTTTACTAAAAAGCTATTACGGTACTGGTGGGGATTTAAATGTGGATGAAATTCACGAAGTGATCCCAATGACTGAAGAATGTGGGGTTTGGCATCCGCAAGAAGGGGTCTTTAATGGACATTTTAAACCTAGCGAAGCAGACAAAATCAATAGAATTGGACAATTAAGACAAGGAGTAGTAAAAGTGATCGAAAACCCTGTTTTTTCTCCAGATGTTTCTAGAAAATATACGGTTGCCGACATGATCACTGGTTATGGCGTTGCAGAAGCAGTACGCCATTTTTATACTATTTACGGTGGCGATGTTAAAGGTAAAAAAGCGATTGTTCAAGGTTTTGGAAATGTAGGCTCCGCAGCTGCTTTTTACTTAGCCGAAATGGGGGCAAAAGTAATTGGAATTATTGATAGAGACGGAGGTCTAATCAATGAAAACGGATTTACATTTGAAGAAATTAGAACCTTGTTTTTAAACAAAGATGGCAATAAATTAGTAGCAGGCAATATGATTCCATTTGAGGAAATCAACGAAAAAATATGGACCATTGGAGCTGAAATTTTCACTCCTTGTGCTGCATCAAGATTAGTTACCCAACAACAAATTGACAATATGATCTCCTCAGGATTAGAAGTTATTTCTTGTGGTGCCAATGTGCCATTTGCTGATAAAGAGATTTTCTTTGGTTCGATTATGGAACAAGTAGATCAAAAAATTAGCTTGATTCCGGACTTTATTTCAAACTGCGGAATGGCAAGAGTATTTGCCTATTTCATGGAGAAAAAAGTTCAAATGACGGATGAGTCTATTTTTATCGATACCTCAAATACCATTAAAAATGCAATTGTAAAAGCACATTCGCTAAACAGTTCAAAAACAAATATTAGCGCTACTGCATTTGAAATCGCATTGAAACAATTGGTTTAACCGACTTGACAATTTTGGAAAACAATTTTTTTACGCCTTTTTCGTTTTAATGTTGTAATATCTTTATCTCAATTTCTTAATATGAAACTATTTCAAACCGAACAAGAAAAAAAATCATTAGCAATTACTTTTACCAGTTTTGCTTTGCTTTTTCTATTGTTTTTCTTTTTAAAATTTAGCGATAGCTTGCCTCTTCCTGAAATGGAAGGTGGCGGTGGCGGCGGAGAAATCGCAGTGAATTTTGGAGATAGTGAATTGGGTTCCGGAGATAATTTTGATTCGAAGGAAGTAGTCACTGCAGCTCCGGAAGAAGTTATCGAAGAGCCTACAGAAGAAAAGGAAATCATAGTATCCGAAAATGAAGAAGCTCCAGCGGTGATGGAAGTAAAGAAACCAGATACTAAAATTGAAAAGAAAGTAGAAGAAAAACCAGTAGTTAAACCAACTCCAAAACCCTCCAAATCAACCTCTGATGCCTTATCCAATTTATTAAATGGATCGAATAAAGAAGGGGCCGGAAACGATAAAACGGCTGGAAATAAAGGAAAGTCAAATGGAGATACCAATTCAAAAGGGTATAATGGCGGTGGTGGATCGGGAACTGGATCGGGAGGTGGAAATGGTTCAGGCGAAGGATTGGGAACAGGAAGTGGATATGGAACAGGAAGTGGTTCTGGGAAAGGCTCTGGAAATGGAAATTGGAAATTAGACGGCAGAAAACTAAGCTCAAAAGACAAACCTCAACGTCAAAAATGCAATGAATCGGGTACAGTTGTAGTACAAATTAAGGTAAATAGAAATGGAAATGTAATAGCTGCAAAATATTCAAAAGGTACGGATAACACCAGTCAATGTTTGTTAGAGCCAGCTTATGAAACAGCGAAATCTTATAAATGGGAGCCCGACCCTAATGCACCAGAAACGCAAATCGGATATATTACTATCAATTTTAAATTGGGTCAATAATTCTCAAATTATCAAACTTTTTTAGATTTAATGAACTATCAGGAAACCTTAAATTGGATGTTCAAACAACTTCCTATGTACCAACAGCAAGGCGCCTCAGCCTATAAGGAAGATTTAACGAATAGTCTATTATTATCGAATTATTTGGGCAAACCTGAAAAAGATTTAAAATTTATTCACGTTGCGGGCACCAATGGAAAAGGATCCACCTCGCACCTACTTGCTTCTGTTTTAAAAGAAGCAGGTTATAAAGTGGGTTTGTACACTTCCCCTCATCTTAGAGATTTCAGAGAAAGAATCAAAATTATAAGTCCCGAAGTTTCAGGAGAAATTTCTGAAGAATTTGTTTGTGAATTTATTAGCCAGCATATCGATTTCTTTAAGACGAATGAATTGAGTTTTTTTGAAATGACCGTTGGATTGGCATTTGAATATTTCAAAAAAGAAAAAGTGGACATCGCAATTATTGAAGTGGGATTGGGCGGCCGATTGGATTCTACCAATATTATAACTCCATTGATTTCGGTGATCACCAATATAGGGAAAGACCACGTTCAGTTTTTAGGAAATACCCTTGAAGCTATTGCAAATGAAAAAGCGGGCATAATAAAAAAGAATATTCCAGTAGTTATTGGCGAATATACTTTTGAAACGAAACCAGTTTTCTTAGCTAAAGCAAATACAACGAATTCTGAAATTTACTTTGCATCCGAGACAATTTCTGAGGATTATCCTTCCGATTTAAAAGGCAACTATCAAATTTCAAATAAGAAAACGGCTATTCAAACTCTAAGATTATTCAATGCAATTCCGGGTTTTAAGGTTTCGGAAGATACAATAAAAAAGGGATTTTGTAATGTTGGTAAAAATACGGGACTTCAAGGAAGATGGCAGCAATTAAATAGTGCTCCAAAAACTATTTGCGATACCGCACACAATAAGCATGGTTTAGAGCTAGTTTTAAATCAATTAGAAAAAGAAGAATTCGATACCTTACATTTTGTTTTTGGAGTTGTCAACGACAAAGATTTGGATGAAATTCTACCATTATTCCCAAAAAAGGCAATTTATTATTTTTGCAAACCCAATATGCCCCGCGGATTGGACGCCCATGTTTTGGAACAAAAAGCGATGGGATTTGGATTGACAGGAAAAGTATACAATTCAGTTTCAGAAGCTTATGCGAGCGCTAAAGAAAATGCAGCGACAACCGATTTTATATACATTGGCGGTAGCACCTTTGTAGTAGCAGAAATATTGTAATTATTTTAAAAATAGTTTGCAAATACAGAAAAGAGACTTATATTTGCACACCTAATTAGGGCGATTAGCTCAGCTGGTTCAGAGCACCTCGTTTACACCGAGGGGGTCGGGGGTTCGAACCCCTCATCGCCCACCATCCCGGACAAATTCATTTTTTTTGAATTTGTCCTTTTTTTTGTCCTCTGTGAAAGGCTGTTAATACTAGATATTTTTAAAAATAGCGGGTTCAAATCTGCGGTTCGAACTTTTTTATTTTCGAATTGAAATTTTTTCGGAAATATCGAACCAATTATTCTACGTTTGCCCTCAATATCAGATTTATTAAATTGATTTTCAATTGATTCAAGTTTTTTCAATGCACTTTCATATATTTCAAAAACCCTCTTTTTATCTTTAATTTCAACTTCGAACGATTTTAATTCTTGGTGGATGTTATCGTATCTTTCCTTTGCTATTTTATACTCCGATTTTTCAATATTACCTTCGACATATAAGTCCTGTAAGCGTATTAATTTGGCTTCAATATTTTTTACTTTCTCAAAATGTTTTGGACCTAATTCTGTTTTGCCCGATTGACTTACTAACTTATCTTTTATTATTTCTACTACTATCTTTTGCATGGGCTTTTCCAAACTTAATGATTTTAGAAAATCAGCAAACCAAAGATTTACATCTTCGAGACGGTATCTTTCATTACAAGGGCTAATACAATGGTAATAGGTGTAATGTTTTGACCTGCCCTTTGAAGAACTTGCTGTAAGTGGTGTGGAACAAACTGGACACTTTAAGAACCCTTTTAATGGAAATTTTTCATTTACTTTTTTATGTGCAGTATGGTATTTTTTACATCTGTTATTCAAAATATCTTGAACCTTTAGAAATAATTGTTTGGTAATTATTGGCTCGTGAATCCCTTCTACTATCGTTTCTTCTTCATCCTTGTAACCCTTAATAAAGACTCCTCCATAATAAAGGTGGTTTCTAAAAATTGAAGCAATTGCAGTCATACTGCTTTTAAAACCTTTTGCTGTTAGTTTATTAAAGACTTCTTTTTGATTGTAAATTCCTGTTGCTAATAACTCAAATCCTTCTTGTATGTATTTCGCATCACTATTTGGAACTAACAATGGCTTTTTACTAGAGTCCATTCCATTTGAATAACCTTTAGGTGCATTTCCAACATACCTACCCTCTTTAAATGCTCTTCTCATTCCAGAGATAACATTCAAAGATCTTCGCTGGTTTTCTACCTCAGGAATTGACAGATAAACAGCTAACATTAATCCTTGCTCAGGAACAGTTAAATCTAGAGGTTGTTCAATAGCATTAACTTGTATTGCAAGTTGGTTGAAGACATTTATCATTTGATAGGATTCAGCGGTATTTCGTGAAAACCGATCCCATTTGATGAACACCAATTGGTGGATATTCTTTTTATTTTTTTTACAGTAATCTAGTAACTTTTTAAATTCAGGACGCTTAAAAGTTTTAGCAGAATAATCTTCCCTAAAAATATGCAAGACATTAAAATTATTGTTCTGACAATAAGTCAATAATTTTTGCACCTGATCACGAAGCGAATATCCCCTACCCGCTTGCTCATCAGTAGAAACTCTAACATATAGAATTACGTTTTTCATTTTTTGTTGAATTTAAAAGGTTCTTAACCCAAACATCCGCAAATACTTCAAGTATTTGCATTATTTCAATTATTTCTTGGTCTGTGTACTTTTTATCTGATTCAGTATTTAATATTTTTTTTGCTTTTTCAAATTCCATTTTACCTCTTGGAGCAAAAAAAGTAGGACTTACTTGTTTGTGCTTTTAGGCGATTTGGTGCTAAGGAATACTTAGGACATTATACTTTTTTTAAAATTTCCTTTCTTGTATTGTTTATTATTAAATGTTTTTCATTTCTATAAACTAACTCAATTTTTTCATATTGTTTTAAACCCAAAATCCTCCTAACTTCTTTAGCATATTCATTTTTAACATCAGCTTCAAAAGTTAGATTTAGTGTAATATCACCAGTATGATGTTTGGTAATTTTTATTTCTTTGCACAAATCATCATTTAGAGCATCAATAACTTTTTTTTCGTTTTGGTTATACAAATCAAATTGGAAGGTATATTTATCAAAGTTTGAGTTTTCAAATAATTTGCCAATTAATGGAACCATCGGAACATTTATAAAAGTATCTTTAACGATACTATTTGATATCGCTATTCCATAATTTGAATAGGAATCACTAGCATCAATTTTTAAAAATTCGACTTCAACAAACCCATTACTTTTTTTTATTATTAGGGAAACAGAAATCTCTCTTATTAATATGTCAGTTAAAATTCCACCTATATTTTGAAATAAGACAGCATTTTTATTGTCCATTATTTTGTCAACTAATTGAAAAAAACTCCCATCTTTAAGAAGTGGCTTAATCAATTCTTGAAATTCGTTGGGAATGTATTTAAGTATTGAATTGATAAATTCATCATTGGGGGTTGAGTCAATTTTATTTTGATCTAACTGGATATAAGAATACAAAATATCTTTAACAGCTCTGATAGTTAGAAAATCAACATTAAACTCTCTGAGTTCCTTAATAATTAACAGCCAAAGAGCATCAAATACATTTAATACTACCTTCTCTCTTTTTTCAATACTAACAGATTTATTTTCTTTTGGAATATTTAATAAATTCTCTTTTTTCCAGTTAAGGTAATTCCTTGAAGATATATCCAACAAGTTAATTGGAATTTTCTTTTCAAAAATTTTCGGGTAAAAATCGTATATGTTCATCGCATTATTTTTATATCCTACAAATGTAATCTAATTTAATTTGATTACACTCTTGTAACTTTAAATTTTTTTTATATTTTTGCTCAAAATAATCAAATTTTATGAAAAAACCAATAAAGTTTTGCAAAAACCCAGACTGTGGAGATGAAATACTAGATTACAAATCTTCAAAAAAAATATATTGTAATGACAAGTGCCGAAACTACCATGGACATAAAAGACGCTCTGAAGAAAACTTAGTATTTACAATTCAAAATAAAGGTTTTTATGAAAACTATAAAGTTTTAAAAATGTATAGTAATGCTGGAATAATGGAAGAGTCGTTAGAAAAATATGAGAAATTTGGATTTAATCCTATTTATTTGCCAGCAAAAAAACTACGTGAGCAGGAAGGAAAGAGATTTGAATACTATCAAATAAAGGATATTGAATTTAGATTCAACTTAATAAATAAAACAATTATAATCATTAACCAAAATGTAAAAAAATGAAAGAAATTCCCTTAACCTCAATACAATTAATGATGTCTTCTCATGAATTAGCTTATGACCTAGGTTCTATTCCAACACCCGAAAAAATAGAAAATACCAAAATTGCTACCTATATTTTATATGGAGTATTGGCAACAATTACTGTAGGAATAATTTCTTATAATATCTACCAAATTCACCAAGAAAACAAAAGCAAAAAATTAAATTATGTCTAAGTAAAAAATCAGTGATAATCGCTGATCATCGATAATCACTAATTTAGATTAGTTTTCATCAATAATAAGAAGTTACTTTTGGTTATTATTGATTGTTAGCTATTTAGGAACATTTTTTTTAATCTTGTTTATGCAAATAAATCGAAAAAAATAGTTAATTGAGAACCTTAATTAGTAATTACAACTTCAATTTTTGTTCCCTTTCCCAATTCACTTGTAAGAATCAATCTTGAATTTAATGATTTAGCTCTGTTTTTAATATTTTTCAAACCGATGCCTTCACTTTCTTTTTTGTTACTGTCAATTCCAACACCATTATCTTTAATGGTAAGATGTAATTCATTATTTTCAAACTTAGTTATCTCGATGTTACAAACTTTGGCGTTAGCATGTTTAATAACATTTTGTATGGCTTCTTGAATAATTCTATAAATAGTAATCTTTATCAAACCACTTATATTTTCCCAAGCAATAGTTGAATCAATTTCTATCAAAAAGTTGGTTGTCTTTAATTCATTTTGTTCGTTAATCAAACTATTCAACAAACTAACATAATTAAAAGCCCCGTTAAAAATATCAGAGTGTAAATCATGGGAAATATCTCTAATTTCTTTCTCAATTTCTTGTAGCAAATCAACATAGGTAAGGCGTTTTACTTTAATATCCTCTTTATCACTTTCATTCAAGATCCCCAATTGCAATCTTGTGCCATATAATTTATTCAAAACTCCATCGTGCAGTTCTCTTGAAATCCTGTTTTGTTCAGCTACTTTTGCCAAATTCATTTTTATTTGATTCTCTTGCAAAAGTTTAAAAATCTCTTCCTCTGCTTTTCGTTGTTTCAAAAGCATTTCAATTTCAACCTTTTTAGATTTTATATAGCGATAAATAATGATTGCTATCAATAGGAAACATAATAAAACAGCACCAATAATAATATTAGTAATTTTAACATTCAATATTTTATTTTCTTCTTCAATAACTGAAGTTTCATATTCAATTCGGGCAAATTTATTTCTATTATTTCGCTGTACTTTTGTCAGGCTATCATTTAATATTATATACCTTTTATCATACTTTGGAGCATTTCTATAATCGATGGCCGATAGTAATTTTAAAGAATTTTTTAAATCATTAGTCGATTTATATTTTTCACCAAATTTCAAAGACTTTTTTAAAAAGTGTATGGATTGTGTAGTGTCTTTAACTACAGCATAATATTCTCCTAGATTAGAATATTTATAACTGATACTGGATTCGTTTCCTTTATTTAAAGAAATTTTTAACGCTTCTTTAAACAAAGCTTCTACTCCTTCTAATTGGCCACTTTTCATTTTGGAGTAACCTAAATTTCCAATAGCAGTTGCATATTGGGTTTCCCAATTTTTTTTCAGTTCTGGAGTTATAATTGAATTTAATGATTTTATTGAAGCATCATATTGTGCAGTTTTATCATAAATGGTAGCAATGTTAACAGCTGTTGTAACCTTGTAATTATTAATTTTTGTAATATCGGTGGGATTTTTCAACAAATCTGGTAGAATTTTTTGCGCTAAAAGATAGTATTTTAAAGCCGAATCATATTCTTCAAGTTTCTCGAAATTTGAACCCAATAAAGTGTAGGCAGTATATATTAATTCGGTATCGTTACTTTTTTTTAATAATTGTAAAGCATCCGACACCATGATTTCGCTATCTAAATAATTCCCCTCATAATATAACATATAAGCTTTATTAAAAATCATTTTTGCAACTTTTTCATAATTACCCTTTAATCTATATAACCTTTCTGCTCTTTGATAATAGAAATACGCACTATCTCTTTTACTTGTTTCGTAGCAATCACCCATATAATAATAGCTTTTAGCAATATCTAAGGTGTCTTTAGCATTGTTAGACATTTCCAGTAGATTATTACATACTACAAATGATTTTTTTGGAAAATTCAAATAATAATATTCAGCAGCCAATAGGAACAAAAAATTTCTATTTATGGCATCATTTTTTAATGAATTTGAATAGGAATAAATTGAATCTAAATAGACCAATTTGTTTCTTGAATCCATTTTTACGTATTCTTTGCTTTCAAATAAAGAAAAATTACCAATAACTCCCTGATTCTTTTTACAAGACAGAAGAACAATTGATAGTATTGAGAGTGATAAATATATTGTTTTTCTCAAGTTATTTTTTTTCAAAAATAAGCAAAAAAAAGACCATTAAACATGGTCTTATAATTAGCAGTTCATTTAAATACTATTTAGGCTTTGGAACGATTGGTTCTGTTCCCGGTTCCACAATAGTTGAAGAATCTGTAGTAGTTCCATCAGTAGTAGTTGTCGCATCCGCTGTCGTTGAAGAAGAATCACCTGTTGTTGTAGATGCACCCTGAGTATAATTCAAAATTTCTTCTGCCGTACAAGAATTCAATGACACGCAAAATAAAGACAATAAAAGTAACTTTGGTAAAAATTTGGTTTTCATAAAAAATTATTTAAAATTTGAAAATAGTTTTCTAATCATGCCTTCTGGGCACAAAGATTCAATAGATTTTCTGAAAAGAAGGGAAGTCTTTTGCAGTAGTGTTTTAAGGTCTTTCCCTGCCTTAAAACAACCAGTATTCCTAGCTTTGGAATACTCAAATTTAGAAATAGAGTTAAGCTTTCAACTACATTTCAAAGACACATTAGTAACTCACCTACCTGCAGTAGTAACCGGTAGGTTTTTGATAGTAAATACATTTCCGTTTTTATGAAATGCGGAGTATTATAGTGTCAATTTGCTCTTTATAGGTTCTTGAAAATGGAAGTATAATTTCGTTATTGTCCAAGTAGCAATTGTTTTTACCCAAATTAATTCTGTTTACAAAATCAATATTAATGATATGACTGTTGTGAATTCTGAAAAAATAAAAAGGCAATAATTTTTCAAAATACTTCATGGTCTTAAAAGCAGAAATTACTTTCCCAGATTTTAAATAAAAATCGGTAGTGTTATTATCGGCTTTCAAATAAACAATATCACTAAACTTTATAAAGTTGTAATCCCCATTTGATTTGATAGAAATTTTATCTGCAAACAATGCCTTGTGCGTTTTCTGGTAACGCATCAAGCATTTACGCAATTCATTGGAGTCTATAGGATGGAGTAAAAATCCCGAAACACCTCTTTGATACGATTCAAAAGAATCTTCCTTGGCAGAGCTCAAAACAATTATCGTAGGCAAAGCATCTAAATATTCATGAAGCTCACTGAGTAGCGAAAAAGAAATCGAATGCTCATTCGGTTGTGAACTTGTAATGGACAAGAAAACAATATCAGGTTTCAATTCAAGAATTTTATTAATACTGTCGGTTTTAGTTTTACAAACCGCAACACACAGAAAATCATCAAATTCTTTAATTTGCTCTAAAGTAGTTTCACAGTAATCGGATTCGTCAATAAGGAGATAAGAAAATTGCATTTTTTGTTTGCAATTTATAGGAGGCAAAAAAATCCATTTTACGGTAAAACCGTAATTCTTAATTTATTTTGATTAAATTTGTTTTTGTTTGATAGGTAATCATAATAATATGGATAGCGCTAAAATTACAAATAGAAACATTTTAATTGTCGACGACCACCCTCTAAACGTTGATTCTTATAAATCTTTACTTTCGGGTATTGAGTCCAATTTCAACGCTAACTATCTTTTGGCGTATGATTGTGAAGAGGCCTACAAGTTACTATTGAAAACAAATCTAAATTCAGAAACTATCGATTTTGCATTTGTAGACATAAGCCTTCCACCGTTCGAAGAAAAAAATATTTTATCAGGTAGCGATTTAGGATTAGAAATTAGAAAACTATTTCCCCTTTGCAAAATCATTATTATTTCCATGCACAAAGAACCACTTTGGGTAAATCAAATTTATAGCAGTTTTCAACCTGAAGGCTTTATTGCTAAAAGTGATGTCAATTACAAACTCTTCCCCGAAGTGTTTCAAAGTATTGCTAATGACGAAAAATATTTCAGTCATTCGATCAAACAGGCTCAAAAAGTGATAATTCAAAATAATATCAATTGGGACAATCACGATAGTAAAATTCTTCAGCTGATAGAGAAAGGAATTAAAACCATCAACTTGCCAGAGTTCATCCCGCTCTCTTTGAGCACTATCGAAAAAAGAAAAGCAAACATCAAAAAACAATTAATCATGGACTCAGGTTCCGACAAGGAACTTCTTGATGCTGCAAGAAATTTAGGTTTCTTATAAAAGAATAATACCTACAAATTTATTCGCTCTCACGATTACACTTACCATAATAACCTTATTTTCTCAAATCGAATTTGATACTCTTTTCTCTAAATTTTCAAATTCACTTTGAATTGATTTAGGGAAATATTTTGGATTCAATTGCTTGTTTACAGTAAACAACTATTTTTCTATAAATAATGTGTTGTTAATCAATTAATTAATTAAAAAAATGATTTAATTGTCCATAGCAGTAAGTCAAATTAATTCAAAAAACACCGTAAAAAAAAGCTAAAAAAACCGTAATTATGTATTTGATTTATTATCTAAAATTGCAAATAACAATTTAAAAAATAAATTTATGTCTCAAATGCAACCAATTCAAACTGTACAAACTATAGATGATTTAACACAATTTAATCCTCAAATTGGACCATATGACTGGCCTGAAGAATATGAAAAAACAACAGTTTTTGTTCAAGGGTATTATAAAGCTGGAGATGGTGGTGGCGGAATATTTATTTACAGAAGGTATGTGAACTTAGGTGTAACTCAACCGTTTGCTGATGGTGGTATTTTTATAGAATGCGATGTAAGTGCAGAGAACGCTGATACACGAGGTATTTGGATGAGGTCATTCAGTGGTTATATTGATGTACGATATTATGGAGCAATGGGGGCAAGTCAAAATGATACACATAAAATTCAAGCTGCAATTGATTATGTCAGAGATAGTTTTGAAGATGTCAATATTAGATTATTTGGACATACAAATAGTAATACTGTTTATTTACCTAATGAAGCTTATTTTGTTGAAAAATTAGTCATATATAGTGGAGTTAGGCTAATAGGTGCTTCAATGCGGAATACTACAATTTGTTCAGTTGATGATGATAATCCATATTTAATTGAGCTTGGAGGAACCCTAGTTAGGGATATAATTATACAAGATATAACATTTTATGGTAATGCGAATACTAGCCAATGGAATAGTCAGGATAATGACACTTTAAGACATAAAGGTTGCTTTGGATTTATTGCAGATGCAAATGGATGTAAAGGAATTTGGGAATCATCATTCAAGAATATTAGTATAAATTTATTTACTGGTGATAGTATTAGGTTTCAAGGTTCATATGAAGAAAATGATTGGTCTATGCCAATGCAATTTATAACTATGGAGGGTGTACAAGTTGAAAGTGTTGGTCAATTAAAAATTAATCATCCAGAATTTATTAATAATTATCATGCTTTAGTTTTATTTGGAGCATGTGGTCAATTTTCGTTCAATAATTGTAGATTTGATGGTAGTTCATTTCCAAACAATCCAAATGACCCCTCTTATATATATACAACTAATAATGTATTTATTGGTAATGTGCCTTTAAATCCAGTTATTAATCCAATTTTATTGCCACATCCAAGTGTAATCACATTTAACACTTGTACCTTTCAAATGGGTGCTTTAGGAATTCAAATAGAATCTAGTAACAATATAAAAATTGATAGTTGTTGGTTTGAACGATTCGAAAGAGCAATTGTTGCAAAAGGTCGTTTTGCAACCTCAAAATCAATTAATATATTGAATAGTAGTTTTGGATTTTGTGCAGGAAACTATGGTGGTTATCCTGATAATACAGGAAGGGTAATTACTGCTCAAAATTCTCAACTTAATGTACATAATAATTATGTCATAGATCCTCTTCAAACTGAATCTACATTGTTTATAGGTGCTGATACAGAAATAATAAATGGTATAGAGGTTCCTGCTAGAAATATTGGAATAAATAGTTCTGGTAATTATTTTGAACCAAATTCTGGAGGTAATAGTACATACTTAGGATACACCAATGGATTAAAAAGAGATATAAATATTACTAATTTAAACAATAATTATATTCACTTACAAAGTTCAAAAACAATTTATTTAAGAAATGATTCTAATAATACTAAAACCATAAGTTCTATATATTCTTATAGTGTTGGGGGTGAATATCTTTTTATTAGATCAGACCAAGGGACTATAAAATTTACAGAATCAGGGAATTTATATCTTGGCAATAGAGAAAAAATAACTCTTCTAAATGGAGATATTGCTATTTTTGTGAAAATTGACGAAGAAGTACATACTGATTCTGTTTATTATGAAACTTATAATTTAATAAACATATGGCCAAGAGTATAATTTAAATGAAAATAATATTTTATTATTATAAACATTTAGTATTTTTATTAATTAATTCAAATTTTAAATTATGAGAAATATCCTTTTTATATGTATTTCAGTTTTCACCTCTTTAGGTTTTTCTCAAAATGACGGTAGTTTAGATACTTCATTTGGAAGTGGTGGAATTGTTATTAATGATGCATTTACATCAACAGGAGCTGACTTAACTATTCTCAGTGATGGCAAAATTCTGGTTGCAGGATATTTAAGTTCAATAACTTTAAGACGGTACAATCCTGATGGTACTCCTGACACTACTTTTAATCCAGTTAACACGGGTGTTTTCGGCGGAGTTTCCAGTATGGTACTTCAACCCGATCAAAAAGTACTTGTTGCAGGACTTTCAACATCGCTTACAGGATTTATTATTCGATTCAATCAAGATGGAACTCTAGATACCAACTTTGGTGTTGGAGGTATTGTAAACACTAGTTTTTATAACATTACAAAAATTAAATTAAATTCTACTACCAATAAATTAATTATTGGAGCAGTTACTAGAGTTGGTACCAACAACTATTTTTCAATTGCTCGTTATAATTCAAATGGTTCAATCGATACTACTTTTAATAATAACGGTGTTTTAACTTTTCCAACTGCCTACTCATTTCCTAAAATTTCTGATATTAAATTTGACTCTTCAAATAGAATAGTAGCTTGCGGTTCATATCATTTTGATTCAAATTTGTATTCTTCTTTTGCAACTGACAATTTCTTATGTAGAGTAAATAATGATGGAACGTTAGACAATTCTTTTTCAGACGATGGTATTTTAATAGTCGATAAGGGCACCTATAATTCTGAAAAATTTAATGAATCCAATGCTATCATTTTGAAAAGTAATGGTTCGATATTAATTGCTGGAACTAAAGGAACTGATCCAAGTTCAGGAAGAAATTTTGCATTGTACGAAGTAAATTCAAATGGTATTTTAACCAGTCCGAATATGCCATTACAATTCAATGTAGTTAATAATAAATCGGATATAGCGAGTTGTATGGCCGTTGATAATTTTGGTAAAATAGTTTTGGCTGGAAAATCTGGTAATGGGAGTTTACAGAATAGTTTTTCTTTGCTAAGATTAAATTCAGATTATACGGTCGATGCCACTTTTGGAACTAATGGTGTTGTGACTACTTTTTCTGAATTAAATAATAATAGATTGTATAATATCGCTATCCAACCAGACAATAAAATTGTTGCTGTAGGTACTATTAAATTAGGTTCAAATGCTTCGTTTGAAGATAAAATGTGCCTTGTTCGTTATATAGGTACAACAGCACTAGGAAATCCTCAATTTAATAATAATGAATTTCAAGTTTTTCCTAATCCAGTTTCTACTAAATTAAATCTTCAGATGACTAGTTTTTCTGCAGAAAATTACAATTATGAAATATCAGATATCAATGGCAGAATAATGATTAAAGGTACTATTGAACAAGAAAATACAGCTATTGATTTAGAAAACTTATCCAAGGGAATTTATATCATAAAGACTTCTAATAATTCAAAACCTAAGAAAATAATTAAAAAGTAGAAGGGATATAAAGGCAGTAGTTATTAAATTAATATTTTATTAAAAATGAGTTTAATAAAAGTTTCAATATCTCCCGCTCGATTCCTTTCGCATTACACTATCATCATAATATATATCAGTAGAAAAAGGAAATGCAAACGATTTATATAAAAAAAATGGCTGGAAACTTAAATATTAATAGCGTAATTAAGCTTTTTATCATTGTAATTTTATTTACATCCTGTGAAAAAGTGTTGGTGGGAAAAATCATATCCGGATCAAATTGAGTTAGGGGTAAATGCCATACAATATGAATATAATTTTAATGTTCCGGTGTTTAATGCAGCAGCTTATAATCAATCAACTACATTTTTTTCATTTAATGGAGTCAATTACAATCAGTTTGGTCAAGTAATTCCAACAATGCCAACTGGAAAAGGTAACTTTCAGTTTGACACCGAAAGCACTAAATGGGTTATGGATATTGTTGTTTTAGGATATCCTATTACAGCTATTGATATGAATAGTGCAATAGATGCTTTAGCAATGCAACTTGTTAATAGTCTGCCTTCTAGTTCATCTGCAAGAGCTGAAATTATTCAAAAAATGTAAAATGATCAAATAAAATTTAATGTCGTAAATGCAGTTCCGTTTTCTAATAAAGTGAAATTTATAACTACTGATGTAGAATGGACTTCAAACGATCATAGATTAACACATTACTTTGATTTTAACTTCACATTTACTTGGAATAGTAATATGACTGGTTGGAGTGATTATTTATCTGGTCTAAATGGTGCTACAGCTTACACAAATGTTGAAGCAGATATCTATGGTGCTGCATTTTATGCCAACCAATGGGGTGGTTCAAGATTATTATTTAGATAATGAATAATCAAATTATCTAAACTATTCATAAAGAATAGTTTAGACAATTTATTAAAAAAATAAAAACATGAAAAAAACAACTTTATTAATTTGTATACTAATTACTCAATTTGGATGGAGCCAATCAGATGGCTTATTAAAAAACAGACAATTGAGGTTGAATTTTATTAACCCTGGTTTTACTTTTGAAAAATCAATTTCAAATAGCAGTTCATTGCTCTTTCAAAGTGAAATTATTTATGGTTTTAATGTTAGGGGGAATGAAACTACTCATTTGTTTGCTCCGTTAATAGAAACTCAATACCGTTATTATTATAATTTGAATAGTCGAAAAGAGAAACAAAAAAACATTTCAAATAATTCGGGTAGTTATCTTGCTGCAACTACAATGTATGGTTTAAAACCATTAAATAATGATAATTTTATAAGTAGGTATGACGGATTTACTTTTGGTGCTTTATGGGGTTTTCAAAAAACATATAAAAGTAAACTTAATATTGGTGCAGAGATTGGATTAGGATATAATATGTCAGAAAATCAACCTAAAAAAGTGGTTCACCTTATCGGAATAAAATTTGGTTATGTGCTATTTTAAAAAAATAATTTTTCTATTACTTTTTTCAATAGCTGCAAATGCACAGTTAGCAAGACCCTTTGTAGATGTTAGCGTTAATAGAGAATCATTATCCGGAAATAACACTATTTTTAATTGCGGTTTGGGGATAGAGTTTAGAATTTTAAGATTTATATCCCCCGAAATTAGTGCAGGATTTAGTTTGAAAAATGAAATTGAGAAAGCTTCCTTTGATAGTAATAACATATTAAATGGATATTCATTTTCTAAAGCAAACAGTATAAATTTTAGCTTTTGTCCAAAAATATTGATTTATACCGAAGAGGAAAACCATTATAGTATTAGTATTTTACCGAAATATTCATTTTCAAAAATTAACGCTTCAATTGACTATGCAACCGTTCAAAACCTAGATATTATATTGCCATTTAAAAACGAAATTGCATCAGCAAATGTTCATTCTTTTACTATTGGTGTGGGATTTAATATTAATTTAGATAAAGAAATGCAACAAACTTTAGCTTTTAATTTATACCTTAATAACATAGATTTCGGTAAAGCATTGAACCAATTTGAAAAATTAAACAACAGTGTAAACACTAAAAATTATTTAGGTTTTGGATTAATTTACTATTTTTCATTTTCTTCAGATCACGTAGTAAAAAAATAATTCCCTCTCTCGTGCGATTCCTTTCGCGTGTATAAAATGTCTTGGACTCTCGAAATCACACTCCAAAAACACCGTAAAAAAAACACCAAAACACCGTAAAATACTTCAAAAAACTATTCCAAAATTGCAAAGAATAAAAAATATAAATATGGCACTATTTAATATAACTGATATGACCTATAGGGGATATCAATGGACTGCTTATCCAAATGACAATCCAAAAGTAACAGGAAATCCTGATAGTACAAGATTTAGTAGACATGAAGGATATGAAGTCCTGTATCTTATAAATACTCTCGCAAATGGATGGAATTTAAGTAAAGTTAGCGATTGTCAAAAAATGGAAAAAATGATTCAAGAAGGATTGCCATCAACTACAATTATGCAAGTCGATGTAAAAGAATGGATTAGAATTAACTGGATAAATAATAAGGAATAGACTATTTCAAGTAACAACATAAATAAAAACAAAACCACCCACACCCTTTGTCACCCTGACAACGGAAGGGTCACATAATATAAAAACAAAACTCATGAACAAAATCATCACAATCATTACCATCGCATTACTAACAACAACAGTAAATGCACAAGAAAAAAAATCAAAGACCTACAACCAATCACGTAGCGCAGAAACAGGTCGATACGTCACAAACAAAGAAGCCAAATCTAAACCAAGTACTACCTATACCACAAAAAAAAGACGATAAAAATCAAACTAGAAATATTATACAATTTATGGCTAAAAAAAGCACTGAATATATAGACGCATTAGTTTTCATTGATACCAATATTTTACTTGACTTTTATAGAATTAGAAAGTCAAACATTTCTATGAAGTATTTAGAGGAAATTGAAAAACATAAAGAACTTATAATTATAACTAGCCAAGTAGAAATGGAATTTAATGTAAATCGTCAGCAAAAAATGTACTGATTTAGTCAATAACTAAGAGAGTGTTTTCAAAAATTATTAAATTTGAATTATTATGAAAACACAAAGAAAACAAACAACAGAAAATTACATTAAAGAGATTCGAAGAAACAC
>JAIPAM010000006.1 GCA_021740105.1 Flavobacterium sp.
AAAAAAAGGTTACTATATTTGCAACCGCATTCAGCAAAAGGGTGCGACTTATTGGAGAAATGGCAGAGCGGTCGAATGCGGCAGTCTTGAAAACTGTTGACTGTAACAGGTCCGGGGGTTCGAATCCCTCTTTCTCCGCAACAAAAAACCCGAAACGTGAGTTTCGGGTTTTTTTATTTCTTCCCCCTCCAAAGGTTACTTTTGAGAATGAGGAAGAAATAAAAAAAGCCAACAAAAATTTATTTTGGTTTGGGTTTTCGTTTAGGAACCCCTATCTGGAATCAAGGAATAATCTCTTTAAAGTGATACTATTAAAATTATGTTTTCTTTAATTTCCGATTTGGATTATTAACGTGTTTTTGTAAAATTCTTTTTCCTTCTTGCTTTACATCGTCTTTTTTTCGAAAACTCCAAACAATATCAGTAGCCCGTTTTCTAGTTTCTTCAATATCTACAATAGGCGCAGGGTAGTCTATTCCAATGTTGCAGTTATAAAATTGTTGTTCCATTTCGTTCATCTTCCAGGGTTCGTGAAGCAACTCAATTGGCACCTCCTTTAATTCAGGCAACCATTCTTTGATAAATACCCCCTCAGAATCATGCTCCTCTGAATTTTTTATTGGATTGTAAATCCGAATAGTATTTATTCCAGTAGTACCCGATTGCATTTGAATTTGAGGATAATGAATACCTGGTTCGTAATCTAAAAATTGACGCGCTAAGAAATGTAATTCCCTCCAATCTTGCCATAAGTTGAAGGTAAAAAAGGAAACCACCATCGCCCGCATTCTAAAATTAATATAGCCCGTTGCTACTAAACATCGCATGCACGCATCTACAATAGGTACCCCAGTTTTTCCCTCTTGCCAAGCTTTAATATAATCTTCATTTTTAGGCTTCACCAAAGTATCATAAGCCTTATTAATATTTTCAAATTCCATAGTACACTCGTCCTCAAATTTTTGAATAAAATGGCAATGCCAATGCAAGCGAGAAACAAAATTGAGAATTGCTCTTTTATTTTTTGAGGTTTCATAATGCTGATTCGTGTACTGATATATCATTCGCATACTAATATTTCCGTAGGTCAAATAAGGAGACATTCGGCTGCAGCCCTTTCGACTTAATGCCGGTTTTGAGATGTGTTTACTATAATTTACATATCGTTCTTTAACAAAACTATCTAAATACCGCCAAGCCCAATATTCGCCACCCTGTTGGAAATTTTTATTGGGAGTTGTAATTTCTGTGGGCAATAATTGTCCTTTTATTGAATCATAAAATTCAGTTTGTAATTGAATTGTTTTTAGATCGGATTCTTTCAAAATTTTAGGAGTTGCTCGCATTACTAGCTCCCAACGTTTGTCCCAATCTTGTCTCGATTTTAATTTTCGGATTACACCATGCATTTGAAATTCTTTCCAATGGATATCATTTTTCCGAAAGAAATCCTTCATTTCGATATCACGATTATAGGTAATTTTATTTCCAATTTCTTGATGTGAAAAAACCGTTTTAATCTCGTATTTTTTTATTAATTCTAAAAAAACGGTTTTGACTTCGTTATGAAAAAAATAGATTTTAGAATTGGAAGGTTCTAATTTTTTGTTTAAATCTTCTATAGATTGGTATATAAATCGCCAATGACGCGCATCTGAATCTGGATAATTCATAATGGATGGTTCAAAAAAACAAATTAACAAAAGAGGTATTTCTGAATGATGCGCATTAAATAATGCTTCATTATCAATGATACGAAAGTCGCGTTTGAACCAAACAATATTGATAGCTTTTTTATCCAATGGTAAGAATTGTATTTTTTAATGACCTTGGTAAATCAAGAACAATTTTTATTTTTTTTAATTATTCAAAAATACTTTTTTGAGTTGAGTCAATTAAAACATAAAAGTAACTAATTTCACTTTATATTGGGCTTAAATAGATTAAAGAATTAAATCAGAAATCCAATATATAATCAATTTTAATTGTAATTCTTAATTAAGAATTATAAATTTGTTTTTTTTAATATCTCGACGATTTCATTTTGTTCATCTGTTAAATTTTTAATAGCAAATAGTTATTCATCCCGTATTGTTCTATAAACAAAATAATAACACAATTCAATCTTTTAAATGGAAAGCAATAAAATTCAAACTAATATTAAGGATCAAGTTCTCAATTATTTGGCTTATTGGAGATGGTTCTGTTTGTCGATAATTATTTCTTTGATAGTTTCGAATTTTTATTTGCGTTACACTGCGGATATCTATCACACTGAAGCAAAGATTGAAGTTTTAGACAACAATGAAAATGGTTTTAAACTACCAAACCAAGGAATTTCAATTTTTGGCGATAAAAGTATAAATCTTGAAAATCAAATTGAGTTAATAAAATCTTCTAGAATAATTGACCAAGTGGTTGATAAATTAAATTTAACTACCGAAATATTTAGTGAGGGAAAAATTAAGAAGGTTGAGCAATGGCAAAATAGTCCTTTTCAAGTTATTTGGGCATTGCCTAAGGATTCAGTAAATAACTCATCCACTTCTTTTAATATTACAATTTCAGAAAAAGGGTATAAGTTAAATGATAACAACAAAGAATATTTGTTTGGTCAAACTAATTTTGATCATAAAATACCATTTAAACTGGATTTGAAAAATAAATATAAAGTTAATATTGGTTCTAAATATGTAGTTAATTTAATTAAGAAAAAACAATGTCGGAAATCAATTTCTAATAATATTATAATTGATTATGTTGGTAATCAAAGTGAAATATTAAAAATTAGCTATAATGGTAATAATTTAAAAAAAATAAATGACATCGTTAATGCAATTGTAGAAGTATATCAAAATGATGGTATTGAAGACAGGCAACTTGTTTTCAAAAAGACAATTGAATTTGTCGACGAACGTTTTGTTACGCTATTTGATGAATTGAACAATATAGAAAATTCAAAAGTAAATTATGAAAAAAGTAATGAATTAAGTTACGTTCAATCTGATGCTGGTTTATTAATGGGGAATTTAAATATTTCTCGCACCAATTTTGTTAATTCATCTACGCAATTGGTTTTGTCAAAAATGATGATTTCTACATTAAATAAAACGGGTGATCTGGAGTTTTTACCGGCAAATATTGGACTTGAAAACACGGAAACAAATCAATTAATCGCTAATTACAATGAACAATTATTAAAGCTTAATAAATTAATTGAATCTGGTGCAGGAGAATCAAACCCTGTTATTAATGATGGCAAACGACTTCTCTTAAAGCTAAAAAATAATATTAAAACATCGCTACACGGATATGAAAATTTCTTAGAATCTAAAAGGAACGAATTAGGAAAGATCAACAGTTTTGAAAAAGCCAGATATAGTAAAGTTCCATTGAACGAAAAAGTGATTCGATCGATTGAAAGACAGCAAACAATTAAAGAAGGTCTATATGTTTTATTGCTTCAAAAAAGAGAAGAAGCATCAATTAACATGGCTATAACAAACCCTACAATTAAGATTATTGAATATGCCGATAATGAATCAGACCCAATTTTTCCAGATAAAAAAACAGTTTATTTAATAGCGATTCTAATTGGAATTTTATTTACTGTTACCACAATTTTCATTATTAATCAGTTGGATAACAAAATTCATAATCCAGAGGATCTTAGTGTATTATTACCTGAATTATCTGTAATTGCTGAAATTCCATTTATTAAAGAAGAGAATAAGATAATTAATTTCTTTGACCGGTCGCCACTTTCTGAAGCCTTTAGAATATTAAGAACAAATATTAATTTTTTATTGCAAAGTGCTAAAAATGGAAAAGTTTTGATGGTAACCTCAACTATAAAGGGGGAAGGTAAAACATTTATATCCTTGAATTTAGCCATTTCATTATCCACTTTAGATAAAAAGGTAGTTTTAATAGGAGCAGATTTAAGAAATCCACAAATCCACAAATCATTAGGATTAGATAAATCAAGCTATATTGGCTTGACTAATTATTTATCTGATTATGAAGTTTTAAAAAATAATATTATTATAAGAAATTTTGATAAAAATTTAAAGTTTGATTTAATTATGTCGGGTCTAATCCCTCCGAATCCTTCTGAATTATTATCCAATGGGAAGTTAGAAAGTTTATTAGATGACTTAAAAAAGGAGTACGATTATATTATTATTGATACTGCACCAACACTATTAGTTACAGATACATCAATTATTTCAAATTTGGCCGATACCTTACTATATGTCACCAGAGCAAATTATACGGAGAAAAAATTAATTAAATTTATTGCTAAAATTAAAGAATCACTATCTATTAAAAGTATGGGTGTAATTTTAAATAATGTAGGTGAAAAGCAAGGCTATGGCTATGGCTATAGCTATAATTATAAATATTCGTATAATTATGGTTATGAATATGGGTATGGAGTTACCAAAACGAAACAAAAGTCTAGTTTATTAAAAAGAATCAAAAAATGGGTTAAAAAGAAGAAATAACCCAATCACTTTTTTAAATTATTTATTTGAATTAAAAAAAAGGAAAAGCAAGCTTAATAGATAATTTGACAAATTAATTTGCCTAAGTTTTACCGGAAGATATTTTTTGTATAGTTTTATTTCATTTTTATAGTTAAAATCATTTTCTAATTCTCTGTATTCTTCCAAAATAATATTCCAAACTTTTTTTTGTTCATACCTCGAGGTAATTAAGTGTCTTGATGATGATTTTAGTTTTTCGTATAGCAATGGATCGTTACAAAAATTATTCATTGCATTTTCTAGGTCAGTACTATTTTTTGATTCAATTAACAAACCATTAATTTTATCGATAATTATTTCGTTACAGCCATTAATATTGGTTACAATTGAAGGCAAACCCATTGCACCTGCTTGCATAACTACATTTGGAAATCCTTCTCTGTAGCTAGGTAATACTAAGCAATTACTGATAGATAGGTATGGACGAATATCGTTTTGATACCCAACTGCAAGTATATTTTTATTTGAATTTATTTCAGTTAGAGTTTCTTCTGTTAAAGGGTCTAGTTCGTTTTCTTGGTGCCCAACCAAAAGTAACTTTATGTTTGAATTGTATGCTAACATTTTTTTAAAAGCAATAACTAATTCATTTATTCCTTTGTCACCCACTAATCTGCCTACAAATACAAAAACAAAGTCTTGTTTTCTTATTCCTAGTTTTTTTATTAATTCTTCTTTAGTTGGTTCAGCAATGTTACTATTTGAAAAATAACTAGTGTCTATCCCATTGGTACTTCCGTTGGCTAATATTTTAATCTTATCTTTATTTATGAAATTATTTTCTAGTATAAAGTCACGCATTCCAGCAGAATTAGAGTAAACGTTGGTCGCACATGAATAGGTTAATTTCTCAACAAAAATTAATATTTTTTGTTTTATACCAGAGGCCTCCATTAAAGGCAAACCTGCGACTGTGTGCAAACGTAGAGGAACATTGGCAATTTTTGCAGCCATCATTGAGATAATGCCTGCTTTTGGGGTATGTGAATGAACAATTAGTGGTTTTGTTCTTAACAAATATTTTGTTAATTTGATTAAAGATATTAAATCATTTAAAGGAGTAATTCTTCGCGACATTTCAAGATGGTGGTAGTCAACATTTTCTTTTAAAGCGCACTGTTTTAAATAGTCAATATCTGAAGAAACAGCTGTTACATTGTAATAATTAGCCATATAGGACAGTTGTCCTTCAAGTAATTTATCTAAAGATAATGGGACCGTTGTAACGCGTATTAATTTTTCCATAAAATAATTTAAACACCTTGGTGTTTATTATTTCACAAATATATAATCATAAATGTTGATGTAAAACAGGTGATGTTCGATTTTACAAATTGATAAAATTTAAATTTTCAATATTTCTTAATAATTAAATTTACAATTAAAAAATTAATTGAATTTTGTCTTTAATAATACCGCTTAATACGTTAACTCAGTAAAAGCTATATTACTAAAGGCCTTATTTTTAACAATAATTAATTATTATTTATAAATGGAGATTTCTTTTTTCTGACTTTCAATCACAAAAATGCTTCATTAATTTAAACAAGTTGTTCAAATAATACTTTATATAATATTATTAAAACGTTAATAAATTCAAATATAAAAAAGTGATTTAATTTTAATTTTACATTATATTAAAATTTAATAAACAATAGATTGGATTTATTATTTATTGTTCCTCTTCTGCGACCAATTTTTCATTTTGTATATAGGAAAAATGCCATAAAAAGAAAATTATTAATCCTGGCAAAAACATATTTCTCATCCTAATCATTATACCTAAATTTCCTAAAGACTGCGAAAATGCAAATGTCCCTAATAATAAAAAATAGATCATTCCTTGTAAAAGAAAAGGGGCATTTCTAAATGATTCTAATGATTTTTTTGAGAACCATTTAATAGTTAAAAATAATAAAATTGAATTTTCTGTGGCCGCAAGTAAAGAGGGAAAACTATTGATGTCGAATACAAAGGGTCTAAATAAGAAAGAGAAAACTTTAACAATTATTGGTGAATTGGATATATTTATAGCTGATCCGGTATGTGAACGAGATAATAATGATACTTTAGTTGTTGAAAATTCTTGGAAAGCATCTAAAGAAGCTTCTTCAATTTTTGAAAATTTTAAAACCAATGGTAAAATTAGAAAAGCAATTCCTATGAAGCTTCCAAAAAATACCACTCGCTGGAAAAAAGATAATTTATTTCCCGAAAAGTAGGCAAAACCAAAGCCCAATAACATAAACAAAGTGATGTGGGGTCGAATAAAATAGGATAATACTAACCCAATAACAATAAAATTAATTCTTTTTATTGGAGTTAATAATCCATAACTAAATAGGGCAATACATAAAAATAAAAGTGAGTCTTTACCTACTGCACAACTCCAAAAATGCAAATTGGGTAGAAAAAACAATAAAGGAAATAAGTAGTAACCATTAACTTTTGAATTTTTTGGAATTAACTCGATTGCAATTAAATAAAAATAAGTTAAACCTACAAAACCAATCAATGTATAAATCATTGTTCCAGAAAAATACGAGAGATCAAGTACCTTGGCGGGGAAATAATTTAACGCTCTTACAAAATAAGTGCCTTTGTCATTTTTAAAAAAATGAACAAATTCTTCATACGTTAATTTTTTTGAACTGCCCCAATATCCTATGGCATCACCCTTTACAAAAAAGCAATAATAAATACCAAAAAAAAAGTGATAAATAAATAAATAGCCAAGATTTGTATAATTATTTTCAGATACTTTTTTTTTGAATTGGTTCAAAAATAAATAGCCAAAGAGTAGCAATAATAATATTACAATGACATCCATATTAGAGTGTTAATTTTATTTTAACAATTCGGACAATTTATAGATTAAAAATATTTTTAATTATATGAATTAATAGTAAATAAACATTGCAATATATAATAATTAAAATATAATAAAAACTAAAGAAACTTATTTTTCTTAAAAATGGTAAATTATTTAATTGATTATAAGTAGTTTTTAGAAAAGGATGTTTTTATTACATTTCAAATGTTTCTTAGTATCACAAACAATTTTTTATAATTGACTTGTGTGGAATAATTATTCGAAGCTATTTTTTTACCTTTTTCTCCCAAAAATATTCGCAAATTTTCATCTTCAATCAATTTACCCAATGTACTCATCCATTCTTTTTCAGAAGTAACTAAAAAACCATTTTCACCATTTACAATTACTTCCTTATTCATTCCTACCGCAGAAGCAACTACCGGAATTCCACAACCCATATATTGAATTATTTTGAAAGCACATTTTCCCAATTCCCATAGATTATTTTCTAATGGCATAATTCCAATATCAAATCTAGAAATTAGTTCAACTTCTGTTTCCTCTTTCCAAGGGATATATTTTATAAATCCGTTTGTAAGGGGTTCTTTTTTAGCGCCAACAATTTGCAATTCGAAATCATACTTTAGCGCCAGTGCATTCAAAATCGGGATACTATTTTCTACATATTTGTATGTGGTTGGCGATCCAATCCAACCTATAATTATTTTATTACTTTTATTTTGAAATTTAGTATCATATAATTCCATATCAATTGCAGTTGGTAGAATTGTAATTTTTTTTGCACCTGACATATTTGCTTTGGTTGCTAAATAATCGTTGCCTGCTAACACATGATTACTGAATTTCATTACATTTCCTATCTTATTTTTTAATAAAAATCGAATGATTTTATTTGGATGCAAATCATAATTATGAAAAATAGCATCATCATAATCAACTATGTATTTTACATTAAAAACAAAAAGTAATTTCTCAAACCAACTAAAAAAATAGGGAAACAATTCTTTTTCGATGATTACTTTATCATAACTATAAATTGTAAATAATTTTTTTAAGCGATTCAAATAAAAGGAAGCAATTTTTATTTTTGAAATTGGTTTTTTTGCATATAAAAGTTCTAAATATTCTGCGTCAAAAAATGGCGAAACTATAACTTCAATTCCATCATTTACCAATAGAGGAAAATACTGGTAACTTCGCATTCGGCTACTTGCACCGTTTCGACTATATTTGGTTAAATAGAGTACTTTCATTGTAGTTTTTCAAATGCGTTTAAATAACTTTCAACACTTTTTTCAATCGTAAAATAGTTCATTGCTGCTTTTCGAATTTCATTTTTGTCAGATATTAATAAACCATCTACAGCTGCAACTGCATCTAAAATTTGGTTTTCATTTTCATGATCAAATAAATAGCAATTAGGTATTTTTTTCAAAATTTGCCCAGTATCTCCAATTCCGGCGGATGCAAAAGTTGGAATTCCCATTAGTAAATACTCTCCCAGTTTTATTGGAGCCACCCCTTGCATACTAAATTTAGGTTCACGAATGGCAAAAGCAATATCTGCAACTGAAAGATAGGAGGGAATTTCTTCAAAAGGCACTGTCTTAACTATACATTTTTCTAATAGCTCCATTGGGATTCTATCATTTGCAAATTGAATACTTCCTGTAAGGATTAGAAAAATAGCATTGGTATTTATTTTATTATATTCAGAAAAAATAGATATCATTTCATTAAAGCCATATTGCATTCCAAGTGAGCCACAATATACAAATACAATGGTCTCATTTGAAATACTAAATTGAGCTCTTTTACTTTCTCTAAAAGAAGTATTTGGCATAAATATTTGAGAATCTCTGCCATTGTGTACCACTGAAAATTTATTTCTTTCTAATTTTGAATTGGATGCAACATGAATTTCAATTGACTTGTTGGAACGGGTAATAACTCCATTGGCATTAAATAGCATTTGATCTTCTTGATATTTAAAAAATTTGTAAGTCCAACTTTTTTTGGACAATCCTGAAAAATCTACTCGTTCCTCAAGTGGTAAACCATCAGCATCAAAAAGTATCTTGAAATTTGATTTTGAAATTTGATTTACCATGATGGCTGGCATAGTGCTTCTTGGCATGACAATAGTAATGTCATAATCTTTTATATAATTCTTTATAAAAGTAATACCGTTATAAATAGTAAATAAATTTCCAATAGTTGGAACAGGCTGTCTTTCAATAGTTCTTTTGGTATAAATAATATTCAATTCTTTTGCGGCTTTTTGGGTAATGGTAATTTTTTCGGATGAAGCCCAAGTAAATTGTATGATATGAAAAGTGTAATTAGAATTATGTTGAATCCGACTAAATATTGGCATAAACAATCCTTCCATATAATTGGTTTGAGGCCCGTCCCAAGTGATGAAGAGGATGTTATTTTGCATCTATTCTAATTATTGATTTTTTTCAAAATAATATTTTTTTGATTTTCATTAATAAAAGGACAGGATTGAACTAATTTTATGTAATCAAAATTAATCTTTTGAGTATCCATAAGTCCAATATACTCCTTCACTGAATAAAACTTATTTACAAACAAAGGTTCTATTGAATCTTTATTTACAGATAATAAATAATCATCAAATTTAAATTTACCTCCTATTAATTCAACTGAATATTGAACCCATAGAACAGGAATATTATAACTATGCGCAACTATCAAACCATGTAAAGAACTTGTTACAATGTAATTACAGGATAAAATTTTATCAACAAAAACTTTATAATCAACTCTTTCTAAAATATCTAATACTATACAATCTTGAATATTTTCATAATGCTTTACATACTCTGAATTTTTATTCATAAAATGCGGAATAAAACCAACTTCATATTTTTTTTGAATTATTGGACAATAAATAAAAGGCAAGAGGAGTGCCGGATCACCATAAATTTCTGGACATTCAATATAATTATCTAAAAATATTTTTCTTGTTAAAGGACCTCTTACGGCATATATTTTTTTAGGTTTTACAACTCTAATATTATTTTCAGAAATAAAACCCGCACCCCAAACTACACAATTATCTTGCGACCATTGCAAAATACTCCCGATAACTGCATAGCTGATATCATTTTGTTTAATAATTTTTGGGAGGAATTTTGCGAACGAAACTTTTTTTAGAGACAGACATTCAATTAATGGAACGTTTAATGCATCACCAAAATTACGAGATTCAGCATATCCTTCAACAAGAATGACATTTTTAGAATTGAATTTATAATATTTTATAATTTCTAAAATTGAAAAACGATAAAATTTCATTAAATAAATTAAATAAGAAAAGACTTTAGATAACATATAAATTAATTTTCTTCATTAATAATTGATTATAAATATTAACCAAATTTTTTACATAAATTTCTTCAGTATAATTATTAATTGCTCTTGTGTATCCATTTTCACCAAATGTTTTACGCAAATGCTCATTAGAAAATAGTTCTTCTAACTTATTAGCTATATTTTGAACATCAAATTTTTCTACTAAAAAACCTGTTTCATTATCTTTTACAATATATTTCATACCACCAACTCGAGTAGCTACTATTGGTAATCTATGCAACATTGCTTCAGCCAATACCAAACCAAAAGCTTCATAAGCAGAAACCAAACAAAAAACATCAAAAATTGCATAATATTTATCCGGATTATTTTGATATCCAGTAAAAATTATATGATCTTGCACATTTAGTTCAATTGCTAATTTTTGATATGACTCTTTTAAATGACCACCACTTACGAGTATCAACTTTACATTAAGTCCTTTTCTAATTAAAATAGCAAAAGCTTTGATTAAATCAGAATATCTTTTGTGTTCATCATATAACATTCTACCAACTGAGCCAATTACAACACAATCACTATTAATACCGTAAAATAATTTTAACTCATCAATTTCATTCTGTTTAGATTTTTCTGGTATTTTAACTCCATTATTTAATAATAATGATTTGTTTTTTGACAAATAAAGAGTGTTTGATAAATACTCCATAACTCCTGGTGATACAGCTATTACCTTATCAGAAGGGATAGTTAAAAACTTCATCAAAAGATTCCCTTTCCAACTTCTATTTTTTGGATCTGATGTTTCTTCAATTATAATTATTGGAACGTTTTTTATATAACCATTGATAGCCGCCATTGTAACGCCCTCAAAAACAGCTCCATGTATAATATGCGGTTTGAAATCCGCAATGATTTTTTGAACTTTTAGATGCTGTTTAATATCAAAAACCGACTTGAAATCTCCAATTTCAAATATCTCGATACCTAGATTTTCAAACTCAGTAGGTAGAGAACCAACTGCATTTGTACAAATAATTTTAAGTTCAAACTTAGATTTATCTATTAATTTCGCAAGAGATAGTCTTGTACGTTCAACACCTCCAGACATTATGGTTTCTATAATATGTAAAACTCGAATCATATTATTTGTAAATTTTTAATAATGTATCTATGTGTTTTTGCAAAGAATAATTTTCAATAATAGTAGATTTACCTTTTTGGCCAACAGATTTCAATAATGACTTATCCATTTTTATTATACTATAAATTTTCTCATATAACTCATCATCATCATTAATATTTACAATCCACCCGTTAACATTGTGATTAATAATTTCACTTGCAGCTCCTACACTAGTTGATATAGAAGGTACTTCGCAATACATCGCCTCCGCTAATGAATTTGAAAAACCTTCTGAAAAAGATGTTAATACATATAAATCGGACATTAATAAAAATGAATATGGTTTTTTTTGAAAACCCAAAAAAGTAACCTGATTTTCGATATTCAATTTTACCGATAAATTTTGTAAATGTTTCATTTCCGATCCATCACCAACTATTGATAAGAGTACCTTAATATTATCTTTAGTAAGTCTTGCAATAACTCTAAGAATACTATCAATATTTTTTACTTTTTCTAATCGTGAAACTGAAATAATCCGAAAAAAGTCATCATCTTTTTTATGGACTTTTGATAGTGCAGGAAAATTAACTGGATTATGTATTTTTATCAACTTTGTAACTGAAACTTTATTTTGTATTTTTAAAAAATCAATTACTTCTACTGAATTTCCAATAACATAATCAGTTAAGGAGAATACAACTGAAAATACTTTTTTTGCTACAATACTTTGAGTTGGAATACCAATCTCCTCTGCTACAATTATTGGAACTGATGCAAGTTTTGCGGCAATTATTCCATGAAAATTTGCTTCAGCTCCAGAAGTGTGTACCACATTTGGTTTTTCTTTTCTGAAAAACAAGGCTAATTTGATAATTGTAATTAAATTAGGAATCTTATATTTTACATTAAAAATAACAACTTTCTTATGATTTCTATTTATTTCATATTCAGCTATTCCGCCTTTATTAATGGCACAAAAAATCCATTGGTTGTCATCTTTAATATGTGAAATATTGGTTAGCCTTTTTTCTACTCCGCCAAAATCCAAAAAAGTGGAAAGCCTAATAATTTTCATTCTGTTTATTTATATGATAATTAATAGCACTTGAATATTCTCTTTCTAAATTTGATTTTTCTTTTATTTCATTCCAAGTCTGTCCTAATTTAATAAAATAAGAATTGCTTTTTGTTAATCCTATTGGGCCAAATCCAATTCCTTGAAATTCAAATAAATAAACATTTTTATTTAAACCAAAACCAATATCCAATGAAATAAAAGGAGATTTAAACTTCTTTTGAATATCCAACGCAAACTCTAAAACTTCATCTGGTGGCTTAACCCAAGTAAATTTTCCGCTACCACTAGCTCTAAAATCATTTTCTCGAATACCTCTTTTAAACACAAAAAATTTAATTCCGAAAATTAACACTTTGTAATCACATTCTAAATCTGGAATAAAATCTTGAATAACAAATGGATTTCTTTTTGAAAAAAATTTATTAAAATTTAATAAGCTTAAATTTAAATTTGGGGCCAAATTTAAAAAATCTGAATTTGATTGATTTGTTTTGTTCCACACCCTTTTTTTAAAGATTAAATATTCTTTAAAACTCAATTTTTTATTATTAGAATCATATTCTATAAGTTGCTGCTTGTTTTCAATCAATTGAACACCACTAGACATTGCGCCCTTCAATGTTTTTAACACAATTGGAAATTGAAATATACTTCGGAAATTATCTTCTTCATATAAATCTCCAATGTACTTACCTCTTACATTTTCAATATTCACTCTTTTTTTAACTAATTCTTGATAGCCTTTATTTTCAAATGAAAAAAGTTGGTCTAAATTAGGTAACAAAACTATATCAGGTCTTGAAAAAGAAATATCTAAGATAATATCTTTAATATATTGTAGGTAATTATCATTATAACTTGCAGTATAAAATAAAAATGCATTTTTCGGAATTAATGAGTAATCATTTGCAATGATTGAAAAATCAATAATTTGGACATTAAAATTTGAATTAATTTCAATAAGATATTGTTTTATTCTTTCGATATCTACTCCCATCCATATCCTACCGGAAAAAAAGGATTCGTATATAGGACTTATTATTATATTCATTTAGTTTTTTAATAAATTTTTTAAAATCAACACATTAATGTTGTGTACTAATTGTGTTCTTTATATCAAATTAAATATTTAATTACAAACTTAATATATAAACGAACCCATTCTTTTAATCGTGATGATTTCATTATCTCTACACCAAAAACTAATGGGTAAGCATATATCAAATTTAAGAAAAAGAAACGGTATTTATTATTTTTAAGTGTAAATTTAGCTTGATTATGTGATTCAGAATTATAAAAATAGGGATATAAATTACATAGTACGAAAATGCTAATAAATTTTTCGAAATCTTTTTCATTTATTGATAGCGACCTATTATATACTTGCTGATTTATTATCCCAACAATTGAGTTTCTTATGTTACCTTTAACTTTTGTAACTTGATTTACATCTTCATCTGAGTAATAAACCAATGTGTTTTTAATATAAAAAGCGTTACCACCACTTTGAACCGCACGAATCCAGACATCAATATCTTCTCCTTTAAATAAATTAGTACGAAAACCTTCGTTTTCCGAAAAAAAATTAACGTTGATAATGGTAGAAGAAGATGTAAAATAGGTGTTTCTGATAGCTGATTTAAAATAATTCGCGAATTTAAAATAATCTAAACTACCTGAATCCGATGCAAGAAATTCTTTGTCTCTGGAGTAATGTGCTCCAATTATTTTAATATTTTCTTCTTTATCAATTAAATCTTTTACTTTTTGTAAGTATTGAATGTGCCAACAATCATCTGCATCAAGAAAAGCTATAAAAGGATATTTTGCTGCTTTTATACCAGTATTTCTTGCCGCAGAGACACCATTATTTTCTTGATTAATTAAGGTTAACTTATTTGAATAATTGTGTGAAATAAAGTGTAGACCATTATCTGTAGAACCATCATTAACCAAAATAATTTCAAATTCTTGATAGGATTGATTCATTACACTATTCAAACATCGTTGAATGTATTTTGATTTGTTAAAATAAGGGATAATTACTGAAAACATTAATTAAGAATTAACCATAATCATTATTGATGAAAGCAACATTAAACTTTGTTATTTTTTAAAAGACTGCTTAAATCTTGTATTATATTAGGTTGTATCAAATATATCAACAATACATAACATATCAAACCAATTGAAGTGGTAATTGTAAAATTCAATATGAAAACAGTACTAACACCATAAAATAAAAAAAATAAATACGAACCAAAAAAACAAAACATACCTATTGAAAGTAGTTTAACAAAAATAATTATTAATTCGAAATTTTTTATTTTTATAATTCGTGCAGTATAATAATTGACAATCAGATAATTAACAATTGTAGAAATTAAAATAATGTAAAGAAAATAATTAATTGAAAATGAAAAAATAATGGCTAAAAATATAAAACAAAATCGTTGTATTTTATTAATCATTTCAATTTTAAGTATCAATTTAGAATTGCCAATTATACTTAAAACACTGGTGTTGAAAGAATAGATAACATTAAAGACTCCCGCTATAGAAAGGTAAAATAAAAATGTCCCTGCCATTTTCCATTTTGATGTATATAAAAAAACAATTATTTCATTTGAAAAAAAAGCTAATGTGAGTAATATCGGTAAAATAACAACCAACAAACCTGACAATATTTTTTTATAAATAATTATTATCTTACCTTCATCATCTTGAATTTTTGAAAAAATTGGAAGCAACAATTTTGATAAAGCTCCATAAATATTTGAAATGGGCACTTGACGTAATGTTAAAGCTTGAGAATAATAGCCAACATACTTTATATTATAAAACTTTCCAATCACAATTTGATATATATTGGATGTAATCGAATTTAATATTTCAACAATAGTCAATTTTGATCCATAATTAAAATGAAAATAAAACAAATTTCTGTTAAAAATAAATTTGGGCTTCCATGTTGAATAGAAATTGTGAAAAATAGCTGTAAAAAAGGTTTGTAATAAATACATCCATACTAAACTCCATATCCCATAATTATTTAATGCCAAAAAAATCCCAACTATTGAGCTTAATAATATTGCTGGAATTTTAAACAACGTTTGTTTTTTAAAATTAAAACTCTTAGTAAGAATCGCAGATTGTACAAAAATAAATGATTGAATAATAATTGATAATGAAAATACCCTTATTAATAAGCAAAATTCCTGATTATGATAATAATTGGCTATAAACGGAGCAGCAATAAAAATGCTAAAATATATAGCAAGACTAAAAATTACATTCGCATAAAAAACAGTAGAGTAATCTTGATCGGTTGCCTCTTTTTTTCTAATCAAAGATGTTTTTAATCCACCATCAACCAAAACATTGGATAGGGTTACAAATATAAATAACAATCCTATCAATCCAAAATCACTAGGTAATAACTTACGAGCTAAAATAATAGTGACAAAAAAATTAATGATTTGCCCCAAAGATTGTTCTACAAAAGACCATATTAAACCGTTTCTAACAAACTTTTTTAAAGACATGCAATCGGGATTTATAAAATTTTATTTCTTCACAAATTTACTGCTATAAACTCTTTGGTCAATGTCTATTTTTATAAAATAAACTCCTGATTTGAATTCAGAAATTAATAGGGCAGTAGAAGTTGGATTTTTTAAAGATTTTATTAATTGTCCCAATGAATTGTATATTTCTATTGATTTTACTTGCGCTAACGGCTCGATGTTGAAATTGATAAAATCACTCGCCGGATTAGGAAACAACTTTATTGAAACTGGAGTTTCAAAAATTGGAGTTTCTAAAGTACAACTTGAATTTACCGAACAATTTCTTATAGAATAAAAGGCTAGCATTTCATTTACAAATTCTATTTCTGAGGGATCGGCACAGATAAAATTTAGATTTGTATTACCTGAAAGAACTAAATTTTCCTCAAAACTTCTGTTTTGTATGTACAAGGAAGTCATTAATAAATTATTAGAGCAAAACAAACTTGTTAATAAAGATGCACTTCGTAAATCAAGATTGGTAAGTAGATTGTTGGAACAATAGATAGTTCTTAAACTTGATGGGTTACCTATATTTAAAGATGCTATCCGGTTTTGATTGCAACTTAATACCAACAACGAACTTAAATTTGAAATATCAAAAGAAGTAAGCAGATTATTATTGAAATATAAATATTTTAAATTTGGTAGATTGTTTAATGAAATTATTGACAATTGATTTGCATTACAGTTTATTGATAAAAGATTTGTTGCATTATTTATTTCAAGAGTGGTAATTGAATTATTGGAACAATTCAGATTCAGTAGATTGGTTAAAGAATTTAAGGGTAAATTAGGTAATAAATTATTAGCGCAACTTAAATTTTTAATTGAAGGTACATTGTTGAAAATCAACGAATTTATTCGATTGTAATCACAAGACAATTCCAATAAACTTAGTAAGTTGGTAAATGTAACAGTAACCAATTGGTTACTACTACAATTCAATTCTGTTAAATTGGTCAAACCATTTGGGTCTAATGATGCCAATGAATTATTATTACAATATAATTTCCTTATGTTGTAAGTATCAGATAAATCTAAAAAGTTGATGAGATTGAAACTGCAATCTAATAGTATTAAACTTTCTAAATTTACTAATGATATTGAAGTTAAATTATTGTTGTTACAACTAACGTTTTCTAAAAAAATTAAGTTATTTAAATTTAATATTGATAGCCTATTATATTCGCAATTTAATGTAATTAGATCTTCATTATTGCGAACATTCAAATTGGTCAATAGGTTGTTGTTGCATTTAATTATTTCTAAATTAGTTAATCCATTTAAATTTAGAGTAACCAATTGATTGTTGCTGCAATTTAAGTTGATTAAATTAACAAGTGCTGTGCAATTTAAAATCCCAATTGTGTTTGAAGCACAATTTAAGGATGTTAAATTAGTAAAATAACTTAGTTCGTCTACAGTATTAATGGAGGAATTATCAATTTCTAATTCACTTACTGCAAGCGCCTCGGATACTTCAATTTGATTATTTGCATTGGCATCTATAGAAAAGTAATTTCCATTTAGATTTTGAGCGATAAAATTAGTTGGGCTTGATTGTAATAATTTATTTTTAAAAACAGGATCAATAAAAGTAATTGATTGAGCATTTACACTACTGTAGATTACTGATAAAATGTATAAAAATAATTTTTTTTTCATTGAAATTTTTTCCAAATTTACAAAACTAGTTTTATACAATTTTTTTGCAATGTTAATTTTATGTTATGTTTAAATGTAAATTTAAAAATTATTAATAAAAAAAACCGCCATTGCTGGCGGTTTAAAAGTGTATTAAACTAATTACAACTAATTAGTTTTTGATAAGCTTTTTAGTAACAACTTCATTTGAAGTTGAACTTGTAATTCTAACTAAGTAAATACCTTTACTTAGATTACTTACATTTTGAGTAAATGAATTGATACCATTTTCAACTTTCAACGCTTTAGATTCCATAATCATTTTACCATCAAAAGAATAGATTGTTATTTCAATCACACCATTTGAAGTAGCATCTATATTGAAGTTAACAACTTCAGAAGCTGGGTTTGGATACATTTCAATATTTGAAACTAAAGATATTGGAGTTTCATCATTAAATTTAGGTACATATACTGCTGTAGTAGAAAGTATTTTATAATCTAAAGTAGCACTAGTTCCAATTATGTTTTTAGCAGCAACTTTTAACAATTTAGGAGCTGCACTTGTTGAAGTATAGCTAATAGGATACGTAATTGTGAAAGTTAAATCAGTAATTGTTGCATCAGCATTAACTGCTAGATTATTTACAAAACAACCAGTAGGAGGAGTTACAACATATTCTTGAGCAAAAGGAGAAGCTACAATATCATACGTTCTAATAGTAGTACCTGTAGTAACCGTTTGGATTCTTTCAGAAGTTGCATTAGCCAATACAGTTGTTGAACCATCTTTTAATATTTTAGTAACTTTTGCAGGAGCTGCAGCAGTTAATTTTAACAATTTAGCTTTAGAGGCTGCATTAGGAGAAGCGTTATTAGATACAGAAGCACCAACACCATTTCTTGTTCTTGCACCTACATACAACAATACTGTAGAACTTGAATTTGCAGCAGCAAAATTAACATTAATTGAATTTGAAGTCGAAACATTAATTGGATAAGCTGGGTTTACAGTTACTCCTTCAACGGCAGTGAAAGAAACACCCACATCATTTGCTTTGAAAACACCAACAGAACCATTTTGATTAGTAGTTGGGGTAGTATCAGTAGCTGACGTAGCCATAAATCCACCTACAGGAGCAACATTTCCAGCAGATCCTGCAAGTTTTCCACCAACTACAAATTTAGAAGCTGTGGCAACTTTAAGACCGTTTGGATAAGTTTTAGTAATTACTTGATAATAAACATTACCAACCGATGAAGGGCGAGAAACAGATACAGTAAATGGATAAGCGTTATAAAATTTAATATCATCATCTCCAGATTGTGAACCAGTAACAAGATTTACCTCTGTTGGTAATTCCCATAAATAAGAAGATGCAGGTACCATTGTTGGAGATGCTGATGGAATAGCAGTTAAAGTTAACTGTGTCGTTGTACCCATGTATTTAGCAAATGAAGTAATAGCAACTGATGTTGTAGCATCAACATATGCACCATTAGTCATTACAACTTTTGAAGATGCAGTAGGTAATTTTGCAGTTAGAGATATTTTAGAAACTTTTCCAGTACATTGACCAACTTTAATACCTACAGTAACATCACCCACTTTAAATAAACCTGCAGGTACGTTTGTAAATTTAACTAAAATGGTATTGGTTCCTTGACCTGTAAGTTGTAGGTTTGTTGCATCATAAGTAGCAGCATTAATAGAAGCCCCTAATGGAACTGTCCAGAAATAAGATTCGCCTGTTGCTAGTGTTACAGATGGAACTGTATAGGTAACTTCAGTTGCTGTACCAATGTAATTTGAAACATCTTTAACTGCAGGAGCAGATGGTCCAGTTATAGTTTGCAATACAGTAGAAGAAATAGGAGAAATAGTGACAGTGATATCAGCTTTTGCACTTTCAACATTGTTAGCATTCAATTCTGAAACACCGTATTTAATACTACCTACAGTGGTAGTTTTAGGAGTTGGAGCTGAAGGAAGAAGAGTATAAACATTTGTAGTAGCATGTTTTGAATACCATTTCAAAGATACACCTGTAGATGTCATGTTAGCCGTTAATGCAGAAGCTATAGCACCTTTACAATAGGTGACATTAGAAACGCCAGGAGCAGAACCTGTTGCAGTTAAACTAGATAGATCAGTAAAAGAAGCACCAGTTTTAGCATCATCACTTAAAGGTCTGTAGTCAATGTTTATAGAATCAGTAGATCCTGTAATAGTTAAATAATTAGTTGCAGCATCAGTAGCATATGGGCGAGTTAATATACCTGAACTAACAGTAGCATTGACTACACCATTAACAGTGTTATTAGTACCATCACCTATAACAAATCCAGTATTGTCAGCGACGAACTTGTTAGTTACTGCAGTTAATGAAGTAGTCCAACCAGTTGTAGAAGCTGTTTTGAAAGGTGTTGGAGATGCAATGATGTTATTTTTGAACTTTAAAGTTCCTGCAATAAAACCATCAAGCGAACCTGAACTCTCTAAATTGAAACCAGTCTTAAAATCCAAGAAAATGGAGTTGTATACACTTAACTGTGAAAATCTTCTTACACGTAACGCTTTGTCATGTAAGCTATTAGGAGATACAAAACCAGTTGGTGTAGGTCTATTATGCCCACCAATACAAGTAAAGTTGGTAAACGTTGCACTCGTATTATTTCCCCATGATTGATCACTTGGAGTAGGTAATCCGGCACTACTATTAAGAGCATTATTATCTGATTCAAAGCACTCAGACGTAGAAATATCTGCAGCTATCGGATCTTTAATAGACAATCCAAATTGTACTATCCCTTTATATCCGTTATCAGTATCAAAATCATCATCCAAACCATTAAAAGCAACTAAATGCTTGCAGTTTACTGAACCTCCAAACCACTCAAAAGAGTCATCGTTAGAATAAGAAACTTGAACATAATCAATTGTTGTTCCACTTCCAACGGCACCCATAGTCAAACCATTCAACTCGTTGTTAGGAGAAAAAACATATCCTGCAAATTCAATTCTTACGTATTTTAATGAACCAGAATTATCATCATCGATTGGAGATAATCCTCCACCAAACTGTGTATTTACGTTTTGAGAAAGTCCTTCGATGTAGTTTTCACCATTATTAATATTGTATTTAGCTTTACCTAAAAGTACAATTCCACCCCAGTCACCTCTGCTTCTAGAACCGGCAATATTTTTAGAGGTAAATACAATTGGTTCTGCAGCAGTTCCATTTGCAATTAATTTTGAACCTCTTGTGATAACTAATGCAGAAGCTTGAACATTTGCCCTGATTACTGTTCCAGCAGGAATAGTAAGAGTAGCATTGTTTCTTACAGTAACTAAACCCTGTAAATCGTAAACCTTAGTTTTGTCTAAAACTTTGTTGCTAGTAATATCACCTCTTAAGGTGTCGGTTACAGCTCCATAAGATGCTTGATTCGGATTAAAATTAGTCCATGTGTCTGTCCACATAGCTGCAGGAGCTGGCGCAAAAGCACCTTTGTACGCAGTAACTTGTACTTGCGAAAACGCAAAGTTGCAAACTAATGCAAACAAAGCAATTAAATAATTTTTTTTCATTTTTTTTTTTTTAAAGTTAATTTTAAATGATTTATGGAGCAAAAATAAAGTTAAATCCAATTTTTAACATCAAGTAAAAATTAAATTAAAACTAATATTTTGAAAATTTTTTGTTATCAATATTAAGTAATTGTAAATAAAAAAAACACCAAGCGAATTCGTTTGGTGTTTTTTATTTGATTTTAATTTTTTTTAAAATTATTGGTATTATTAAATCAAATTAGAAGTTAAACGTAGCCGATAAAGAAAACGACCTTCCAAAGTTAGTTTGCCAAATAATATCATCATCAGTTGCGTTAAAACCGTCTTGGTAATGGTAATCACCGGTAAAAATATAATTTCCTAATGTTTCAACTGTACCATAGTTAGTTGAATTTTTATAGTTGTTTTGGTAAAAAATCAAATCTTCTGCCAAAATATTTTGAATGTTTAATTTTAATTCCAATTTATTATTGTAAAAAGATTTAGCAATTTGCATATCCAAAAAGGCACGCCCTTTTTCCCAAATGGCTGGTCTTGCTTCACTTGAACCATAGGCAATTCTATTCCCTGCTTTGTTAATGTTGGCAGATAGCACTAAACCATTCTCTTTATTCATGTATTGTAATCCAGAATTAAATAAATAAGGTGATTGCCCTTGCATGGTTCTTTCAGCTTCTGGATTAGCAGCATTTACATTGGAAACATCTACCACAGATTTAATTACGGCAACATTGGAAAACCAAGTCATGTCTTCTAAAAAGGGTGCTTTTTCTCCATTGAATAAGGAGCTTAAAACCATTCTAAATTCCATTTCAATCCCACTATTAACTGCGCTTTTGGCATTTTGGTAAGAAATGGTTCTATTGTTTACCTGTTGAATCACCTCAATTGGATCTTTAAAATTTTTCATAAAATAGGAAACAGTAAACATTTGTCCTTTGGAAGGATAAATTTCATATCGTAAATCGTAGTTTTCAACAGTTGCTCTTTTTAAATCGGCATTACCTTGGGTAAAAAATTGATTGGTAAAATCATAAAAACCAAACGGTGCCAGCTCTCTATATTCTGGTCTATTTAATGTTTTAGAATAACTTAAACGCAAGTTTTGGCTCTTGTTAATCGAGTAAATTAAATTGGCAGAAGGTAAAAAATCTATTTTATTGGTATTCAAATTCAAATAATCAACATCTGTTAATCTAGAATTTAACGTTTGTGTAAAATCTTCAACACGAACCCCCCAAACCAATCTAAACTTCTTGAAGCGATTGTCCAACATTATGTATGCTGCATTTAATTTAGAACCTGCGCTATAATTGTCATAGTATTTGGTTAATTCGAAAAGGGTAAATCCATTCACACCTGGAGAAATCACTCCCATATTGGAAGGATTGAAAATCAAATCATCCGATAAAGTTAAAAGCGACTGATTAAAAGTTCCACCCAAATTAAGTGTATTGTATTGTAACTGTCGAGCAAAAAAGTCTCTATCTCTATTTTGAGTAAAAACACCTAATTTTATTTCATTGGTAAAGTCTTCACTAAAACTAAATTTCTTTGAAATATCTAATTTTCCACCGGTTATACTTTCATCATTTTCAGAAAAAAACATTCCACCACCATAATCTGGACCCCCGTTATTGGCAGCAATTTCTGCTATTGGGATTGTTTGTGAAGGGTCATTACTGTATGGGTCAGCAATACCATAAATGTTACGTCTTAAATTCGGGATCGATCTACTAATTTTACTATAAAATCCGGTCCAATTTATTTTTATTTTTGGTGCACTAAAATAGTGGTCTCCATTTAATTGACCTGAATACACTTGGTTGCTAGTAAACCATCTCACAGAGGCAGATATGTGTCTTGTCTCATTTGTGTCTCTTTGACCAAAACGATCTACTACCAAATCAGTTGAATTGATGCTAAAAATATTTTTAAATGTTATGTTATGGTTTTCGTTAAATTTCAATGATACATTACCTAACATTGAGGTCAATACCTGCTCTGAATAATTTTTATCAAAAAATTTTTGAGACAAAAAGGATGGTAATAAAGGGTTTGTTTCGTATTCAGATCTGGTCGTTTCATTGTAATTATTGGTCAAACTGTTTGAAACCGAGATCAATAGTCCAATTACTTTGTCTTTAACATCAAAATGGTGCCCAAAAGTATATTGAAAGTTAGTATTGGGTTTGAATCTAGCATCGGATATTTTAAAATCGGAATTGAAAGTTTTAGCAATTGCCGCTTTTTCTTGATAAGATAAAGCATTAAATGCATCGGTTGAGGGCATTGTTGCAGGTAAACTTCTTAGACCATCATCATATCCTATCCAATCGGTGCTACTTTTTTGATATGTTTTTTGGTTATTAAAAGTAGTAATGGTATTTACCCCCGAACCAATTGTTAAGGATTGAAAATTTTTATCTGGAACGGCTTTCGTATTTATTTGAATAATACCCCCAGCAAAATCTCCGGGCATATCTGGTGAAGCGGTTTTGGTTATCACTAAGTTGTCCAACATATTCGAAGGGAATACATCAAATGAGAATGCTTTTCTATCCGGCTCAGAACTTGGAAGCGGAGCTCCATTTAAAAAAGCCGCGTTGTATCGATCATTTAAACCTCGGACAATTACGAAACGATTGTCTTGAATACTCGCGCCACTAATTCGTTTTAAAACATCTGAAGTGGTTTTATCTGGAGTTCGTTTAATTGTTTCTGCAGAAATACCATCAGAAACGCTACTGTTGTTTTTTTGTAAAGTCAAAAGTGATTTTACCGATTCGGCTTTCGCTTTGGTTCTGGTGATCACTACTTCTTGTAATTGGTTTTTTTTAGCACCAACCAAAGTAATATTCAGGTCGGTAATTTCATTGTCTTTGGCAATTACCTCTGACACTTCTTTAGAATCGTAACCAGTGAATGAAAATTCTACCAAATAAGAACCTGCTGCTAAATTTCTGAAAATGTATTTTCCGTCTGCTCCAGTGGTAGCGGAGGCATTTATTGATTTAATGACAACGTCAACTCCCGGGAGTGTAGATCCATTTGTATCATCCAAAACGGTACCAGTAATTACCGCATTTTGAGCAAATAAAAAATTAGTACTAACTAATAATAATAAGGTATAAAATACTTTCATAAAGACTATATTTTTTTTTAAATATTTGCAAATTAACTAAATTATATTTTCTTCAATATTAAATTATAATTAACAATTTTAAAAATATTGAATTTCAGATTGGAACTTTTTATCTATTTAATTGTTCATTCTAGATATTTAATAAATTACTTATTGCTCAGTATCATTATCTTTTTAAAGTTTAAGAAATTGTTTAGAAAACGTTATTACTTTTTATTAATTTCTAAAATTATCAATTAATAAATATATTTGTGAAAATTTTAATCAACTAGACATGAGAATTAATTGTATTTCATCAATTATAATATTTTTTGCAACTACATCAGTGTTTTCACAAGTAGTTAAAGATTCCACCATTTCCAATTTAAATAATTATAGATGGCAAGTGGAAGCTTCAATTGGAGATAGCAATGGAATATCTCCTTATAAAGTGGGCTATTTTTCATCTGATGTAAATACTAAATATGGTTCTTTGGTGATGAATTCCTTTGATTTGGGATTAACCTACAATTTTTCAAAACTTTTGGATTTTAAAATTAATGCTGGTTTTGATCGATTTACCAATAAAAGTACAAAAAGTCTTCCCTTTGAAACGGCTCAATTTAGAACAACGTTTCAAGGTGTAGTTAATTTAAATCATGTAATTAAATTCCAACCCGAAAGTGCTAGATTTAAATTATTGGTTCACGGAGGAATAAGTGTATCTGTTTTACAAAAAATAGAAAACAACTCCAACAATGCAAAACTATCAAAAGACTTTAATGGTGGGATTGTATTCGGGATTACTCCAATGTATAGAATAAGCAAAAAAGCTTATTTATTTATAGACTATAGTTCGTTCGCAAATTATAGACAAAATAAAACTTGGGATGGAAGTCCTGCTCCATACAATGAAAATTTATTTGGAAAAATGGAAAATTTATCTTTAGGATTAAATTTATCATTTGGAAAACAAGTTCAATTAGTTAGTTATGAAGAGAAAAACACTCAAATTAAAGATTCAATCATTAATAAAAGAGTGGCAAGTATAGAAAATAGATTAATTGATACGGATAAAGATGGCGTAGCAGATTATTTAGATAATGAAAAAAATTCAATGGAAGGAGCATTGGTTGATTCGAAAGGAGTAATGTATGATAAGAATAAAAATAATGTACCAGACCAAATTGAAAGATATTTAGAAGAAAATTATGGTGATGTAGATAGATATCCTAGCAAAAGTGTTGATGGAAAACCGGCGAAATCAAAAAAATCAACCGATTTTATTAAGAAATCTATTAATGATGGATACGTTTCTGTATTGTTTGATTACAATAAATCAAAACCATCAAGCGGTTCATTGGATAGTGTGAATTATATTGTTATTTTCTTAAATAATAATCCAACAGCTTTTCTAGAAATTAGAGGACATGCCAACGAAGGAAAAGATAAAAAAGCAAATGATAAATTGTCTTACGAAAGAGCAGTTGAAGTGAAAAACATTTTATTGAAATCAGGAATTAAAGAAAATAGAATTTTTATTTTAACCGATGAAGAAGAAGTTTCAGAAAAAGTAAATACAAATACTACTTTAAGTACTATTAGAAGGGTTACATTTAAAATAATCTAGAAAAAAATTAAATTTTATAAAAATGCTATCAAATTTTGGTAGCATTTTTTATTTACAATTCATTCAAATTTTATTTGTATTTTAGTGCACTCCATTATATAAATTAGATTTAATCCAATTCCATTTTTATTATGAACGAAATTATATGTCCAAATTGTAAGAAAGCATTTAAAGTTGATGAGGCTGGATTTGCTGATATATTGAAACAAGTGCGCGACCATCAGTTTGAAGAGGAATTGCAAAAAAGATTAAAACTAGCGGATGTTGAAAAGGATAGCGCTGTAAAATTAGCGGAAGCCAATCTTAAAAATCTACTTCAAGAAAATTTATCAAAAAAAGACAGGGAGCTTTCTGAAAAGATAGCTTCAAAAGAAGCAGAAATTGCTGAAATTAAATCCAAGTTAGAAAACGCGGAACTTCAAAAACAGTTGTCAGTTACAGAAGCAGTTCAGAAAATAGAGAAAGAACGCGATGTATTGGCAAATAATTTAAAAAGTAAGGAGACAGAAGCTCAATTGCTTGAGAAATCATTAAACGAAAAATTTGCAGCAGCGCTCAAGACCAAAGATGAAATCATCAAAATGAAAGAGGATGAAATTGATTTGCGCAAAGATTTGAAGCTCAAGCTATCCACTAAAATGATTGGAGAAACACTAGAGCAACATTGTGAAACTGAATTTAATAAATTACGTTCTACTGCTTTTCAAAAATCTTATTTTGAAAAAGACAACGATTCAAAGTCGGGCACTAAAGGAGATTATATCTACCGTGAAAATGACGAACACGGAAATGAAATTATTTCCATTATGTTTGAAATGAAAAATGAGGCCGATGCGACTGCTTCAAAAAGAAAAAATGAAGAATTTTTTAAAGTATTAGATAAAAACAGAAACGAAAAAAAATGTGAGTATGCTGTTTTGGTTTCTACATTAGAAGCGGATAATGACTTGTACAATATGGGGATTGTTGATGTGTCGTATAAATCTCCGAAGATGTATGTAATTCGTCCACAGTTTTTTATTCCCATAATTACCTTGCTTCGCAATGCCTCGATGAATTCGATGCAATACAAAGCGGAATTGAGTTATATGAAAAATCAAACTATTGACATTACTAATTTTGAAGACAACATCACTAAATTCAAAGAGGGCTTTGCCAAAAACTATGACTTGGCAAGTAGGCAGTTTAAAACGGCTATTGATGAAATAGATAAAACAATGGACCATCTTCAGAAGACAAAAGAGGCGCTTCTTGCCTCAGTCAACAATTTACGCTTAGCCAATAATAAAGCTGATGATCTGACCATTAAAAAGTTAACCCATGGCAATCCAACAATGAAAGCCAAGTTTGATGAACTTTCAAAAGAAAAATTACTATAGAAGTTAATTAATAGCTACCCAATTAGATAAAAGTGGGTATTTGAGGATAGGGTATAAGTGCTTCACATACTGTTCCAACATATTCATCTACAATAATTGATAGACCAACAATAATTGCTGCAGTTATTAATGCAACTGCGATGTTATTGTTTTTAATTTCTTGGCCTTCATCAATTTTTGTCAAATTAAAGAGGACAAATAAACCTGAGGAAATTACCAAAATAGTACAAAAGAAACCAATAAAAACAAACATTGTTATGTATCCATAGGTATGTAATAATGACTCTAAGGTAAAAGTGTTATCTGGGTTTAGAAATCGTGTTGCGTTTAGTGCGGGACTAATAATCGAGGATAAAATTAATGATCCCGAAAAGATAATTCCAACTTGGAATATGGCAAATGCCGTGTTGTCATTTTCAATTTTATAAATTTTCATCATAAAATACCGAATGATTCGATACAGTACAAATAAAGAACTGATTCCTATTCCAAAAGCCAATAAAAATTGAATAAAACTAATTGTTTTCATAATTATATAGTTAAAAAGTATTTAAATATAAAGCAATATCCCAATTTGAAATATCGCGTTGTTCCGGTGAGATCATTCCCAATCTAAATCCTTTGTTGGTTAGTTCTACAGCGTAATGTTTTAATCCATCGATAGATTTATAAACCCCATTTCCAACCGGTAGCCCAATACCTAAAACACAGTGCCCATAAACTTCACTGACCCAAATAGATGAGGATATATTTAATTTTTTAAAAATGGCATAACCCAATAAACTTCTGGTATCGCAATCGCCTTTTAAATTATGTAAAAACTCATAGGGAGACTGAACGCCCCCAGGAATATTGGGCAAACAGGGTTTTTTCTCAAGGTGATATTTTACAAGGTAGGAATCACTAGGTTCAAGTTCCATTAGCTGTTTACAAGTATTTTGATGCACTAAAACATAAGGAATTTCTTGTATAAAAGTCGTAACCATTTCTGCGATTTGCAATTGATTTAGTTTTTTATCTCTCGATTCCTTTACAAATAGTGAGGTTATAGAATCAATTTTTTGTTTATCAAATTCAATCAAATTTTGATATAATTTATTGTAAAATTCTATTGGATTTTTGGTATTGTATCTAAAATTATACTCTATTATTTTGTGATTTTGTTTGGTTTCTATAAAGGAAAGGTAACGGGTATGGTATTTAATTTCATAAAAATTAGCAAAAAAATCAAACCACTGAATGTCTTTCTCTACAAGGTAATCTGTTTTTTCAGCATCCAATTTAATTATTCTTGGTTCGAATATTTTTACCAATCCATTTTTTTTTATTGCTGAAGAGTCAATTAAATTTCCCTTGTTTAAAATAATAGAAATAAAAATAAAACACAACGCAGAAAAAAATACAAAATTAAAGAAACTCTTGAGTCGGTTTGTATTAAAAAAACGAGTAATCAACCAACCTAAGAATGAAAAACAAATGAAATAGAAAAAGTCATTAAATGCTACAAAAAAGAATCCTAGTATTATTAGCCAGAAAAATAATCCAAAAACTATAAAAAATGCTCTCACAAATAGTAGGGTAAAATTAGTTGTATAGAATTTAGTTTCACAATTCTAAATCAGGATACAGCCAAATCGATTTATTTAATTGGAGTTAAAAATACTAAAATTTACAGTATCAGTCATTAAATTAAAGTCAATTTAACAATTTAAAGAACCTATGAATTATGTAACTTATATAAATAGTGATAATCAGTTCAGCTAATCGAATTAAAACAAATAAAACTCTTATGGAAGATTGTTCAGAATCAATAGAAAAATTAATCTCTAAAGCCGAAACCTACAGTAAAAAAACCTTTGAAATTTGCAAGTACAATACCATTTATAGATCTGCTGATCTGTTTTCATCAATAGCGGTTAGATTAGTTTTATTGGGTGTTTTTGTTTTATTTTCATTATTCCTAAATATTGGAATTGCCTTATTAATTGGAGAATATTTAGGTCAATTTTATTATGGATTTTTCATCATGGCCGTTTTTTATTTAATTGTTGGTTTTATTTTTATTTTATTTCAACAAGTATTGATAAAAAATCCAGTTTGCAATTTTATGATTAAAAAAATCCTAAACAAAAATAATGATGAGCAAAATTAACGAAATGAATTTGCTTTTAATAAAACGAGATTTATTACTAAAACAACAAAAAGCAGATTTACAAGCACTTAAATTACAATTTATTGAAACTCGAAAAGTAATGAGTCCATTAAACATTCTAAAAAGCACATTTTCTGGTGCTGATTTGAAATCCAACTTGATTACAATCACTTTAGGATTAGCATCCAATTATTTAATTGAAAAATTTCCTTCGTTTTCAATTGATACTAAAATTCAAAAAATAGCAAAGCGTTTATTTAAATTTATTAAATAATACAACTACTTTCTTTTTTTCATATTTTTACTAATTCATAAAAAATTGGTTTAATTTGAAATTAAAATTTACTTTTTTGGGTTTATTATTATTGCTTGTAGATTCAACTTATTCTCAGCAAGAGGCACAATATTCTCAATATATGTACAATACCATTTCTGTAAATCCAGCATATGCCGGTACTAGAAATGTATTAAGTGTTTTGGCGTTGCATCGATCTCAATGGGTTGGATTTGATGGCGCCCCTACAACCAGTACTTTTTCAATTAATACCCCAATTCCAGAAACTAATTTAGGCCTAGGAATTTCTGCTATTTCAGATCGAATTGGTCCAACCGAACAAAATACTTTTTCTGGAGATATTTCCTATACTATTCGAGTGTCTGAAAAAACAAATTTATCTTTTGGTGCAAAAGGGACTGCTAGTTTTTTTAGTTTTGATCAATATAAAGTAACCCCATTTCAAGCAAATGATCCAAAATGGAGGAGTTTAAGTTCTGAAATAACCCCTAATTTTGGAGTAGGAATGTATCTTTATTCTGATAAATATTATTTAGGATTGTCAATTCCAAATCTTATCGAATCAAATTTTTATAATGACAATGAAATTGCTATCAATTCACAAAGGAAGAACTATTATTTCATTGGAGGGTATGTTTTTGATGTTTCCAATTCGATTAAGTTTAAACCCGCAGTAGTTTCTAAAATAGTAACGGGCGCACCATTTCAATTAGACCTTTCTGGGAATGCCATGTTTATGAATAAATTTGTTTTAGGAGCAGCTTATAGATGGGATGCTGCGTTTAGTGGGTTAGCCGGATTTCAGGTAAATGATGCATTGTTTCTAGGTTATAGTTACGATTTTGATACGACTTCATTATCTAGGTATAATTATGGATCGCATGAGTTTTTTATCCGTTATGAATTTATCTATAAGAAAGACAAATTAGTTTCACCACGATTTTTTTAAAATAATTATGAAAAAAGTATGTTTATTTGTCTTATTAATTTTGAATTTCTTGACTTTATCTGCTCAACAGAAAAGGATTACCATTGGTAATAAACAAAATCAAAAATTAGCTTATATAGATGCGATTAAGACCTATGAGAAAATAGTTAAAAAAGGATTTGTCAATGCTGAAATTTGCAAAAAAATAGGGGATGCCTATTATTATAATGCCAATTATAAAATTGCTGGTGAATGGTACCAGAGAGCATTTTCATTGGCCAAAGATTTGAATCCTGAATACTATTATCGATATGCATTGACCTTAAGATCAACAGGACAAATCGAAGAGTCGGATAGCTACATGAATAAATATATTTCTTTAGTTCCTGGTCAAAATCGTGCTCAAATATTAAAAAAGGAAAACAATTATAAAGAATATATAAAACAAAATTCTGATAGATTTGAATTAAAAACGTTAACTATAAATTCTCCAAATTCAGATTTTGGGGGTTCATTCTACAAAGATCAATTGGTGTTTTCTTCTTCAAGGGAATCTAATACTATTTTTAAAAGAACGCATTCTTGGACGGGTTTGCCATTCACTTCTTTATTTTCAGGAATTATTACTTCTGATGGATTGGTTTCTGATGCTAAAAAGTTTGCAAAAAACATCGATTCTAAATTTAATGAATCTACACCAGTTTTTACAAAAGATGGCAATACCGTTTATTTCACAAGGAATAATTTTATTAAAGGAAAAAAAGGACAAAATTCAGAAGGTACGGTTTTTTTGAAAATTTACCGAGCTCAAAAAAATCAAAAACAAGAATGGGATAATATTACAGAATTACCAATTAATTCTGATAATTTTCAAGTCGCCCATCCTGCTTTAAGTCCTGATGAAAAAACACTTTATTTTGCATCAGATCGACCAGGTTCAATCGGGAAATCTGACATTTATAAAGTGGAGATTAAACCAGATGGTAACTTTGGCGAACCAGAAAATTTAGGAAGTAGTATCAATACAGAAGGTCGTGAAACGTTTCCTTTTATATCTGATTCTGGAATTTTATATTTCGCTTCTGACGGTAGGCCTGGATTAGGTGGGCTTGATATTTTTCAGATCGATCTTAATAAAATAAATAAAAGAAATTCTGTTTTAAATATTGGAGCTCCAATAAATGGCCCAATGGATGATTTTTCATTTTGTATTAACGAAACTTCTAATCGTGGTTTTTTTACTTCTAATCGAGAGGGAGGACAAGGAAATGATGATATTTACGGTTTTACACAAAACAAAACTATAATATATCCTTGTGAACAACAACTCTCCGGAATTATATTTGATAATCAAACTAATGAGATTCTACCTGGATCAGAGGTTACATTATTTTCAAAAGACCATCAGCTAATTAGTAGTCAAATTTCAGATCAAAAGGGCGAATTTAACTTCGGGTATGTAGATTGTGGATCTGATTTTTATATAAGAGCTTCAAAAATGGAGTATTCTACTGATGAAAAAGCGATACAGATTCCAAATTATACCGGAGATACAAAAGCAACTTTGGCAATAGAGAAAACTCAAATCCCGATCGTTCCAGGAACCGATTTATCTAAAGTTTTCCATATCAAAGAGATTTATTTTGACCTTGATAAATATAATATTCGCACAGATGCCGCTATTGAATTGGCTAAAATTTTAGAAGTTTTATTGGAATATCCTACAATGAAAATTGCAATCAATTCACATACTGATAGTCGACAAACGCATGCTTATAATGTTAAATTATCTAATAATCGGGCTAAATCATCGAAAGAATGGTTAGTAAAACAAGGAATTTCCTCGGATAGATTAACAGCAAAAGGATATGGAGAAACTAATTTAGTAAACAACTGTAAAGATGGAGTTGATTGTAGTGAAGAGCAACATCAAGCCAATAGACGAAGTGAATTTATTATAACTTCATTATAGAGAAAAAAAACGCCCTAATTAAAGGGCGTTTTTTTTAATCATTTAATTTTTCAATGGGATATTTTCTAATATTTCTAATACAAATTTCAAGAATTTCTGAGCCGATTTAATACTTGCTCTCTCATCAGGCGAGTGAGCTCCATGTATTGTTGGTCCAAATGAAATCATGTCCATATCAGGATAATTAGTTCCTAAAATTCCACATTCTAAACCTGCGTGGCAAGCTACCACTTTTGGTTTTTCATTGTTTTGTTTTTCATATATTGAAACCAAAACATCAAGAATTTCTGAATTTACATTTGGAGTCCAACCAGGATAAGATCCTGATAGAGTTACTTCGCAACCACACAACTCAAATACAGATCGTAAGGAATTAGCCAAATCAAACTTTGACGTTTCTACAGAGGAACGAGTCAAACAGCCAATTGTAATTTCACCATCTTTGATGATTACTCGCGCCACATTATTTGACGTTTCGACTAAATCTTCCATATCGGCACTCATTCTATAGACACCATTATGAGCAGCATAAATTGAACGAATAATGCCTTCTTGTACTCCTAAATCCATTACTTTAGTCGGTAATCCCGATTTTGCAATTTCAATAACTAAGTTTGGTTCAGTAGTTTTATATTCTGTTTTAATATCGTTAATAATTTCTTGCATGTCAAATACGTATGCTTCATCATACATTTGTGCTACAATAATTTGTGCAACACTTTCTCTAGGAATGGCATTTCGCAAACTACCGCCATTTATTTCAGCAATTTGAAGTCCGAAATTCTCAAAACCATCAAATAATAAACGGTTCATTATTTTATTTGCATTTCCTAAACCTTTATTAATATCCATTCCAGAGTGACCGCCATTAAGTCCTTTTACTGTAATAGTATATCCAACTGAACCTTCAGGAGTTTCTTCTTGGTTGTATTTTCTAGTCGCAGTAACATCAATTCCACCAGCACAACCGATATCAATTTCATCGTCTTCCTCTGTATCCATATTCAATAGGATTTCACCATTTAATACCCCACCTTTTAGGTTCAAAGCGCCTGTCATTCCAGTTTCCTCATCTATTGTAAATAAGGCTTCAATAGCGGGATGTTTCATTGTGGTACTTTCTAAAACAGCCATGATCATTGCTACCCCTAATCCATTATCTGCACCTAATGTGGTTCCTTTAGCTCGAACCCAATCGCCATCTACATACATATCAATTCCTTGGGTATCAAAGTCAAAAACAGTGTCGGAATTTTTTTGGTGAACCATATCTAAATGCCCTTGGAGTACCACTGATTTTCTATCTTCCATTCCTGGAGTAGCTGGCTTTCTGATAATTACATTTCGAATTTCATCTTCAAAAGTTTCTAATCCTAAATTATGTCCAAAGTTTTTTATAAATTCAATCACACGTTCTTCCTTTTTTGAAGGTCGTGGAACCGCATTTAAATCTGCAAATTTATTCCAAAGTTGTTTTGGCTCGAGGTTTCTAATTTCTTGACTCATCGCTAAATTTTTTATTTCTTAATTTTATTTTTCAAAGTTACAAAGACACAAGATAGTTTAATAATAAAAAACAATAATTTTAAAATTATTATTTCATCAAAATTTGTTACTTTAACAATCTATTTCTTTGTTATGCAGAAAAAATATTATCTTCCTTTAGCATTGGTAATTCAAATTGTATTGATACAATTAATTTCGTTTTTCCCGGTATTAATTGAAGATTATTATAGCAATGGACTTTACATTTATATTTCAAATTTTCTTAGAATAATTTTAGGTTTTTTTCCTTTCTCATTGGGAGATTTTGGCTATTTATTGGCAATAGTTTTTTTAATAATTGGTTATATTAAAAATCGCAAAATTAACAACCTTTCTTGGAAAGATAGAATACTTAAAATTCTTAGTTACTTATCGGTTTTTTATTTTTTCTTTAATATTCTCTGGGGGTTGAATTATTATCGTGTTCCCTTATTTGAAAAATTGAAAATTGATAAAAAATATTCCAATCAAGATTTATTAAAATTCACTAATCAATTGATTGTAAAAACCAATTCTATACATACTCAAATTACCAGTAATGATTCTGTAAAAGTCGTTTTTCCCTATTCACAAGAGCAAGTTTTTGAAATGAATTTGAACGGTTACCGATGTCTTTCAAATCAAATTCCATCATTCAATTACGAACATCCTAGTATTAAAAAATCACTTTTTAGTTTGCCTTTAAGTTATATGGGTTTTAGTGGCTATTTGAATCCTTTTACAAATGAAGCTCAGGTAAACTATAAAATTCCAATGTATAATTTTCCTACAACTGTAACTCATGAAATGGCGCATCAATTAGGATATGCTTCAGAAAGCGAAGCTAACTTTATTGGTTTTTTAGCCTCTATTAACAATGAAAATCTTTATTTACAATATTCTGGTTACAACCTTGCCTTACATTATTGCCTGAGTAATTGGAGATTTAGAGATGAAGCAGAATTTAAAAAATTACTTAAAACAGTTCATCCAGGAATTATAAAAAATTATAAAGAAAGTGAGGATTTTTGGAACAACTACGAATCATTTGTTGAAACAGGATTTCACCTATTTTACGATCGATTCCTCAAAATAAATCAACAAAAAGATGGAATTAACGGTTACAGTAGGTTTGTTGATTTAATGGTCAACTATTATAAAAACAAAAATTTATAGACCACTGTTAATTAATTTCCACTTCTTCGGCTGGAACAACTTTTAAAAAGGAAGGGTGTTGCTCTATTGCAAATTCTACTTTTTCAACAATTTGTTCAATTGTATCATTGTCATAATCAATTTCTAGAGGTTTTTTAATGACAAATGATTGTTGGATTCCTTTCTTTTTCAATCGCAATCCTTTTTTATCAAAGGAACGTCTAAAACCATCAATGACAATTGGTACTACAATTGGCCGATGTTGTTTTATTATATGCGCAGTCCCTTTTCTTACTGGTTTAAATGATTTTGTAGTCCCTTGTGGAAAAGTAATTACCCAACCATCTTCCAATGCAATTTTAATGTTCTCCGTGTCATTCGGATTTACATCTCGTTTTTCAGTTACGTCTTTACCTTGAGAACGCCAGGTTCTTTCAACCGTAATTGCGCCTGCATAGGCCATAATTTTTGGTAATAATCCGGCGTGCATTGTTTCTTTAGCAGCCACATAATAGATATTTAACTTTGGATTCCAAAGATAGGAAACGTTCTTAATTGAATTATCGCGTCCGGATAAACTGGCGTTAAATACATGAAACATTGCCACTACATCAGCAAAATAGGTTTGATGATTGGATATAAATAGCACGTTAGTTTCCGGTAATGTTTTGATTATTTCTGATCCCTCAATTTGTAAATGATTGAATCCACGGTATCTTTTATGGGTAATGCCACCGAAAATTCGAATTAACCATTTTTTAATAAAAAGGATGTGTCCAAAAGGGTTTCTTTTAAATAAAACCATATTTTAGTATCAATTAGGGAGGCTAATTTACAAATTAATTTTTAAATGAATTTTTTAAAACCTCTTTCAGTTCACTCATCATCATTGCAGTGGCTCCCCAAACATAATGTTCATTAATTTTAAATGTTGGAACTTCTATATTTATTCCGTAAGAAGTGTCCATGTGCTTATTTATGATTGTTTTTTCATCTAAAAAATCAAGTAATGGAAATTCAATTATTCCGGCAACTTCTTCTACCTGCTCAATAAATTCTAATTCAGATTGACAAATTCCTAAGAATGGAGCAACAATAAAATTACTAGGTGGTATAAAAACCTCCGTAAAAGTTTTTATAACATCTATTTTGTTAGGATGAATTCCTATTTCCTCATGGGTTTCTCTTAATGCGGTATGAGTTAAAGAATCGTCCTTAAGTTCAGCCTTTCCGCCCGGAAAACCGATTTGTGCTGAATGAACTCCAGCATACGTATTCCTAACAATTAAAGCTAAATGAGACTTGTTGTTTTTAGGGTAAATCAACATCATTACCGCTGCCTTTCTAGGTTTATTGGAACCGCTCTTTATTTTTTCAACTTCTAAAATACGTTCTATAGGCACCATTTTAAAGTGAGCCTGATCACCAAGAAGTTTTTCTTGTTTTATTTTTGGAACATATTTTAAAAAATCTGAAAAATCCATATTGATGTTCTATTTTTGCAGCTAATTAATTATAAATGTAGATTATTAAATTGTATTTCACAACTATTTGAAAATCAACGTACAAAAAACAATAGTGCTAAATGTATAGTAAAGAAGAAAATCAACGTTTGAAAAGAGAATTCTGGGTTTCATTTGCTAATAAATATCCTCGGAAATGGGTTTTGTACAATACCAAAATTAAAGATTTCTCTTTTAAATTTTACGTTGAAAACACAAAAGCACAAGTACAAATAGATATTGAAACGCGTAATGATATAAAGAGAATTCAATATTTTGAAAAACTAGAATCCCTAAAAAATATTCTAGAAGAGGAGTTTATTTCCGATTTGGTATTTGAGAAAAATTTTAGTTTGGATAACGGTAAAATAATCAGTAGAATTTGGGTTGAAAAACAAAATGTTAGCGTTAGTAATCCTAAATATTGGGATGAAATATTTGATTTCTTTAATGATAAAATGAATGCTCTAGAATTGTTTTACCTTGAATACGATGACTATATTAAAGACATAGAATAAAAAAGCCCCAAATCTGGGGCTTTTTTTATTTACTTAAATACATTTTTCGTCTGGAATACAATTCATAGAATTGATCGTCTTTTAAATCATCTATAAATAATATGCTCTCCCCTGTTGATTTCATTTCTGGTCCAAGCGCTTTATTAACACCGTGGAATTTGCTAAATGAAAATACAGGTTGCTTGATTGCATACCCTTTTAATTGCGGATTGAATTTAAAATCGGTTACTTTATTATGACCTAACATTACTTTAGTAGCATAATTCACATAAGGTTCACCATAGGCTTTAGCAATAAAAGGAACCGTTCGAGAAGCTCGTGGATTGGCCTCTATAATATAAACGGTATCGTCTTTAATCGCAAATTGTATGTTTATTAATCCTACGGTTCTAAGGGCTAAAGCAATTTTTTTGGTATGGTCTTTAATTTGTTGCATTACAAATTCCCCGAGGTTAAAGGGAGGTAAAGTGGCATTACTATCTCCAGAATGCACTCCGCAAGGCTCAATGTGTTCCATAATTCCAATGATATATACATTTTCACCATCACAAATCGCATCGGCTTCAGCTTCAATCGCACCATCTAAATAGTGGTCTAAAAGTAATTTATTTCCAGGAATCGATTTTAATAAATCGATAACGTGTTCTTCTAATTCTTGCTTGTTGATCACAATTTTCATTCCTTGACCACCCAATACATAAGAAGGTCTAACTAAAAGTGGAAAGTCCAATACATCCGCTAATTGTGAAGCTTCATCTGCCGTTTCAGCAATACCGAATTGAGGGAAAGGAATTTGTAATTCTGTTAAAAGTTCAGAAAAACGGCCTCTGTCTTCAGCTAGATCTAAAGCGTCAAAACTAGTCCCGATGATTTTTATTCCGTGTTTAGATAATTTTTCTGCTAGTTTTAGCGCCGTTTGTCCACCTAATTGAACAATTACACCTTCCGGCTTTTCGTGTCTTATAATGTCATAAATATGTTCCCAAAATACAGGTTCAAAATACAATTTATCAGCGGTATCAAAATCGGTTGAAACGGTTTCTGGATTACAATTGATCATGATGGTTTCATATCCACATTCTGCAGCAGCTAAAACTCCGTGAACACATGAATAATCAAACTCAATTCCTTGTCCAATTCTGTTTGGCCCTGAGCCCAATACAACTATTTTTTTCTTATCAGTTACAAAACTTTCATTATCAACGTATTTAGTTCCGTTGGCAGTTTCAATTTCCGCTTCAAAAGTAGAGTAGTAGTAAGGTGTTTTCGCTTTAAATTCTGCTGCACAAGTATCAACTAATTTGTAAACTCTTTTTACATTTTTCTCTTCACGCAACTTGTACACTTGACTTTCTAAACAGCCCATCATGTGAGCAATTTGACGGTCAGCGAATCCTTTTTGTTTGGCTTCCAATAATAATTCTTTAGGTAAAGTGTCAACTTTGAAATTGGAAATTTCTTTTTGTAAAATGAATAATTCTTCATATTGTTTCAAAAACCACATATCAATTTTTGTAATTTCATGAATTCTGCTCAATGGAATTCCCATTGCTATTGCATCATAAATTACAAATACTCGATCCCAACTCGCATAAGTTAATTTCTCTATAATTTGTTCGTAGTTGTTATATCCTTTTCCATCGGCACCAAGTCCATTTCTTTTAATTTCTAATGATTGAGTGGCTTTGTGTAAGGCTTCTTGGAAAGAACGTCCAATTCCCATTACTTCTCCCACCGACTTCATTTGCAATCCTAAAGTTCGATCTGCACCTTCAAACTTGTCAAAATTCCAACGTGGTATTTTTACAATCACATAATCCAATGTTGGTTCAAATAATGCTGAAGTAGATTTGGTAATTTGATTTTGTAATTCATCTAAGTGGTATCCTAAAGCCAATTTCGAAGCGATTTTTGCGATTGGATAACCGGTGGCTTTTGATGCTAATGCTGATGATCTTGATACGCGAGGGTTGATTTCAATGGCAACAATATCTTCTTTTTCGTCAGGAGAAACGGCAAATTGTACGTTACAACCTCCAGCAAAATTCCCGATACTTCTCATCATCAAAATGGCCATATCACGCATTTTTTGGAAAGTAGTATCAGACAATGTCATTGCAGGTGCCACGGTAATACTATCTCCTGTATGAATTCCCATTGGATCCATATTTTCGATAGAACAAATAATTACAACATTGTCATTTTTATCACGTAAAAGTTCCAATTCGTATTCTTTCCAACCAATTAAAGCCTTGTCAATTAAGACTTCGTGTATAGGTGAGGCTTCTAAGCCTCTGGTCAATAATTCATCAAATTCTTCTTTATGGTGAACAAATGCAGCGCCTGTTCCACCCAAGGTAAATGAAGGTCTAATTACCAATGGAAACCCAAATTCTTGAGCGATTTCTTTTCCTTTTAAAAAGGAAGTTGCCGTTTTAGCTGGAGCGGTAGGAACTCCAATTTTTGCTAATAGTTGTTTGAATTGTTCTCTATCTTCAGTAATGTTTATCGCATTAATATCTACACCTATTAATCGCACACCAAAATCTTCCCAAATTCCTTTTTCATCGGCTTCCAAACATAAATTCAAAGCGGTTTGCCCGCCCATTGTTGGTAAAACAGCATCAATTTGCGGATGTGCTTTAAGAATTTCAATAATCGATTTTGTAGTTAATGGTTTTAAATAAATATGATCCGCCATTGAAGGGTCGGTCATAATAGTTGCAGGATTTGAATTGATCAAAATCACTTCTATTCCTTCTTCACGGATGGAACGAGCAGATTGTGATCCAGCATAATCAAATTCACAGGCTTGCCCAATAACAATAGGTCCTGAGCCTATAATTAAAATCGATTTTATGGAATTGTCCTTTGGCATATTAAAGTTGGTGTTGTGTAGTTAGTGTTGTTTTTATTAGCCGTATTTATTTTATTCGTTTAAAGATATAAAAAAAGGCGATACTAATAACAGTAACGCCTTTATGTATGTTTAAATAAACATTATTTTTTGTGTCTTGGTTCAGATGAAACAGTCAATTTATGTCTTCCTTTAGCTCTTCTACGAGCAAGGACTTTTCTTCCATTAGCAGAAGCCATTCTGTCCATAAATCCGTGCTTATTTCTTCTCTTTCTTTTCGATGGTTGAAACGTTCTTTTGCTCATTGTTTGTTATCTTTAAATCTTGTATTAAAATATCTTGATTGGGTTTTTAAATATCTATTTCTAAAACCGAGTGCAAATATACAAAGAGTTTTATTCTTTGCAAGTAGTTTTGTAAAAATATTTTAAATTCCTTTTACTATCTTTGCAAAAACAATTAAACAAATATTATGTTTCATAAAAACATCAAACTAATTTTAGCTGCTCTTATTATAGGTAGTGGAATTTGGAGTTTTATTGACGGGGAAATTGGAAATGGTATTTTCTTAATTTTCTTGTCGTTGATTCCTATCTTTTTATATTTCAAAAACGAATTTATCCTATTGGCTTTTTTAAAGTTAAGAAAACAAGATTTTCCAGGTGCTCAAAAATGGTTAGCCCATATTAAATACCCTGAAACCGCTTTAGTTCGCAAGCAGCAAGGTTATTTTAATTACCTTCATGGAATTATGCTTTCGCAAACTAATTTAATTCAGGCTGAGAAATATTTTAAGAAAGCCATTGAATTTGGATTATCAATGGATATGGATTTAGCGGTTGCAAAATTAAATTTAGCTGGGGTTGCAATGTCAAGAAGAAGAAAATTAGAAGCTACTAATTTGTTGAATGAAGCTAAGAAATTAGACAAACAAAACATGCTTAAGGATCAAATTGTAATGATGAAAGAGCAAATGAAAAAAATGTAATTGTTATATTGCAAATAAAAAAAAGGCTGTTCATTTCGACAGCCTTTTTTTTTACAATACTATTAATATCAATCAATGGATAATTAGACTTTTGATTTTCAGTTTCCTGCCTTTTTAAAATTTATAATTGAATGTTGTCATAATTTGTCTCGGCGCAATTGGGTTCATGCTGTAATTCTCATGAACGGTATAATTGAGAACATTTGCAATATTGGATAACTTACTTAATATTGATATGGATTTCCATTTGTATCCAATTGATAAATCAAATGTCGTAAATCCTGAAATAGGAATTTTTCTGTCGGGCATTGTTTGGCCATAAGTATTGTTCCAGCCTCCTAATCTTTCTCCAATATAATTTCCAATTATCCCGAAACTAAGCCCATTTAATTTTCCATAATTAGTGGTATAAAATGCACTAAAATTTCCTGTATTGTAGGGAGTTCTAGTTAACCGCTCTCCCTCAACAAAGCTACCAAACGCTCCATTTGATTTGGTGAATTTCATGTCGTTGTAACTGTAACCAGCCAAAACAGTTAATCCTTCAATTGGACTTGAGGAGATGTCTATTTCGATACCCTGGCTTGTAGTTTCTCCATTTAAGGTTTTAATATTGCTATTGGTGTTTGGAGTTCCATCTAAATTCAACTCGGCTGTTTGGGCTAGATTATTATTGATGATAGTATAAAAAGTGATGTTTGTACTCAATAATCCTTTAAAGCAATCTTTTTTAAGTCCAATTTCATATTGGTCAATTAGGGAAGGTTTTAGCGTTTCATTATAAATAGTAACGCCAGTATTTGGGGTAAATGAATTGGAATAACTCGTAAAAACAGAAGTGTTGTTGTTTGGTTGGTAAACGATTCCAATTTTAGGAGAAAAGGCACTGCTTATTCTTTTGTCATCTGTTGTGATACTATTTGAAATTAGATTATTATTTTCTGCTTTTGCTTCTTGCCACGACCAACGAATTCCTGCTAATATTTTTATTTTTTCTTTAATAGAGATCAAATCCTGAAAATAAATTCCAAAGTTATTGGTAGTAGTTTGAACAATTCTAGTGTTAGTAGCTTCAGGTATAAAGGTATTTTGGGTATACAAATTTAAATTGAAGATATTAATTGTATCGTAAAAAAATGGATTAAATACGTATGTATAAGCGTCTGCTATGGAATTATCAATATCCAAACCGGTAAATAGTTGGTGTTTTATTTTTCCAGTTTTGTATGTTCCAGAAAGGTTTATTTGATTAACAATCAATTGTTCATTGATTTTGTACTGACCAAGAGGTCTGTTCCAATTACCGTTTTCAATTGGTTGAATTCGCTCTGTTCCTTTCCAAGAACGTTCAAAATTTTGAAATGCGGAATTAATATTTAGTTTCCAATTTTCATTTAATTTATATTTTAACTGGCTTGATAAACTAGATTGGAATGTTTGTCCATTAGACCAAGTGGCGCCTAAATAAGTATTTCGGGGAATATCGACAATTGTAGTTCCAATTGATCCGGTACCAAAATCGGGAATCCAGTTGTCTTTTAGATAATCTCCTTGTAAAATAAATTCTGATTTTTTACTTTTTAGTACTAGGGACGGATTGATATAAAATCGGTCTGTTGTTACAATATCTCTAAAACTATTTGCCTTTTCATAAGTTGAAATCAATCTGTAGGCAACTTTTTTTGAGAAGGGTCCATAAAAATCTATAGTTGGTTTATTGAATGAGTTACTCCCAATTTGATAAGAAATTTCACCTCCATTTTTGAAAAGCGGTTTTTTGGTGACCATGTTTACAATTCCACCAGGGGTCACATTTCCAAATAATAGCGCAGAACCCCCTTTAAGAATTTCTACTTTATCTAAAGTGGCTACCTCAGGCATAGCACCTCCGTTCATTCTAAATCCATTTTTAAAAATATTGGTTGCAGTCATTTCGTAGCCTCTAGACCATAATGATTCTTGAGCTCCTCCTCTTGAGGAGCCGATATAAACTCCATTAACATTTTTCAAAACGTCGCTTAATCGAATGGTTTGTTGTTGTAATAAGGTTGAGTTTCCTACAATTTGAAGACTTTGTGGTAAATCAAATGGTTTTATTTCTAATCCAGAAAGTATGGTTTCCTTTTTTTTATTGGGACTGTCTTTTATTTTTATTACTATTTCTTTCAGTTCGTTAATTACTTCATTAAGAGTGAATATTACAAAGTAAGTTTCATTCTCTTTTACCAATATTTCCTTGGTTTGTTTTTTTATTTTTTCTCCTTCTAATACCAATGTGTGAATTCCCAATGGGAAATTTGGAATGGTAAATTCTCCTTTTTTATCGGTTTTTATTGAAATACCATTTTTTTCTTGCTTTATTAATAAATTAGAAACTGGAAATCCATCTGTAGTTTCAATTTTACCTCTAACAATCCCGGTGTTTTGTCCGTAAATATTGATACAGTTAAAAATTAGAATAAAGAGTATTTTTTTCATGTTTATTTAGACTGATTAAAAATAAAATGCAAATGTAAGTACAGATTATCAATTTTCAAAAGTTATTTAGAATAATTATCAATAATATTTTTACTCTGCTGATATTGTGAAAATTACGGATTGGAATAGTTAGTATAAAATAGTAAAATTAAAATCAAATGCCCTAGCCCTGATGGAAGCGGCATCCCGCACTTTTTAGTGCGGATAAAGCATACAGCAGGATAAAGCTCCAAAAATTGAAAATTTCAAAACTTTATATTATCAACTATTTTTTGTAAATTTGCCCACTTAAATAAGGAAATAATAAAATGTTAGACAGACTTCAAATAGTAAAACAACGTTTCGATGAGATATCGGATTTGATAATTCAACCCGATGTAATTAGCGATCAAAAGCGTTATGTACAATTGAATCAGGAATATAAAAGTTTAAAAGCACTTGCCGATAAACGTAATGAATACATTGTGGTATTAGGTAATATTGACGAAGCCAATGAGATTATTGCCGATGGGAGTGATGCAGATATGACAGAAATGGCAAAAATGCAATTGGAAGAAGCTAAAGATAGATTGCCTGTTTTGGAAGATGAAATTAAGTTTCTATTGATTCCAAAAGATGCGGAAGATGCGAAAAATGTGATGGTGGAAATTAGAGCTGGAACTGGTGGTGATGAAGCGAGTATATTTGCCGGCGATTTATTTAGAATGTACACTAAATATTGTGAAAATAGAGGTTGGAGAACCTCTGTAGTAGATATAAATGAAGGAACTTCAGGTGGATTTAAAGAGGTTATTTTTGAAGTTACCGGAGAAGATGTTTATGGTACTTTAAAATTTGAAGCCGGGGTTCACCGAGTTCAACGTGTGCCACAAACAGAAACCCAAGGTCGTGTGCATACTTCTGCAGCTACGGTTATGGTACTTCCAGAAGCAGAAGAATTTGATGTTCAAATTGATATGAATGATGTTCGAATTGATTTCTTTTGTTCGTCTGGACCTGGAGGACAATCGGTAAATACCACAAAATCAGCAGTTCGTCTTACACACGTTCCAACTGGTTTAGTAGCGCAATGTCAGGATCAAAAATCGCAACATAAGAATAAAGACAAAGCTATGGACGTTTTACGTTCTAGATTGTACGAGCAAGAATTGGCCAAAAAACAAGCTGAAGACGCTACAAAACGTTCGTCTCAAGTAAGTTCAGGAGACCGCTCGGCGAAAATTAGAACGTATAATTATTCTCAAGGTCGTGTAACTGATCACCGCGTGGGATTGACTTTATACGATTTAGGAAACATAATGAATGGTGATATTCAAAAAATTGTTGACGAATTGCAATTGGTGAATAACATGGAGAAATTGAAAGAAGCGAGTGAAGTTTTCTAAAAGATACAAGATAATAGACTGATAGATAATTGACTAAAAAATGCCACACTGAATTAAGTTTGGCATTTTTTATAAAACTTTGCGAACTTTGCGAAAAACTTTGCGAACTTTGCTGTTAAACACACAACAATGACTACACAACAACTAATTGACCAAATTGAAATCAAAAAATCCTTTCTTTGCGTTGGATTAGATGTTGATTTGAATAAAATACCACCTCATTTATTAGAATTAGAAGATCCTATTTTCGAATTCAATAAAGCCATAATTGATGCAACTAATGATTTAGCGGTTTCCTACAAACCTAATACCGCTTTTTATGAAGCGTATGGAATTAAAGGTTGGATTTCATTGCAAAAAACGATCAACTACCTTAATGAAAAATATCCATCTGTTTTTACTATTGCCGATGCAAAACGGGGTGATATTGGCAATACTTCTTCTATGTATGCCAAAGCTTTCTTTGAAGATTTAAAATTTGATAGTGTAACCGTTGCACCTTACATGGGAAAAGATTCTGTGGAACCTTTTTTAGCATTTGAGAACAAGCACACCATTATGTTGGCTTTGACTTCAAATGAAGGGGCATTTGATTTCCAAACTTTAACTATTGAAGGTAAAGAATTGTACAAACAAGTATTGGAAACATCTAAAACTTGGAAAAATTCTGAAAACCTAATGTACGTTGTAGGAGCTACTAAAGCAGAATATTTTACAGAAATACGTAAAATTGTTCCTGACAGTTTCTTGCTGGTTCCTGGTGTTGGCGCTCAAGGCGGAAGTCTTTCCGAAGTATGTAAATACGGAATGAATTCTAATGTGGGGTTGCTTATTAACTCTTCGAGAGCAATAATTTATGCCTCAAACGGAGTTGATTTTGCTGAGAAGGCAAGAGAAGAAGCTCAGAAAATGCAGTTGGAAATGGAAGCTATTTTAAAATAGAGCTATTTTTTAATAAACTTATAACTTTGAATCCCTTCCTGAGAATTTACTTTTAATATATAAATTCCACTTTGATAGTTGGATATATTCAACGTTGTTTCTTCAGTATTTAGCGTAAACGTTTCCAATTCTTGTCCTAATAACGAATGAATAGAAATAGTTGCACCTAAAAGATTTCCACTTGATTTCAATGTTATTTCATCAGAAGCAGGATTAGGGAAAAGCACCAAATTAGTTGATTTATCAACATTGTTATTTTCTAAAGCAGTTTGTTGATAGACCCTTACATAATCTACTTCCATTGCCGATTGAATAAATCCTGCGGTTACACTTGGTTCAATAGCTACATTTAATAATATATATTGCTCTGCATTAAAAGGCCAAGTATACTGATTTTTAATCGCTGGATTATATGTCAAATGATTTATTCCATCAACGCTAAATGTTATTTTTTGTGCATCCCATTCCACAGCATAAACATGATAATTTATAGACACACCTGGTTTATTCTGCGCATTGGAAATATATTCACCTACAGATAAATTCCCATTAATTGGATGATGAACTGCACTAGATACAATATTTTGATTGGTACCCCAATGTTCCATAATGTCAATTTCTCCGCAGGCAGGCCAATTTAAACTACCAAAGGTACTGGTCCAATACCCTCCAGGCTCATTTATATTTTTTCCAAGCATCCAAATTGCTGGCCATGTTCCTGCGCCTATTGGAAGTTTTGCACGAACTTCGACACGACCGTATTTAAAAGCAAACTTTGAATTTAATCGAGCTGAGGTAAATTGTTTGGTTTTTCCTTGATCGGTAAATGTTTCTCTTTTGGCAACAATACTCAGAATTCCATTATTAACACTTGAATTTACCTGGCGATTCGTGTAATGTTGAAGTTCTCCATTGTACCAATTATTTCCGTTTGGAAGTTGGGTTTGCGGAAACCATTTTGTAGTATTTATTCCCCCATTGGTATCAAATTCGTCACTCCAAACTAATGTATTGAAAACGGATGCTGCGCCAGAATAATAAAAGTCATCAATATAAGCAGTAACTTGTGATGTGTTGTTTTCTCCATTAACTTGAATTAAAACTCTATTAAAATCCGATCTATTTATGGGATTTTGAGAAGTTGGATCTAAATTAATAAAATTGTCAGTTGCAAAATTAAAGCTAATGGTTTGCCATTGGTTTAATACAATGGGTTTAATTATTTCACATTGGGTAGCCCAAGGAGAAGTTACGGAGCCATTTTGTAATTTTAACGAAATTTGATTGGTTTGATTTCCTGTAATTCCGCTAGAAGGGACATATATTTTTAAAGTAAAAACGCTACTCGTATTTAAGTTATAATTAAAACCAGCATCAAAACGAACATTGGCATATTGTGCGCCAGCGTCTGTATATTTTAAAACTTTAGTTGAAGTATTGATCCCATTCTGAAAGGGATTCACAAATGAATTATCCATTCCGCAGCTGTCACCAAACCAAGTTGAAATGGTCGAATTTCCTTCAAAATTATCTTGCGATATTTGTGATTGTGAAAATGAATCTATTGAAAATAATAAAATAACTCCTAAAATAAAATTGCGCATAAGCTAAAAAATACAATTAAAAATACTTGAACAAAACTAATAAATAAAATTACTCTCAAATTATAATCTACCTATATATAAACTATACATGCCAAATATTTTAATAGTCTACTACTTGTTAATATGGTCCAAATATTTAATTGTTTCGCAGATTTAATCTATATTTACAAAAAAATCAAATGATACACTTTACCGTTTATGAAAAAGAGAAAGACGCCCAATGGGTTACTTTTGTTCATGGAGCGGGAGGTAGTTCCTCCATTTGGTTCAAGCAAATTCGAGATTTTCAAAAGCATTATAATGTTTTACTATTGGATTTAAGAGGTCATGGAAATTCCAACAAACAAATAAAAAAAGCTTTCAAACAAAAATATACTTTTTCTGCTTTAGCTAATGATATTTTAGAAGTATTAGATCATCTTAAGATTGAAAAATCACATTTTGTTGGAATATCTTTAGGCACCATTCTCATTCGACAATTGGCAGAAATTCATCCTGAAAGGGTTCAAAGTATGATTCTTGGAGGAGCAATTTTAAAGATGAATTTCAGATCTCAGATCTTAATGAGATTGGGTAATATGTTTAAATATGTTTTACCGTATTTAGTTTTATATAAATTCTTTGCTTTTGTAATCATGCCCAATAAAAATCACAAACAATCTCGTTTGTTGTTTATCAATGAAGCCAAGAAATTATACCAAAAAGAATTTATCAAATGGTTTAAGTTAACCGCGGAGATCAACCCAATTTTAAAGTGGTTTCGCCAAGAAGAATTGAGTATACCTACACTTTATATTATGGGTGAAGAGGATTATATGTTTCTCCCTTCTGTTAGGAAAGTGGTAGAGAAGCATTTTAAATCCTCTCAACTCTTTGTAGTTCAGCAATGTGGTCATGTAGTAAATATTGAACAGCCACTTACTTTTAATTCTACCGTAATTTCATTTTTAAATAAAGTATAAAAAAAACCACTCCCCGAAAGAAGCGGTTTAATTCCCTAATAACTTAATTTACTAATTTTAAACTACAGTACAAATATCTTTAGAGTTGGCAAATCTAAGGTTAAAATATAGTTATCAATTTGTTATTTATTTTTTATCCTGCATTGAAAAAACAATTTGTAATAAGCTCGAAGTTCTCGATTTTAAATTTATTCGAATGTCTTTTTCCTCAATTGCAATCATCGTAAATACCCCTTTCATCGTTTCTTTGGTAACATAATCTTTTAAATCAGGATTTACTTTTTTCACCATTGGAATAGAATTGTATTTCGAAATGATTTGATTCCAAATTTTATCAGCATTTACTTTGTTTAGCGAAGTGCTTATTACAGGGCTAAATTTATCGTACAAGGCAGTTGAAGTTGCAGTTTCTAAATAGGTCGTAGCCGCTTTTTCATTTCCCATTAAAATACTTTTTGCATCAGTAAAGGTCATGTTTTTTACCGCGTCTACAAATATTGGGGTTGCTTCCTTAACTGCATCTTCAGCAGCTCTATTTAAAACAACTAATCCTTGATCTGCCAAATTTGACATCCCTAAATTTCGTAATGCTTTATCTACTTTCTGTAATTCAGCTGGCAGTAAAATCTTCACCAGTTCGTTTTTGTAAAATCCGTCTTCAGCTGTCAATTTTGATACTTGTTTTGTAATGCCATTATTCAATGCCTCCTTTAAACCTGCGCTAATATCAGGCAGCGTGTTTATTTTTGGAACATTTGTTACTTTTTGAATTTGACTCTCCGCTAATTTTTTTAAGTCACCAAATTGTGCAAAACTAAAAATCGGCACAAATAATAAGGAAATCAGAATTTTTTTCATTTATATTTTTTTTATTTCAACGCAAACTCTATACCATTTTTTTTATTTGGAGCTATTTCCTGCTATCCGCTATATCCAAGCAAGGGCTTGGGATATCGCTAGTATCAGGGCTAGGATTTCGGATAATTAAAAAACATTGATAAAATCTGATTTTTTTCTATTATCATTAAGTATGTTTTTTTTAATAATTTATAAATAATTTTTAAAAAACTCGTAAATTGCACCTTCAAAATTATCACATTCATAAATGGTAGATCAAAAACCTTATATCCCTGTTCATAAAGTCCGAATTGTAACCGCTGCCTCCCTTTTTGATGGACACGATGCTGCAATAAATATCATGCGTAGAATTATTCAATCTACCGGTGTAGAAGTAATTCACTTGGGTCACGATAGAAGTGTAGAAGAAGTAGTAAACACTGCAATTCAAGAAGATGCCAATGCTATTGCAATAACCTCTTATCAAGGGGGTCACAACGAGTATTTCAAATACATGTTTGACTTACTACAACAAAAAGGAGCGGAACACATCAAGATTTTTGGTGGTGGCGGAGGTGTAATTTTGCCTTCTGAAATAGCCGATTTACAGGCCTATGGGATCACCAGAATCTATTCCCCAGACGATGGTCGTGCAATGGGTTTGCAAGGTATGATAAACGATTTGGTTCAAAAATCTGACTTTGCAATTGGAGATATTATCAATGATGAAGAAAATCATATAGAAGATAAAAATCCAAAAGCCATAGCAAGATTAATTTCCTCAGCAGAGAATTTCCCCGATGTTGCGAAACCATTTTTAGAGAAAATACAATTAAAGAATAAAAATTCAAAAACACCAGTTTTAGGAATCACGGGTACTGGAGGTTCAGGAAAATCCTCTTTGGTAGATGAATTAGTTCGTCGTTTTTTAATCGATTTTCCCGAAAAAACAATCGGATTAATTTCAGTAGATCCTTCTAAAAGAAAAACAGGAGGCGCATTATTAGGCGATAGAATTAGAATGAATGCAATTAATAATCCTCGAGTTTATATGCGTTCGTTAGCAACACGCCAATCTAATTTAGCACTTTCTAAATATGTAGCCGATGCAATTCAAGTATTAAAAGCAGCCAACTACGATATTATTATTCTTGAAACCTCAGGAATCGGACAATCGGATACTGAAATTATGGATCATTCCGATGTTTCACTTTACGTAATGACACCGGAATTTGGAGCTGCTACACAATTAGAAAAAATTGACATGCTTGATTTTGCTGATTTAGTTGCATTGAATAAATTCGATAAGCGTGGTGCTCTAGATGCACTTCGTGATGTTAAAAAGCAATACCAACGAAATCATAATCTTTGGGATGTAAACCCAGATGAAATGCCAGTTTTTGGCACTATCGCCTCTCAATTTAATGATCCCGGAATGAATACGCTTTACAAATCTATAATGGATAAAATTGTAGAGAAAACCGATAGCGATTTAAAATCTACATTCAAAATCACTCGTGAGATGAGTGAGAAAATATTTGTAATCCCGCCACATAGAACCCGTTATTTATCGGAAATTGCTGAGAACAATCGCAAATATGATGTAACTGCAATTGGACAACAAAAAGTAGCTCAGAAATTATTTGGTATTTTTAAAACGATAGAAAGTATTTCTGGAATAGAACCATTACTTTCAAAAACAGGTATAGAGATTACCAATTCCAACAATTCAAATCAAGATGATAAAGTATTAATTTCTCTATTATTAAGTCAGTTTGAGAAAATGAAAATGGACTTAGATCCTTATAATTGGGAGATCATTTTGAATTGGAATCATAAAATTGCAAAATATAAAAATCCGATTTACACTTTTAAAGTTCGTGACAAAGAAATTAATATTGCCACTCATACAGAGAGTTTATCGCATACTCAAATTCCCAAGATTGCCTTGCCTAAATATGAAGCATGGGGTGATTTGCTGAAATGGAATTTGCAAGAAAATGTCCCTGGTGAATTTCCATTCACCGCAGGTTTGTATCCTTTTAAAAGAGAAGGGGAAGATCCATCGAGAATGTTTGCGGGTGAAGGTGGACCAGAAAGAACTAACAAAAGATTTCATTATGTAAGCGCGGGATTGCCTGCAAAACGACTTTCTACCGCTTTTGATAGCGTTACATTATATGGAAATGACCCTCACATTCGTCCGGATATTTATGGAAAAATTGGAAATGCCGGGGTTTCTATTTGTTGCTTAGACGATGCCAAAAAATTATATTCCGGTTTCGATTTAGTTCATGCTTTGACTTCGGTAAGTATGACAATCAATGGTCCAGCACCAATGTTATTAGGATTTTTTATGAATGCCGCCATTGATCAACAATGCGAAATTTATATCAAGGAAAACGGTTTAGAAAAAGAAGTTGAGAATAAAATAGAAGCTATTTACAAACAAAAAGGCACCGCCAGACCTCTATATCAAGGAGAACTACCTGAAGGAAATAACGGTTTGGGTTTAATGCTATTAGGCGTTACAGGTGATTTAGTTTTACCTGCAACAGTTTACAATGAAATTAAAGCAAAAACACTTTCACAAGTTCGTGGAACCGTCCAAGCCGATATTTTAAAAGAAGATCAAGCTCAAAATACGTGTATATTTTCAACTGAATTTGCCCTAAGATTAATGGGTGATGTACAAGAATATTTTATAAAAAATAAAGTTAGAAATTTTTATTCGGTTTCTATTTCTGGTTATCATATTGCTGAGGCAGGTGCAAACCCAATTTCTCAATTGGCATTCACACTTTCTAATGGGTTTACCTACGTAGAATATTATTTAAGTCGCGGGATGGACATCAACGATTTCGGTCCTAATTTATCTTTCTTTTTCTCTAATGGAATCGATCCTGAATATTCAGTTATCGGTCGTGTAGCTCGAAAAATATGGGCAAAAGCCATGAAATACAAATACGGTGCAAATGAAAGAGCACAAATGTTGAAATATCACATTCAAACCTCGGGACGTTCATTGCATGCTCAAGAAATTGATTTTAACGATATTCGAACGACATTACAGGCATTATATGCCATTTACGACAACTGTAACTCATTGCACACCAACGCATACGATGAAGCAATAACCACTCCTACAGAGGAATCGGTTCGTCGTGCCATGGCAATTCAGTTGATCATTAATAAAGAATTGGGCTTAGCCAAAAATGAAAACCCAATTCAAGGAGCCTTCATTATTGAAGAATTAACTGATTTAGTGGAAGCGGCAGTTTTAGAGGAGTTTGATAGAATCACCGAGCGTGGTGGAGTATTAGGTGCAATGGAAACCATGTACCAACGATCTAAAATTCAAGAAGAAAGCTTGTATTATGAAACTTTAAAACACACTGGTGAATTTCCAATTATTGGAGTAAATACTTTTCTAAGTTCTAAAGGATCGCCTACTATTTTGCCTGCGGAAGTTATTCGGGCTACAGAAGTAGAAAAGCAATATCAGATTGACATGTTGAATAGTTTACATCAAACCAATGGCGATAAAGTGAACCAGTATTTGAATGATTTACAAGATGCAGCTATAAAAAATGAGAATATATTTAATCATTTAATGGAAGCCACTAAAATTTGTTCGTTGGGTCAAATCACAAGTGCTTTATTTCAAGTTGGCGGACAATATCGACGCAATATGTAAGCAGAGAACCACTTTTTGCTTCGCAAAAAGTGTGTGAATCGCTTATCCCGCTTTAGCGGGATCTTTATCTTTATTGCTTTTTTCATAGTGAAAAGTGTGTGAATCGTTTATCCAGCTTTTTAGCGTTATTAATTTAATTTATCAAAACTTCACAAAACTTCTCAAAGTTTAACAAAGCCAATCTAGGCTTCACAAATTTTAAATAGAGTTTTGTGTTTTTTTTGAGTCTTTCTTTGTGAATCTTCGTGTAATAATTTTAAGCTTATAAATGGGATAACTTTCAAAATGCATTATCTTTATAAAATTAAAATTCAATTTTTAAAAATGAAAATAAAATTATTAATAGTCTTCACATTTTTATCAATAACCACTTTCGGACAACTTACGGGTATAGTCACGGGTTTGAATATTTCAAAACAGGCAGCTTTTAACGATACGGTTATTAAAGTTGTTTACAATAATAAAATTGCAAATAATCCGAATCCCCCTGCTCTTTTTTTTAATGGTAAATTAGTAAGCTATTCTTTATTATCTACCATAAATCCAGAGAATATATCGTCAGTAAATGTCATTAAAAAAGACACCATTATTGATTCTGTAAAATACTATAGCAAAATAATGATTCAAGGTAATTCAAACAATTATCATAATTACATGAGTCTTAATGAATTCAAATCAAAATATGTTAGCCCAAGTGAAAATGAACCCGTTTTTCAAATTGATGGAACTATTGTAAACGATGATTATAATGGTTATTTGATTGATGAAAAGAATATTCTTAGAGTTATAGTAACTCCTGTTGATAATCCAAAACAAAAAATAAAGATTGATTTTATCAATATATTGACGAAATCTAAAAAGAATATTGAAGAAAGTGACCAAATAATAATTAGGTAAAGACTATATTATTTTCTCCAATTTCAAATATCCGATATGCAACTCGTCTTCAATTGCATTATCAGTTTTTGTAATTTTTAACGCGAATTTTTCTTTTAATTCTGGGGTAAGAATATCCTCAATGTTGTAAATATCATCTACATCAATACCATATTTATCATCTATGTGTGAAACTGCACCTTCAAAATCGAAGTGTTTATAAAAACTTGTTGCTTTTGCTTTTTTGGTAGCTTCCGCCAATGTAACTCCGGTTGTTACAATTTTATAATGATATTCCTCAAATTCATTTTCCTTATAACCACCCAGATTTATAAAGTAAAGCTGAGTAGTATTTGCAACTGAATTCTCTTTGGAAACAATTTCAATTTTATTATTGTCGACTATAGTTACTTCTCGCCAGGCATCAATATGGATTCTACCTTTGGCTTCAGGCCAAAAGGATTTTAACTGAGGAACCAACTCTTTTAATGAATTTCCAATTCCAAAAAAAATATCGTGTTGTTCGGTGAATCTCCCTTCAGGGCGACATCCCACCATTATCATATATAGTTTCATACTTGCAAATGTACTTTATATTATTTTCATTAAAAAAATCATAATTTTTTTTTTTGGATTGATTTTTGAAATACTTTTGGCTTAACTAAATAAATATATTATGAAACGAATCATTTTACTTTTAGCAATTTCAGCATCTTTTTTATTTCAAGGTTGTACTACAAAAGAGGAAATCAGTGCAGATCTTCTAGCTGAAGTTTTCGAAGTTAGAACTTCATTTACTTCAGCGAATAACTATTCTAAACTAATTACTTTAAATCCACCAATTTACAGTTCAGATATGGTTTTAGTTTATCGATCTTTTGACGTAATTAATAATCAAAATGTTTGGAGGCAATTACCGCAAACGGTTTATTTAGCTCAAGGTGAGTTGGATTACAATTTTGATTTCACAAGAAACGACATCAATTTATTCCTTGATTCTGACTTTGATCTTGCTACTTTAGGAACGGCTTGGTCTCAAAATCAACTTTTTAGAGTGGTAATTATCCCGGGATATTTTTCAAACAAATACAATAAAGCGGTAGATTTTAATGATTATAATGCAGTAGTAAAAGCATTTAATATCAAAGAAAATCAAATCAAAACTATTCAATAGATTAAACGGATTAAGTATTATTTAAAATACTTTTTTAATAATAGTTGAGCGGCTGCAAAAGGTGATATTTCATCATTTTGCACTGCTTTTTTATTTTCTTCTAATAACTTTTCTATTTCTGGATGATGGTAAAAATTCGTTTTCAATTGCTCATTTATGGTTTCTAGCATCCAATATTGATTCTGGTCTTTGCGTTTGTCAAAGAAGAAATTGTTCATTAGTGTTTGAGAAACATATTTATTTATCGTTTCCCAAACGTCTGAAATCCCTTCACGAGTAATCGAACTACAAGTGGAAGTAGTAGGAATCCATCCCGATTTTTTTGCAGGAAATAAATGCAATGCTCTACCAAATTCAACTTTCGCTAATTTTGATTTTTTTATATTATCACCATCTGCTTTATTAATCACAATAGCATCCGCCATTTCCATAATTCCACGTTTTATTCCTTGTAATTCATCTCCAGCTCCAGCGATTTTCAATAATAAAAAGAAGTCAACCATACTGTGAACAGCAGTTTCACTCTGCCCAACACCTACTGTTTCAATAATGATTGTATCAAAACCACAAGCTTCACAAAGGGTAATAGTTTCACGTGTTTTTCGAGCAACACCTCCTAGAGTTACTCCCGATGCCGATGGTCGAATATAGGCGTTTTTGTCTTTTACCAATTCTTCCATTCTGGTTTTATCACCCAAAATACTACCATGAGAAATGGTGCTGCTCGGATCAACTGCTAGAACGGCTACTTTTTTCCCTAAACTAGTTAAATATTTACCAAAGGCTTCAATAAAAGTACTTTTTCCAACGCCTGGAACCCCTGTAATACCTATCCGAATCGATTTATTGGCATGAGGCAAACAAGCATTTACTACTTCATTTGCTTTAATCAAATGTGAAACATTAGTACTTTCAACTAAGGTTATAGCGCGGCTTAAAGCAGTTATATTTCCACTTAAGATTCCTTCGATCAATTCTTTTGATGAAGGTTGTTTCTTTCTAAAATCGTGAATTTTGTCCACACCTTTAACACTGATCATTTCAGGAGGTGAAATTCCAGCTTTCTCGTGCAACGCCGACATTTTATTTTTTGAATTCAAGAAAATAGATTTTTGTAAAAATACTAATTATTTGTTATGCTGTAATTAATTTTTTTAAATGGAGCTTTATCCTGCTCTCCTTCCAAATCCTCACTAAAAAGCTCGGGATTTTCCCTTCCATCAGGGCTAAAAAAAAGAGAACATTTACGTTCTCCATTTTTATTAAGTAGGTAAATAATATTTATGAATTCTTTTTCGCTTTAATCATCATTTCAAGCATATCCCACATTTCTTCTGGAACGGCCTCTAATAAATTAAATTGTCCAGCTCCTTTTAACCATTCCCCGCCATCAATAACGATGACTTCCCCATTTATGTATGCAGAAAAATCAGAAACCAAATAAGCAGCTAAATTGGCTAATTCTTGATGATCTCCCACCCGTTTCAAAGGCACTTTTTTGGATAAATCAAATTTTTCTTTTAAGTCTCCAGGTAGTAATCGATCCCAAGCTCCTTTTGTAGGAAAGGGTCCTGGCGCAATTGCGTTGGATCTAATTCCGTATTTAGCCCATTCAACTGCTAAACTTCTTGTCATTGCTAACACACCTGCTTTTGCAGTCGCACTTGGAACCACATAAGCAGATCCTGTAAAAGCATATGTTGTTACAATATTTAAAACCGTTGACGATTCTTGTTTGGTATCTATCCAGTGTTTTCCAAAAGCCAAAGTACAGTTTTTCGAACCTTTTAAAACGATATCAATTATAGTATCAAAAGCATTTGCGGAAAGGCGCTCTGTCGGGGATATGAAATTTCCTGCTGCATTATTCAATAATACATCTACTTTTCCATATGCCTTTAAAACTTCTTGCAACATGGCTTCCACTTCTTCATAATGGCGAACGTCACATTGAACAGGAAGGCAAGTACCTCCAGTTTCAGCTTCCAATTCAGCCGAAGTAGTTTTTAATTTTTCTATATCTCGCGATGTAATTGCCACTTTAGCACCCAATTCCATGAAGTACTTGGTCATCGCTTTACCTAAACCACTTCCACCACCTGTAATTACAATCACTTTATCCACGAGGGCATCATCACGAAGCATTTTTGCTGAAAAATTCATAGTTTGTTTTTTAGAAATGTAAATATAAGAAATAGTTTTGGTCATACATCTGAACCATTTTCAAAACCTGTCAGGTGTGGTTATTGTATTAAGATTTCTAAAATCTTAATCGCAGCTTCGCTAATTTTAGTACCAGGACCAAATACAGCTACGGCACCTTTATCGAATAAAAACTGATAATCTTGCGCTGGAATTACACCACCAACCACCACCATAATATCTTCGCGTCCGTATTTTTTTAGTTCTTCAATAACTTGTGGAACTAGTGTTTTATGACCAGCAGCCAAAGAGGAAACTCCTAAAATATGAACGTCATTTTCAATTGCTTGTTTTGCCGCTTCCGCTGGAGTTTGAAATAACGGACCTATATCTACATCAAAACCTACATCGGCATAACCGGTGGCCACTACTTTGGCACCTCGATCATGACCGTCTTGGCCCATTTTTGCAATCATAATTCTAGGACGGCGACCTTCTTGCTTTGCAAATTCGTCTGCCATCTGTTTTGCTTTCTCAAAACTACTGTCGTCTTTAATTTCTTTACTGTACACGCCGCTAAAGGATTTAATTTGAGCCTTATATCTTCCAAAAACAGTTTCTAAAGCATCGCTTATTTCGCCCAACGTGGCTCTATATCTCGCTGCTTCAATTGCAATTTCTAATAAGTTGCCTTTTCCAGTTTTTGCAGTTTCAACTAATTGTTCTAATTTTTCTTTTACTTTGTTTGAATCTCTTGTTGCTTTTATTTGATGTAATTGTTCTACTTGTTCATTGCGAACCATCTCATTATCAACATCTAAAATATGTAAAGGATCTTCTTTTTCTAATCGATATTTATTTATTCCAACAATAATATCTTGACCACTATCAATTCGTGCTTGTTTTCTTGCTGCTGCTTCTTCAATTCGAAGTTTTGGAATTCCGGCTTCAATTGCTTTGGTCATTCCTCCTAGTTCTTCAACTTCTTCAATTAATTTCCAAGCATTTTGAGCTATTTCATTGGTTAAACTTTCTACATAGTAACTTCCTGCCCAAGGGTCAACCGTTTTGGTAATTTTAGTTTCTTCTTGTAAATATATTTGTGTATTTCGTGCTATTCGTGCGGAGAAATCGGTTGGTAAGGCGATGGCCTCATCCAAGGCATTGGTATGTAATGATTGTGTTCCTCCAAAAGCTGCTGCCGTTGCTTCAATGCAGGTTCGAGCGACGTTATTAAAAGGATCTTGTTCAGTTAAACTCCAACCTGAAGTTTGACAATGGGTTCTTAAAGCCAGTGATTTTTCATCCTTAGGATTAAATTGCTTTACCAATTTAGCCCAAATCATTCTTGCAGCTCGCATTTTAGCAATTTCCATAAAATGATTCATTCCAATTGCCCAGAAAAAAGAAAGGCGAGGGGCAAACTCGTCAATTTTCATTCCCGTTGAAAGTCCGGTTCGTATGTATTCCAATCCGTCAGCTAATGTATAAGCCAATTCAATGTCTGCGGTAGCTCCAGCCTCTTGCATGTGATATCCTGAAATGGAAATCGAATTGAATTTTGGCATTTTTTTGCTAGTATACTCAAATATATCTGCAATAATTTTCATTGAAGGAGTTGGAGGATAGATATAGGTATTTCTAACCATAAATTCTTTCAAAATATCGTTTTGAATAGTACCAGAAAGTTGTTCTGGTGCTACTCCTTGTTCTTCTGCTGCAACAATATAAAAAGCCATTATTGGTAATACCGCTCCGTTCATTGTCATAGAAACCGACATTTCGTTCAAAGGAATTTGGTCGAATAAAACCTTCATATCTTCAACAGAATCAATCGCTACACCTGCTTTTCCAACGTCACCAACCACACGTTCATGGTCTGAATCGTAACCGCGGTGAGTTGGTAAATCAAATGCAATAGAAAGTCCTTTTTGTCCCGCTGCTAAATTTCGTCTGTAAAAGGCGTTGCTTTCTTCGGCAGTTGAAAAACCTGCATATTGTCGGATAGTCCATGGTTTTCTAACAAACATTGTCGTATAAGGACCACGTAAAAATGGGGCAAATCCAGCTCCAAAATCCAAGTGTTCTAAATTTTCAATATCGGATTTTGAGTAAAATGGATTTAGTAGAATATCTTCTGCAGTTTTAAAAGCTTCTGATTTCTTTTCAGCTCCTAAAACGCTATGATTCTCTTGTTCGAATAAAGTAATATGTTGTAAATCTTTTCTTTTCATTATTCTTTTCCTAATCTATCTTGCTCAATTTTTTCGGCTAATCTTTTTTCAATGATAGGCGTAATCAATGTTTTTCGAGGGTTTACTTTTACAAATGGAAACAACTCTAAATCGTGTTTCATTTTATCCTCAACATTTGGATATTTGTTTGTTCCTAGTAAAATGTCTTTTCCGGAATCAAATAATTCTTGTTCTTTATCAGCGCTTTCTTGAATTTTTCTTTTGATAATTCCCTCATCCAATTGTTTCAAAAAACCACCATTTGCTTCAATATTTTTAAATAAAATCAAAGCTTTTTCAGCCAATTGATGCGTCAAACTTTCAATATAATAAGTTCCATCGGCGGGATTATTGACCTTGTCAAAGTAGCTTTCATTTTTTAAAATTAACAACTGATTTCTTGCAATTCTATCACCAAATTCATTGTCTTTATGGTATAACGCATCGTAGGGAAGATTAGTAATTGTATCAGCGCCTCCAATAATCGCCGACATGCATTCGGTTGTGGTGCGTAACATATTCACGTTGTAGTCGTAAATTGTTTTGTTTCTTTTGGTAGGTGTTACCAACAAATGGCATTCTAAATTTGGGTTGTATTCTTTAGCAATACTATTGAATAAAATTCGGTAAGCACGCAATTTTGCAATTTCAAAAAAGTAGTTGGTTCCTACAGAAATCTTAAAAACTATCGGTTGGTTGATTGTGGAAATGCGGTTTAAATATTCGTTGGCGTGAGCAAATGAATACGCTAATTCTTGTACTATATTTGCACCAGCATTTTGATATAAGGAACTATTAATACTCAGAATTGAACTTTGTGAAACTTGTTTTGAAATCAGATTTAGAGTTTCAAAATTGTCTTTTTCTGGGGTTTTAAACCAATTCCCTTCTTTTGCCAATTGTCCAATAGGATCTAGATTACAATATATTTTCGCATTTTTAGATTTTGCGATAGCTTCAATTTTAGAAACGTATTCTACTGAAATAAAATTCAGGCTAATGTAAATTTCACAAGTTTCTAAAGGAAGTTTTTCTAGGAGTTTAGTAATATCAATTTCTTCATTTTCAATAGTAAAAATTAGACTATCTGCCCCTCGATTAATTGATTCTAAAGCTCTTTCAATTGATTTTTTTAGATCGAAAACAAATATACTTTGACCAATTTTAAAGCCATTGGCTTTTGGATTTATCGGTAAATTCTCTTGTAAATCGTCTTTATCATAGAATGGCTTCACCTTAATATTCTCTGGTGAATTCCAAATTAGAGTATCATTATAATCTTCGCCTTTGAGTTCGAATTGTATTTTTTGTTTCCACTGTTTGGAGGAAATAGGATTAAATTCAGAGAATAAAGATTTTTTCATTTTTATTTGTTTATTGTGTCACCTTCATATTCAACTAAATAAACCTCTTCATTTTCTCTTTTCATATAATATTTTTCACGAGCATACTTTTCTACTTGGTCTTGATTTTTCAGTAATTTGATATTCTCTTTATCTTTTCTTATTTCGTCTTGGTAATATTTTTTATTGTCTTGTAATTCCTCAATTTGATTATTGATTTGTCTTTGATCCATGTAGGAATAGTTATCAAGAAATAGCATCCACACACCAAATAGAAGTGAAATTAGAAGGTATTTATTGCTCACAATTTTGAGCCAAGTTTTTTTTTGAATGGTTTCTTTTACGGGATTTTCCATAGTAATTCTTGATGTTTTTTAGCCCTGATGGTAGCGATATCCCACGCCCTTGCGTGGATAAAGCGAATAGCAGGAAAATGCTCCAAAAAATATTGGTATAAAATTAATGAAAATTTTATAAAATTCTTTGATTAATTACTGCTCGAACTACATCTATTGCAACGGTATTGTATTTATCGTTTGGAATAATGATGTCGGCGTAAGCTTTTGTTGGTTCGATGAACTGCTCGTGCATTGGTTTTAAAGTAGTTTGATAACGACTTAATACTTCATCCATATCTCGTCCACGTTCAGCAATATCGCGACGTAGTCTTCTGATTAAACGTTCGTCTGAATCGGCGTGAACATAAATTTTGACATCAAAAAGTTCCCTTAATTCGGAATTAGCAAGGATTAAAATTCCCTCAACAATCATTACTTTCCGTGGGTGTGTAAAAACGGTATCGTCTGTTCTGTTGTGAGTTACAAATGAATAAACCGGTTGGTTGATATTGTTACCCGCTTTCAATTCTTTTAAGTGTGATACTAAAAGTTCAAAATCAATGGCTCTGGGATGGTCAAAATTAATGAGGGAACGTTCTTCGAAGCTGAGATTATGATTTTCTTTATAATAAGAATCTTGGGAAATAATTCCGACTTCAGTTTCAGGTAATTCATTCATAATTTGTTGAACTACGGTTGTTTTTCCACTACCTGTTCCGCCAGCAATTCCTATTATCAACATAGATTTTATTTTAGTTAAGCAAAAATAACATTTTATATTATGAAATTAATTAATTCATTTGAGTTTTATAATTAACTAAACTTCAATCTCACAAAAACGTGTTTTATTCCTTTTTTGTCGGAATCTCTTTCGTCTATTTCTAGAATATCGGTTAAGGATTTTAGCAAGGGAGTAAGTTTGGTATACCCATAATTTCTTGGATCGAATTCGGGTTTTTTCTTTACAATTAAGTTTCCAACATCGCCTAGAAATGCCCAACCGTCGTCGTCACAAATGGCTTCTATGGTGGCTTCTATTAATTCTATGGTTTGTAAATCGATTTTTTGAACGACTTCTTTTTCGACAATTTCTTTTTCCGGAATTCCTTTTTCAATGATTTTCTTATTGTCGGTAGGGACTGTTTTTGAAGCTTTCTTTTTTACTGCGCCTTGTAATACTTCAATATATATAAATCGGTCACAGGCTACAATAAAGGAGTTTGGCGTTTTCTTTTCGCCCATTCCAATTACTTTCATTCCCGATTCTCTAAGTCGGATAGCGAGACGGGTGAAGTCGGAATCACTGGAAACGATACAAAAACCATCTACTTTATCAGAATAAAGTAAATCCATTGCATCGATTATCATGGCAGAGTCAGAAGAGTTTTTTCCAACGGTATAACTGTATTGTTGAATTGGGGTGATGGCGTGTTCTAGTAAAACTGATTTCCAACCGTTGGCATTGGGTTTCGTCCAATCGGCATAAATCCTTTTGGTTGTGGGTATTCCATATTTTGCGATTTCCTCCATCATGCCTTTTACATTGCTGTAGGGAATGTTATCGGCATCGATTAATACGGCTATTTTAAGTTCTTTATTTGGATTCATTGTTATTGTATTTTATTGAAATTGCTCTTAAAATGAAACAATTTTGATCAAAGGTACGATGTTTCTTGTTTATACAGATGTTCTAGCCCAGATAGAAATGGAAATCCCGCGCTATTTAGGGCGGATTGTAGTGAATAGCTGGAAACAGCTCCTAAAAAAAATATAATTTTAATCTGTTTTTAAGGTATAAATATTTATTTTTGCGAGATAGTTAGATTATTAAAATTTCAAATACAAGATGGTAAAAGATTTATTCGAAAGAATTCAAAAAAATAAGGGTCCATTAGGAAAATGGGCTTCACAAGCCGAGGGATATTATGTTTTTCCAAAATTAGAAGGAGAATTAGGGCCGAGAATGAAGTTTCAGGGTAAAGATATTTTGAATTGGAGTTTGAATGATTATTTAGGTCTTGCCAATCATCCAGAAGTACGTAAAGCCGATACTGACGCGGCGATTGAATATGGTGCTGCTTATCCGATGGGAGCTAGAATGATGAGTGGCCACACGAATTATCACGAACAATTAGAGCATGAATTAGCTGATTTTGTAATGAAAGAATCGGCCTATTTATTGAATTTTGGTTACCAAGGAATTATGTCAACAATTGACGCTTTAGTTACTAGAAACGATGTGATTGTTTATGATGTTGATGCTCATGCTTGTATTATTGACGGGGTGAGATTGCACAGTGGAAAGCGATTTACGTACCGACACAATGATGTGGAAAGCATGGAGAAAAACTTGGAGCGCGCTACAAAATTAGCTGAAACTACTGGTGGTGGAATTTTATTTATTACCGAAGGAGTTTTTGGAATGCGTGGCCAACAAGGAAAATTAAAGGAAGTGGTTGCCATGAAAAAGAAATACAATTTTCGATTACTAGTGGACGATGCCCATGGTTTTGGAACTTTAGGAAAAACGGGAGCAGGAGCAGGTGAGGAGCAAGGAGTTCAAGAGGATATTGATATTTATTTTTCTACGTTTGCAAAATCGATGGCTAATATTGGGGCTTTTGTGGCAGCCGATAAAGAAATTATCGATTACTTAAAATACAATTTACGTTCTCAAATGTTTGCTAAAGCATTACCGATGATTCAAACGGTAGGTTCTTTAAAACGATTAGAATTATTGCGTAATTCACCTGAAATTAAAGATAAATTATGGGTAAACGTGAATGCATTGCAAAATGGATTAAAGGAAAAAGGATTTAATATTGGAGATACCAATACTTGTATTACTCCAGTTTATCTTGAAGGTAGTATTCCTGAGGCTATGGTTATGGTGAATGATTTGAGAGAGAATTATGGAATTTTCCTTTCTATTGTAGTTTATCCAGTTATCCCTAAAGGAATTATTTTATTGAGAATGATACCTACAGCCTCGCATACTTTGGCCGATGTGGAAGAAACGTTAACAGCTTTTGAAGCAATTAGAGAGAAATTAGAAAACGGAACGTATAAAGAAATCGCTGAGAAGACGACCGTTAATTTAGATGCTTAAATTTAGTAGTCAGTTTTCAGTTTATAGTGTTCAGTTAGAATATAAAATCCATTCGTTTTTTGAATGGATTTTTTTTTATAAATCCTTAATAAAAGTCTTTCTTCTGCAAATGATTTTTGGATCGAAATTCTTCCAAAGTAATTGAATTGCGATATTATCAGCTAATTCTGGTGTTCGAATGCAATTTTGTATTCCTTTTTTTGTGAAAGTTGTATGGTATTCTTTAAAAATGATAGCATGAACTCCTTTATTTTGATATTCGGGATGTACTCCAATTAGGTAAAAAGTTACGTCTTTGCTATTTTTTCTTGCATTCAATAAATGAAACAAGCCAAAGGGAAATAATTTGCCTTTTACTTTTTGTAGCGCTTCAGAAAATGAGGGCATTACAATTGCAAATGCGACTAAATTTCCGTCTTTATCTTCCACAAATTTGATGTATTCCGGATTGATAAAACTGATGTATTTCTTCTTAAAGTAGGCCTTTTGAATGTCGGTAATTTCTACGAATGAGGCTAATTTTGAGTAAGAATAATTAAATAAATCAAACATTTTATCAACGTAGGGAAGGATATCTTTAGTTTTGGTAAAGTTGAGTGCTTTTAGTTGGTATCGTTTTTTAATTAATTCTTGCGCTTTGTCAAATAGTTCCACTTTTACATTTTCAAATGGAAATTTTTGCTCTAAATATTCTTTCTCTGTGTGGAATCCTAATTTCTCAAAATGTTCGGCATAATAGGGATAATTGTACCAGGTAATCATGGTTCCTATTTGGTCAAAACCTTCTGTTAGTACTCCTACTTTATCTAAATTAGAGAATCCCATTGGTCCTTCAATGTGCTCTAAATTGTTTTTTAAACCCAATTCAGTTACTTTTTCTAGTAATGTTTTGGTTACTTCAATGTCATCAATAACATCAAACCAACCAAAACGTACCTTTTTCTTTTGTTGGTGATTTACTTCGTTCCAGTTGATAATTGCTGCAACTCTTCCTACAATTTGATTGTTTTTATAAGCCAAATAAAAGTGTGCTTCAGCATTTTCAAATGTTGGATTTTTAGTTTTATCGAAAGTTTCTAATTCGTCTGCAATAATAGGTGGAACCCAGTATTTATTTTCTTTATACAATGAAAATGGGAATTTGATATAATCGGTAAGTTCTTTTTTGGAAATGGCCTCTTTAATTGTAATCATCTATTTTTATTTTGGGGCAGGAACTTCGTCAAGGCGCTTTTTATCTTTGGATTTACTTTTTCCTTTTTTATCCTTTTTAGATTTTTCTTGTGGAGCTCTAAGTAATATTTCGGTGTAGTTTTCATCAAAACGCCAAGATATTCCGACACCACCAACTAATAAGGAAGGGGTGTTTTTAAAATTCACACTAATATTTGCATCAAGTTGAATGTTCTCTTGGATTAAGTAGGCAGCACCCCCACGAAGTACATTGTCAGCATAATAATCACTTATGTATCCTTGTGTTTCAACAAAACCAATCCATTCCGGAGTAAAACCGCGAGTAAGTGTTACAATATATCCGTAGGATGGAAATTCAGTTCCGATTTTGTCTGCGATAATATTGGTAACAAAAACTGATTTCCCTAATTGATTTTGAGTAATCAACATAGCTTTTGGACTAATTTTCGGATCGGATGGAAATGAAAATTCATTATTGGTAAAATTTAAGTTCATACCGGCATAAATTCCAACAGCAGGTAATAAACTTCTAAATTTAAATTTATGATTGTTTTTCCAACTCAAAACATCAATTTTTTCCTCATAATTTTTATTTGGATCATAAATCAAATATTTTGCAGCTACTGTAGATTGTTTAAAGGCTTTACGATTATAATTTTCATAGTAGTTTTCAAAGTTATCATTTTGATATTGTAAGTCGATAATGAATTCTAATTGTTCTAGAAAAGCTCCATACCTTAGACTTAAATCGGTTCCAATACCTTTAGCTTGATAATCAAGTAAATCGTGTTTTTCATTCACACCATAAACCCCAAATTCCGCTTGAAATACCGTTTTTCCAACAGAAAAAGCCGACATCGATTTTCCTGGACGATTGGAATTGATTACGTCGGTATATTGAGCATTTATATTTGAAAATGAAAAGAAACCCAGTAAAATCAATGGAGCAGTAATTCGATTCATAAATTTATTTGATAATTTTATTCAAATGTACCATATTTTATTATTTATTTAAGAATCATATTTTAAAAATCTATCGTAATTTGTAAATGATTTATTAATTTTGCACAAAATATTTTATAGATGGAAATGGCTTCTTTCGCAGGTTTTATTGAAACTTTATTTTACATTTTAATGTTCTATTATGTATTTAAATTTTTAGCACGTTTATTTTTACCTTATATGGTTAAAAAAGTAGTTGAAAAAGCGGGACAAAATTTTCAGCAAAACTATCAAAACCAGCAAAATCCCAATACAACTCAAGATTCTAACCCTTTGAATTCAACTGATTCTAAACCTCGCGAAAACAAAAAAGTAGGGGAGTATGTTGATTTTGAAGAAATTGATTAGTAGACTAACTATTTGATTTCATAAATTCCTATATGTTTGTTTTATTTTTTACTTTTACAAACATCTAAAAATAAAAAATGAAAAGATTAGAAAGAATTTATCCTCATGCTATTGCTGTCTTAGGTTTTATTTTAATTTCCCTTATCTATTTTTACCCTGTACTTCAAGGAAAGAAAATCGCTCAGTCTGATATAGCGCAATATACCGGAATGGCAAAGGAACAAATTGACTTTAGAGCATCAGAAAACTCGGAGCCCTATTGGACGAACTCTGCTTTTGGAGGAATGCCAACCTATCAATTAGGGGCTAATTATCCACATGAATATATCAACAAAATAGATAGCGCACTGCGTATTTTACCGAGACCAGCCGATTATTTATTACTTTATTTCCTAGGTTTTTATGTCTTATTATTAGTATTAAAAGCGGATCCTTTAAAAGCTTTTTTTGGTGCTTTAGCCTTTGGCTTTTCAACCTATTTGATAATAATTCTGGGTGTTGGTCATAATTCTAAAGCCCACGCAATTGCTTATATGCCGCTGGTTGTGGCAGGGGTATTATTGGTTTTTCAACGTAGGTTTTTAGTTGGAGGTTTGCTAACGATGTTTGCAGCTGCATTAGAATTAAATGCCAATCATCCCCAAATGACTTATTATTTGTTGTTTTTAATTTTGATTATTACATTTTATTATTCTTATAAATATATAAAAGATAAAGAATACAAATCCTTATTTACAGCTTTTGGAATTTTTGTTATTGCAGGAATTTTAGCAATTGGTGCCAATGCTACAAGTTTATTGGCTACAGCTGAATATGCAAAATACAGTACTAGAGGTAAAAGTGAATTGACATTTAGCCCCGACGGATCAAAAAGCACTTCTGATAATGCAATGTCACACGATTATATCACAGAATACAGTTACGGGATTGCAGAAAGTTTTAATTTAATTTCTCCACGTATTTTTGGGGGTTCCAATGGGGAGAATATAGGAACCAATACTAATATGTATGAATTTCTAATTGGGAAAAGCGTTCCAGAAGAACAAGCCAAAGAGTTTGTTTCAAGTATGCCTGCCTATTGGGGAGATCAGCCTATTGTTGCTGCTCCAGCCTATATTGGGGCCGTAGTTTTCTTTCTTTGTTTGGTTGCTTTGTTCTTGGATAAACGCAAAATAAAGTATGTTTTTGTGGCTGGTACTGTAGTTTCTCTTATACTTTCTTGGGGTAAAAACTTTCCCATATTGACTGATTTCTTTATTGTTACTATTCCAATGTACAATAAATTTAGAGCCGTTTCCTCCATCCAAGTTATTTTAGAATTGTGTATTCCGGTTCTAGCAATTATGGGATTGCAATCATTTTTTAAGGAAGAAAAAGCCCAACAATTAAAAGGATTGTATCTTTCAGGTGGAGTGTTTTTTGGAATAATCGCCTTTCTAATTGCTATAAAGAGTCAGTTTAGTTTTTCAGGTGGAAGCGATACTTATTACCTTGAAAATTATGGGTCTGAGTTTATAAACGCCTTAAAAGAAGATAGAAAAAGTTTGTATTCAGCCGATTTATTACGTTCTGGATTCTTAGTTTTATTAGCGTTTGGGTTACTTTGGTTTTTCGTTAAAAATAAAATTTCAAAGTCGACAGCAGTTATATTAGTTGGAATTATTATGATTTCTGATTTGTTCTTTATTGATAAGAATTATGTAAATGCAAAAAGTTTTGTTTCTCCTAGTGAAGTAGATGTGCCATTTCAACCTACCGCCTCTGATATAGAAATATTACGAGATACTTCTCATTACCGAGTTTTTGAAGTAGATGGAAATATGTCAAGTGCTAGAGCTTCTTATTTTCATCAATCAATTGGAGGATATAGCGCAGTGAAACCTCGAAGAATGCAACAGTTATTTGATTACCAAATTGCCAAAAACAACATGGAAGTTTTAAATATGTTGAATACCAAGTTCATTATTCAAACCGATAAAGAAGGCAAAGAATTCCCAACCTACAATCCGAATCACAATGGTAATGCTTGGTTTGTACAAAAGGTGAAATTCGTAAATTCTCCTGATCAAGAAATGAAAGCTTTGGATAGTATAGATTCTAAAAATAGTGCATTGGTAAATGAATATGAATTTGGTCCATTTTTTAAAGGTGATTTAACTTCATTCAATGTAGATTCAACAGCTACAATTCAATTATTAAGTTACGAACCTAATCATTTGAAATATGTTTCTAATAATTCCAATCCTGGAGTAGCAGTTTTTTCTGAAATGTATTATGCTGATGGTTGGAATGCAACTATTGATGGGAAATCGGCATCTCATTTTAGAGCCGATTATGCACTTAGAGCGATGAAAATACCGGCTGGAAAACACAGTATAGAATTCAAATTTGAACCTCAAGTAGTGAAGACTGGAAGTACAATAGCCTTGATTAGTTTTATACTGATGATTTTGTTATTGGGAGCTGCTATTTATTTGGAACAAAAGAAGGCGAAACAATAAGCGATAACGGAATTGGACAATAATAAAATATTAATCATCACTTATTATTGGCCTCCAGCAGGAGGGCCAGGTGTTCAGCGTTGGTTAAAATTCGTGAAATATTTACCTGATTTTGGTTTTCAACCAATCGTTTACATTCCAGAAAATCCATCTTATCCTATAATTGATGAAAACTTGCTTTCGGAAGTATCCAATAAAGCAATTATTTTGAGAAATAAAATTGTTGAGCCTTATCAATGGGCCTCTTTTTTATCAAAAAACAAAACCACCAAAATCAGTTCTGGAATAATACCTAATAAGAAAAAGCAAACCTTTTTAGATCAATTATTGCTTTGGATTCGGGGCAATATCTTTATTCCCGACGCTCGTGTATTGTGGGTAAAACCATCAGTTAAGTATTTAGAAAAATACATTATTGATAATGGAATTACCACAATTATTACCTCAGGACCACCACACAGTTTGCATTTAATTGGCTTGGGATTAAAACAAAAATTGAATGTTAAATGGATTACTGATTTCCGTGATCCTTGGACTACCATTGGCTATCATAAAGCGCTAAAATTATCTGAATATGCTGCTAATAAACACAAAAAACTAGAGTTTAAAGTTTTAAATACTGCTGATTTGATATTGGTTACCAGTCCATCAACTAGAGCTGAATTTAAAAAAATAACTTCTAAGCCGATTGAAGTAATTACCAATGGTTTTGATGAAGAAAAAATTGGAAATCAGATAGTTGATAGAAAATTCACTTTATCCCATATTGGGTCTTTTTTATCGGAAAGGAATCCGAGAATTTTGTGGGAAAGTATTTCAGAATTGATTAGAGAAAATCCATTATTTGCCTCTCATTTCCAGTTAAAGTTGATTGGAGCAGTAAGCCAGGAAGTTTTAGATTCAATTGCTTTATTTCAGTTGCAGAAGTATGTAAATAATTTAGGTTATGTTTCTCATGATGAAGCTATTATTCATCAAAAAAAATCTCAAGTTCTCTTGTTAATAGAAATTGATTCAGTAGATACCAAGAGTATAATCCCTGGTAAATTATTTGAATACTTAGTTTCCGAACGACCAATTATTGGCGTTGGCCCAAAAGGATCTGACTTTGCTGAAATAATTATTGATACCAATACAGGTGTTTTTGTAGATTATTCAGAAAAAGAAAAATTGAAGAATTATATCGCTAACTACTTTGGTTTATTTTTAGAAGGCAATTTAAAATCAAACGGAGTGGGATTGCAAAAGTATTCTAGAAAAAGCCTGACCGAAAAACTAGCCAATCTTTTAAATAGAAAATCATTATAATTTATTGTTTTACTTTTTTATTTTTTTATAATTGGATAACTTATTACCTTCGTCCACAATAGTTATTTTAGTATTTTAATGAAAAATTCAACTTTCTTTTTTTCTGTATTATTTACAATTATATTTTCATCGCAATCAATTCATTGTCAAGTTTATAATGCTAATTATGCAGCTGTTGTAAACCAATGTTCGAGTTCAAATATTCTAAATAATTTGACTGAATACGAGGCCCTTGGAGTGAAAAGAAGGGGAACAGTTGCCTTGGATAATACTTTAACTTGGTTAAAAAATAAATATTTAAGCTACGGTTATACGGCCAGCCAAATTACTGAAGATTCTTATACTTATACTGGTTCAACTGCTGTTTGTAAAAATCTTGTGGTTACAAAAATAGGAACCGTTTATCCTAATACCTTTATTATTATTGACGGCCATTACGATTCGATAAATGGAACTGGAACCAATGATAATGGAAGTGGATTGGTTTGTATTTTAGAAGTGGCTAGATTATTAAAAAATATTCCAACTAAATATTCAATTAAATTTATCAATTTTAGTGGCGAAGAAGATGGATTACATGGAAGTCAACATTTTGTTTCCGCTGTTGTCAATGCAACTATTCCCAAGATGGATATCAAATTGGTTTTTAATATAGATGAGGTAGGAGGAGTTGCTGGTATGGTAAATAATACCATTACTTGTGAAAGAGACCTATCTTCACCCACATCGAATAATGCGGCTTCTGCCGTAGTTACCAATGAATTGATTACGTGTGTTGGATTATATTCTCCCTTGAATACCTTTTTAGATCGTGCCTATGCTTCTGATTATATGTCTTTTCAAAGCAATAATGAGGTAATTACAGGTTTTTTCGAAAGAAATGTAACCACTCACAAACATACACCAACCGATTTTTTAATCAATATGGATCCTACTTATAATTACAATGTTGCTAAAGCGGCTATAGGCGCCATGTTACATTTTTCGGTAGTCGATACTTCATTGACCAATGAAGAATTTGAATCTAGTTTTCAAGGTTCAATCTATCCTAATCCAGCAAATGATCTACTTTACGTGAATTGTGGAAAATTAGATAGGAATTACACTTTTAAATTAATTGATTTATTAGGTAACACTATTTTGACAAAATCATTTGAAATAGCTAGTCAAAATGAGCCTATTTTGATTTCAGATTTACCTAAAGGAATTTATTTGGGTGTTATTGAATCCGGTAATAATAAATACACAAAGAAAATAATTATCAATTAATTTAGTTTATCATTTAAGTATTTAGCAGTAATTGATTTTTTGTTTTTTACAATTTCTTCCGGGGTTCCAATGGCTAAAATTTGACCTCCTAATTCTCCTCCCTCAGGACCTAAATCAATAATATGGTCTGCACATTTTATCAAATCTAAATTGTGTTCAATTACAATAATAGAATGGCCTTTTTCAATTAATGCATCAAAAGAAGTTAGTAATTTTTTGATATCATGAAAATGCAAACCTGTAGTAGGTTCATCAAAAACAAATAACGCCTTGTCTTTAGTACTTCCTTTAACCAAAAATGACGCTAATTTAATACGTTGTGCCTCACCACCAGAAAGCGTCGATGAAGATTGTCCTAATTGGACATATCCTAATCCGACATCTTGAAGAGGTTGTAATTTTTGAACAATTTTAGTCATATTAGTTTTCTTAAAAAACTCTAAAGAATCATCAACAGTCATCGTTAAGATATTGTCTATATTTTTTCCTTCAAAAGCAACTTCAAGCACTTCCTTTTTGAATCTTTTTCCTTTACAAGTTTCACATGGAAGCTGAACATCAGCCATAAATACCATTTCTACATTAATAGCACCTTCACCTTTACAGGTTTCGCAACGTCCGCCATCCACATTAAATGAAAAATGTTTGGGTTGGTAGCCTCGAATTTTTGATAATTTTTCTTTAGCAAATAAATCTCTGATATCGTCATAGGCTTTTATGTAAGTCACCGGATTCGAACGCGAACTTCTACCAATTGGATTTTGATCGACATATTCAATGTGTCTAATCTTATGATAATAACCCTGCATATCGGTAAATTGCCCTGCTTTATCACCTATACCATCTATTTTTTTTTGCATGGCAGGAAATAGAATTTTTTTCACCAGCGTACTTTTTCCACTACCAGAAACTCCTGTAATTACGGTTAATACTTCGAGAGGAAATTTTACAGTTACATTTTGTAGATTATTTTCTCGAGCACCAATAATTTCTATATAAGAAGACCATTTTCTTCTACTTTTAGGTACTTCAATTTTTAAACTGCCATTTAAATAGTTGGCAGTTAATGTATTCTCTTTGAGAATTTCTTCAAAAGCACCTTGGGCTACCAATTCTCCTCCATGTGTTCCTGCTTCAGGGCCAATGTCAATGATCATATCGGCGGCTTTCATAATGTCTTCATCGTGTTCAACAATGATAACAGTATTCCCCAAATCTCGCAGTGACAGCAGAACTTTTATTAATCTTTCGGTATCTTTTGGATGCAATCCAATACTAGGTTCATCTAAAATGTACATCGATCCAACCAAGCTACTTCCTAAAGAAGTCGCCAAATTAATTCGCTGTGATTCTCCTCCCGAAAGTGTCGCAGAATTTCTATTTAGAGTTAGATAGTCAAGTCCAACATCTACTAAAAACTTTAATCGACTATTTATTTCAACCAATAATCGTTTGGCTACTTTTTGATCAAAATCGGATATTTCTAATGCATCAAAGAAGTGTACTAGTTTCTTAATTGATATTTGAACTAGATCTGAAATAGTTTTTCCTCCAATTTTAATATAAGAGGCCTCAACTCTAAGCCGATTTCCTTTGCAACTATTGCATTTGGTTTTGCCACGATACCTAGAAAGCATCACTCGATTTTGAATTTTATAATTTTTCTCTTCTAATTCTCTAAAGAAATCGTTCAATCCAGTAAAGTAGGAATTTCCTTCCCAAACCAATGCTTTATCTTTTTCGGAGAGTTCAAAGTAGGGTTTGTGAATTGGAAAATCAAATTTATAAGCATTGTTAACCAATTCATCTCTGTACCAACTCATACTTTCCCCGCGCCAAGCGTAAATAGCGTTTTCATAGATTGAAAGAGCGGTATTTGGAATTACTAATTCTTCATCAATTCCAATAACGCTCCCGTAACCCTCACAAACAGGGCAAGCTCCATAAGGATTGTTAAAACTGAACAAGTGAACGTTAGGCTCTAAAAAAGAAATTCCATCCAATTCAAAATTGTTACTATAGCTTATTCTGTTATTACTAGCTACTTCCTGTAAACAACAAACGCCTTTACCTTCGTAGAATGCGGTTTGAACAGCATCTGCCAATCGATTGTAAAAATCTTCATCGTCTTGAATTACAATTCGGTCAATGATCAATAAAACTTCTTTTTTAGTCAATGATTTTGATTCTATTTGATCCAAACGAACCATCTCATTATCAACTAATATTCTAGAGAAACCTATTTTTAAAAGAGCGGTTAGTTTGTCTTCTAATTTTCTTCCTTTTTCTAAGTGAATAGGAGCAAGAAGTAGCCATTTACTATCAATTCCGAAGGTTTTAATTTCATTTATGACATCGGAAACGCTATCTCGTTTTACTTCTTTTCCTGAAACAGGAGAGTAGGTTTTGCCAATTCTAGCATATAACAACTTTAAGTAATCATATATTTCAGTTGAAGTACCCACAGTTGAACGCGCATTAGTTGTATTTACTTTTTGTTCAATTGCTATAGCGGGAGCAATACCTTTTATATATTCCACTTTAGGTTTGTCCAATCTACCCAAAAATTGACGCGCATAAGAAGACAAACTTTCTACATATCTTCTCTGACCTTCAGCATATAAAGTATCAAATGCCAAGCTTGATTTTCCAGAACCGGATAAACCAGTAATAACTACTAATTTATTACGCGGAATGGCTACATCAAGATTTTTCAAGTTATGAACTTGAGCTCCTTTGATAATAATATTTTTTTTGGGTTCTAGATTTGTAATATCAGTTTTAATCATGTTGAATTTTAAAGATTGCAAAGATAATTAAATATAACTATACAATCTTCTATGAAAAGTTAAACTGTTAATTCAATATTATTTTAAGTCTCTAGTTATGGAAATTATAAAATACTAATCTATTTTTTAAACTATTCATTTTTATTGATATTAAATATTTTAGCATTTTTTTTGTATTTATAGTTCATAATTATCTTCTGTATTTTACGAAAACGTAATAGTAAAACTTAACATTACCTCAACATAATAAATAATTAGGTAACTGATAGTGTGATGTAAATCCCCCTTAAACTATTGTAGTTACTTAATTTATTGTCATATATATTTATTTTCTATTTGTATAGTTTTTATATAGTATTTTCTAAACCAACTAATTTATAAGTCTGTTAAATTTGAATATTAACTTTTTAATCTATTAACATGAAAAAAATTACTTTTTTGATTTTCCTTTTAGTTTCTACTCTAGGATTTTCTCAACCAACAACAAATGCTCCGGTCCCAACCCGTTTACAGGCAAATGTTATTTCAATTTTTAGTGATAGCTATACTTCGGTTGCAACCGATTTTAATCCTGGATGGGGACAATCAGGTGCTGTTAACACTACTTTTAACCCTACAGGTTCAGGAACTAATGTAGCTTTAGCTTACACTAATTTCAATTACCAAGGTACTTTATTAACTACACAAAATGCTTCTGCTATGGAGTTTCTTCATATAGACGTATGGTGTAGTGCTAACCCTACAAATTCAATTTTAAAAGTTAGTCCAATAAACAATGGTACTGGTGTTGGAGAATTTCTAGTAACTGTGAATCACACTGCAGGTTCTTGGGCAAGCGTTGATATTCCTAAAAGTGCATTCACAGGAATGAATTGGGATTCTGTTTTTCAATTAAAATTTGCTGCTAACGGTCCTGGAAGTACAGTTCCAATTAATGTTTATTTGGATAATATTTATTTTTGGAAAGCACCTGCTGCAACTGGAACACCAACAATTACTGGTTTCTCAGTACCTGCAAAATTAATGGGTGATGCCCCATTTGCAATTACACCTCCAACTAGTAATAGTAATGGAGCATTTACTTACACGAGTAGCAATACAGCTGTTGCAACAATTAGCGGAAGCACAATTACAGTTGTTGGAGTTGGTACTTCTACTATTACAGCTAACCAAGCTGCTGCTGGATCATTTTCTGCAGGAAGCACTACTGCTTTATTTACTGTAACTTTTGGTCCTCCAACGGTTGCAGCTCCTGCACCTCCTACAAGAGTTGCTGCTGATGTAATGAATTATTACAGTAACGCATACACTGAAATTGCCGGAACAGATTGGAACCCTAACTGGGGACAAACTACTGTTGCAACACAAATTTTAGTTGCTGGAAATGCGACTAGAAGTATGACCAACTTAAATTACCAAGGTGCTCAGTTTGCTGCAGCTCAAAATGTTTCTACAATGAACACTTTACACCTTGATTTATGGACTCCTGATTGTACTTCTTTCAAAGTTTCTTTAATTAGTGCTGGTTTAGAAAATGCAGTTACATTAACTCCTACACTTTCTGGATGGAATAGTTTTGATATTCCTTTGACTAGTTATACGGTACCTAATTTATCTGCAATTATTCAATTCAAATTTGAATCGGTTACTCCTGGTAAAGCAGTATATTTAGATAATATTTATTTCTGGAGAAATCCTGCTGCTTTAGTAGCACCATCTTTACCAATTGATTTTGAATCTTCTGCAGTAGCTTACACATTCACTGATTTTGATGGAGGTACTGCAACTAAAATTGCAAATCCAAATTCTGGAGGAATTAACACTTCAGCTAATGTTGCTAGAATGGTAAAAGGTGCTGGTCAAGTTTGGGCAGGTAGTTTAATCACTATGGCTGCTCCAATTAATTTCACCGTTAATAAAATATTTAAAGTTAAAGTGTATTCTCCAAGAATTGGTGCTAAACTTTTATTAAAAGTGGAAGGTGCTGCTGGTGTAGTTCCATTTGAAAAAGAAGTCGTAGGAACTGTTGCAAATGCATGGGAAGAAATGACATTTGACTATCAAGCTGTTTCAACTACTAATGTTTACACTAAATTAGTTTTCATATTTGATCTTGGTACTGCGGGTAACGGATCTGCTAATTATACTTTCTTAGTTGATGATATTCGTTTAATTGCACCTACTGGTCCAGTTTTAACTCAAATGAGTTTACCAGTTACTTTTGATTCTACAACGGTTGATTATGGTTTAATTTCGTTCGGAGGTACTGCTTCTACTGTAGTTGTTGATCCTACTTTAGCTTCTAACAAAGTGGCTAGAGTAATTAAAAATGCTCCAGAAACTTGGGCAGGTACTACAGTTACAGGTGCTGCTGAACTTGGATTTAGCCCAGCTATTCCTTTCACTCCAACGGATAGAAAAATGAATGTAAGAGTTTGGTCTCCAACTGCTGGTATTCCAGTACGTTTAAAAGTGGAAGTTTCTGGTCAACCTACTCAATCTGTTGAAACAGAAGCGTTAACTACTGTTGCTAACGGGTGGCAAACAATGGAATTCAATTTCAACAATCAAGCTGCTGGAACTGCTGCTTTCAATGCTGCATTCCCATATAATAAAGCTTCTATCTTCTTCAATTTTGGTGTAGCTGGATCAGGTCAAACTTATTATTTTGATGACATGAAATTTGGTGCTGCTGCTTTAGGTGTTTCTTCATTCGAAGCTTCAAACATCAGAATGTACCCAAATCCAACTTCTTCTGTTTTCACAATTGAAGCAAATGATGCAATTCAAAGCGTTGCTTTATACAACGTTCTTGGTCAAGAAGTTCTTGCTAAGAATTCTAATAGTACTTCTGTTACTTTAGATGTTGCTAATCTTCAAACTGGAGTTTATGTTGTTAAAACAATGATTGGAGGAGTTACTGCTACTTCAAGATTAGTTAAAAATTAGTTTAGATTATAGTTTATTGTTTAGAAAACACGTTCTGAAAAGAACGTGTTTTTTTTTACTATTTTATAAAACCCATAAAAATGAAAATAATAAATTTTTAGTTTTATATTGTTTAATTTGATTTTTTTTTATCTTTATAATCCGTTAAAAATTAATATAATTTCATGTTTTATAATAAACAATGTTTCTCAATAGTATTCTTAATAAGTTTACAATTTCTATTTTGCCAAGAGTTACCTCCAATTGTAAAGTACAATCCTACAACTTATGGTGCTGGAAATCAAAACTGGATGATTTCTCAAGGTAAAAATGACTTTATTTATTTTGCAAATAATGAAGGTTTACTAGAATACAATGGTACAACATGGAGTCTTTATCCATCACCAAATGAAACCATTATTCGATCTGTAAATGTTATCGATAACAAAATTTATACCGGTTGTTATATGGAATTTGGCTATTGGATTCGTCAGTCAAATGGGCAATTAAAATATACCTCTTTAAGTAAATCTTTAAAAAGCAAGATCCAAGACGATGAACAGTTTTGGAACATATTAAATTATGATCAATGGGTTATATTTCAGTCTTTAAACAAGATATTTATTTACGACACTAAATCAGGAAAGTTTAATATTATTGCACCAAAAAACGGAATTGTAAAATCATTCAGAACTAGTAATGCCATTTATTACCAATCACCAGGAGAGGGTTTATTTGAAATCGAAAATGGTAAAAGTAAATTAATATCCAAAAATATTGTTTTTCAAAAAGGTAGAATTGTATCCTTGTTTTCTACTATTGAGGGTTTATTAATTCAAACTCAATCCGATGGTATGTATAAGTTGATTACCGGAAACGTATCCAAATCAAATATAATTTTAGATTCAGATATTGCTTCAACCTCAATTTATAGTTGTAAAATTTTATCCGATGGTAGCTTCGCTTTAGGAACTGTTTCTAAGGGAATCTATATAATATCGAAAGAAAGAAAAGTAAAATACCATATCACACAAAACAAAGGGCTTACTAATAATACCGTTTTATCTCTTTTTGAAGATTCTGATAAAAATTTATGGCTTGGTTTAGACAATGGGATAAATTGCATAAATATTCAATCTCCCGTGCGAAGTTTCTCGGATAATACAGGTATCCTAGGGACGGTTTATGCCTCTATAGTCCACCAAGGAAAATTATATGTTGGTACCAACCAAGGTTTGTTTTGTAAGAGTTTTGGAACCAACAATGAATTTGAGTTTATTAATGGCACCAAAGGACAAGTTTGGTCGTTGTTTGAATACCAAGGAACGCTTTTTTGTGGTCACGATTCTGGAACATTTGTTGTTAATTCAGTTAGTGCAACTTGCATTTTCTCACAATCCGGTACCTGGAAATTTTCTAAAGTTCCCAATCATAGTAATTTATTGCTTCAAGGAAATTATTATGGGGTTTCTGTTTTAGAAAATCTAAACAATAAGTGGGTTTTTAGAAATAAAATTGCCGGGTTTGATTATTCATCCCGCTACTTTGAAGTAACCAATTCTCTTGATGTATTTGTTAGTCACGAATACAAAGGAGTATTTAAATTTAAATTGGACGGAAGCCTATTAAAAACAAATAAATTTAGGACCTATAAAACACCAACTAAAGGTAAAAATGCAAGTTTGGTTAAATTTAATAATCATATTTATTATGCTTATAAAGACGGGATTCTAAAATTGAATTATAAATCAAATGAATTTGAAAAGGACAAATTGTTGAGTTCTGTTTTCGAAAATGACGAATATACATCAGGAAAAATGATTGTAGATAATTCTAATAAAATATGGTTATTCTCCAAAAATTATATTCATTATTTTACTTTAAGTAAATTAAGTTCTGATCTAAAACAAAATAATATACCGATTCCCGCCGCTTTAACCAACTCAATGTCAGGTTTTGAAAATATCACTCAAATTTCTAATTACGGGTATTTAATTGGTACTACTGATGGTTATTACACCATGAATATCAACGATTTGAGCTTCAAAAATTACAATGTTTCTATTTCAAATGTTAGTGTAAATCAATTAAATGAACCTTCTTTTTTTGCACCTATTACTGAAGAAGGAGAGTTTAAGCATACCGAAAATAATATTTCTATCAATTATACGGTACCGGAGTATAATAAATATATAAATGCTGAGTACCAGTACCTTCTTGAAGGAGTTCAAGAGGAATGGAGTGAATGGAATGCAAAATCATCAGTGAATTTCAAGAATTTATCCGCTGGTGAATACACATTTAAAGTTAGGGCTAAAATAGCGAATTCATCACCTGATAACATGGCTACATATACCTTTGTGATTTTAAAACCTTGGTATGCTTCCAATTTTGCTATTTTATTTTATTTGATAGTAATGATGGTTTTAGCTCATTTTATTAATAAAGCTTACAAAAATTACTACAATACTCAAAGAGAAAAATTAATTGAAGAGAATAATTTATTGCTTGAAATCAAAGAATTAGAGAATTCTCAAGAATTGATGAAAATCAGAAACGAACAGTTATCTCAAGACGTAGACAATAAAAACAAAGAGTTGGCGGTATCAACGATGAGTTTAATTAAGAAAAACGAACTTTTATCGTTAATCAAAGAAGATTTAAAAAACACCTCTGAAGAAAGTAATAATAGCATAAAATCGGTAATTAAAAATATAACAAAAAACATTTCTGAAGAAGATTCTTGGACTGTATTTAAAGAAGCTTTTGACAATGCTGATAAGGACTTTTTAAAGAAAGTAAAGTTGGCACATCCATCATTGACTCCGAATGATTTGCGACTTTGTGCTTATCTAAGATTGAACCTTTCTTCAAAAGAAGTAGCTCCTTTAATTAATATTTCTGTTCGAAGTGTAGAGATTAAACGCTATCGATTGCGTAAAAAAATGGAATTGCCGCACGAACAAGGTCTTGTTGAATATATTCTGTCAATTTAAATTGGTATTTTCGGAATGAATTTAACTATACAACGCCACAACATTGCACAATAATTGATTTACTTTTTCATTTATTTTTTAGTATATATTCTCAATTAAATCATATGAAAAGCCTTGTACAATTGATTTTTTCATAGGTTTAGTTGTGGTTGAAATATTATTTTTAAATGTATGATTTTTGTTGTGGTATATTTTATTTTTTTTTCGCCACTTAGCAATATTTTTAGCTTCTTAAAACAAACCAAATTATTATGAAATCAAAATTATTATTTATTGCTTTTGTACTATTTACTTCGATGGGTTATTCCCAATTTGTTGAAATTAGTGGAAAAGTAATTGATTCCAAAACAAATACTCCTTTAGTAGGTGTAAATGTTGAAATCCAAAACTCCTCTCAATTTTTAATTACCGATGTAGACGGTAGTTTTAAATTTTCTAAGGTTCCCTCAGGTTCTAAGATAATTTTTAGTTTTGTAGGCTACAAGAATTATGAATTTAAGGCTAATAAATCTCAAAAATTAACTATTGAATTACAAGCGGCTTCCGAGAACTTGGATGAAATTGTAGTAGTAGGTTATGGTTCCAAAAAGAAGCGTAACATAACTGGATCTGTTTCAGTGGTTTCTAGTAAAACAATTGATGATTTAAAGCCTATTAATGCTACACAAGCTTTGCAAGGAACAGTTGCAGGGGTTGTGGTTACCAGTGGTTCAGGAGCGCCCGGTTCTGGATTTAATATTAGAATTAGAGGTATATCTTCCAACTCAAGTAATGCTCCTTATACTTTGATAGACGGTTATGAAGGAGATATTAGTTTGTTAAACCCTTCTGATATTGAATCGGTGACAGTATTGAAAGATGCTCAAGCTTCAGTTTATGGTTCTAAAGGGGCCAATGGGGTGGTTTTAGTTACTACTAAAATGGGTAAGAAAAATTCTAAAGTTAAAGTAGCCTTTAATTCCTATTTTGGTTACCAAGAAACGACCAAGAAAATTAATGTATTAAACGCGACAGAATATGCTCTTTTACTAAATGAAAGTTATGGTAACGGCGGTCAAGCCTTGCCTTATCCTATTTCTACCGGTTTAGGAAAAGGAACTGATTGGCAAGATCAAGTTTTTCAAAAAGCAGGAATCTCTAACAGAGATTTTTCATTGTCAGGAGGTTCAGATAAAATTACTTTTTCTCTAAGTGCTTCTAATATTGCTCAAGATGGTATTATTGGATTAGATAAATCAGGATTTGATCGAAGCAATGCTAGGGTATCATTAGGAATTGATATTTCTCCAAAATTAAATTTCTCAACCAATTTAATATATACGGATTACAACAGAAAAAGTTTGAATGAAAACGGTATCGGTTCGGTATTATTCAATGCGATAAATACACCGGCCACTCTTTTACCGTATAATACTGATGGAACTTATTCACTAGTTCCCGCTACTCCTGGTTTTGGAAATGAAGTGATCAATCCATTGGCACAAATTGAAAATACCTATAATAATTATAATCAACAAAGAATTAATGGAAATTTTGTATTACAATACAAACCAACCAATGATTTTAAAATTACTACTCGTTACGGTTTTGATTCTGCAAACGATGTTGGAAAATCTTTCAGTAAAAGATTAGATTATGGTAATTCAAAAGTGTTTAATGTAACTAATAATAGTGTTTCTCAAAAAGCCACCCGTTTCAGTAGTTTTACTTTTGACTTATTTGGTGAATATGAAAAAACATTTTTTGAAGATCATAAAATTAAATTAACAGTTGGAGGTACCTTATTTGAAAATAAAGGAGAAGGATTATTTGCAACCGGATTTAACGTACCTTACAACTCATGGCAATTTGCTGATATTGCTTTAGCAGGGGCACCTACATTTGTAGATTTAGATGTTGATCCTAATTCACTTCCTAGACCTGGTATCGTGACAAATGGATCATACAAATCTACTCCTTATAGAAGACCTTCTATTTTCTCTACTTTAGATTATAATTTTAAAGAGAAGTATTTATTGTCTTTTATCTTCAGAAGAGATCAATCTAGTAGTTTCTCAGAAAATAATAGCGTTGCCTATTTCAAATCGATTCTAGGAGGTTGGATTGTTTCTCAAGAAGACTTTTTTAATAAAAATGGAATCGTAAACTTTTTAAAACTAAAAGGAAGTTATGGTACACTTGGAAATGATGTAGCACCGTCAAATGCCTACCGATCTCAATTGTCTGGTGAAGGGGTATATGTTTTTGACAATGTTCTTACGACAGGTGTTGCTGTAGGTACTATTCCAAATAAAGATTTAAGATGGGAATCGGATACAAAAATAGATTTAGGATTTGAATCGAGGTTATTTGATAATAGACTAGAAGTTACTGCCGATTATTTCAATAATACAAGAACAGACTTAATTATTGGTGGTGTGCCAATTTCAGGAATTAATGGAGGTTATGCTCCAGGTTCAGGAGCCCCTGCAGTAAATGCTGGTAAAGTTAAAAACTCTGGTTTCGAATTGGTTTTGAATTATAAAGATAATATCAGTGATCTTAAATACGATTTAGGATTTAATATTACTACTATCAATAACGAAGTATTAGAAGTTAATAATTCTACTAATTACATTGAAGGTGGTGCTTTCGCCATTGGGCAATTGCCACCAACAAGAATGGAAGTGGGTCAGCCAATTGGAGTATTTTACGGACTTCAAACAGACGGTATTTTCCAAAATCAAGCGGAAATAAATGCAGCCCCTACTCAAAACTTAGGTTCACCAACTTCACCAGGAGATTTACGATTTAAAGATGTAAATGGTGACGGAGTGGTAGATTTTAAAGATAGAACTTACATTGGAAAATCGATTGCCGATTATACACTTGGTTTTAATATTAATTTGAGTTACAAAAACTTCGATTTTGTTTCCTATTCTTATGCTTCTGTTGGAAATGATATGATTAGAAATTATGAAAGAACAGAAAATAAGCTAAACAAACTTAATTATGTATTAGATCGTTGGACGGGTGAAGGAACTAGCAATTCAGTTCCAAGAGTAACTACAGGAGCTTCAAGTAATAATTTGTTCTCAAGCTATTTTGTTGAAGATGCTTCTTTTTTAAGAATTCAAACCATCCAATTAGGATATTCTCTACCTAAAATGATTATTGATAGTTTTGGAATTTCTAAGTTTAGATTGTATGGAGCAATAAATAACGTTTATACTTTCTCTAAATACAGAGGATTTGACGCTACAGCAAATACCGGTGATCCAATTGCAGGAGGAATTGATTCAGGATTCTATCCAGCACCAAGAATATTTTCAATTGGTCTAAATGTTAATTTTTAATCTCTTTAAAATGAAAAAATATACTATTCTAGCCGCTTTTTTATTAGTAACAACTTCAGTTTTAACTGTTTCTTGTTCTAAGGAATTTATAAATGAAGAAGCACCCTATACGATTGATTCTGAAAGTTATTTCAACTCGGAATCGGATTACAATAAAGCTCTAATTGGAGCTTATGACATGTTACAATCCTCCTACATCAATGTTATGTTAGGCGAAATTGCTTCAGATAATACTTTGTCTGGTGGAGAAAGTGCTACTGACGTTATTGGAATTCAACAAATTGATGAAATGACGCATACAGCCGTTAATCCAAACTTAAAAGACGTTTGGAATTGGATGTTTGCCGGTGTTCAACGTTGTAACTACATCATGGAATTTAAAGATAAAACTGATTTTGCAAATAAAAATCAAGTGATCGGTGAAACAAGATTCTTAAGAGCGTATTACCATTTTGAATTGGTTAAATTCTTCGGTGGAATTCCATTGAAAGGAGACAAAAGATTTAGTGTAAATGATGAAAAATCCATACCAAGATCTTCAACAGCTGATGTTTATGCATCAATTGAAGCCGATTTACAATTTGCAATTAATAACTTAAATCCAATAGCTTCCCAAAAAGGTAGAGCGACTAAAGGTGCTGCACAAGCTTTATTAGGAAAAGTTTATTTGTATCAAAATAAATTTGTTGAAAGTGCTGCGGTATTAGAAACTTTAATTACTTCAAATACTTATTCATTAGTTAATAACTACAACACCATTTTTGAAAATTCAGGAGAAAATAATTCGGAATCTGTTTTTGAAGTTCAATATACTGATGCTGAAGGGGCTAGTTTTGGATGTCTCCAATGTAGTGAAGGTAATGTAGCTGTAGGTTTCAACGGAATTAGAAATTATGTAGGACCCCTTTTTGATTCTGGCTATAGCTTCAACGTTCCAACTCAAGAAGCGTACAATGCTTTTGAAACTGGAGATAGAAGAAGAGATGTAGCAATATTAAATATCACCACTTGGGCGACTTTAAACACAGGGGTTTCCTTCGGAACAGGTTACAAGCATACCGGTTTCTTTAATAGAAAATATATTGCTCGTCAAGGTGATGCCAATGTGGGTGATCAAAACTTAACCAATCCAAATAATTATCGATCAATTCGATATGCAGATGTTTTATTAATGGCTGCTGAAGCAAATAGCCGTTCTGGAAACAATTTAAAAGGTCAACAATACATCAATGTAGTTAGAGATAGAGCATTTGGAGATACCAACCATAGAATTACACTTACAGGTCAATCATTAACAGATGCAATCTGGACAGAAAGAAGATTAGAATTATTAGGGGAAGGTCACCGTTTCTTTGATCTTGTTCGAACTGGAAAAGCAGTTGGAAGAATTACCGGCTTTGCAGCAAATAAAAACGAGTTATTCCCAATTCCTTTTGAAGAAATCCAATTTTCTAATGGCAATTGGCAACAAAACCCTGGATACTAAAAATTAGAACTATGAAAAATATAAAATTACTAATTAGCCTATTTGTTTTGACCATTCTAACGGGATGTTCAAAAGACAGTGAAGAAATTAATTTAGAGGCTATTGAAGCACCAACTAATATTTCTGCAAAAATCTCTATTGCTCCTGATAATACAGGAACTGTAACTATCATTCCTATTGGAGAGGGTATTTCACAATTTGAAGTCTATTATGGAGATACAACAGCCCAACCTGCTTTATTAGGTGCTGGAGTTCCAACAACTCATCGATACAACGAAGGAAATTATACCCTTAGAGTGGTGGGAATTACCTTAAATGGTAAAAGAACGGAAAGAACATTCCCGTTAGCTATTTCTTTCTTCCCGCCAACAAACTTAGCAGTTAATTTGAATGTTTCTACATTAAATACCATGGAAATTAACGTTACTGCAACTGCTGATTTTCAAACCAATTTTAGAATTTTTTATGGTGAAAACCCTAATGAGGTTCCTGAAACATTCTTAGAAGGAGAAACAAAAACGCATGTTTACACTAATCCTGGAACCTACCAAGTTAGAGTATTCGCAGTGAGTGGAAGTGCACAATCAGCGGTTCCATTTACAAGAATGGTTACTGTTACAAGATCGGTACTTTTACTTTTACCTATTGATTTTGAATCGACTACAATACCCTATACTTTCTTAAATTTTGATGGTGGAAATTCAACTAGAGTTGCCAATCCATTTCCATCAGGAATAAATACTTCTGCATTTGTAGGAAAAATGGTTAAAGGTCCTGGACAAGTTTGGGGAGGAAGTTTAATATCACTTTCTTCACCGATAGATTTTTCAGTAAATAAGAAATTTAAAGTAAAAGTATATTCTCCAAGAGCAGGTGCAAAATTGTTATTAAAAGTTGAAAACTTAGCCAATGGTGGAATATCATTTGAAAGAGAAGAAATAATAACAACAGCAAACGCATGGCAAGAATTAACGTTCGATTATACCGCCATTTCTACAACCAATTCCTACCAGAAATTAGTTTTTATATTTGATTTAGGAACTGTAGGAGATGCCTCTGCAAATTATACTTTCTATTTTGACTCAGTAATTTTGACTAACTAATTATGATCAATTTTCATAAACTAAAAAATAACAAAATGAAAAAATTATTAAATATTATATCTTTAATTACATTATTCTTTATGGCAAGTTGTCAAGAGGATATAAAAACTTTTGGTGAGATTGATACCCCTTCAAATTTTGTAGTTACTGCTCAAATTATAGGTCAGAATGCTACAACTGCTCCAAATGGTGACGGAAGTGGAAAGGTATTGTTCACTGCCAAAGCAGATAATGCAATTTCTTACCGATATATTTTTGGTGATGGTTCTACAACCAATGCACCTTCAGGTATTTTTGAAAAAAGATACAATCAAACAGGTTTGAATACTTTTACCGTAACTGTAATTGCTACAGGAAAGGGAGGAGTAGCTGCAACTACAACTTTAGATGTAACTATATTAAGTAATTTTGAAGATCCTGAAGCAGTTCAATTCTTAACTGGAGGTTCTCAAAAAACATGGTATTTTTCAGCTGCTGAGCCAGGACATTTGGGTGTTGGGCCAAACAGTTCTGACGATACTCAAAATTATTTTCCACTTTGGTACCAAGCGGCACCTTGGGAAAAAGCAGCTTCACCTGATAGCGCTTGTCTTTACGGAAATGAATTGATTTTTTCAAAAGTAGGTAACCAATTAAAATTCCAATTAAACAATCAAGGTCAGACCTTTTTTAATAAAGATTTTCAAAGTGTAGCTGGTGGAACTGCTGGCTACGATTTTTGTTATAACTACAATGCAGGTGGTTTGAAAAATGTAAATCTAGGACCATCTGAATCAGTGATTATGTCAAGTCCTAGTGCTGCAACACGTACTCGTGGAACCATGATGAATTTCTCTGACGGTGGTTTTATGGGCTATTATATAGGTCAAAGCTCGTATGAAATTTTATCAATTTCTGAAACTAGAATGGTAGTTCGCGCTGTAATGGGAGGAAACCCAGCTTTAGCTTGGTACCATACTTTTACCTCTGTTCAACCTACTCAAGACGCTACGGATTATTCTAATTTGGTATTTTCAGATGAATTTGCAACTGATGGTGCTCCTGACCCAAATAAATGGGGTTATGATTTAGGTGCAGGTGGTTGGGGTAACGGTGAGCTTCAAAGTTACACTAATAGCCCAACTAACGCTGTGGTACAAGGTGGTAATTTAGTAATTACAGCTGTAAAAACTGGAAACTCGTATACTTCTGCTAGATTAAAATCAGAAAATAAATTTGAATTTAAATATGGTAAAGTTGAATTTAGAGCTAAATTACCTGCCGGAGCAGGAACGTGGCCAGCACTATGGATGTTAGGACAAAATTATGCAACTAACATTTGGCCTGCTTGTGGAGAAATTGATATTATGGAGCATAAAGGTTTCGAGCCAAATATAATTCATGGAACAGTACATTACACGGGTCGTTCTGGTGGTAATGGAGTTACTTCTCGAGTTACTTCAACCAATGTTTCTAGTACGTACCATATATATAAAGTAATCTGGAGTCCACAGTCTATCCGTTTTTATGTAGATAACGTATTATTTCATTCCGTATTAAATACTAATTCACTTCCTTTTAATAGTGACTTTTTCTTAATTATGAATGTGGCTATGGGAGGAACTTTTGGAGGCGCAGTAGATCCAGCATTCACACAATCTTCAATGTCGGTTGATTACGTAAGAGTTTACCAATAAAAAGTATGCTATTGATAACAACAAGCAATCAATTATTGCTTGTTGTTTTTATGAATTATTGAATTATCATTTGATGAAAAACCTATTAAAATCTCTGTTTGTATTAATTACCCTATTCTTTTTAAGTTGCTCTGCTACTAAAGCGCTAGTCGATTCTAATTATAAAATAAATCCAATTGATGTAAAAGTGGATTCTATTTTAAAACTAATGACTTTAGAAGAAAAAGTAGGACAAATGAATCAATACAATGGTTTTTGGGATATTACCGGACCAACACCAAAAGAGGGTCAAGCAGCAAAAAAATATTCCGATTTGAAAAACGGATTGGTTGGTGCTATGCTTAACGTTAAAGGTGTTAAGGACGTTCGTGCCATCCAAAAAATAGCAGTAGAACAAACACGACTTGGCATTCCTTTGCTTTTTGGATTTGATGTAATACATGGATATAAAACAATAAGTCCAATACCGTTAGCTGAGGCTGCTAGTTGGGATTTACAAGCAATAAAAAATTCAGCCTCAATGGCTGCAGAAGAAGCTTCTTCAGAGGGTATCAATTGGACTTTTGCACCAATGGTTGATGTTGCTCGTGATGCGCGTTGGGGCCGCGTAATGGAAGGCGCCGGTGAGGATCCTTATTTAGGTAGTCAAATTGCAATTGCAAGAGTACAAGGTTTCCAAGGAGATAATTTTAAATCAAATAAATCTATTCTCGCTTGTGCTAAACATTTTGCTGGCTACGCTTTCGCAGAATCTGGGCGCGATTATAACACGGTTGATATAAGTGAATCTACTTTACAAAATATTATTTTACCTCCTTTTAAAGCAGCTTCTGATGCTGGTGTGAGAACATTTATGAATTCTTTCAATGAAATTGGAGGTATTCCTTCAACTGGAAGTTCCTATTTGCAAAGAAAAATTCTTAAAGGGGAATGGAATTTTAATGGTTTTGTAGTTTCTGATTGGGGTTCAATAGGAGAAATGATGAATCACGGTTATGCAAAAGATAACAAACAGGCTTCAGAGATTGCAGTTAATGCAGGTTCTGATATGGATATGGAATCTAATGCCTATGTTGAAAATTTGGTCAATCTTGTTCGTGAAGGTAAAGTTAATGAAAGTCTTGTTAACGATGCCGCAGGTCGTATTTTAAAAGTAAAATTTGAATTAGGGTTATTTGACAATCCATATAAATATTGTGACGAAAACAATGAAAAACAAACCATTGGAAAGCAATCTTTTCATGACGGAGTTTTAGATGTAGCTAAAAAGTCTATTGTACTTTTAAAAAATGAAAATGAAGTTTTACCATTTAAAAAATCAGGTTTAAAAATTGGATTAATTGGTGCTTTGGCAAACGATAAAACAAGTCCTTTAGGAAGTTGGAGAATTGCAGCCGAAGATAATTCTGCAGTTTCTGTTTTAGAAGGGTTACAAAAATACAAAGACAACCAACTTACCTATGCTAAAGGTGCTGATGTCACTATTGGAAGAACGCAATTTGTTTGGGAAACTAAAATTAATACATCTGACAAATCAGCATTTGCGGAAGCAATCTCCTTAGCTAAAAAAGTGGATGTGGTGGTTATGGTTTTAGGAGAACACGGATTGCAAACAGGAGAGGGTAGAAGTAGAACTGACCTTGGATTACCTGGTGTTCAACAAGAATTATTGGAAGAAATTTTCAAAGTAAATCCGAAAATTGTTTTAGTATTAAACAATGGGAGACCTTTAACAATTCCTTGGGCAGATGCACATATTCCAGCTATTGTAGAGGCATGGCATTTAGGAACTCAAAGTGGAAATGCAATTGCACAAGTACTTTACGGTGATTACAATCCAAGCGGTAAATTACCAATGACTTTCCCAAGAAATGTTGGGCAAGTACCAATTTATTACAATTACAAAAATACAGGTAGGCCAACAATGAGCGAGCCTGAAAGTGTATTTTGGTCACATTATTCTGATGAAAAAAACACACCTCTATATCCATTTGGTTATGGTTTGAGTTATTCTAAATTTGAATATTCAAACTTGAAGTTAAGTGCCGATTCATTTTCAAAAAAAGGTGACATTAAAGTTAGTTTCACCCTTAGAAATATTGGCAAAGTTTCAGGAAAAGAAGTAGCTCAATTGTATATTCGTGATTTAGTTGCTAGTTCTACAAGACCTGTAAAAGAGCTTAAAGGCTTTGAAATGGTAGAATTACAACCTAACGAATCTAAGGAAGTAACTTTTACTATTAACGAAAAAACACTAGAGTTTTATACTGCAAATTCAAAATGGAAAACGGAGCCAGGTGATTTTAAAGTGTTCATTGGCGGAAGCTCAATGACTATTCTAGAAGGTGGTTTTCAATTTATAAATTAATGAGCCGGATGAAAAAGTTTCTTATTTTACTTGTACTTATTAGTAGTCTTAATTATGCTCAAAACCAAAAGCTAAAATTGGTTTGGGAAGAAAATTTCGATTCTAAAACTCTAAATAGTGATTCTTGGAATTTTGATATTGGAAATGGATGTCCTGATTTATGTGGTTGGGGAAATAACGAGCGTCAAATATATACAGATACAAATCATACTTTAAAAAACGGAAATTTAATCATCCAAGCCAAACTGGAAAATGAGGTTTTTACTTCCACAAAAATTACAACTAAAGGCAAAAAACAATTTCTTTACGGTCGTTTTGAAGCGAGAGCTAAATTACCTGTTGGTCATGGAATATGGCCTGCATTCTGGATGTTAGGATCGAATATCTCAACAATTGGATGGCCAAAATGCGGTGAAATTGATATTCTTGAATACATTGGTCGTGAGCCACATACGATTTTTACATCATTGCACACTCAAGATAGTCATGGAGAAACAATCAATACTAAGAAAACAAAATTTGATTCCATCGAAGAAGGGTATCATATATATGCTATGGACTGGACGAAAGATAAAATTGAGTTTTTTGTAGATTCTAAATTGGTTTATACTTTTCAACCTAGCATAAAAAATGAAGACACATGGCCTTTTAATCAACCGTTTTACCTAATTGTCAATCTTGCTGTGGGCGGTAATTTTGGTGGTCCTGAAGTAGATAAATCAGTTTTTCCTCAGCAATTTAATATAGATTACATAAAAGTGTATCAATAACCTTTTAGTTTTAATTTCTCCTTTGATTTATTAAATAGTCATCACTTTTTTTAATTTCGGTTGTATAAAAAAAAATAAAATTTCAAATAAAATTTGTTTTATAAATAATTTTTATAGTACATTTGGTTTAATATTAATTCTAATTTAACATTTGCCTATTCAAAAAACTACTTTTTAGAGATAATTCTCCAATTTTATTTTAACAACTAAAAAGTATTTTTATGGCTAATGTACAAACCTCAGACGCATTATTGGTAAAAAATTACATAGCAGGTGATGAAAACTCCTTGTCTATATTAATCAACAGACACCAATCTAAGATTTACGGTTTTATCTATTCTAAATTATCGGATAGAGATATAGCAGACGATATCTTTCAAGATACTTTTATTAAAGTAATTAAAACCCTGAAATCCAATTCTTACAATGAAGAAGGTAAATTTTTACCTTGGGTAATGCGAATTTCTCACAATTTGATTATTGATCATTATAGAAAAAATAAAAAAATGCCAATGTTTAGAGAAACAGAAGATTTTTCAATATTTTCTATTATGTCAGATAACGTACCTAACATCGAATCTCAATTGATTACTTCACAAGTTGAATCCGATTTAAGAAAATTAATCGAAGAGCTTCCAGAAGATCAAAAAGAAGTATTGGTAATGAGAATGTATCAAGACCTAAGTTTTAAAGAAATTTCGGAATTAACAGGGGTGAGCATCAACACTGCTTTGGGTAGAATGCGATATGCAATTATGAATTTAAGAAAAGTTATTGACAAACATCAAATTATATTAACAAATTAATACTATTTGAATATTTATATCGTTATAAAGCAATAGAAATTAATTCTTATTAAATTATGGCGAAAATTTACTCTAAAGAAGCTTTAGAAATTTCAAAAAAATTACCAAAAAAAGAAACAATTCAATTCTTATTAAGTTATTCAAAAGCCTTGAATATTGTTAAAATTGGTAATCAGTCTTTTGAAATTCTAGCTAATTAATTAAAATCCCGGATTTTTTACCGGGATTTTTTTTTGTAGTAGTCTTCAATTACTGATTTTCTTCCAATGGTTTTCGTTATGATGTCAGTTTCCAAATCCCAACCGCGAGCAGGTGAATATTCACGGCCATACCATATAATTTGCAAGTGTAAATCGTTCCAAATTTCTTCAGGGAAGATTCTTTTCGCGTCTTTCTCGGTTTGAACCACATTTTTCCCATTGGTTAAGTTCCATCGGTACATTAATCTATGTATGTGAGTATCTACTGGGAAAGCGGGAACTCCAAAAGACTGCGACATCACTACACTTGCCGTTTTATGTCCCACAGCTGGAAGTGCTTCTAATGCTTTAAAATCTTGTGGAACTTGGCCTTCGTATTTTTCAATTAATATATGTGATAAGCCATGAATTCCTTTGGATTTCATAGGTGATAATCCGCAAGGACGAATAATTTCTTTAATTTCCTCCACGGTCATTTTAATCATATCATAGGGATTATCAGCTTTGGCAAACAACAAAGGGGTAATTTTATTCACTCTAACATCTGTACATTGCGCCGAAAGTAACACTGCAATTAGTAAAGTATAAGGGTCTTTGTGATCGAGTGGAATAGGAATACTCGGGTATTTTTCTTTTAACGTATTAATAACAAATGTTATTCGTTCTTGCTTATTCATTTTTCGTTAAATTTGAATCGTAAATTTACTACAATTATTGTATTGATTTTCAATTTCAAATAGGCAGTTTTAATTTAAAAAATACATTCTATGACCACATTAAAAAAAGGCGATAAAGCCCCAGAATTTTCAGGAGTAGACCAAGATGGGAATGCTCATAAATTAGCCGATTACCAAGGGAAAAAGTTAGTAGTTTTCTTTTATCCAAAGGCAAATACTCCAGGCTGTACAGCTGAAGCTTGTGATTTACGTGATAATTTTGATCGTTTTCAAACTAATAATTATGCCATTCTTGGCGTAAGTGCAGATTCTCAAAAGGACCAAGCTAAATTTAAAAACAAGTTCGAATTTCCTTTTCCACTTTTGGCAGACGAAGACAAGTCAGTTATTCAAGCTTTTGGAGTTTGGGGTCCGAAAAAATTCATGGGTAAGGAATACGACGGTATCCATAGAACAACCTTCATTATCGATGAAAAGGGTTTTATTGAAGAAGTAATTTCAGATGTAAAAACAAAAGATCACGCCAATCAAATTCTGAAATAAAAACGATCTTATTCTAAGTTTTCAATTCATCAATTAAAAAAAATAAAGCCAGGAAATCCCTGGCTTTATTTTTTTTAATTAGTTATTGATTTCCAAAACTTTATTTGGATCATAACCAAAAAGGTGGTGTTTTTTTATAATTTCACTGATACCTTGAGGAAGCAAATTTTCCCAACCAGTTTGTCCGTCGCTAATCATTTTTAGAACCTCACGAGAGAAAATTTCTAAATTTTGAGGGTCGTAATCTTCGATATCAATTACTTTGCCATTGAATTTAAAGAATTTGTACAACTCTTTCATTCTTGGGTGAACTTTTAAATTCTCAGAGTTAATTATTTCTTTGTTATCGGCAATCATTGGATATAAGAATACTTTTAAATCGCGGTAAAATAATTTACCAAAAGCTTCTAATATTCCACCACTTAAATGGCGGTAGTACTTTTCATCAAAAATATCAACTAAATTGTTAACGCCCATTGCCAATCCCATTCGTGCTTTGGTATATTTAGAGAAGTATTCAACCACTTTGTAATATTCTTGGAAGTTAGAAATCATAACCGTTTGTCCAAGTGAACAAAGTAATTCGGCTCTATCCATGAAATCACGTTCGTCAATTTCTCCGTCAGAACGCAAATTGGAAAGGGTGATTTCGAAAACGACTAATGTATTGTCTTTTTCAACCTTATTTTCATTGAGGAACATTTTCAAAGAATGTTCGTACATGTCCATATTTACCTTGGTTACTGGTCTGAAACTACCACGTAATGCCAATATATTTTTTTTGTATAAAATTGCAGCAGGCAAGATGTTATTCCCACTTGGGTCAAACATCACCGCATCGGTCATACCGTTTTTAACCAATTGCAAACTCATTAATCGGTTGTCAACATTGGCAAAGCGAGGCCCCGAAAAATTGATAGTATCAATCTCTAATTGGTCTTTGTCCAAGTGATCGTATAAATAGCGGAGAATTTTTTTAGGATCATTGTATTTGTAATACGCGCCATAAATTAAATTTACACCTAAAATTCCTAAAGTTTCCTGTTGCAATCGCGCATCCGTTTCTTTAAATCGGATGTGAATGATAATTTCGTTTATTGCTTCATCAGGTTCTATTTGAAATCGAATTCCAACCCATCCGTGTCCTTTGAATTTTTTTGCAAAGTCAATAGTGGCTACGGTATTTGCATAGCTAAAAAACATTTTATTTGGATGTTTTTCTCTACTTAATCGATTTTCAATTAATGCAAATTCGTGGGATAACATTTTTTTAAGGCGACTTTCAGTTACATACCTTCCGTCTTCTTCATCACCATAAATAGCATCACTAAAATCTTTATCGTAGGCTGACATTGCTTTTGCAATTGTTCCGGAAGAACCACCAGCTCTAAAAAAATGTCTTACCGTTTCTTGTCCAGCACCGATTTCTGCAAAAGTTCCGTAGATATTTTCGTTGAGATTGATTCGAAGTGCTTTATCTTTAATTGAAGGGATTTGCTCGATGACTTTGTCACCTTTTAATTTAATTTCAGTCACTTTTTTTTGATTTACAATAAACTTCTTTACAAAGTTAGTAAAATAGGACTTCAATTAAAGAATTTTAATATTATTTTTGTAAAAAAAATTAAGTGAAAGTTTATTTTTTGGGCACCGGTACATCGCAAGGAATTCCAGTAATTGGCAGTGATCATCCCGTTTGTCTAAGTGAAAATCCAAAAGACAAAAGGCTTAGAGTTTCAGTATGGGTTTCTTGGGATAATTTTTCTTTAGTTATCGATTGTGGCCCCGATTTTAGACAACAGATGCTGGTATCAAAATGCCCAAGGTTGGATGCTATTTTATACACTCACGAACATGCTGATCATACCGCAGGTCTCGACGATATTCGGCCATTTAATTTTAAACAAGGTAATATTCCAATTTATGCACACCAACGTGTTTTAAACAATTTAAAAAGACGTTTTGATTACGTTTTTGAAACTGAAAATAAATATCCAGGCGCTCCAACGGTTTCTGCAATGGAAGTTATAAATAATCAATCATTTGTATTAGGAGAAAAAGAAATTGTTCCGATAAGTGTACTGCATGGAAGTCTTCAAGTTTTTGGTTACCGAATTGATACTTTTGCTTATTTAACAGATGTTAAAACTATTGATAATCATGAAATTGAAAAGTTATACAATCTTGATGTTTTAGTAATTAATGCCTTGCGAGAAGAGCACCATTCTACCCATTTTAATTTGCAAGAAGCGTTAGATTTCATTGCATTGGTAAAACCAAAAAAAGCCTTTCTAACTCACATAAGTTATCATTTAGGATTTCATGATGAAGTTCAAAATAAACTTCCAGAAAATATTAATTTAGCATACGACAACCTTGAAATAATTTTATAAATATGAAAAAGTCATTCCTATTATACCTTTTTATTTTAGTCTTAGTGTTTAATATTTTCACCTATGCCTATTATTCAAAGCAAGTTGATTTTCAAAATTCACAAATTGAAAAATTGAAAAATAAAATAAAATTAAAAGAGGTAGATTTCAATTCAAAACTCCAAGAGGCAAATTATTTTTCCCTTGAGAATAACAAGAAAGCCCAAAATTATTTTATTTCAAATCCGTATCAAAAAAGAGAATTAGCAACATTAGTTCCTAAAATACAAGAAGCATTATTGAAATTTAATGAGAACTCAAATGGAAATCCCTATGCTGGTCAAAAGAAGATTGGTAATAATAAATTTATTATTAATAAAACAAAAGTCATTAACCACCGATGGATTATTGCCGAGTTTAATGATGGTGAAAACTGGGGAGAAGTTTTAGTGAAGTATTTTGTTAAAGAAGATAATACTTTTACATTTGAAGTCAATCAATCGTTAATGTTTCCAAAAAAGTAAAGGTTATTATTTACTTTGCAACCAATCTTTTAAATCAATAAAATTCTGTGGAGAAACTCCGTGACCAATTGGATATTCTTTATAGTTTGAATTAATCCCTAGACTTTTTAATATGGGATCTGTTTTTCGAGCCCATTCAATAGGAATTACTTGGTCAACGGTTCCGTGAGTAGTAAATATTTTCAGGCCACTAAAATCATTATTTTGATAGTTGTCAATAGTAATATCTAAATTTAAATACCCGCTTAAAGCTCCAACTCGGTTAACAATATTTGGATAAGAAAGAGCAATCGAGTAGCTCAAAATAGAACCTTGGCTAAAACCAATTAAAGTAATGTTCGAACTATCTATTGAGAATTTTGATTTTAGTTCTTCTATGAATTTAACCACTAAATCTCTCGAAAGTATCGCTTGATTGTGATCAGAAAATTTATTTTGATCGGCATCAAAATTGATTGCATACCATGCATAACTCCCAAATTGAAGGTCGTAAGGTGCTCTGGCAGATATTACATAATATTCTTCTGGTAATTCTGAAGCAAATGAAAATAAATCGGTTTCATTACTTCCATATCCATGTAGTAAAAGCAATAATGGATTTTTCTCGTATCGTATTTTCGGTTCGCGAATTTTATATTCTAATGATAATTCCATTTTTTATGAAATGGTTTTAAACCAATTTTGAAAGTAGTGACCTAAAATTGGAATTGGTTTTTCTGAGCCATTTATCGCACTAAAAATTCCGTATGTCCACAATATTGAAACTGAAATCCACATTGGCAAAGAAATATAAATGGAATTGAAGTTACTAATTATCAATCCCAAAGAAATGAATGTTAATGATATACCTAACGCTTGACGAATGTGGAAAGAAGCAAATGAATTTTTATTTTCACTGTTCATAGACATTGCAATAAATACCCCTACAATTAATATATAGCTGGTGATTGCTATTGATTTTCCCTCTTCAACCGAATTTTCCATATTTGAATACTATTTATTATTATGATAAAATTAATTTTCCTTGGTTGTAAATTCCATAAACTTTTCCTTTCATTTCAGTTCCAATGAAAGCGGAATTTTTTGATTTTGATTGGATATTTTCTTTTTCAAAAGTCCAATTTCCATTTGGATTAAAAAGGGTAATATTGGCTTTTTCTCCCTCTTTTATTGATGTGTTTTCAATACCGAAGTGATTTTTACTTGCAGTTAATTTTTCAATTATTTTTTCTATGGAGAGTACAGTCATTAAAGCCCCAAATGCAGATTCTAAACCTATAGTTCCGTTTTTAGACCCTTCAAATTCCATTTTTTTATGTTCAATGTCAATCGGATTGTGATCGGAAGTAATCATATCGATGGTGTTGTCATTAATTCCTACGATTAATGCTTTTCGATCTTCTTCAGTTCTTAATGGTGGTGAAACTTTATATCTCGTGTCAAATCCCTCTAATTTTTCATCGGTTAATAGCAAATGATGAACCGACACGCTGCAAGTAACCTTTAAACCTTTAGCTTTAGCGTTTTTAATTAATTCGACCGATTTTGCAGTTGAAATGGTTGGAATATGCATTTTCCCACCGGTGTATTCTAAAAGGAATAAGTTGCGTGAAATTTGAAGTTCCTCTGCCAAATTTGGAATTCCCTTTAGGCCAAGTCGTGTAGAAACAATTCCTTCATTTACCACTCCATTACCTTTAATACTCGCTTCTTGTGAATAAACGATTAGCAATCCATCAAAATCTTGTGTGTACTGTAAGCCAATCTTAAGTAAGTTAGCATTGTCAATATTCTTATTGTAATCTCCAAAAGCGATGGCGCCAGCATTTTTCATATCAAATAATTCGGCCATATCTTTTCCTTCACTTTCTTTGGTGAAAGCACCAATTGGAAATAATTCAGTTGCAGCTCCTTTGGCTTTATTTTTCACAAAATTTATTTGTGATTGATTGTCAATAATAGGGAAGGAGTTGGGCTGTAAAGCTACTGCTGTGAACCCGCTTTTTGCCGCAACATTTAATCCATTCGTAATTGTTTCGCGATCTTCAAATCCTGGTTCACCTAGTGAAACGCTACTGTCGAACCATCCTTGTGAAAGATGAAGATTCTCTAATTTTATTTCTTCAAAACCATTTTCATTTGGAATTTTAGATCCTATTTTTTCGATGATTCCTGCATTTATTTTCACATCAACTTTTTGTTTGTGAAAAGGACTTTTAGAATCAATTATGGTAGCTTCACGGATAATTAGGTTCATTTTACTAATTTTTGAATTAATACTTCTAAAAATAAAAATAACAAGGTCAATATTACAAATATTTTCCAAATTTCGTTATTACTTCGGTCGGAAAGTAAGCTGTTAAATACCGTTTCTAAGGAATTAACTACCTTATAATCAGATAATAAATTATTTTTTGATTCCTCTAAATTACTTTCTGTTCGTGCGTAATTAAAACTTATATTTCTGATAATTTTGTCTTTCTTGTAAATACCAAAATTCCCTGCAAAGATAGGGGAATCATTGAATTTTAAATTAACTTTATTATTTAATATTTGTTGAGTTGGAATAAATTTTTCTGTTTCATTTTTTAATTCTAAAATTTCATCCTTAGATAAATCTGTTGCGACTAAAAACGGTTTATTATCCCCAATAATCATTGCGTTCACTCCGTTTTTTTGTGCATTTTGCGCCATATTGTAAAATACAGGTACGATTAGTGGTGATTTTTGAAAATTTGAATTAGTGGTATTTATAGGTGCAGAAAATACATATACACTAGAAATAGAGTTTTGAATTGATGTTAGAAAACAACTTTGGTCTTCATAACTTAAAATTGGTGGATTTGAGGTTTTTATTTCAAAACTTAATTTGGTACTTGGATATTGAAAGTTGCTAATTTTTTTCTCAAATACCGATTGGAATAAAGGGTGCTGAAAAGCAATTTTGGTAATTAATTTGGTTGTATTTTGGTTTTTTCCAAATTGAATTTGACCAAGAGATCCTAACAAACGATTGGTTTCATCAATTTTACTTTCAGTTGATGGAATAAACACTAGATTTCCCCCTTTTTCTACAAATGATTTTAAATTGGTCACTAATGCTTGAGGTAAATTTTCAAGTTCATTTAGTACAATAGCGTCTTGATTTTCAATAGAATTATAATTTAATTTTTCTATTGTAGAATTATTATAATTGAATTCTTCAGGAGTATAAATTCGATTTAAAAATCCGCTTTTTCCTGTTTTTCCAATACTAATAACATTCTTCTTTTCAGGTTTTGTGATGCTAAAATAAAAGATATTGTCGTATTTTAAACTAGCATCAGAAATGGAAACGTAACCATTGAAATCTTTCTTTGGAATTGTAAATTTTATAGTAATTTCTGGTTTTTCAAATTTCACCAATGTTTTAGCTACCAACTTGTTATTATTGTACAATCCAATAGGAATTGCATTGTCTTGCTCTCCAAACGATTTTAGGCTGACGCCAATTTCATAAAAATCATTTAGTGTTTGGTTCATATAAACACTATCAATTGCAATATTTTCTTTTTGTTCAGCTTCAGGATTTATGAAATAAGTGTTGAAATTTTCGTCGATGCTTTTGAGTTGTTTTGGTTTTAAACCAATGGCATCGGTTATGATAATTACATCTTTATTATTGGCATTTTTTCGAGATTTAATTTTTGCCATTGCGCTTTCCAATTGAAAAGGGAGTGCACTATATCCAATATTTTGAATTTCTTTTTGAATCGATTTAATGTCAGTATTCCAATACGTTTCACTATTGGTAATCAATGAAAAAGTCTGATTTTCTGGTGTGTTTTCTAATAATTCTTGTATCGCCCTTTTCAATAATTCTCCTTTATTTCCTTTGGCTTGCATCGAATAGGAATTATCTAAAACGATATACATTTCGTTCGAACTATTTTTGGATTCTTTGGCTTTGAAAAAAGGTTGTGCAAATGCAGTAATTAGGGCTGCTAATAGTAATAATCGGGTGATTAAAAGCAACCATTTTTTAATTTTTGAGCTTTTACGAGTTTGAATTGATAATTCTTTAAGGAATTGAACATTGGTGAAATATTCTTTTTTAAACCGTCGTAATTGAAATAAATGCACTAGAATTGGAATCACCAACACACAAAGAAAATAAAGTATTTCAGGATGTTTAAATTGCATTCTTACTTTTGTTTGTCAAAAATACTACTTTTTCTGATTGTTCAAATCATATTTTTTTTATATAATGGCTTGTAATTTTTGATTAACATTAAAAACAACAAACTATTTTTTATCTTTACGTTTCTTATCTCTTGTTTTAAGCATATTTCTATTTACAGAGCCAGAAACTTTCTTTTTGGTTTTTGAAGGACCTCCAAGATTTACTTTTTTATTCTTTTTAGCCTTTTCGTGAAATGCACCACTTCCGTCTAATTTTGGTTTTTTTAGAAGAAACTTTATCGGTTGCTTGTCTTTTTCAGGTTCGATTAGTTTGGTAGAAATCTCCACGGTTTCAGGAAATTCAATAACATCGATTTCATGGTTCATTAATATTTCAACCTCCGTAATTAAGTCGGCTTCCCGTGGAGTGATAAAACTAATTGCAGTTCCAGTTGCATCTGCACGACCGGTTCTACCAATTCGGTGCATGTACAATTCGGGCATTTCTGGTGCTTCAAAATTGATAACGTGAGAAATATTGGAAATATCCAAACCTCTAGCCATAATATCGGTAGTGATAATTCCTCGCAATTCCCCATCTTGAAAGGAAGCCATCGTACTTAAACGATAATTTTGAGATTTATTGGAGTGAATTACCCCAAATTGGCCATCAAAATGTTCTTCAATTCGTTCATGAAGTAGATCAGATATCTTTTTGTTATTTACAAATATCAATATTCTATCCATTGAATTATCGCTTTCAAGCAAATGGATTAATAGATTAACTTTAGTATTGAAATTGGGAACATTATAGGTATATTGTTCGATATTTTCTAAAGGAGTTCCAGAAGGAGCTAGGGTTACTTCCTCAGGAAAATCAAAGAAATCATTCAAAATAGCATCTACTTCATCAGTCATCGTAGCAGAAAAAAGTATGTTTTGACGTTTGTTTCTAGTCATCATTGCTAAAATGGAAGTTAGCTGTACACGGAATCCTAAATTCAGCATTTCGTCAAATTCATCGATCACTAATTTCTGTGTATCGTCAAAACGAATGACGCTATCCAAAGCTAAATCCATAACACGTCCTGGCGTTCCTACCAAAATATCAATTCCTTCGTAAACTGCTTTCTTTTGCGTATTTATGTTAACCCCTCCATAAATCCCTAATGTTCTAACGGACATGTATTTGGTTAACTTTTCTACTTCTTCAACCACCTGAACCACTAATTCACGGGTTGGAACAAGAATTACTATTTTGGGAGTATTGGTAGCTGTAAATTTGTATAACTTTAATAAAGGAAGTAAATATGCAAATGTTTTACCTGTTCCAGTTTGTGCAATTCCCATCATATCGCGTCCTGACATAATCACAGAAAATGATTTTTCCTGGATTGGGGTAGGTGTTACGAAACCTAAATCTTCAATTGCTTTTTGAACTGATTTAGGAAGATTGAATTGCTCGAAAGTAGTCATATAATGTAAATTTGGTGCAAATATACGTTTTTTAGGCCGCTAATTGCACTTTTACTATTCTGAAAGTTGGAGGTAAATTATAGTAATTGGAACTTATTCTAATTGCTATTGTCCTATTTTTTTTCTTAATCCAAAAAGATAAAAGGAGATAATTGAAAATAAAAATCCAATTAAGATAATGATATAGTTCATTGGTTTTTCAATGGTAAGAGACATTCTTATTAAAATGGTAGTTATAATAAAACTGGCATTTCTAAAAATGGTGAAAAACGAAAAATGATACGTAAATGAAATAATCAATAGCAATACATCTACAAAAATCATTATAGAGAAAAAATCGGAGTAAAAAACAGCGTTTGCATTTGGGTAGTTACTATCGGTTTGTAGTGCAATAATCATATCGGAACCCCAGTTATAAAAACTACTAATACTTAATAATAATAAAATAATTATCATCCCCAGAGAAACCATTTTTTTAATGTTAATGAAATTATTAAGTTGATTTACAACCTCTGCTTTTCCATTATTTTGATATATTTTATAATATAAAATTGTCAAGCCAAGCATTAAAAGTGCGGCGCAGAGATCATACATTAAACTAATAAAATCGGGATTATATATGTTAATTGAATTTTTTAAATCAAGTTCGGCAATATCGTGAAAGAAACTACGAAGGGTAATTAATGTAATTACTTCAAATTGTTTTCCTACAAATTCAGATATCGATTTTGGAATTATTATAACTAATAAGAAAACTTCGTAAAGAAGAATGAAACTAAAAGGGGTGTAAATTGCTTTTAAATAACTGTGTTGAAAATTACGGAATAACAAAAAATTGTTTCCTAAAAAGATGAGTGCCAAATGTAACAAAAAAGAAAATACAGCTACACGGAGAATAATTAATTCTATTTTACGTATGTTTTTAGAACTAAAGTAAGTGTCGAAGTAATTGCCTAAAATAGCGATAATATTATTCATAAATTCTAAGAGTTTGATTATTTATAACTTTTTGAATTTGTGGCGCTTATACTAATTTTGTGGAATTATTTATTTTGTGTTATACAAATGTAAATTATTTTTTTTGATTACTAATGAATAAATAAATTAATAAAAAAATCCGTTTTGAATTCACAAAACGGATTGATAGTATAAAGATTAATTTTATAAGTGAATCACTTCACCATAGGCATCAGCAACAGCTTCCATAACCGCTTCACTCATCGTTGGGTGTGGGTGGATAGCTTTTAGAATTTCATGCCCTGTTGTTTCTAATTTTCTAGCAACTACCGCTTCCGCAATCATGTCGGTAACACCAGCACCAATCATATGACAACCCAACCATTCTCCGTATTTGGCATCAAAAATTACTTTTACAAATCCGTCAGGAGTTCCAGAAGCCTTTGCTTTTCCAGAAGCAGTGAACGGGAATTTTCCAATTTTTAAGTCGTATCCTTTTTCTTTAGCTTGTTTTTCTGTCAAACCTACAGAAGCAATTTCTGGTGTAGCATAAGTACAACCAGGTATATTTCCATAATCGATAGGATCTACATGCAATCCTGCTATTTTTTCTACACAAGTGATTCCTTCAGCAGAAGCAACGTGTGCCAATGCAGGTCCTGGAACTATATCGCCAATAGCGTAATAACCTGGAATATTAGTTTGATAGAAATCATTTACAATAATTTTATCTCTATCAGTGGCAATTCCCACTTCTTCTAATCCAATATTTTCAAGGTTCGTTTTAATACCAACAGCTGAAAGTAAAATATCAGCTTCAATAACTTCTTCCCCTTTAGCTGTTTTAACATACGCTTTTACACCAGCACCTGAAGTATCGATTTTTTCAACAGATGAGTTGGTCATAATATTCACTCCTGCTTTTTTCATTGAACGTTCCATTTGTTTAGAAATATCTTCATCTTCAAGAGGAACAATATTTGGAAGAAACTCTACAATAGTAACTTGAGTACCCATTGCATTGTAAAAATGTGCAAATTCAACTCCTATAGCACCTGAACCAACTACTATCATTGATTTAGGTTGTTTTTCTAATGTCATTGCTTTTCGGTAACCGATTACTTTTACTCCGTCTTGTGGTAAGTTGGGTAATTCACGTGAACGAGCTCCAGTTGCTATGATAATATGATCGGCATCATAATCTGTTACTTTACCATCGGCAGCGGTAACAGCTACTTTTTTACCTGGTTTCATTTTACCGAAACCGTCAATCACATCAATTTTATTTTTTTTCATTAGGAATTGCACTCCTTTGCTCATTCCGTCAGCAATTCCACGGCTGCGGCTTACTACAGCAGAGAAATCTTTATCAAATGAAGAAACTGACAAACCGTAATCAGAAGCGTGTTTAAGATAATCGAATACTTGCGCCGATTTTAGTAATGCTTTTGTTGGAATGCATCCCCAATTCAAGCAAACTCCACCTAAGTTTTCTTTTTCAATAACAGCAACTTTAAAACCCAATTGAGAGGCTCTAATTGCAGTTACATATCCTCCAGGTCCACTTCCTAAAACTATTACATCGTATTTCATTTTTTCTTATTTATTTAATTATGGTAAATATGCAGTCGCAAAAGCTCGTGTCATTTTTTTTCTTATTTATTTAATTATAGTAAAAATGCAGTCGCAACAGCTCGTGTCATTTTTTTTGTATTTATTTAATTATGGTAAAAAAGCTGTCGCAAATTTATGAATTAATTTTTATTTGATAATAGGAAAACGGTAATTAGTTAACCAATTTTCAAAGTCTATTTATGAGTTTAAAGTGAACTGAGAATCGTATAAGTTTTTATAATAACCCGAAGCTACATTTAATAATTCTTGGTGGGTTCCTTGCTCCACAATTAGTCCTTTATCCATTACTACAATTTTGTCAGCATTAATGATTGTTGCCAATCGATGCGCTATTATTATTGAAGTTCTGCCTTTAGTGATTGTTTCGGTTGCCTTTTGAATTAATTCCTCTGAATACATGTCGATAGATGAGGTTGCTTCATCCAAGATTAATATACTTGGATTACTAACATAGGCTCTTAAAAATGCAATTAATTGACGTTGTCCAGACGATAACATTACGCCACGTTCTTTCACATTGTAGTCGTAACCACCGGGCAAACTAATAATGAAATCATTAACTCCGATTTTTTTGGCTGCAGCTACTACCTGCCCACGAGTAATATCAGGATTGTTAAGCGTGATGTTGTTTAATATCGTGTCGGCAAATAGGAAAACATCTTGTAAAACCACTGCAATTTGTTTTCTTAGTGAATCTAAAGTGTAATCGTGAATGTTCTGATTATCTATATAAATCGTTCCGGAATTGATTTCATAAAAACGATTTAGCAAATTGATAATAGTCGTTTTTCCAGCGCCTGTAGCTCCAACTATTGCTATTGTTTGTCCTGGTTGTACACTTAAATTGATGCCTTTAATCACTTCTTCGTTGTCAATATAACTGAATTTTACTTCTTTGAATTCTATTGCTCCTTCAAATGTTGGCGCTTCAATAGTTCCAATGTCTTGGATGTGCTCTTTGGTATCTAAAATTTCAAAAACACGATTGGCAGAAATCATTCCCATTTGCATTTCATTAAATTTATCCGCTATTTGACGCAATGGATTAAATAACATTCCAATATACATAGTGTAAGAAAAGATATCACCAAATGTGGTTGTAGTATCACCATCTAAAATTCTAAAACCACCATAAAGAACTATAAAACTTAAGGTTAAGGAAGAAATAATATCAGCAATTGGGAAAAAGATGGAGTTGTAAAGAATTGTTTTTATCCAAGCGTTTTTATGTTTGGCATTAATTTCTTTGAATTTCTCGTATTCAATAGTCTCTCTATTGAATAGTTGAACGATTTTCATTCCTGTAACCCGCTCTTGTACAAATGTATTTAAGTTGGCTATTTGATTTCGTACTTCTTCAAAGGTCACTTGCATTTTGCGCTGGAAAATCCTTGTTACAAATACTAATATTGGCATTGCAATAAACACAATAATCGTTAATTTCCAATTTTCATTCAACATAAAAACTAGAATGACAATCATTTTTAGCAAGTCACTTGCAATCATAAATAGTCCTTGACTGAAAATTTTAGCAATGGATTCCATATCAGAAACCGACCTTGTAATTAATTGACCAACAGGAGCGGTATCGTAATATTTCATTTTGAAACTCAACATGTGCTTAAAGAGTTTAACCCGAACATCTTTTACAATATCTTGACCAAGCCAATTCGCCCAATAGACGAAGAAAAAGTTGGAGAGTACTTCAAGAATAAGAACAATTCCCATTAAAGTCACGTACCATAAAAGTCCTGCTTGATCGTGAGTTTTAATGTAATCATCGACAGTTAATTTTAATAAATAGGGACGTAATGCAGCAAAAATAGATAGGAAAATTGCAAATAGAATAACACTATTAAATCGAAATTTATAGGGTTGAGCATATTTTAATATCCTTTTAAAAACAATGGTATCGAATGCTTTTGCTTTCATATTATTTTGATTGTGTAACTTGTATTGTTTGTTTAAAAAAGCATTTATAGGTATTCATATTCAATTTTAGTTAGAAACAACCCTTGTGCCGGTACTGAAAAACCTGCTTCATTTCTATTTTTATTTTCAATAATTGAATTGAATTCGGAAAGGGTGATTTTATGTAATCCAACATTTACAAGTGTTCCAACTATTGCACGAACCATATTTCTTAAAAACCGATCGGCTGTAATGGTAAATATTAATTGATTATTTTCTTGTTTCCAATAGGCCTCATAAATAGTACAATTAAAAGTATTCACGTCGGTATTTACTTTTGAAAAACATTGAAAATCGGTATGATTTAATAAAATTTTAGCCGCTTGATTCATCAATTCTATCTCTAAATTTTGATGGTAATACCAGCTTTCTTCCGGAGAGAAAACGTCTTTTATAGAAGAAATATGATATTGATACGTTCTTTTTTTGGCATCGAAACGGGCGTGAGCCTCCTCATGAACGGAAATTATATCGTAAATCGCAATGTCTTTTGGAAGGTAGGAATTTAATTTATGTATTGTTGATTCTATGTCGAGGTTAGGAGCGTAATCAAAATGAGCAAACATTTCTCTCGCGTGGACTCCAGTATCAGTTCTTCCTGCACCCATGACATTTATTTCAGAATTTAGTATCACAGAGAGGGCATTATTCAAAGTTTCTTGAACCGACGATGCGTTGGGTTGAACTTGCCAACCATGGTAATTTGTTCCGTTATATGCTAATTTTATGAAATATCTCAAGTGACTTATTTTGAAGCGGTAAAGATACTTATTAATTTTTTCGCTACGAAATTGATGGGGACCAAAGTTGATTGTTGAATATGATTTTTTATTTGGAATAGTAATGTTTAAATTTACCTCAAAATCCTAGCCCAGATTATAGTGAAAATCCTGCGCTTTTCAGCGCAGATTGAAGTGAAAAGCTGGAAATGGCTCCTAATAAAAAAAAATGAAAAAAATAGTACTTCTTTCCGATACGCACAGTCATATTGATGATACAATTTTGAAGTACATTAATTTGGCGGATGAAGTTTGGCATGCAGGCGATATTGGGGATTTGTCGGTTACCGATACCATTAAAAAGGTGAAGCCTTTGAGAGCTGTTTTTGGGAATATCGATGACGATAAAGCGCGAATGGAATTTCCGTTACACAACCGATTTAGGTGTGAGGGAGTTGATGTTTGGATCACACATATTGGAGGTTATCCTGGAAAATACAATCCGAATATTAAAGCTGAAATGTTGAATAATCCTCCCAAATTGTTTATTTGTGGGCATTCTCATATTTTGAAAGTAATGTATGATAAAAAGCATGATTTATTGCATATGAATCCGGGAGCGGCTGGAATTAGTGGCTTTCACCAAATGAGAACCATGCTGCGATTTGAAATTGACGGGGAAAAAATTGCAAATTTGGAAATTATTGAAATCGGGAAGAAATAGCAACTGATTCACAGATTTACTTTTAGAACTTTGTGGTTTAAAAAATAATAAGCGAAAAAAAACCCAAACTTTTGTTCGGGTTTTTCTTCGCATTAATAAACAAGTTTATAGGTTTATCGTAAGCGATCAGCAGATTTTACGAGATCTTCATCCTTCTTGATGGCTCTATTGGCCAAAGCCAAGAAAACGATAGCAACAATAGGAAGGAACATCCCAATACCTTTCTCAGAAACTTGAATTGCTTCTCCAGATAAATTTAGCGAACGATATACAAATAATCCTAATAAAATTAAGTTCAATATGATAGTCAATCTGTTAAGAACAAATTGGTGCTGTCTTTTTTTAAAATACATTGTACTTATTAAAGTTAATGTTGTAGATAATCCAAAAAGTACCGTGTAAAAAGAGTCGTTCATAAAACGAAACTCTTTTCCATCACTCATTGTAAATAGTGGAAAAACAAAAGGAAGAGCTCCTAAAATCACTAATGCAATTAATAAATAGACGGTTTGAATTCTTTGAATCATTATTGTAAATTGTAAAAACAAAAATATTAATTAAAATTATAAAAAACACTATGATAATTAATAATATTTTGTATTATTGCACGACAAATACGTAAGTACTTCATCCTTTGGAGATTTCAGTTAAAAAAAATCACACATTCTTTATTTATTATTCCACAACAATTAAATTCAAATAACATTTTATGTTTGAGATTTCTGTATTAAAAGAAATGAAGCTTTCTGAGCTTCAAGAAATTGCGAAAGCAGCTAATATTACCAAAATTACCGGCGTTAAAAAAGAAGCATTAGTCAATCAAATTTTAGAAGTTCAATCTTCGGTTTCCGAGGGAAGTTCAGAGGAAAAATCCGATAAAACGAATGATGCTAAACCTAAAAGAGCTAGAATTTCTGTAGATAAAAAAGCGGAATCAATGTCTTTATTTTCTGAATCAGCGGAACCGTTAGAAGAAAACAAGGATGTTGTAATTGAAGAAGTTCCAGCTGAAAGTCCAAAAGACAGAAAAGTGGTAAGGTTTAAAAAAGCTGATTTCGATGCTAAAGTTGAGGCAAAGGCAGCGGCAGAAACTACTACTGATATTAGTCAAGAGGATAATGTTGAAGAAACACCTATCGTTCGACCTAAAAACCCAAACCAAAGTCAAAATCCGAATCAAAAACAAAATCCAAATCAAAACCCAAACCCAAATCAGAACCCAAATCAAGTTCCAAATGGAAATGTAAATCCAAATTTTAAAGGTAAGAAAAGTAATTTTGGTCATTCCGACTTTGAATTCGATGGAATTATTGAGAGCGAAGGGGTTTTAGAAATGATGTCAGAGGGTTATGGCTTCTTAAGATCTTCGGATTACAACTATTTAGCTTCTCCTGATGATATTTATTTATCAACTTCACAAGTTAGATTATTTGGTTTAAAAACCGGAGATACTGTAAAAGGGGTAGTTCGTCCTCCAAAAGAAGGAGAGAAATTTTTCCCATTGGTTAAAATATTAAAAATAAACGGTCATGATCCACAAGTGGTTCGAGATCGAGTTTCATTTGAGCATTTAACACCAGTTTTTCCTTCTGAGAAATTCAGAATTGCCGAAAAACAAAGTACCATATCAACAAGAATTATCGATTTATTTTCTCCAATTGGAAAAGGGCAGCGTGGAATGATTGTGGCGCAACCTAAAACGGGTAAAACTATGTTGTTGAAAGACATAGCAAATGCTATTGCCGCCAATCATCCTGAGGTTTATTTAATTGTACTTTTAATTGATGAGCGTCCTGAGGAGGTTACTGATATGCAACGAAGCGTTCGTGGAGAAGTTATTGCTTCTACTTTTGATAGAGAACCACAAGAACATGTAAAAATAGCCAATATTGTTTTGGAAAAAGCAAAGCGTTTAGTTGAATGCGGTCACGATGTGGTGGTATTATTGGATTCAATTACACGTTTAGCTCGAGCCTACAATACGGTACAACCCGCTTCTGGAAAAGTTTTAAGTGGAGGTGTTGACGCGAATGCTTTACAAAAACCAAAACGTTTTTTTGGAGCCGCTCGTAATGTTGAAAATGGAGGTTCTTTGAGTATTATTGCTACAGCACTTACAGAAACAGGATCTAAAATGGACGAAGTTATTTTTGAAGAATTCAAAGGTACAGGAAATATGGAATTGCAATTGGATAGAAAAATTGCTAACAAACGTATTTTCCCTGCCATTGATTTAACCTCTTCAAGTACGCGTCGTGATGATTTATTATTAGATGAAAAAACGCTACAACGCATGTGGATTATGAGAAAATATCTTTCTGATATGAATCCGGTAGAGGCGATGGATTTCATTAATGACCGATTTAAGAAAACAAAGAACAATGAAGAATTTCTTATTTCTATGAATAATTAAAATTTTGAAATTATAAATAAAAAACTCCGATGAAAATCGGAGTTTTTTTATGAGGTAAAACTACATTAATTTACACTTATTTTCTTAGTAACAGAATTATTGTTGGATGTTAATTTTAAGAAATAAAACCCTTTAGGTAAATTATCTAATGTATAGTTTTCATTTATTTTTATTGGATTCTTGTATTCATTTATCAATTGTCCATTGATAGAAATCAATTGGATTGCATCAATTTTAGAAGTTGTGTTGATAGAAATAGATCCGATATTTGTTGGGTTTGGGTAAATTGAAATTGAATTTTCTAACTCAAATGAACTATTTTCTAACGCACTATTCCAAATTGCAGCAACATATTCTGGGTGATCGATATAAGGGTTTCTGTTTCCTTGAAAGGTATATACCGCATTATTTTTAGCAATTTCATAAGGACTTACGGGATCTAAATTATTCCAAGTAACTAAAATACTAGTGAAAGTATTAGTAAACACTTGGGTGGAAGTTCCATTGAACATGGTATAGTTCCATGATGTAATTTGATCTTCATATCTAGTAGCAAAATACAACAAACATCTAGCGATATCCCCTTTAAATTCATCCAAAGGTTCAAAAACGGTGCCTACATAACCTGCTGAATAACCTGAATTCGTGTTACTTCCGAGTTTAGAACCATTGGTTGAGGTCCATGAAGCCACATTTACTTTTCCGTAAGGGAAATTGTCACGTACTCCATTTACTTTTCCATCGGTTGGCAGAACAAAATGAGCATCGGAATACATTGGATAGGCAGAAGCCCAAACCGATTGAGGTAAGGTATGTTCTCTATTGTAGCAATCCCCTTCATTTGTATAATTTCCACATTGTTGCGTGGTTGTTGAAAAATTATAACTGTCTGGTCCTGTTGGTCTTTCAGAATATACATCCAATAATGTATTGTCATTTTCATAATATCGATCTCTAAACGCACTTTGAGTAAATAAAGTCCACAAACCTCCATAATTAGAAGATGAGGTCAATGCATTTGTATTGTTATTTATGATATTAAAAAGTTGGGTTTTTAATGTATATCCTGTTCCCGTGGCTGTATTGTAATAACCAGCTGGGATTTGTGCATAACTTGTAAGACAAAATAGAACAGTTAGTAAAGTATAAATATATTTCATAGATAATTATTATTGAGGGAATCAAATTTGATCTAAAATGATGTTTAGATAGTAATATTATTTGACATATTAAAAATTGCTTAACGAAATAAAATAGTAATAGTAATTATTTTCTTTCCAATAAAGCCATGTAAAATCCATCAAACCCGGATTCTGAGGCTAAAATTTTAGTATCCTTTAGTAATTTAAAGTTCTTACCCATTTCGGTGTTTTTCAAGAAGTTATTTACTTGATCTTGATTTTCAGAAGGTAAAACAGAACAGGTTGCATAAACCAATTTCCCTCCTGGTTTTACAATTCTAGAATAACTTTCGAGGACTTCAGCTTGTACTTTTCGAATATTATCGATGAATTCAGGCTGGAGTTTCCATTTGGCATCTGGATTTCTTTTTAAAACACCTAATCCACTGCAGGGAGCATCAATCAAAACACGATCGGCTTTTTCTTGCAGTTTTTTAATCACTTTTGTGGAATCAATAATTCGGTATTCAATATTAAAAGCGCCATTTCTTTTAGCTCTTAATTTTAATTGCTTTAATTTACTTTCGTATAAATCCATAGCAATTAATTGGCCTTTATTTTCCATAAGAGAAGCGAGGTGAAGCGTTTTTCCACCAGCTCCTGCGCAAGTATCAACGACTCTCATTCCTGGTTGAACGTCTAAAAACGCAGCAACTAATTGAGAATTTGCATCTTGAACTTCAAACATTCCTTCTTTAAAAGCGTCAGTCATAAAGACGTTCGCTCTTTCTTTAAGAACTAAAGCATCTGGCTGGTCTTTCAAGAAAGTAGTTTCAATATCTAAATCCATTAATAAGGAATGGAGTTTTTCACGGGTAGTTTTTAAAGTGTTTACACGTAAAATAACTTTTGCAGGTTGGTTTTGCGCCGTTATTTCTGTTGACCACACTTTTTCACCCAATTCTTTAACTCCTAATTCGTCCATCCAATCTGGGATCGATTCTTTTAAAGCTCTAACTTTTGATAATTCATCAAATCGTCCTTTGATTTTTCTTTCTGGAGTTCCCTCTAATTGTCTCCAATCGGGAATTGGATAGCCTCTTAAAACTGCCCAAACAGAAAACATTCTCCAAAGATTATCTCTGTCAAATGGTTCTTTTACTTCCGCAATTTCAGCATATAATCGCTTCCAACGAACTATTTCGTAGATAGTTTCAGCAACAAACTTTCGATCGGAACTTCCCCATCGTTTGTCTTTTTTCAAAGCTCTCGCTACTACTTTATCGGCATATTCTCCTACGTTAAAAATGGCATTTAGGGAGTCGATAGTAGTGTAAACTAAATTTCTGTGTAATCTCATCATCTTTTATTGAAGTGCAAATGTACTGCTTTTTTTCAGAAGAGATTTTTTGTAAATTCAAGATTGAATAAACATTATTTATAAATACCAAAAATAGTTACTCAACTCTGTTCAAGTGTATTTTTTCGGGTGGGTGTAAAACCATTGGGAATTTCTCAATTTTCACGGAGCTACTATCTAAACCGAATGCTTTTTCTTCAGATAAACTGAATTTCTTAATCAAGAAGTAGGCATTCATGACGATCTTCTCATGCCATAATAAATCACTATCATTAGATAAGAATTTCTCCAACAGTACAAATTTGAAATCACCAAGAATATTATTTTTATTTAATGATTCATAACGGCTGGTGACATCCACTTCGCCATTTTGAACCATGTCTTTCAATACTTCTTTGAACATCAAATTGATTTTTGTAGGTTCTCTAAATCCTAAATTAAAGTCAATTCTAAACAAATCATCTTTGATTATTTCGGTTACTTTGTATTCTGTTTTATAAGGCTCGTTAAGAATATTTACGTGAACAAACCAGTATAAGTCGGCTCTTTTTGGACGCTTTTGTAAAATAGAATACATTACTTTTTCTTCTATTTCATCGGTTCGGCTTGCATTAGTCATATAAACTAAATGAGTTGCATATTTAGGAATCGATAAATCAGCACTTAATTCGGCCAGTACTTTAGTATAAGAATCAATTTTTACAAACTTGGTATAATTTTTACTAATTTTCTTTGCAAAATACCAAATGGTCATTATTCCAATTAACATTAAAGCAATGAATAAAGTAACATAACCTCCATGTGGGAATTTTTTTAGGTTGGCTATTAAAAAACTAAATTCAATTATTAGATAAGTCGAAATTAATGGCACGATGATCATCCAGGAAACTCTTTTTAAAATCATAAAGAAATTTAAAAGAACGGTTGTCATGATCATGCAAAGGATAATTGCCAAGCCATAGGCCGCTTCCATATTACTAGATTCTTCAAAATGCAAAACAATCATAATACAACCGGCAAATAATAACCAGTTTATTGACGGAATATACAATTGACCTTTAAGTTCTGTGGGGTATTTAATTTTTACTTTAGGCCAAAAGTTCAATCTCATAGCCTCGTTAATTAATGTAAATGAACCGCTAATTAAAGCTTGAGATGCAATTACTGCAGCCATTGTAGCAATTACAATACCAAATGGTAAAAACCAACTTTCCATAATCAGGTAAAATGGATTTCCATTTTTACCCCCTAAGGATTGTAAAGTTGCCCCTTCATGTTGGATTAAATAAGCGGCTTGACCAAAGTAATTTAAAACCAATGTCGTTTTTACAAATATCCAACTAATTCGGATGTTTTTTCTTCCACAGTGTCCCATGTCAGAATACAAGGCTTCTGCTCCAGTGGTACAGAGGAATACAAATCCTAAAACATAAAATCCTTCTGGGTGAATAGTTAACAGTTGAATAGCATAATAAGGATTTAATGCTTTCAATACTTCTATATGACCTACTATTTGAATTATCCCTAAAATACCTAACATTCCAAACCAAATTAACATCATTGGAGCGAAAAATTTCCCAACTAATTTAGTACCGAATTGTTGAATTGTAAAGAGTATAAATAGTATTCCAATTACAATTGGGATCGTATTGATATCAGGATAATACGTTCTAATTCCTTCTACCGCTGAAGCTACAGATATTGGAGGGGTGATAATTCCATCCGCTAATAAGGCACTTCCGCCAATAATAGCTGGGACAATTAACCATTTAACTTTAGTTCTTTTTACTAATGCATACAATGCAAAGATTCCTCCTTCACCATTGTTATCTGCACTTAAGGTGATTAGAACATATTTTAGGGTTGTTTGTAAAGTAAGTGTCCAAAAAATACATGAAACACCTCCTAAAACAATATCTGAAGTAATTGCATGAAGCCCAAGAATGGCTTTCATAACGTACAATGGCGAAGTTCCTATATCTCCATAAATTATTCCTAAAGTAATTAGTAATCCACCTAAAGATAATTTGCTGTGGAGATCGTGATGATGAGAACTCATAAAATTAGTTTAAAAAAAGTCCACAAATTTATTACTATATAATTTAATATTGATAAATGTATGTATTTTTTTTAAAAATAAAATTGAATTATTTTTATGTAAAAAACAAAAGCACCGATTTTTTTCGGTGCTTTTTTTAAGAATTCTATATTTTGATTTATCTTCTAGAATTGGGACTTCTTTCTTCTCTAGGTGAAGTACTTCTGGGATTTTTCTCGTTATTTTCTCTTCCTCTTGGAGCATTTGAATCGGATTGATTTCTTCTAGGTGTATCAGATTCAGTCCTTGTATTTTGTCTTGGCTTTGCACTTTGATTGTTTTGCCTTGGAGTTTCAATATCTGTTCTAGTGTTTGATCTTGGTGTAATAGCGTTGTTATTTTCAGATCTATTACTACCGTTTGAAGTTCTATTTCTATCCAATTCATAGCGATTTGAGACACTATTATTCCTTCTCACAAAAGAACGCTCTGGATTTCTGATTTCATAACTATTCGCGCGAACATTTCTATATAGATTTGTTGCAACAGCACTTCTTCTAACATTTACATAATTATAATGGTTGTTGTAATTTATCCATAGCCCCACATTTCTATGGTATCTATAAATTGGAAATGGACGCCAATAATAGTAAAATCGAGGGTAATATCTCCAGTTCCATCTTGAATGATAAACTCTATAATTTGGAGCCCAAAAATAAGTGAATAGAATTGGAGAATGATCGTAAACAGGTTCATAAATATAATTATTTCCATACATATAAACATTTCCTACCACCTGAACTTGCATTCTATTGTATCTGTCTTTTTCAACTTCTATAGTTGCTACATCTTGAAATATATCTCTTTCTAATATGGCTTGAATTACAATTAGGTGGGTATTTCCTTCCACAGATTCGATTACTCTTAAATAATCAACTTGACGGTCATCATTTAAGTCTAGGTTTGAAATTTTATATTTAGGATTGTTCAAACGATATTCAAAATCTTCCAAATTTTTTGAATCTCCAAAAATGGATGCAACTGCTTTTAAATCTAAATTGTCACTAATTTCTGAACTTGATGCGATAACAGTAGTTCTATTTTGTGAATAAATAGTATTCACAAAAAATAAGGTTGCAATAGATAAAAATAAGATTTTCGTTTTCATGGTATTTGATTTTAGAATTACTACTTTTTATCCTTAACCAATTACTATGCCAACTATCTATTAAATTAATTTCAGGTTTCTTAAAATTATTCGTGTAAATTAGCTTTTTAATTATGTAGTTACATGAAGAAAATCCTATGCCTTTTTATTTTTGCTGCAGCTTTGCATGGTTGTAAATCGAAATCTTCTTTATCAATTTTAAATAAAAATAATACTTTGTTATCCATTGATACCCTTTTTACGGATAAGATTAGTATTCGAGCAATTGAAATAGAAAAAAATAAAGTATGGTATGCTGCCGATAAAAATAGATATGGCTACTTTGATTTAATTTCAAACCAACGTCTTGAAAGAAAAATAAATAGAGATTCTTTGCAAATTGAATTTAGAAGTATTGCGCAAACCAGTCATTCTGTTTTTATTTTGAGCGTTGGAAATCCAGCGTTATTGTATAAAATTAATAAACACGATTTATCTTATAAATTGGTATATCAAGAAAATCATGAAAAGGTTTTTTACGATGCTATTCGCTTTATTGATAACCAAAAAGGAATCGCAATTGGTGATCCAACAGCAGACACTTTTTCGATAATTACAACCGTAGACGGAGGTGAAAATTGGAATAAACTTTTAAGTAACGATTTGCCAAAACTTGCAGATGGAGAAGCGGCATTTGCTGCAAGTAACACAAATATCTGTGTTAAAGGGAAAAAAGTGTTTTTAGTTTCTGGGGGATTTAAGTCTAGAGTATTTGTGAGTGATGATTTTTGCCAAACGTGGAAAGTTTATGAAACTCCCATTATTCAAGGTCAAGCGATGACTGGAATTTTCTCTGCCGATTTCCTAAATGAAAAAATAGGAATTATTGTTGGAGGAAACTACGAGGCGCAATTAAACAATAATGCAAATAAAGCTATCACCTTTAACGGAGGTCAAACCTGGAAACTAATTGGAAATAATCAAGGTTTTGGCTACGCATCCTGCGTTCAATTTTTTCCACACTCCAATGGTAAAAAAATAATAAGCGTTGGAACAACTGGAATATATAGTTCTTTTAATCAAGGTGATAATTGGAAAAAAGTAGCAGATGATAAAGAACTATTTACAATAAGATTCCAAAATTCCAAAACGGCAATTTTAGCCGGAAAAAATAAGATGATCAGAATGAATTTGAAATAATTAACTCAATTTATTTGAAATCAAACTGATGAATTCTTTTCTGGTTTTATCCTTTTCAAATGCTCCAGTAAAGGAAGAAGTTGTAGTGTAGGAATTCTGTTTTTGGATTCCTCTCATTTGCATGCACATGTGTTGTGCTTCAATCACTACAGCCACTCCCAGCGGATTCAATCCTTCTTGAATACAGTTTTTTATTTCATCGGTCAATCGCTCTTGAACTTGCATTCTTCTTGCAAAGGCATCAACAATTCTTGGAATTTTACTAAGTCCAACAATTTTTCCATTGGGAATATAAGCCACGTGTGCTTTTCCAAAAAAAGGCAACATGTGATGTTCACACATGGAGTAAACTTCAATGTCTTTAACTACGATCATTTGTTGATGATCTTCAGTAAATAGAGCCGATTTTAATATTTCAAGCGGATTTAAATCGTAACCGTGAGTCAAAAATTGCATAGCTTTGGCAACTCTTTCAGGTGTTTTTTGCAATCCCTCACGATTCACATCTTCTCCTAAATTTTCTATTATTGTTTTATAATTTTCAGATAATGATTCAATTAATTTGGTATCGTAAACCTCAATTTTTTCGTAACTTTTCATTAATGTTTTTTATTATATTTTAAAACTTACAATTCCATAATCCATTTCAAATACTTGGCCCGATATCGATTTTGCATTGTCTGACATTAAAAAATCTGCCATGCCAGCAACTTCTTCTGGGGCTAAATATCCTTTCATTGGATGTCTTTCAATCATATTTTCTTTCATTCTATCATTTCGAAGAATTGCTGCAGATAGTGAGGTTTCAGTTATTGTTGGCGCAATTGCATTAACTCTAACGGTTGGTGATAATTCTGCTCCAAGCGATTTTACTAATCCTTCAACACCTGATTTTGCTGTTGCAATACTAGCATGAAAAGGCATTCCTAATTTTGCTGCAACGGTACTGAACAATATAATAGAAGGATTGGAACCTTTTTTAAGTGTTGGTAAATATTTTTGAATCGACTTTACTGCTCCAATTACATTAATTTCAAAATCATTTCTGAAATCATCAATTCCCAAACTCATAATTGGTTTCAAGTTGATTGATCCAGGACAATAAATTAATACGTCAACCTGCTCAATATCTGGAAGTTCTGAACTTAATACGTCCAATTGATAGTTGGTTAAATTAGGATGAGAAATTTCAGGAAGGTTTCTACTAATGTTTACTACTTTATTGTTTTCAACTGCTTGCTTTAGAATTGCATTTCCAATTCCTTTGCTTCCACCAATGATGACTATGTTTTTCATTATCTTTTAGCTATTTTATTATTGTTTATTTGTCTTTGGCGAGTACATTTAAATCGGCCTTCTCGAAAATCTCGCAGTTTTTCGTGCTTTGTTTTACGTCCTTGAACGCGAGCTCTCCACATTCTAAAACTGGAGGGCTTCATTTCTCTACGCATCAAATCAATTACTTCTTGCTCTTTTAAGCCAAATTGTAGCAATATAGAGTCGAATGTGGTCCGGTCTTCCCAAGCCATTTCGATTATCCGGTCTATTTCAATTTCAGAAAACTCCTTTTCCATTTTTATTTATTTTGAAAGTGTAAAGATATAAATTGTTTAACTAATTTAAGTATTTGTTAAACAAAATATTTATTAATTTAAATGTAAATTTGCAATTCAATTATTTCGCTAATGCACCAACATTTTATTTTAAACAAACCCTATGGTTATTTAAGCCAATTTATATACCAATTAAAAAGGAATAAAAAATTATTAGGTGAATTGTATGATTTTCCTGAAGGGACAATGGCAATTGGTCGTTTAGATGAAGATTCTGAAGGTTTGATTCTATTAACCACAGATGGAATGATGAGTGAATTGGTGCGAAGTAAAAAAGTGGATAAAGAATATTACGTTCAAGTTGATGGAATTATTACACAAGAAGCAATTGATAAAATTCAAAGCGGAGTTGAAATTGGATTTAAAGGTTCTAAATATAAAACGAAACCCTGTAAGGCATTTTTAGTTTCTGAAATTCCTAATTTTGGTGAAAGAGGGAAGAAAATTCGTGATGAACGTCATGGACCAACTTCTTGGGTTTCGATTACTTTAAATGAAGGAAAATTTCGCCAAGTAAGGAAAATGACTTCTGCTGTTGGTTTCCCAACCTTAAGGTTAGTAAGAGTTAGAATAGGTAACGTCTATTTGAACGAATTAAAATCAGGAGAAGTTATTGAAATAGCTGATTCAAAAATATTAAATATTAAATCATAAATAAAGCATGTTAAATATTGTTTTAGTAGAACCTGAAATACCTAATAATACTGGAAACATAGGAAGGTTATGTGTGGGAACTGGAAATAGATTGCATTTAATACATCCTTTTGGATTTCAAATTACAGATAAAAATTTGAAACGTTCTGGTTTGGATTATTGGGTGCATTTAGATTGGAAAGAATATCAGAATATGGATGAATGGACAGTTCAAATTCCTGATAAGTCTCGAGTTTTTTTATTTAGTTCAAATGCTGAAAAATCGTATTTAAAAGAAAATTTTCATGATGGCGATTGGTTGGTTTTTGGAAAAGAAAGTGTCGGTTTAAGTGATACTATTTTAAATCAATTTCCAAATCATTTAACCATCCCAATTTCTCCATTAGTACGAAGTTATAACTTAGCTAATTCAGTAGCATTTGCAATAGGTGAAGCAAAAAGACAGATTGAAATATAGTTTTATTGAACAATAAACTTTCCTTTTTCGCTATCAAAAGCGATCTGTTCGTCTTTGAATAAAGTATCAAAATTTCCTTTTGAAATAAAATTACACGGTTGGTCTTGAACCACATTTTCCTCAGTCATGATAATCATTTCATCGCTAATTTGAATCGCCATATCGATATCATGAGTTGAAAAAAGGATGCATTTATTGGTTTCTTTTGCGAGTTTCTTCAGGAGTTTAAACAAACTAACTTTATGAAGTAGATCCAAGTGGGTAGTAGGTTCGTCTAAAATAATTAAAGGTGTATCTTGTGCCAAAGCTCTCGCTACTAAAACATTTTGAAGCTGCCCATCGCTTATTTCATAATGTTTTTTTTCTGCTAAAGAAGTAATTTGTGTAAGCTCCATAGCTTCATTAATTTTAGAAATATCATTAGCTGATAATTTTCCCAACCAATTGGTATAAGGTTGTCTTCCTAGACCTACAATTTCAAATACCGTTAAGTTACTTGGAGGTAATTTTTCTGTTAAAACGATACTCAGATTTTGAGCAAACGAAATAGAATAGTAATCAGAAATATCTAGGCCATTTAAAATAACATTTCCAGATAGGGGAGGTTGAATACCAATTAATGTTCTTAATAAAGTAGATTTTCCAATTCCATTGGTACCAATTAAAGCGATTAATTCTCCTTTTTTCAAAGTCAAATTGATGTTGGATGCAATAGTTTTACTTTCTTTTTTCGAAGAATAGCCAACAGACAAATTAGAAGTAGTAAGAATGGGATTATTATTATCCATTAATTGAAATTAAGAATTCAAAAGTACAAATAAGGAACTAACTATAAGTAAATTATTTCTTTTTCAGGATTTTATATTCTTCATAACATTCGCTTATGGCATCCATAATCTGGAGATCATTGGCAGTTTTAATGAAGGATTCGGAGTAATTACAGCGACCTAAAATTTCAGGAATATCGTTTTTATCAATTCCAAGTAGCACTGAAATGGTTTCTCTATCAAATTTAGAAGCCAGCAAATTTCTAACTGTTTCGTCTTTCTTTAAGCTTTTCAATCGTTTCAATTCTTTTGGTTTTTTACCAAAGAAATTATAGAGCATATCGGCAGGGTTAAAAATGGAACCCATTACTTTACTAAAAGCTCCGGGAGAATATTCGCCGGCTTCATAACCTTGTTGTAGTCCTGAAATGCTGTATCGGTAATTTTGTTTTGTAGGAATTAATTTGGAATCTACTTCCAAGTAACCTGTTAAATCGTAGGGACGAACTATCACTTCTTCAAGTGCAATTGCGCTTTCTGTCAGTTGAATTTTGGTTGTTTTAATTTTAAACCAGTCGTTGGTAACTCTGATTTTTATAGATTTGAATCCAATAAGTGAGATGTGTAAGGTATCGGTAACGCTAACCTCTAATTCGAATTTACCATTGGAGTCGGAAACTGTGCCTCTAACTTTATTTATATTTATAATATTAACATTCGATAATGGAAGTTGAGAACTATAATTAACAATGGTTCCAAAAACTTTTTGTGATGGAGTTGTTTCTTGCGAAAATAGGGTGTTTTTAGCAAATAGTATAAAAAAGAAAACTACAAAATATCTCATTTCTGGATTTAAAACTCTAAAAGTAATAAATCACGAAAGATATTCTGTAGTTTATCCTTATAATTATAAGAAAATTAACAAATTATGTTAGCTTTTTCTTGGTCTTCTTTCTCTTGGTGTATCCCCAAAACCTTCCGATCTTCTTGGTGCTCTTTCAGACGAACCTTCAGATCTTGGACTTCTGTCAGATGTAAAACCACCGGTTCTAGGTGCAGCGCTTCTTCCGCCAAAACCACCTTCTCTAGGAGCAGTTGTTCTTCTTCCGAAACCACCTTCCTTTGGGGCTGAATTACGATCACTTCTAAAACCGCCTGAACTTTCTCTTCGAGGAGCAAAATTACCTTCTCTTCTTGGAGCTGAACTTCTTCCGCCTCCAAAACCTCCAGAACTTCTTCCGTTATGGTCCCGTCTTCCACCACCATCGTTCTTAGAAATCTCAACATTGATTCTACGTCCTTCCAATTGAACGTTATTCAACACTTCCATAACTTTTTCAGAATGTTCAGGGTCAGTGTTAAAGAAAGAGAAACCTTCTTTTACATCCACTTTAAATACATCGTCACGACCAAGGTCTAAAGTTTCTTTCAAATAATCTTTCAATGACATCCAATCGAAATTATCTCTAGAACCGATATTAACAAAATAACGTACGGCACCATTGTTGTTGAATTCTCTTGATGCACCTTCGCCATCATTACGTTCCCGTCTTTCAGAACCTGAAGATTGATTAGAGATATCTCTATTCTTTTTGTAATAAGCGATGAAACGATTGAATTCAACAGAAACCATTTTCTTAATTAATTCTTCTTTCGTTAAACCCTCAAGAACATTGTTGATTGCTGGTAAATAGTTATCAATTTCGTGATCTACTTCGGTATCTTTAATTTTATTTGCTAAGTGCAACAATTGAATTTCGCAGATTTCGATTCCAGATGGAATTGTTTTTTCTTCAAATTTTTGTTTGATGATTCTTTCGATAGAAGAAATCTTACGCAATTCGCTTTTAGTTACAATTACGATTGAAGTTCCAAGTTTTCCGGCTCTTCCTGTTCGTCCTGAACGGTGATTGTACGTTTCAATTTCGTCAGGTAATTGATAATTTACTACGTGAGTAATGTTATCCACATCAATTCCACGAGCTGCAACATCGGTAGCTACAAGCATTTGGATTTGTCTTCCTCTAAAAGATTTCATCACACCATCACGTTGCGCTTGAGATAAATCTCCGTGCAAAGCGGCAGCGCTATAACCATCTTCAATTAACTTTTCAGCAACTGCTTGAGTATCTCGTTTTGTTCTACAAAAAACAACTGAAAAAATATCTGGATTGGCATCGGCTAATCTTTTTAAAGCTTCGTAACGATCTCTAGCGTTAACTAAATAAAATTCGTGGGATACAGTTGCAGAACCAGAATTCTTAGTTCCTACAGTAATTTCTACTGGATTATGCATAAATTGTTTTCCAATTCTTGCTACTTCAGCAGGCATAGTTGCAGAAAACAACCAAGTGCTTTTTTCGTCTGGAGTAGTTGATAGAATGTTTACAATGTCTTCATAGAATCCCATGTTTAACATTTCATCTGCTTCGTCAAGGATGCAATAATTAATTTGAGAAATGTTTACCAAACCTCTATTAATCATGTCTTGCATTCTTCCTGGAGTAGCCACAATAATTTGCGCTCCTCTTTTTATGTCTCTGGCTTGTTCTGTAATGCTAGCTCCACCGTATACTGCTACCACATTAATACCTTTTTCGTATTTTGAGTAGTTTTTAAGCTCGTTGGTAATCTGCAAACATAATTCGCGTGTTGGAGATAAAATTAATGCTTGTGTATTTCTGTTGTCGGCATCAATTTTCTGAATGACTGGAAACCCAAATGCTGCCGTTTTCCCTGTCCCTGTCTGAGCCAACGCAACTAAATCTGTGTCTTTTTCCAATAATAGGGGAATCGCTTTCTCCTGTACTTCGGTCGGATTTTCAAATCCTAGATCTAAAATCGCCTTCAGTAACGATTCACTTAATCCTAATTGTTCAAATTTATTCATATAATATTTTAAATATTTTGCAAAAGTACGGCTAATATTTGTTAATAACTAATTGAAATCGTAGAATTGATATTTTATTAATAATTGATAATCAGTAATTTAGATTTAATATTTTAGATTCAAGATTTTAGATTGAAAAAAATTGTTAATAAATCCGACCAATTTATATCTGAAAAGTAATAAAAATTATACTTTTTGAAGAAATTCTATAAGTAATTTAGTGGCTTTTCCTCGATGGCTAATTTCATTTTTTACTTCCAATGAAAGTTCTGCAAATGTATTTTCATAACCACTAGGTTTAAATATTGGATCGTAACCAAATCCGCCAGTTCCTTTTTTCTCTAATGTAATTTCTCCAGATGCAATTCCTGTGAAAAGACATTGATTTCCTTTTAAATTTACCGCTATTACCGTTTTGAATTGGGCGTTTCTATTGGATTTATTTGATAATTCTTCCAATAACCTATTCATGTTGTCATCAGCATTTTTTTGTTCTCCAGCATATCTTGCTGAATATACTCCGGGTTGACCATTGAGTGAATCTACCTCTAGTCCGGTATCATCAGCAAAACAATCTAAGCCATAATTTTGAGTGATATAATTGGCTTTCAAAATGGCATTTCCATCAATTGTAGCTGCTGTTTCAGGAATTTCTTCGAAACATCCGATACTTTCCAAACTCACAATTTGGATATTCTCCGGGAGCATACTTTGAATTTCATGAATTTTATTTTTATTATTGGATGCAAATACTATTTTCATTTCTAATTTATTATTGTGCAGTGGTAATTGGATTCTAATTTAAATTAAAAACCACTTCATTAAGAAGTGGTTTAAAAAAAATTATACTAAATCAATTTTCTTTGATTTTAAAATCAATAAGAATCCGATGATAATAAATGGAATACTCAGCCATTGTCCCGTTGAAAACGTTCCAAGATCACTTTCAAAACCACCCTGACTTTCTTTCAAAAACTCAACCACAAAGCGCACCGACCAAAGCATAATTAGAAACATCCCTAATAAATAGCCTTGTTTTTCTCTAGCATCAGTTTTCCAATACATATAAAATAAGGCCGCAAAAACAAAAATATAACTTATGGACTCATACAATTGCGTTGGATGTTTTGCGGGTACTTGCTCTAATAAATTAGCAAATTGCGGATTAGTGGCAATTGCATTATAGGCTTCTTTTGGATTTGGAATTTTAGTAGCATTCACCACTTCTCTCGGACTGTAAAAATCTTTGATGAATTTAATTCCAAACGAAGAAGTAGTGTCGTGTCCAATAATTTCTGAATTGAAAAAATTACCAATTCTCACAAATACTGCGCCACTCGCTACCGGAATAACCACGCGATCCAAGACCCATAAAAGGGGTCTTTTCATTATATTTTTACTATAGAAATACATGGCAAGAATAATCCCAATTGCCGCTCCATGACTCGCTAATCCTTGGAAACCTGTGAATTCAAAATTCGGAGAGAAACGAAATGGTAAAAGTATTTCGGCTAAGTGATTTCTGAAATATTCCCAATCGTAAAAGAAAACATGTCCTAATCGGGCTCCCAATAGTGTTCCAAAAACAGTCCATATAAAAAGAGAATCCAATTTTTCTATCGATTCATTTTCACGTTCAAATATTTTTTTCATGATGTACCAGCCTAATCCAAAGGCAATTACAAACATTAAGCTGTAATATCGAATCATAAAAAAACCTAAATCAATGCCTTCTGAAGGATTCCAAACCATGATAGAAATGTGTTTATTATTTATTGGTAAAAATAGATAAAATAGTAGAATTTAAAATCAAATTATTTTAATGTTTGTGTAAACCTTTTTTTGGAACGGGATCGTAACCACTTTTTCCCCAAGGATTACATGATATTATTCTCTTAATTCCAAGGTAACTTCCATAAAACAAACCATGAATTTTAAGGGCTTCTAAAAAATAGGAAGAACAGGTAGGTTCAAACCGACATGCGGATGGAGTAAAAGGGGAAATAGCTGTTTGATATAAACGAATTAAAAGTACAAATGGATAAATAAGTATTTTGGATAAAGACATATTTTAGAATTATTAAACCGTAAAGGAGGTTCCTTCTTTACCGTCTTTTAACTGAATTCCAATAGCCATTAATTGATCTCTAATTTGATCCGATAGTGCAAAATCTTTATTGGCACGAGCCTGATTTCTCATTTCAATCAACATATTAACAACACCTTCTAATTTTTCGTTGTTATTTCCAACCGCTTTTTCATCTTCTAATCCTAAAACGTCAAACACAAACCCTTTGATTAACGATGAAAATAACTCTAAATCAGTTTGAGTTAACGTTTCTTTATTGTCTTTCAATAAATTGATAAATCGCACGCCTTCAAATAATTGAGCAATTAGAATTGGGCTATTAAAATCATCATTCATTGCCTCGTAACAAGCCGCTGCCCAATTTGAAATAGATAGGGTAGAAGTGGCACTTGCATTAATATCTTTCAAACCATCAATGGCTTCCATTAATCTAAAGTATCCTTTTTCGGCTGCTAAAATAGCGTCATTTGTAAAATCAAGATTGCTTCTATAATGCGCTTGTAACATGAAAAAACGAGTTACACTTGGAGAAAAAGCTTTGCTTAAAATAGTATTTTCACCAGTGATAATTTCCATAGGTAAAATATTATTTCCAGTTGATTTTGACATTTTCTTACCGTTTAACGTAAGCATGTTAGCGTGCATCCAATAATTCACGGGCGTTTGACCAGTACAAGCTTCATTTTGAGCAATTTCGCACTCGTGGTGAGGAAATTTTAAGTCCATTCCTCCTCCGTGAATATCAAAATGATTTCCTAAATATTTGGTACTCATAGCAGTACATTCCAAATGCCAACCAGGAAATCCATCGCTCCAAGGGGAGGGCCATCTCATGATATGTTGAGGTTCTGCTTTTTTCCAAAGTGCAAAATCTTGTGGATTTCTTTTGTCAGATTGTCCGTCAAGTTCTCTTGTATTGGCAAGCATATCATCTATGTTTCTTCCGCTTAACTGACCGTAATTATTAATTTCATTGAACTTTACTACGTCAAAATAAACCGATCCATTAGCAATATAACCAATTCCGTTATCAATAATTTTTTTGATAATTGCAATTTGCTCAATAATATGACCTGTTGCTGTTGGTTCTATGCTTGGAGGTAATAAATTATATAATTTCAAAACATTATGGAAATCAACCGTATAGCGTTGCACAATTTCCATTGGTTCCACCTGATCCAAACGTGCTTTTTTAGCAATTTTATCTTCGCCTTCATCTACGTCATCCACAATATGGCCAACATCAGTAATATTTCGAACGTATCGTACTTTATAATCTAGGTGTTTTAAATACCTAAAAATTACGTCGAAAGACATAAAAGTTCGAACATTTCCCAAATGAACATTACTATAAACAGTAGGTCCGCAAACATACATTCCCACATTTCCTTCGTTAATTGGAGTGAAAATTTCTTTTTCACCCGAAAGTGAGTTATATATTTTTAGGGTTTGTGTTTTATATAATGGCATTTTTTGAGTTTTTTTTTGGAGCTATTTCCTGCTCTCCGTTTCAATCCTCATTATTGCTTCGTTCCTTGCAATATCTCGGGATTTCCACTTCTATCAGGGCTAGAGTTTTATCTGTAAAATTAAAATTTGGTATCCATTTGAATGTAGTTTAAAAATTCTCTACGAGTTTGTTCCGTCTTAAATTTACCTCCAAATTCCGAAGTAACGGTGCTACTTTCGATGTCTTTAATTCCTCTTGAATTCACGCACAAATGTTTAGCATCAATAACGCAAGCTACATCTTCAGTTCCTAATGCAATTTGTAATTCTTGAACAATTTGCATGGTTAAACGTTCCTGAACTTGAGGTCTTTTGGAATAATATTCAACAATTCTATTCATTTTTGAAAGCCCAATTACTCTTCCATTTGAAATATAGGCAACATGAGCTCTTCCAATAATTGGAAGCAGGTGATGTTCACAAGTAGAATAGAGTGTAATGTTTTTTTCAACCAACATTTCACCATATTTATAGTTATTTTCAAATGTGGAAGCTTTCGGTTTTTTATTAGGATTTAAACCACCAAATAGTTCATTTACAAACATTTTTGCTACACGATTTGGAGTTCCTTTAAGACTGTCGTCTGTTAAGTCAATTCCTATTGTGGTCAAAATACTTTCAACGTCTTTTTTAATCAAGCTAATTTTTTCTTCATCAGAAATGGAAAAAGCATCCTTTCTTATAGGGTTTTGAGCACTTGTTGCAATATGGTTTTCTCCAATTTCATCTTGAAATTCAGCATTATTTATCATCAATTCGTTGTTATTTTTTTATAAATTTTGAAGCACAAAGTTAATTAATTAATCTTAAAAAGTAATAAAGCGAATCAATTTTGAAATATTTTTTCAATTTAACAGAATAATTTCTTAAAAATATGTAAATTACGCCTCCTAAATTACCTTTATAATGAATAAAAGACACCTTTTAATAGTACTATTTTTAATATTATTTGCCAAATCATATAGCCAAAATTTAGCCCCAGGTTGTTCTACCGCACTCCCTTTTTGTGCGGGTACTTCAAGCGCAGGTCTATCCTTTCCAAACTCAACAAATGTTCCTAATGCTGGAAATTATTCTTGTTTAGGATCACAACCCAATCCTGCTTGGTATTATTTGCAAATTAGTCAATCGGGCACATTAAATTTTAATATTAGTCAAACAAATACAGCAGGACAACCAAGAGATGTCGATTTTATTGCTTGGGGACCATTTGTTACTCCAACCTGTGGAGCCTCAAATCTAAATGCAAGTACTCAAATAGGTTGTAGTTATAGTGCAAGTGCTACTGAAAATTTCACAATTACTAATGCTGTTGTTGGACAATTTTATATGGTACTACTAACCAATTTCTCTAACCAAGCGGGTACAATTACATTGGCTCAAACTGGGGGTAATGGCGCTACCAGTTGTGATATCGTTTGTCCTTTATCTATTGCTGGTGGAGGTGTATCGGATTGTAGAGATAATATTTTAACGGCTAATTATTTGAATTCTGCTCAAGTAGGAACAACTTTCGCTTGGACATTCAATAGTACGAGTATACCTTCAACTTCTGGGCCTAACTTTTCTGCTGGTCCTCCAAGATCTAATAATAGTACTCGAACTACTTTGGCTTATGGCGCTGGAACCTATTGTGTAACCGCTCGTAGTCCTGGATGTAGTTCCACGCAAAGTGCGGTTTGTACTACCATTAATCGTGGAGTACCGGTTCCATTTAATCCACCCAATACGATTACTGCTTGTAATAACTCTTCATTCGATTTAACACAAAACACAAATGTGCTTTTACAAGGTTTACCTGGTTTGGCTTCCAATTATAGAGTTAGATACAATACAAACGCGACCAACGCTTTAACCAATGTTTCTCCTATTCCATTATCACAACAAGAAAATTTTACAGGTACGGCAGGTCAAACAATCTATGCTACTGTTTGGGATGTATCTGGAACCTATTGTTATGCTGTTGCTCAATTTACACTACAATTTGTAGTTTGTGCATTTGCTACAACAAACACAGGTCCAATTTGTGCTGGAGGTACATTTAATCTTAGTGCAACTGATCCTGGGGTTGGTCCAGTTACTTACACTTGGGCTGGGCCCAATGGATTTACAGCAACTGGAGCTAATGTTAACAATGTGCCTACACCAACAGGCACTCCTCCATTTAGTTATGTATGTACTGCGACACCATCAACTATTGGTGTAGCCCCTCTAACATCAACTACAATTGTTACAGTAAATCCAATACCTGTTGCAACTGCAACTGCAGTTTCTAATTCAATTTGTACTGGTACCATAACTGATATTGCTATAGGAAGTAATGTTTCAGGAACCACATTTAACTGGACAGCTGTAGAAACAAATGCTACTGGATCTTCAAGTGGTGCCGGAACTAATATTGCACAAACCTTAACTACTACTGGTAATACCGTCGGAACTGTTGATTATACAATTACCCTTTCGGCTAATGGTTGTAATGGAACACCTATACATTCCATTATTTCTGTAAAACCAATACCTTTAGCTATTGCAACGCCAACGCCTGCTACTATCTGTTCAGGTTCTACCTCAAATATTATACTTACTAGTACTCCAACAGGAGCAACATTTGCTTGGACAGCGGTTCAAACAGATGCTTCCGGAGCATCGTCAGCTAGTGGATCAACAATTGCCCAAGCATTAACATCACCTGGTAATTTTGTAGGTTCTGTCGATTATACCATAACTCCAACATTAAATGGTTGTGTTGGTTTACCAATTAATTCAATAATCACAGTAAATCCAACTCCTGTAGCAGTTGCTACGCCGGCATCTACTACCATTTGTTCTGGATCGGCAACTAATATTCCGTTAACTAGTTTAGTAACTGGAGCTACATTTGCATGGACAGTTGTTCAAAATAATGTGACAGGAGCAACCGCTGGAAATGGAACTACTATTGCGGAAACATTAACAGCAACTACAGCTAACCCAGGTTCTGTTGTTTATACTATAACACCAACAGCTAATGGATGTGTAGGTGTTCCAATTACTGTTACAATAAATGTTACACCGCTGCCAACAGCTACAATAAATTATTCAGGTACCCCATTTTGTACTTCTTTAACCACAGGACAAGCGGTTACTTTATCAGGAACTGCAGCATATTCCGGTGGTTCATATAGCTCAACAACAGGTTTAACAATTGATGCAACTACAGGAGCAATTATTCCAAGTACAAGCACTCCTGGAAATTATGTGGTTACTTATACTGCACCCGCTAGCGCAGGTTGTACTTCTGTAACAACTACAACGAATGTTATAATTACTAGAGTTCCAACTGCCACAATTACTTATGCTGGCAATCCATTTTGTACAACGATAACTTCAGGTCAAGCAGTTACTTTAACTGGAACCGATGCTTATACTGGTGGTTCATTTAGTTCAACAACAGGATTAACTATAGATGCTACTACTGGAGCGATTAATCCTAGTACAAGTACCGGTGGAAATTATGTTGTGACCTATACAATTCCAGCAAGTGCAGGTTGTTCCTCTTTAAGTACAACTACAAATATTGCAGTTAATGCGCCTGCAACGGCAACAATAGTATATGCAGGTTCTCCTTATTGTTCTGGTACTTCTAGCGCAACGGTAACATTAACCGGTGCAACTGGAGGAACTTTCTCTGCTACTACAGGTTTAATTATTAACTCAACTACTGGAGCTGTGGATTTATCTAGTCCGGCAGGAAATTATACAGTTACCTATACAATTGCTGCTTCAGGCGGATGTAGCCCAGTTGTAGTAACTACTCCAATTACAATAAATGTTTCCACGGTACCAGTTACCGGTTTCTCTTATACAACACCTATTTGTAAAAATGGAACTAATCCAGTTGTACTTCCTGTGTCCGGTTTTACAGCAGGAGGTTCTTTTACATCCACGGCAGGTTTATCTATAAACAGTTCTACTGGTGTAATAGATTTAGCTTTAAGTACCCCAGGAAATTATACTGTTACTTATACTGTTCCGGCTACTACTTGTGGACCGGTTGGAACAAGTACAGCAACTATTGTTATTACGGCATTACCAACAGCTGCCATCACTTATGCAGGAACTCCATTCTGTACCAGTTTAACTACAGGACAAGCGGTTACCTTAACTGGAACTGATGCTTATACCGGAGGAACCTATAGTTCAACAACTGGTCTAACTGTTAATGCTACTACCGGAGCGATTACACCAAGTACTAGTACCGCTGGAAATTATGTTGTTACTTACACTGCCCTTGCAAGTGCTGGTTGTGCTGCAGTATCAACTACTACGAATGTAGTGATCACTGCCTTACCAACGGCTACAATTACTTATGCAGGAACTCCTTTCTGTACTACTTTAACTACCGGTCAAGCAGTTACTTTAAGCGGAACTGCAGGATATACTGGAGGAACGTATAGTGGAACTGCAGGATTGACTATTGATGCTGCTACTGGAGCAATAACGCCAAGTACAAGCACCTCTGGAAACCATACAATCACTTATACAATAGCTGCATCTGCAGGTTGTGCTCA
>JAIPAM010000015.1 GCA_021740105.1 Flavobacterium sp.
TACTGCAATTTGTGGGAGAGTATGTCGTCGCCTTTCTTTAGTAAGCCTTGTCTGAAAAGACAGGGCTTATTTTTTTTATCGGAACGACGTGTTCGCCCTTCGGGCTCGGATCGTCGCCTTTGCTTCGCCCGTTCGGCTAACGCCTCGGGTCTTTGAAAACCCTGTTTGTAACGAAACAGGGTTTTTTGTTTTTGCGTGAGCGATGGTAGCGGAAATCCGCTGTGGAGCAATGCGCAACAGCGATTGTAGCGGACAGCGCGACCGAGTTGAACATCAATTCCTTCGTCACCACATACTATCTAAACGAGGGCACGCCCAAAGAAAGAAATTTTAGCTTTACTTAATCCTTAGTTAATAGCAATTTTTTTATTCCCAATATATTTGCTTACTTTTGATGTCTAAAAAATATAAGAATTATGGCAGTAGTTACATTAGGAGGAAATCCAATAAACACGAGTGGTGAATTACCAAAAGTGGGTTCGAAAGCAAACGATTTTAAATTGGTACAAAAAGATTTATCAATTGCTAGTTTAGCAAATTTTGCTGGAAGTAAATTGGTTTTGAATATTTTTCCAAGTATCGATACAGGAACTTGCGCTACCTCTGTTAGAAAATTCAATCAAAAAGCAAGTGCTTTACCAAACACCAAAGTATTGTGCATTTCTAGAGATTTGCCTTTTGCACAAACTCGTTTTTGTGGTGCTGAAGGTCTTGAAAATGTAATTAATCTTTCAGATTTTAATACGGGTGCTTTTGGGAAAGACTACGGTTTGGAAATTGTAGAAAGTGTTTTAGCAGGTTTGCATTCTAGAGTTGTTATAGTAATTGATGAAAATGGAGTAATTATATATTCAGAGCAAGTGCCTGAGATTGCAAATGAACCTAATTATGACGCTGCTTTAGCAGTGCTTTAATACTAAGTATGGATTTTCAAAAAGACAATACTTTTTTTACAGGTAGATTAAAAAGCTTAGTATTTGCTTTTAAAGGCGCAATAAAATTAATTACTACCGAGCACAGTATTATGGTGCAATCTACACTGGCGGTGCTTGTAACTATTGCAGGGTTTTACTTTACTATTTCCCATGAAGAATGGCTATTTCAAACCCTTGCTATCGGTTTGGTTTTAAGTATTGAAGGACTAAACACTGCTGTTGAGAAAGTAGCCGATTTTATTCATCCGGAGTTTCATAAAAAAATAGGATTTATAAAAGACATTGCTGCGGGCGCAGTATTTTTTGCTGCTATGACCGCAATTGCAATTGGTTTAATGATCTATTTACCAAAAATTACTTAATATTTTACTTGATATAATAGTTATTAGTTCAATAAAGAATGGCAAAAAAAACACTTACCTCGAATAAAAAAGGAACTGATCCTGAAGATAAATTACCGTGGAAATTAGGAAAGCAATATAAAATCTTATTGGGATTTATATTTCTACTGTTCTCTGTGGCATTACTCTTAGCATTTATTTCTTTTTTTATTCATGGTCAGGAAGATCAGAGTGCCGTTGCTGAATTGACGAATCGTTCTAAGAATGTGAACAATTGGTTAGGGAAGTTTGGTGCTTTTTTAGCTGATTTATTTATCTATAAAGGATTCGGAATCGCTTCCTTTTTATTTGTAAAATTCTTCTTTTTAACCGGTGCTTTTTTAGTAATGGATATTCCATTTAAAAGACTGAAAAGCGTTTGGTTTTGGGACTTGTATGCCATTATTGTGATCTCCATTTTATGTGGTTTTTTTGCAACTACCTTGCCTGAATTGGGTGGAACTATAGGTTACGAGATGAACCTGTTTATGCAAGATTATGTTGGAAGTTCAGGAACGTTTCTAATTTTGTTATTGGGGATTTTTATTTATTTGATATTCAAAATAAAAATTTCTCCCGACACTATTAAAGGTTTTTTCGAAAGAAGTAAAAATGAAATTGATTCCGAGTTAACACCTGTTAATGAGCCTGTTTCAAACTCAACTTACAATCTAGAAGAATATGCTGTTGCTGATGAAGAAGAAATAGAAGAGCCCATAATCAAGCCAACCTCCCAATTTGAAATTAATAAAGAAGCTTTAAAACCTACTATTAACTCTTCTTCAGAAATCAATATGGATCCGGTTTTGAAGTCTAAAGTAGAAGAATCCATCGTGGATGATTTTGATGATTTAGAAGCAAATACTTTACCGATTGAAGATATTGATAGCGATTTTGTTATTGAGAAAGCTCACGAAGAAGATATAGTTGAAGAGAATTTAGCTTCCCGTTTGGTTGCTGACTTTGGTTTGTTTGATCCTACCTTGGAATTATCCAACTACCAGTTTCCAACATTGGATTTAATGAAAGAATATTCTACTGGTGGAATTACCATCAACCAGGAAGAGTTAGAAGAAAATAAGAACAAAATTCTTGAAACATTACGAAATTATAAAATTGAAATAGCACAAATTAAAGCTACAGTAGGTCCCTCAGTTACTTTGTATGAAATTGTGCCAGAAGCAGGAATACGAATTTCTAAAATTAAAAGTTTAGAAGACGATATTGCATTGTCATTATCAGCCTTAGGGATTCGTATTATTGCTCCAATTCCTGGAAAGGGAACAATTGGAATTGAGGTTCCAAATAAGAATCCTACGATGGTTTCTATGAAAAGTGTTATTGGATCGGCTCGTTTTCAAGAGGCCGAAATGGAATTGCCCATCGCTTTAGGGAAAACAATTTCTAATGAAACTTTTGTGGTCGATTTGGCTAAGATGCCCCATTTATTGATGGCGGGAGCTACAGGTCAAGGAAAATCGGTGGGATTGAATGCGGTATTAACGTCGTTATTATATAAAAAACACCCTGCTGAAGTAAAGTTTGTGTTGGTCGATCCAAAGAAAGTGGAATTGACACTATTTAATAAAATCGAAAGACATTATTTGGCTAAATTACCGGATTCTGGTGATGCTATTATTACCGACAATGCCAAAGTGGTGAATACCTTAAATTCCCTTTGTGTGGAAATGGACAACCGTTATTCTTTGTTGAAAGATGCGATGGTTCGTAACATAAAAGAATACAACGAGAAATTTAAGTCTCGTAAATTGAATCCCGAAAACGGACACCGATTTTTACCTTACATCGTTTTGGTTGTCGATGAATTTGCCGATTTAATTATGACCGCTGGTAAGGAAGTAGAAACGCCTATTGCCCGTTTGGCACAGTTAGCGAGAGCGATTGGAATTCACTTGATTATCGCAACGCAACGACCTTCAGTGAATGTAATTACCGGTTTGATAAAAGCGAATTTTCCTGCTAGAATCGCCTTTAGAGTAACATCAAAAATTGACTCTCGTACCATTTTGGATACCCAAGGAGCGGATCAATTAATAGGGCGTGGAGATATGTTGTATACCAATGGAAACGATGTGGTGCGGGTGCAATGTGCCTTTATTGATACTCCTGAAGTAGAAAAAATTACTGAATTCATCGGATCTCAAAAAGCCTATGCTGATGCCTACTTGCTTCCTGAGTTTGTGGGTGAGGAAAGTGGCATTAATCTTGATATGGATATTTCCGAGCGCGATTCACTTTTTAGAGAGGCTGCCGAGATTATTGTTACTGCCCAGCAAGGTTCTGCATCGTTGTTGCAGCGCAAACTAAAATTAGGTTACAACCGTGCGGGTCGATTGATAGATCAGATGGAAGCTGCAGGAATTGTAGGTCCATTTGAAGGAAGTAAAGCTCGAAATGTGAACATTACCGATTTGGCCGCCCTAGATCAATTTTTCAGTAATGAACAAAATTAAATTACCAATGAGTTTCAATATATGTCCCTTATCTAAAATTTCTCTTACCATGAAAAATGGTTTTTTCTTTTTTGTATTAGCATTATTATTCAGTACTACAACTCAAGCCCAAGATAAAAAGGCGAAAACTTTATTGGACGCGGTGACTGCAAAAATTAAAAGTTATGATAATATTGTAATTGATTTTAAATATTCATTGAACAATTTAAAAGAGAATATCAATCAGGAAAGCAAAGGCAATGTGACCATGAAAGGGAATAAATATGTATTGAATTTGATGGGGGTTACCAAAATATTCGATGGTAAAAACAACTACACCATTAATCCTGAAGACGAAGAAGTGGCGATTTCTAAAGTGAATGAGAATGATGACACTGCCATTACTCCTTCAAAATTATTGACTTTTTTTAACTCTGGTTACAAATATACTTGGGACATTCCCCAAAATGTAAAAGGCAGAAAAATCCAATATATTAAACTCGTTCCTAATAATGCGAAAGACCAACGCAAGGAAATTCTTTTAGGAATAGATACCCAAACTAAGAATATTTACAACCTAATTGAGGTCGGTAGAAACGGTACAAAAACCACGTTGACTGTTAATTCTTTTAAAATTAATCAGCCGTTGTCCAAGAATCAATTTACCTTTGACGCTAGCAAATACTCAAAATATTACATAAATAAATTAGACTAGTTGAAGATAATTGATAAATATATTCTTAAAACATTTGCGATTACATTTACAACAGTATTTGTAATCTTGTTTTTTATATTCATACTTCAAACCATCTGGTTGTTCATTTATGATTTGGCTGGTCGTGACTTGGATTTGATGCTAGTAGTTAAATTCTTGCTTTACGGAATGCCCCGAATTATCCCACTAGTTATTCCGCTTTCCGTTTTATTGGCTTCGATAATGTCTTTTGGAAATTTGGCTGAAAATTATGAGTTTGCTGCTATGAAATCGGCAGGAATTTCATTACAAAGAGCGATGAAAGGGTTGACTATTTTTATTGTTATTTTAAGTGTCACTTCTTTTTTCTTTGCCAATAATGTGATTCCGTATGCCGAATATAAATTCATCAATTTCAGGAAAAATATCGCACAACGTAAGCCGGCTATGGCCATTGCCGAAGGACAGTTCAGCCAAATAGGTTTGTATTCTATAAAAGTAGATAAAAAAACAGGGGAGAACGGCAACCATCTTACGGGAGTTACCATCCACAAAAAATCGGTCAATGGTGATGGAGTTCGTATAGTTATTAAAGCCAAAAACGGAGATTTGATAAGTAGTGAGAATTCAAATATGTTAAAATTAGTTTTAAATGATGGGTACTATTATGAAGATATCATTCCTAGCAATTGGAATGATCGCAAGAAAATTCCATTTGCCAAAGCGACATTCAAAAAGGACGTCATCAATTTAGATTTGTCTATTTTAAATGGAAATCAAGACGATCAGAGTATTACCAATACCTCCAACATGCTTAATTTAAGTGAGTTAAATTACACGATTGATTCGTTGAGAAAAAATTATAATCGCGATGTTATTTCCTTTGCCGATAATGTGCACCAACGGTCGGGACTTTTAATTGAAAATAAATCAATTCTGCCTGTTAAAATGGGTGAAGTGAAACCGGATTTATTGGCTTTACTAACAAATAGTGAAAAACTTCAAATCCTACAATTTGCTTCAAGCAGTATTTCTAACACTTTGTTTTCTATTGAAAGTTCGAAAGACGAATTGAACATGAAACAGATTTCTATCAACGATCATTTGGGTGCGGTTTATGACAAATTTATAGTCGCTTACGCTTGTTTGCTTATGTTTTTTATAGGTGCTCCACTTGGGGCAATAATTAGAAAAGGGGGAATTGGACTGCCAATAGTATTTGCTGTAGCCATTTTTATCTCTTTTCACTTTATCAATACCTTTGGAAAACGATTGGCTGGTGAAAACGGAATGGATCCTTTTTTAGGGTCTTGGTTGGCTTCAATTATCTTAACGCCCTTGGCTATTTTACTGACATACAGAGCTACCAATGATATTGGATCATTTAATTTAGATGCGATCACTGTGCCGTTTCAAAACCTAATAAAAAAACTATTTCCAACACAAAATTAAATACAAATGACCCTTCCTAAATTCCAATTAAACACCATAGAAGAAGCTATTGAAGACATTCGTCAAGGGAAAGTCATTATCGTTGTTGATGATGAAGATCGTGAGAATGAGGGTGATTTTTTGGCTGCAGCCGAAAAGGTAACACCAGAGATGATTAACTTTATGGCAACCCACGGACGTGGATTAATATGCGCGCCGTTAACGGAAAACAGATGCAAAGAATTGGGATTGCACGTGATGGTGAACAACAATACCGACCCTATGGAAACGGCATTCACGGTATCGGTAGATTTGCGGGGTAATGGGGTAACTACAGGAATTTCAGCTGCCGACAGAGCAAAAACAATCTTGGCATTATGCAATCCTGATACAAAGCAACACGATTTAGCACGTCCTGGACATATATTTCCATTAATTGCTAAGCAAGGTGGAGTTTTAAGAAGAACGGGGCATACCGAAGCGGCAATTGACTTTGCGCGTCTCGCTGGATTCAAATCGGCAGGGGTGATTGTGGAGATTATGAATGAAGATGGTTCGATGGCGCGATTACCACAATTGGTTGAAGTGGCGAAAAAATTCGATTTAAAACTAGTTTCTATTGAGGATTTAGTTGCCTATAGAATGCTTCATGACAGTTTGATTGTTAAGAAAGAAGATTTTGATGTAAACACTCGATTTGGCACTTTCCGAATGAGAGCGTATTTACAAACTACGAACAAGCAAGTTCATATTGCTTTGTCCAAAGGGAATTGGAATTTGGGTGAGCCAATATTGACGCGCATCAATTCCACTCAAATAAATAGCGACATTTTAGGGGCTTTAACTCACGATGCCGACAAAAACCTAGATTCTATATTCAACGTTATTAATCAAGCTGGAAAAGGAGCTGTTTTGTTCATTAACCAGGAATTGGAATCGTACAATTTGCTGAATCGAATAGGCGAATTGAAAGTACTACAAAACCAAGGAGAAATGAAGGCGCCGTTGATAAAAATGGACGCTAAAGATTTTGGGATTGGGGCGCAGATTTTGCACGATATCGACATTTCCAACATCCGATTAATTTCGAATTCCGAGCAAACCAAGCGAGTAGGAATGATAGGGTATGGGTTGGAGATTTCCGAATATGTGAAATACTAGACTATTATTTGTTTCTAACTGATAGTAAATGAAATAATTACTTGAAGGCGCAGTTATTTTCTTGATATTTTCTAAATAAATGTTTTAGAAATCAAAAAAAGGTTACTATATTTGCAACCGCATTCAGCAAAAGGGTGCGACTTATTGGAGAAATGGCAGAGCGGTCGAATGCGGCAGTCTTGAAAACTGTTGACTGTAACAGGTCCGGGGGTTCGAATCCCTCTTTCTCCGC
>JAIPAM010000007.1 GCA_021740105.1 Flavobacterium sp.
CGTCAACAGCTACACTTGTACTCTTGTTAACTGCATCTTCTTTAGTAGCTTCCGCTGCTGTTGCTCTAGTTACCTCCGCTGCTAAGTTGGTAGTCAAAGTTCCTTCGGCTGTTGTAGCTCTAGTTACTTCAGCTGCTAAATTTGATGTCAAAACAGCATCTGCAGCAGCTCTTGAAGTAGCTTCAGCATTTTCTGCTGCAGTAGCTCTAGTCGCTTCTGCAGCAATATTAGTAGCAAGTGTAGTAACAGCATTAGCTCTAATTGAAGTTTCGGCAGCTAGGTTGGCACTAATTGTATTTTCAGCAGCAACTGCCCTAGCATTTTCTGTTGCCAAAGCATTGGCAGCAGCCAAAGAACTTGCATCAACATAAGTTTTTACAGATTTTGCACTTGAATATTTAATATCAGAAGAACCATCAGCTACAACGCTCGTACTTTTGTTAATTAAATCTTCTTTATTAGCCTCAGCTGTAGTTGCACGAGTTACTTCTGCAGCTAAATTAGTTGCTAAAGCACCTTCGGCATTGGTAGCTCTAATAGTTTCAGCAAGTAAATTTGAAGTTAAGGCGGCATCTGCAGCAGCTCTTGTAACTGCCTCAGCTGATAAGTTTGTAGCAATTGCATTTTCAGCATTAGTTGCTCTTATAACTTCGGCCGCAAGGGCATTGGAACCAGCAGTTAAATTGGCATCTACATAGGTCTTAACCGATCTAACTGTTGGATATTTTACATCTGAGTTTCCATCGACTACAACACTTGAACTTTTATTGACTAAATCTTCTTTGGTAGCTTCTGCTCCAACCGCTCTACTAATTTCTGTATTTAAATTGGTTGCAATTGTTGCTTCTGCAGCTGTAGCTCTTGCAACCTCTGCAGCCAATGCAGCAGAACCAATAGATGCATTTGCATCCACATAGGTTTTAACTGACTTTACACTTGGATATTTTATATCCGAAGAACCATCTAATGTAACATCTAAACTTTTATTTGCTAAATTCTCTTTAAGATCTAATGCAGCTTGAGTTGCGGTACTTACTGGTTTGTCTAAATCTCGCGTATTGTCAACATTCTGCAATCCCAAATTAGTTTTAGCTCCTAGTACGGTAATAGCATTAGTACCTCCATTTTCAATTGGCACTACTCCAGTGACATTTTCAGCACTCTTTGCTGCAAATGCAAATGGTACTGTTTCAAATTTTTGATTGCTTATTTCAACAAAATTGGAACATTGTCCTTCTATATCTATGGAAACAATCAATTTTTTCAGAGCCACAGCCCAATATATATCAGAAAAAGAAGTGGCATAACCACCTGTTTGAACTCCTGATCCAATTACCAAATTCACCATACCAAATTCATCTGTTCTGGTAGTTATGGTCTCTTTATATTCCGTTTGAGAAGCCGCATCTATAATTGCAAATTGTAAACAAATAGTTGTGTTTGAAATTGGGGCATTTAAATTATTAACACCCGGAATTACTTCTCCGTTTGGAGAATAAATTACTGCTTGATAAGTGATTCCGTTGGTTTGTGCATAAAATGCAGTTGAAACAAATAATAGTAGTAGTAAAGCTATCTTTTTCATAATTTGCAAATATTATTTTTTGATGATATTAAAGTGAATACCAAATACAATTTGATTGGTGCTTGTTGTTAGTTTTTCTTTTGAAATATTAAATAGTATAACGCTTTTTGATAAGCCATATCCAAAACTTAAGTAACCAAAATCGTTTAATTTATATTTTAAGTGTAATAAGCCATTAGGGATAAAAATTAAACCTGAAAATTCATCTTGGTTCATAATTTCATAAAATGCTCCATTTATTTCTTGTCGGCCATGAATAATTGTGGAAAGATTTAATCCTGCTTTAAGCATTAATTTAAAGTTATTTGTAAGTGGAACCGTAAAATCTAAAGAATTATTTACCCCGAAATATTTTGTATTCCATTTATATGAATTTGCTAAATCTCCGGCTACTACATTATAATCGTTAAGATTAACCGAAACAGAGTGAGAAAAACGTTTGTTTTTTAAAGGTCTCATGTAACCCATTTCGCTAGAAAAACCTGTTCCACTAAAAAGTGGAGTTTTTATTCCTCCTTTTTCGCTACTAAAATTAAATTTCGTAATATTAGTTCCAGTTAAAAAATAAACTTCTTGTGAATAAGAATTAGAAATAACAATAAAAGCAATTAGTATTTGATAAATTTTTCTCATTTTCTTTTTAATAAATTAGTACTGTAAGTGAAATTATTAGCGGTTAATTTTGCAAAGTATTCTCCTTCTGCAAAAAATAAATTATCATAGGATACTGTGTTGTTGATAAGGGGTTTTTCATCAGTAAATACTAACCTACCAACTATATCATATATAGTAATTTTAACAGGTCCTTCAACAGAATTTGAAAATTTGAAGTTCACCCTTTCAACAAAAGGGTTTGGGTAGGCAATTACTTTAATTACTGTAATTGACGGAGAAGAAGATTTCATTTTATTGCTTTGTTGAAAACCTTGTCCAACAATAAAATTGGAATTTTTATGGTTTCCAATAACACTTTGTTGCCCAATAGTTTGTCTAATAACTACACCACTAGAAGTTCTAGCTGTTTCGCCTTGGGACGAAAACATTTGATGATGAAGAATTTGAGAATAACCTGAAAAAGTTATAAATAATAGTACAATTGTTTTCACTACGTGCAATTTGGATTAAAATAAAAGCACAAAAAAATAGATTATTATTTTAATTTCATTAGTGTAAACATTTGCCTTTTATATCAAAAGTTATTTTTTGACATATTATATAGCTTTAAATAAAATGATATAGTTTTCTTTTATTAGAATAATTACTAAGTTTGCTAAATAAAATAATTTTATGAATTTAAATTTAACGATTCCAGATATTTTATTATTTATAACGTCAATTTTGTTGGTGTTTAATACAATACTGTTAGTAATTAAAATAAATTATAAAAACTATGTGCTTGTAAGCTCATTGTCAATGTATTTTGTTTTTATTACGGCAACTGTAGTACTTTTAATATTTACCCGTTACAATGTTAAAATTTTAAATTCAGGAACTATTCTAACATTAATGACTTTAGTATATTCCCTTTATAATGTGTTTCATTATATCAGTTTACATCAATTAATTGTTAAAAATAATCGATTTAACGTAAAATATTTATTCCACTTAGGCTCTACAGTAATATTAGGCGGTCTAGTTTTATATTTATTCGAACCTATATATATTATAAAGGGAAAAGCATATAGCTATGTTTTTGAATCCCAATATTTGATGCAAGTTCAAAATAAAAATTTTATAATACTTTTGATTCGTTTTTTTCATCCTATAATTTATTTTATACTTGGCGGTTATTTATTATTTTCATTTTATAATTCTCCTAATTACTTTTCCCACCAAAAATCAACTCGTTATTTTATTAACGTTTTTTATTTCCAAAAAATATTATTGTTCATAATGGTTGCAATAGGGTATTTAGGATTTAATATTGATAATGACCTTTATACTCAAATTTCAATGACAGGCTTTTCAGTTGCGGCATTAATTATATCGAGTTATATTTTATTAAACCCTAACATATTATTTCAAATATCAAAGTTAAATCACAACTCAAAAAAAATACCTTTAGTGGAATCTAAATTATTAGAAATAGTTCCAAAATTAGAAAGAATAATGGATCAGAATAAATATTATTTAAATACTAATTATAGTCTTACCAATTTTTCCTCTGATACTGGCATACCAGCCAATACCATTCGAGAAGTAATCACAACTAATGGTCATAAAAATTTCTCCGCCTACATTAATTCATTCCGAATTGCACATGTTGAGCAATTAATTTCGAATGGATATTTGGATACCTACTCTATTGAATATCTCTGTAAAGATTCAGGGTTTCAATCTGAAGTAACATTCTATCGTGTTTTCAAAAAAGTTCACAATTGCACACCTAAAGAATTTAGTTATAAATTAAAGAGTGTCAAGTAACTAATTTGGTCAATAACTTAATTAAGTTTCCTGTAAATAGTTTTAAATCTGAATTTTAAAAGGGCTAATAAATTTAATACATATTCAAGAGTTCAAATCTCTCTCTCGCTATAAAAACAAACCCTTAATATTCAATATATTAAGGGTTTTTTATTTTATCATTAACTGCCGTTATCATTTTTTGGAGTAAGGAAAAGAGTAAGGAATATTCTATTTTTAATTAAAAATTTAATGCGGAAAATGCATTTTGATATTAAACTATTGATAAGGAGCAACTATTTGTAATACGCTAACTTAATTTAATTAGGGCTTTATTATTAAATAAATCTATAAACCCATTTAGGTAAGATTGTTTTAATTAATTATAAAAAACCGACTAATTTTAACAAGACTTAAACAAAATCTTGTTGTGAGAGCAAGGCCGTTTGATTACATTTGCACAACTATTGCAATTATTATAGTATTTACAATTATCGGTAACATTCCGTCGAACCATTGATAAAATGTATATCATTTATCCTTAAATTCGAATTATTATTCATGGAAATAGATATTAAATCATTCATAACTAACGCCTTGTCAGAAGATATTGGCAATGGGGATGTAACCAGTTTAGCAACTATTAATTTAGAACAAACTGGTGAAGCGATCTTTAATATTAAAGAAGATTGTGTCATTGCCGGTATTGAATTAGCTAAATTGATTTGTAATCAGATTGATCCAAGATTAATTTTTTCATTTAAAGTAAAAGATGGAGAATTTGTTAGCAAGAATACCTCTATAGGAAATATCACAGGATCCATTCAATCCATTTTAAAATCGGAAAGATTAATACTAAATTGTATGCAAAGAATGAGTGCTATTGCTACAAAAACAAATTACTATGTTAATTTAATTGCTCCTTATAATGTGAAGTTGCTGGATACCAGAAAAACAACACCAAATTTTAGAGTATGTGAAAAATGGGCGGTGAAAATGGGCGGAGGTGTAAACCATAGATTTGGATTATTTGATCAAATATTGATTAAGGACAATCATATTAAAGCAGCTGGAGATATTAAAAACGCAATCGAATCTTGTATAAACTATTTAGATGCAAATAATTTACAAATTCCAGTTATTGTAGAGGTTAAGAATTTAGAAGAATTCAATTGCATAAAAAACTACGAAATTGTTGATCGGATTTTGGTTGACAATTTTAAACCGGAAGAAATTATAGAATTAATAAAACACAATACTACCAATAAAACTATTGAAGCATCTGGCGGAATAAATGCTACAAATATAGTTGATTATGCTAAAACAGGAATCCATTATGTCTCTTTAGGAGACTTGACTCACCATGTTAATTCCATAGATATTTCCCTTAAAATTATATAAAATGTTATTTGAAAATGAAATTGCGAAAGTAGGCTATTTAAGCAGATCGGTTCCTGAAGGAATTGATTTGAAAGAAGCTATTTTAAAAATGAAAATTGAAAAAAATGCCGTAATTTTGGCGCACTATTATGTTAGTGAAGACATACAATCAATAGCCGATTTTGTTGGAGACAGCTTGGCTTTAGCTCAGGCATCAAAAAAACAATCTTCAGATATTATTGTTTTTTGCGGCGTTCACTTTATGGCTGAAACTGCTAAAATTTTAAATCCAAATTCTAAAGTTCTATTACCCGACTTAAATGCAGGTTGCTCGCTTGCTGATTCAGCCCCAGAATCTGAATTCATTGCTTTTAAAAATCAATATCCTGATGCTGTAGTTGTAAGTTATATTAACTGTAGTTCCGAAATAAAAGCATTGAGTGATTACATATGTACCTCTTCTAATGCAATTGCTGTTGTAAATTCAATTCCAAAAGACAAACGAATCATTTTTGCACCTGATAAGAACTTAGGAATGTTTGTGCAAAAAGTTACTGGCCGTGAATTAATACTTTGGGATGGCGCTTGTATTGTGCATGTTAATATTTCAATGGATAAATTAAATGCTTTACAATTGGCTCACCCAGATGCAGAATTGATTGCACATCCAGAATGCCTTGCAGACATACTGGATAAAGCGAATTTTATAGGATCTACTTCAGCTTTGTTAAATTATGTTCAATCCTCTTCTAGTGAGAAATTCATAGTGGCCACAGAAGCTGGAATATTGTATAAAATGAAACAATTGGTTCCTAATAAAACCATCATTCCAGCTCCTGCTTTAGAGACAAATTCCTGTGCTTGTTCGGAATGTCCGTATATGAAAATGAATACACTTGAAAAGTTATACAACGCCTTGTATTATGAAGTACCCGAAATTCAAGTGAATGAAAAAACACAAATTGGCGCACTAAAAGCACTCAATAATATGCTTGCAGTTTAACACAATGAAACAATCATACGATATTGTAATTGTAGGTTCAGGAATAGGCGGATTAAGCACGCTTTTGTATTTGTCTGAAACACCCATCTATAAAGCAGGCCAACTTTCTATTTGCTTGATGGTTAAAGGTTCTTTAGATCAAACCAATACCAATTGGGCTCAAGGCGGAATAGCAGCTGTAAAAGCGCTAGGTGATAATTTTGAAAAGCATATCAATGATACCCTTAACGCCGGTGCATTATCTAATGACAAAAAAATTGTAGAAAAAGTAATCCTTTCCGCTCCCAATTTAATTGATGATTTAATTAATTGGGGAGTACAATTTGATAAAAATAATAATGGCGAATTTGATTTGGCAAAAGAAGGCGGACATAGTGATGCTAGGATTTGGCACAAAGAAGACCAAACCGGAAAGGACATACAATCAGCCTTAATAAATAAAATTAAAGATCTTGATCACGTTGATCTATTTGAAAATACCACTTTGGTAAATGCCGAAAAAACAGAAAATAATTCCTTCTCAATTCAACTATTTGATAATAAAAAAAACTTAATCAACACTGTAAGTTGCAGTAAAGTGGTATTAGCAACTGGGGGTATTGGTGGGTTATATGAAAAATCAACCAATCAAGAAATTGCAACTGGTGACGGTATTCATATTGCCAATAAGTTAGGAGCTACTATTGAAAATTTATCCTTTATTCAGTTTCACCCTACTGGACTTTACCAAAAAGGAGGTATTTCTTTTTTAATATCGGAAGCCTTAAGAGGATCCGGTGCGCAGTTAAGAAATGAAAAAGAAGAAGCATTCATGTATAAATACGATGAGCGATTGGATTTAGCGCCTCGAGATATTGTATCAAGAGCTATTTCAAATGAAATAGATCAGCAAAAACTACCTTATGTGTATTTAGATGCAACTAAAATTGACGCTAAAATTATTGACAAACACTTTCCCAACATTAAAAAAGAATGCTTTGACCGATTAGGAATAAATATTCAAAATGACCTTATTCCAGTAGTTCCTGTTCAACATTATTCTTGTGGAGGGGTTAAAGTGGATGAATATGGCGAAACTTCTGTTAGTGGTTTATTTGCTATAGGTGAAGTGGCATCGACAGGATTGCATGGAGCCAATCGATTGGCTTCAAATTCTTTATTAGAAGCCATAGCGTTTGCGAAATTCTCGATTCCTGCATTAACAAATAATATAAAAAATAAGCTGTTTTCTACAATCGATATTGAAATGAATTCATTGTTGAAAGTAGATAAAAGTGAAATTCAAAAAATTATAAGTTCCTCTGCAGGAATTGTAAAATCAAATGAGGGATTAACACAAGCCATGAAAAAACTTTTGGAAATAAAATCCAAAGCAAATGCATGTGCTGAATTTAGCTTGCCCAATTATGAAGCGAATTGTCTATTAGAAACAGCTATCCTATTAATTCAAGATGCTTTAAGCCAAAAAGAAAACAAAGGCGTCTATTTTAATGTTGACTTTATAAATAACCAATAGAATTATTTACTGATTTTTTGTTTTATTAATGTGATTGTTGGCGTAATTAATGAAACTAGAATTCCAAGCGGAAACACTTCAAAATAAGTATACAGTACAACAAACATTGGATTTTTGTACGCTTCTTTCATCTGTTCCATTTCCAAAGTTTTAGCTGCAAGTTCATCAGGCTTGGTATTTTTAAGTACGATATTACTATAATTCTCCATAAATTCCGGATAGAAATTATAATAAATAACCAGCCAAACCAAAACATAAATGGTTGAAATTATAGCTGAAATATATAAGCCTATTTTGAATGAATTCCAAAAACTATTCTCCGAATCCTTAAAAGATTCTTGTTGTTTAATCCCAATTATTACAAATAAGAAAGAGAAAAACATACTCGAAAATCCCAAAACCATATTCGGCTCAGCACCAGGGTTGGCTTTCATGAATACAGTGGTAATTATCATATTGGTGGAAACTAATAATCCACCTAATAATCCGTTTCTATAAATTATCTTTTTCATTTTACTTTATAATTTAATCTTACAACTTGATTTTCTTTTGACCTTCATCAACGCCTTTGACAAATTTAATTAGTCCGTTCATGTACGTTTCTTGATCGTCATACATCGACATATGACTTCCATTTGGGCAATATAAATAACTACCATTTTGGAATTGTGCCGACATCCACTCCATGTGTTTAGGATCCATGGTATCATGTTTAGCTCCTACAACAAGCGTTGGAGTTGAGATGTTCTTTAAATCTTGAGAACGATCCCATTTTTCTAATTTACCGGAAAGTCCAAATTCACTTGGTCCTTGCATCGATACATACAGTGACTGATTGATTTTAGAAAACGATCTGTTTACCGGCTCTGGCCAATCTTGAAGCGGTATTCTACAAATGTGCTCAGCATAAAAATTAGGCATTAACAATTCCATATATCTAGGATTTGCAAAATCTTTTTTAGCTTCAATCTCACGAATTTCCTTTAAAATTTCGGGTTTGAATTGTTTAGAAAGTACGTCTTCTGCATATTTTCCATAATCTGGAGCACTCGACATCATATTTGAAATAATCAAACCTTTCAAGTTGTTTTGGTATTTCATAGCATAATCCATAGCTAAAATTCCTCCCCAAGAATGTCCAAGCAAATAGAAATTGTCTTTATTTAATCCTAATGCAACTCGAACTTGCTCCACTTCCTCAACATAACGAGGTAAATCCCACATCGCAACATCATTAGGATTGTCAGAATTTCCACAACCCAATTGATCGTAATAAATAAATTCAATTCCTTCTTTTGGTAAGAAACTTTCAAAACATTCAAAATATTCATGTGTAGCTCCAGGACCTCCGTTCAGCAATAATACTTTAATCTTTGGATTATTACCTATTTTCTTTGTCCAAACTTTAAAATTCCCTTTTGGAGTTGAAATCGTAATTACTTTTATTCCGCCTGTTTTAATTCCAGTTTCTGTATCGGTTAGATAATTCGATCCAGACTCCTTTGCCCCTTTTTGATTACAAGAAAATAGTAAACCGAATATGGCAATAAAAAAAATACTTTTTAAGAATGCGTTTTTCATAATTATTGATTTTTATCAATTAGTAGTAAGTGTACTTTTCAATTCTTCAAAATTTAAGGTTACTTGCTCTCCTGAAACCAGGTTTTTAAGTGCAAATTTACCTTCGTTCATTTCAGTTTCGCCAACAATAACAGCGTATTTAATTGCCCGTTTATCGGCGTGCATGAATTGTTTTCCTACTTTAACTGCGTCAGGATATAACTCTACTTTTATTCCAAATTCACGTAATTTTTTTATCGCTTTCATAGAATAAAAAGCTTCCTTTTCACCATAATTGATAAACAACGCTTTTGAGGTTGTAGTTACCGTTTTAGGAAACAAATCCAATTCTTCAATAACCAAATAAATGCGGTCCAAGCCAAATGATATTCCCACACCACTCATTTCTTTCAAACCGAAAATACCTGTCAAATCATCATATCTTCCTCCGCCACCAATGGATCCCATCGAAATTTCTTTTGGTGGGGCCACCTCAAATATAGCGCCGGTGTAGTAATTTAAACCACGAGCAAGAGTGACATCTAAATCTAAATTAGCTTTGTTTAAACCCAATTCAGCAACCGCTTCACAAATAAATTTTAGTTCTTCAATTCCCTTCATTCCTTCAGATGATGAAGCTAAAAGCGTGGCTAATTTTTGGATTTTCTCCGAAATGGTTCCCGTAAAATTAAATAAAGGTTGTACTTTTTGGATTGCAGCCTCAGAAATTCCTTTTTCAAGCATTTCTGTCTTGACACCGTCCTGTCCTATTTTATCGAGTTTATCTAGAGCAACAGTAAAATCAATTAATTTATCTGAAGCGCCAATAACCTCAGCTATTCCAGATAATATTTTTCTATTATTAATTTTTATAGTGACGCCCTTTAAACCTAAATCGGTGAAAACAGCATCGTACAATTGGATTAATTCCACTTCTTGCCATAACGATTTTGAACCAACCACATCGGCATCACATTGATAAAATTCTCTGAAACGGCCTTTCTGCGGACGATCAGCACGCCAAACAGGTTGAATTTGGTATCTTTTAAACGGAAATTCGATATCATTTTGGTGTTGTACAACATAGCGTGCGAAAGGAACCGTTAAATCATATCGAAGCGCTTTTTCAGAAATACTTGAAGTTAACTTATTACTTTCTTTATTTTCAAGTGCGCTTTCGTTGGCTTTAGCCAAATAGTCACCAGAATTTAATATCTTAAATATTAATCGGTCTCCTTCTTCTCCATATTTTCCCATTAAAGTTTCTGAATTTTCAAAAGACGGAGTTTCAATAGGTTGAAATCCATATTTTTCAAAATTACCTTTAATTATAGAGATGATATAGTTACGTTTTGCAACTTCACTTGGAGAAAAGTCACGCGTACCTTTAGGAATACTCGGTTTTTGAGCCATAGTAATAGCGGATTATTAGGTTATAGGTTTTAGAATTTTAAACTCTAAAAAAAAATTAATGGAAGCAAATTTATAATCTAAATTATTAAATTTTAATTTTCTCTATGCAAATATCATATTTTTATACTAAATAATAGTCGTTCTAAAGCAAACTTGTAACAAAAATTGTATTTTCGTGTCAAATTAGAAATGATGTTCAAATTAACAATAGAAAATATCCGAATTGCCCTTGGCTCTATCCGCACACAATTATTGCGAACCATTCTTACCATTTTAATCATTGCAATCGGAATTACCGCCTTAGTAGGAATTCTAACCGTGGTATCAGCTTTAAAAAATACCTTGTCTTCCAATTTTGCCTCAATGGGCTCCAACACCTTCAATATTACTCAATATGAAACCAGCACTCGTAGACGCGGCGGCGGCGAAACTGATAAAATAAATCCAATTATTTCTTGGCCTCAAGCCAAAGCATTTAAAGAAAATTATAAATACCCATTTACAGAAACTTCCCTTTCATTTGTGGCAACTTCAAGAGCGGAAGTCAAATTCGAATCCGAAAAAACAGATCCAGAAATCACTGTTGTAGGAGTTGACGAACATTTTCTACCGAATTCAGGATTGGAAACTACATTAGGTAGAAACTTCACAGGATTTGATGTCGATAACAATGCCTATGTTTGTGTGGTAGGTTCTGATTTCGAAAAAGGTTTATTAAAAGAAGTGAATCCAATCAATAAAATTATATCGATTCGTGGCGCAAAATTTAAAGTAATTGGAGTTTTAAAGGAAAAAGGTTCGACATTTGGCAATAGTCAAGATTTGAGAGTGCTAATTCCAATTCAGGTGGCCAGATCATTGTTCACTGCTCCTAATATCAATTACGCCATGAGTGTCATGGTAGCAAAAGAAACTTTATTGGATGAGGCGGTTGATAATGCTAGTAATATTATGCGTCGTATTCGTAAATTAAATCCCGTTCAAGAAAATAATTTTGGGGTTTCCAGAAGCGACGATTTAATCAATAGAATTTCTGAAATAACTGGCGTATTAAGCGCATCAGCTTGGATTATTGGAATTATAACCATATTTGGTTCTTCAATTGCCTTAATGAATATTATGCTGGTTTCGGTAACGGAAAGAACACGAGAAATTGGAGTTCGAAAAGCGCTGGGAGCTAAAAGAAGTACCATTGCGTTTCAGTTCTTCATTGAAACTTTAATCATTGGCCAATTAGGTGGAATTGTTGGAATTATCTTCGGAATATTAATTGGTTATGGAATTTCAAACGCTATCGATTTTAGTTTTGTAATTCCTTGGGGAGCGGTTATCGCAGCAACAATAACTACGTTTATTGTAGCGGTAGTTTCAGGTTCTTATCCTGCGTTGAAAGCATCTAAATTAGATCCTATTGAAGCTTTAAGATACGAATAATAGCTAAAAATTACAGGCAATCATTCGATCATTTCCATAAATATCTTTTCGAAGTTCAATATTTTTTAACCCTATAGTTTCTAATAATTCTTGGGTTTCTTTGCCTAAATATTGATTAATTTCGAAAAATAATTGTCCGTTCGGATTTAAATTGGCAGCGGCCAACACAGCAATTTTCTTATAAAAAATAAGTGGATCATTGTCTGAAACAAACAAGGCCAAATGGGGTTCATTATCCAAAACATTGGGTTTAATTTCTGCCTTTTCTATGTTTCTAACATAAGGAGGATTGGATACAATAATATCAAATTTCTGATCTAAATGAGTTGTCTCCAAAATGTTTTTATTTAAAAACGTAACATTAACCTTATTCCTTTTTGCATTTTCTTGAGCTACAGCCAATGCCGTTTCAGAAATATCTACAGCAAAAACTTCTGAATTGGCAATGTTTTTTGCCAATGAAATCGCAATACAACCACTTCCCGTTCCAATGTCTAAAATTTTTAAATTCTGTTTTTTGGATAATTTGCTATTTAATTTAACAATCCAATCAACTAATTCCTCGGTTTCAGGTCTAGGAATTAAAACATTTTTATCAACCGTAAATTCTAATCCATAAAAATGAGTGGTACCTAATATATATTGAATTGGAATTTGAATTTTTAACTTTTCCAAAATAACATTCCAATTTGAAATATCCTTTTCAGAAAACTCTTTATCTGCATCCAAAGCCAAATCAATTCTCCTTAATTGGTGTTTGTGCTCAAGTATCAAATAAAAGAAACTCTCTGCCTCCATTTCATCATAAAACGGCAACAATGATTCAATAAAATAAATTTTATATTGCTTTACTTTCATTTGTAGTTATAGTTTTTTCAACATCCAAACTTCACAAGAATTATGGCCCGTATTACCAATTTGCTGCTCTAAATATTCAAATCCTGATTTTCTATATAATTTTAATGCGGCATCCATGTAAGTCATTGTTTCGATGTAACAATTTTCAAATCCAAACGCACTCGCTTTTTCAAGACAAAGATTTATTAATTTTGTTCCATAACCCAATCCTCTCAGTTCAGGTAGAAAATACATTTTTTGGAGTTCACAAATGGTATCCTCGGCATTCTCCAATTGCATTATTCCAGCTCCACCCAGAATTTTACCATTTTTTTCAACCACAAAGTAAATGGCTCTTGGAATATCATACACTTCAAATAAGGTATCCAAATAAGGATCTGCATAAGCGGTTCCTACTTTTGGAGCACCAAAATCAGTTAATACATCTCTTACTATTGCTGCCATTTGAGCATTATCTTGCTTCTGAATTTCTCTAATTCTAATGCTTTCCATATTACTTTTTAATCGTATTTTTGCGCTGTGAAGGTACAAGAAAAATATATAAAAAGGTGCATCGAATTGGCCAAAAATGGATTGGGAACTACCTATCCAAATCCGCTTGTGGGCTGCGTAATAGTATTTGAAAATACTATTATAGGCGAAGGCTGGCATAAAAAATCGGGAGAAGCTCACGCGGAAGTAATTGCCATAGAATCCGTTCAAAACAAAGAATTACTTTCCTCTTCGACTCTTTATGTGAGTTTAGAACCTTGTAGTCATTTTGGAAAAACACCTCCTTGTGCCGACTTAATTTTAAAATATAAAATACCAAATGTAGTTATTGGAACTATTGATCCCAATAGTAAAGTGGCTGGAAAAGGAATTCAAAAATTAAAGGATTCAGGGGTGAATGTTACATTCGGAATTATAGAAACCGAAGGCAACGAACTCAATAAACGTTTTTTTACCTTTCATAGAAAATCCCGTCCTTACATTATATTAAAATGGGCCGAAAGTGCCGATGGATTTATCAGTCCGAAAAACAAATCGGAGCAAAAACCAGTTTGGATTTCCAATGAATATTCTCGTCAATTGGTTCACAAATGGCGAAGTGAAGAACAGGCAATTTTGGTTGGAACTCAAACAATAATCGATGACAATCCCTCTCTCACGGTTCGTGATTGGGTTGGAAATAATCCAATTCGGGTTGTAATTGACAGGGAAAACAATATCGATTCTTCGCTTAATATTTTCGATAATCAAGCGGAAACAATTGTTTTTTCCAGTAAGGAAGTGACTTCAAATTCAGATACAATTCAATATATAAAAGTAGATTTTGACAAAAATTCCACACAAGCAATCGTCGATAAATTATTCGAAAATAACATCCAATCGATTATAATTGAAGGGGGAAGAAAAACAATTCAATCATTTATTGATGCACATCTTTGGGATGAGGCTAGAGTATTTGTTGGTGAAATAAATCTATCCGAAGGAACAGAAGCTCCTAAAATAAATAATACCATTTATTCAAAAAGTTATCTGAAAAAAGATACTCTATTAACCTACAGAAATGATGATTGATTCAATTATTTTTGATTTTGGCGATGTATTTATCAACCTGGATAAACAAGCAACGCCATTGGCCTTAAAAAAATTAGGATTAACGGAATGGAGTTCCAAAATTGATTCTTTAAATTTTAATTTTGAAAAGGGATTAATTACAAGAACTGAATTTTTAGTAGGTTTAAATCAATTAGTTCCAAAGGCATCAACAGAAGAAGTTCTTACTGCATGGAATGCGGTATTATTGGATTTCCCAATTTACCGATTAGAATTTCTTGAAAAATTATCAAAAAAATACCAAATCTTTTTATTGAGCAACACCGATTCCATACACATTAATCATTTTAAAGAAACTAATGGGGACGCATTTTACAATCGCTTTTACAATTGCTTTAAAAAAGTCTATTTTTCTTATGATTTAGGAAAGAGAAAACCCGATGTTGAAATTTACAATTATTTAATCAACGAAAATAATTTGAATCCAGAGAAAACACTTTTTGTAGATGATAATCTGGACAACATTCAAGGTGCAAAAAAAACAGGATTACAAGTTTGGCATTTGCAGAAAGGCAAAGAAGATGTAATTCAATTATTTGAAAAAGGAATAGTATAAACGATTTGGAAATAAAAGATACCTATAAAACTATTGATCAGCCAACAGAAGAAATACTATTTAAAGAGAAGAATAGTAAGTTTTTTGGCTATGCCTTTCCTGTAACTACAATTGATGAACTTAAAATTTACGTTGAACAATTAAAAAAACAACATTTTGGTGCAGTTCACTTTTGTTATGCCTATCAAATTGGAACTGAAAAAAATGAATTCAGAGCCAATGATGATGGCGAACCCAGTAATAGTGCTGGAATACCAATTTATGGACAAATACAATCTTTCGGTTTAACCAATATATTAATTGTTGTAGTTCGGTTTTTTGGAGGAACTAAATTGGGTGTTGGCGGATTGATAACGGCATACAAAACCACCGCGCAGTTAGCTCTTGAAAATGCATCTATAATTGAAAAAACAATAGATGTTAATTTCAAAATTACATTTGAATATAAAAATACAAACAAGGTAATGAGAATTATAAAAGAAAAACAATTAGAAATTCGTTCCCAAAGAATGGAAAACCATTGTGAATTAATTGTAGTTACCCGAAAACAAAATGCCGAACGAATATTCGACATTTTTAATTCTTTATTTGAAATTTCTATATCAAAATTAGATTAATCCAACTTCAATAATACCTCTTTTATGTAATCTGGTGGCGTTATGGGTTTGCCTGTTGATAAGTCCACAAATACCAAAATAAAATGAGCAGTTGTTAACAAGTCATTTTCTTCATTGTGGATTTCGCAATCAAATTCGACTTTAACTGAAGATTGACTTTTAAATGTTGTAGAAACCGTTAATAATTCATCGTACCGAGCTGGTTTTTTATAGTTGATATTCATTGAAACTATCGGCAGTGCAATACCACTTTCCTCCATTATTTTATAGGAAACTCCTTTGTTTCTTAGCCATTCCACTCTTCCGATTTCAAAATACGGAATGTAATTTCCGTGATACACTACTCCCATTTGGTCGGTTTCAGAATAACGAACACGAACTTGAATTTGATGCTTTTGCATTTTTAAAATTTATAATTATTAAATAAAATTTAGGCAACTACATACAATAAAAATTTTAAAAAAATTAATTAAAAAATATTTTTTTTTAACGATTTATTATCACATATTTGTAGTCCAAAAAATAAACATCCCTAATCCGTTATTTTTTGTAACACAATAAACAATAACTTTTTAAACTACTATGAGCAAAACTGCGCAATCAGTCTGGGAAAATTGTCTGTCATTTATAAAAGACAATATTCAAGACCAAGCCTACAAAACTTGGTTTGAACCAATAAAATCAGTAGAGCTTACTGATAACGCGCTGTACATACAAGTTCCTAGTAAATTTTTCTACGAGTGGCTTGAAGAGCATTATGTAAAGTTATTGAAAGTTGCATTAACTAAAGAACTTGGGAAAAATGCAAAGTTACTTTATAAAATCAAGATGGAGAACACTTATGGCAACAAACAACCATTTATGGAACAATTGCCAAGTGCTCACAGAAGTCCGATGAAAACTCAAGAGGTGGACGCTCCATTTAAAAACTTAAGTCCAGAATTAAAAAATCCATTTGTAATTCCAGGAATAAGAAATTTAAAAATAGAATCTCAATTAAACGCAAACTATAGTTTTGATAATTTCCTTGAAGGAGATTCGAACCGATTGGCTCGTTCTGCTGGTATGGCTGTTGCCAACAAGCCAGGAGGAACCTCATTTAATCCATTATTGATTTTCGGAGGAGTTGGAATGGGGAAAACACATTTAGCACACGCTATTGGTGTTGAGATAAAAGATAAATATCCAGAAAAAACAGTTTTATATATTTCAGCTGAAATTTTTACCCAGCAATATATTGACTCTGTAAAGAAAAATAATAGAAACGATTTCATTCACTTCTATCAATTAATAGATGTTTTAATAATTGATGACGTTCAGTTCCTTTCTGGGAAAACTGGAACTCAAGATGTGTTTTTCCACATTTTCAATTACTTACATCAAAATGGAAAGCAGGTAATTTTGACTTCTGACAAAGCTCCTGTTGATATGCAAGACATTGAGCAACGATTGCTTTCTCGTTTCAAATGGGGACTTTCAGCTGAATTGCACCAACCAGATTATGAAACTAGAATTTCTATCTTAAAAAACATTCTTTATCGAGATGGAGTTGAAATTCCTGAAGAAATAATAGAATATGTTGCTAGAAATATTAAAACTAATGTTCGTGAATTAGAGGGCGCAATAATTTCATTGATTGCACAATCTTCATTTAACAAAAAAGAAGTAACACTTGACTTAGCAAAACATGTTGTAGAGAAATTTGTTAAAAATGTTAAACGTGAAGTTTCTATAGACTATATCCAAAAAACAGTATCCGACTATTTCCAACTTGATTTAGAAACGTTACAATCTAAAACTAGAAAACGTCACGTAGTTCAGGCAAGACAATTAGCGATGTTTTTTGCGAAAAAATTCACCAAAGCTTCTTTGGCCAATATCGGTTCTCAAATTGGAGATCGTGATCACGCTACAGTATTACATGCTTGCAAAACTGTTGATAATCTTGTAGCAACAGACAAGCAGTTCAAAAAATACATGGAAGACATTCACAAGAAATTGTCCCTATAAAATGCCCGTTAAAATATTAATGGTTTGTTTAGGAAACATCTGTAGATCACCAATTGCAGAAGGACTACTCGCATCTAAACTTCCTGAAAATGAATTTATTGTTGATTCTTGTGGTACTGGAGATTGGCACATTGGAAGCCAACCCGATTTGAGATCTATTGCTGTTTGCAAAAAAAATGGCCTCGATATTTCCAACCAAAGATGCCGACAAATTACTTTATCCGATTTTGAAAACTTCGATTATATTTATGTTATGGATCAAAGTAATTATCAAAATGTAATTGCTTTATCTAATAATGAAAAGCATCATAGTAAAGTGAAATTAATCCTTTCGGAAAAATATTTGGACGAAATTAAAGAAGTTCCAGACCCTTATTTTGGTATGGAAAATGGATTTGACATTGTATATGAAATGCTAGATTCAACATGTGAGATTATTGCAAACAAATTAAAATCAAAACATTCCTAACTTTATCAACACTAATATGGCTCAATTAGGAAAATTATATCTTATTCCCACCACACTTGGCGAAACAGAAAACCCATTCGATGTCCTACCTCAAACCATCAAAAGGAGTATTGACCTTTTAGACTATTACATTGTTGAAAACGAAAAAACAGCTAGGAAATTTATAAAAAGTATTTGCCCCGAGAAAGTTCAAGCTTCCTTACACTTAAGTTCACTAAATAAACATACCCAAGATGCTGAGTACAAACAAATGATTCAAGATTGTGTGGAAGGAAAAAATGTTGGACTTATGTCGGAAGCAGGTTGCCCTGGTGTAGCTGATCCAGGCGCAGTAATTGTAAAATTGGCACATGAAAAAGGAGTTCAAGTGATTCCATTAGTAGGACCCTCTTCCATTTTGTTAGCCATAATGGCTTCGGGTATGAATGGACAAAGTTTTGCTTTTAACGGTTATATTCCGATTGACGCTGCGGAGAAAAAATTGGCAATAAAAAACCTAGAAAAGCTATCAATAAGTAAAAATCAATCCCAACTATTTATAGAAACTCCCTACCGAAACAATAAAATGTTGGAGGACATTCTAAGTTCACTTCACCCTGAAACCTATTTATGTGTGGCTTGTGATATCACTTTACCCACAGAATACATAAAAACAATGCGAGTTGTGAATTGGAAGAAAACAAAAATAGATTTACACAATCGACCTACAATATTCATTATTCATAAAATGTAACGCATAAAAAAACCACGTAAAACGTGGTTTTTTTATGCGTTATTTTACTTTTGGTTTCCTCTTCGGTTTTATCCCTGAAGTTTCATACCCACCAAACTCTCTCATATACGATTTCACTGAAGTTCCATTGCTGTCTCTACATTTGCGAGAGCCATTAGATCTCAAAAATTTCTTTACAGATCCAACCCCACCCAGATGGGCAGCTGCTAAAAGGCCCGATTCAGTCACTCGAACTCCACCAACTATTTGGCCCTCATACTTTTCTATCTCCTCTTTTAACTCCCACTTATTCTTAGAAAGTAAAGCCACAAAAGCTTTTTCTTGTAATCTTGGATTATTTAAAAAAGACAAACTATCATAAATACCAATAGTTTTCAGGGTTTCTATACCAAACTGATACTTTCCCATATAACCTATGGAGTTGACTTTTCTATATTTTCCTTGGGATTCTCTGAAGGCGATTGCTTCTTTATAACCAATAAAAAAATTACCTGTAAATGGAACTTTTCTGTTTATGTAATCTTTATTCTCTAGTGAAGGTAATGAGTAATTCGTTATTTTATTTGAATCGATGTGAAACCAGTCGTATTTCTCAAATTTTCCATTCTTAAAACCTGAGCTCATAAAAACTACAATAACGACCAAACCAAAATAAAAAAATCCTTTCTTTAACATATATTAGTTTTCTTCTTAACGATGTAAAACAATATAAATCAATAATTATCGATCTATAAAACATCAATACTGAAATAATAAATCAGTATTATTTAAGAAATTTCTACGGGTCAAATATATATAAAAAATAATAAATCTGATTTTCAGATAGTTAAAGTTATCTAAATACAGATTTAAGGGAAGAGTTGGAGTAATCTAACTAATTGGATTTACTGATTTGAATTTGCTTTCTCAACCAATTAATATAATTGGTTCTATTCACTTCATGCTCATTTTCATTGACAGCAAATTCATGGTACCCAAATCGGGTGACGCTGGCACAAAAATAGATAAAATTGTGTTTTTCCGGTTTTAAAACTGCTTCAATAGCAGTAATATCTGGCATTGCAATAGGTCCAGGAGGTAAACCACCATAAAAATAAGTATTGTAAGGCGAGTCAATTTTTAAGTCATTTGAAAAAACTCTTTTAATTACCATATTAAAATCTCCTAATTTTTTCTTCTTAGCATAGATTACTGTTGGATCCGCTTGAAGCAACATTCTCAGTCGTAATCTGTTCAAATAAACTCCCGCAACTCTAGGTCTTTCGTCTTTTTTAACGGTTTCTTTGTGAACAATCGAAGCCAATGTCATCACTTCAACTGGTGTTAAACCTAATTTTTGAGCTTGAGAAGTTCGTTCTGCGTTCCAAAACTTACGATATTCTTTAATCATTTTATCACGGAATTTATCCGCTTTGGTATTCCAATAAAATTCATAGGTATTTGGAATGCAAATGCTTATAACATTATCTTCCGTGAAACCATTTTCTTTTAAAAAGGCAGCATCTTTAAAAATTTTCATCAGTGAAAGACTGTCTGCCTCAATTTGAGAACTTACTCTACCCATTACATTTTCAATGCGCTCTTGATTATTAAAGGCTAATTTTACAGGAATATTATTACGTAATGCCGTAATTAATTCGAAGTTATTCATCCCTTTTTTAAACAAAAAACGTCCCGATTTTACATTTTGGATGTACGACCTTTTGGAAGCGACCATTTCAAATTGATCCATATTGTCAACATAAGGAGTGATAATCTTCTTCACCTCATCGTAATTTGCATCGGTAGGAATGTGAACATAAAGTTCATTTTCAGTGAATTTAGTATTCTTTGAAAAGATATCACCATACAATTTGATACCAAAAATTAATAATACGGCAATCAAAACAACTGAAACTATTGTAATTATTTTTTTAATGCTCAAAATATATATTTTAAAATTGATTATTTATTAATTGAAAGAGGGATTCGTCTTTATACTTTCCGTTAACTAAATTCCATTCCTTTTTTGTCCCAATATTTTCAAATCCAAATTTAGTAAAAAGTCTGATACTAGCTTTGTTTTCTGTAGCAATATTTGCATACAATTGATGCAAGTTCAAATTTCTAAATGTATATTTTATCAATAAATCTAGGGCTTCTGTTCCAACACCTAGGCTTCTGTTTGCAATGTCTTTAATAAGAATTCCTATTCCAGCGCGATTGTTTTTAGGATCAAATTCGAAGATATCTATCAATCCAATAGCAGTATCATCATCGAAATTACAAATCGCAAGTCGCAATTGTTTTGCTTCGTAAATATCTTGATTTGCATTTTCAAGGTACTGTCGAATTAAAAAACGGCTGTAGGGAGTTTGCGTATGGCTCACTTCCCAAACCAATTCGTCATTTTCAACCGCATACACAAACTCTAAATCATTAGGTTCTAATGCACGTAAGTAAATAGTTTCTCCCTTTAAAGTGATCAAATTATTGATATTAAATATTAATTTTCCCTTGGAATACAAAAGTTGCAGGCCCTTTTAAAAACACATTTGAATAATGAGAATCCTTTTTATCAAAGGAAACCTCTAATTTTCCGCCTTGAACATTTATTTTTATGGTATTCGAATTTGTTTTTCCAATATAATTCATTGCAATAGCAACCGCTGTAGCTCCTGTTCCGCAAGATAAAGTTTCGTCTTCCACTCCCCTTTCATAAGTTCGAATTGAAAAAGTAGCTTCACTTATTTGTTCAACGAAATTAACATTGGCTCCAGCCGAACCATAAAGTCTACTATAACGAATTGCTGCTCCTTGAGATTTTATATCCAAATTTGAAATAGCAGAAACCACTTCAACATGATGGGGCGAACCGGTATCTAAAAAGGTATAATTTGGTTCGTTGTTAACAGAATCAACGTCTTTCATTTGTAAAGAAACAATAGCATCATCGGAAATCGTGGCATAATGCTGTCCATCAATAGCCATAAAAGTAGCAGAATCATTAATTATATTGAGTTTTTTTGCAAAAGCTACCAAACATCTACCACCGTTTCCACACATTGTACTTTGATTGCCATCAGAATTATAATAAACCATTTTGAAATCAGATTCGGGATCATTTTCTAACAAAATTAAACCGTCCGCACCGATCCCAAATCTCCTATCGCACAAATTAGCAATCAGTTTGACTTCGCTTTTAGGAAAGAAATCATTTCGATTATCAATCATTACAAAATCATTACCGGTACCTTCGTATTTATCAAAGTTGATTTCCATATTCTTTTTCGTTATTACAAAAGTACAAACTATTAATGAAAAGTTAATCATTGTTAAACGAGCGTTAAACTCTTTTTTTTACCCTTATACTTTTTTATTTTTACTCAAACAAAATAAATTAACATGAAAAATTTCTCAAATCTATTCTTAGTATCACTTATAAGCGGTGCTACAACACTTGGAGCCTACAAATTATTATTTGATAGTAACGGCTATTTTTCAAAAAATAGAAATTCAGTGGTTACTCTTGCTCCCAATAATTATGGAAAAACCGTTGGATTATCGTCTGAAGCAGTTGATTTTACAGAAGCAGCTGACAAATCTCTACACTCCGTAGTTCACGTAAAAAATGTATCTTATACCGCTATCTCTAATCCAATAATGGAATTCTTTTATGGATATAGAGGAGCCCAACAACAAGAACAAATAGGAACAGGTTCTGGAGTTATAATCTCTGAAGATGGCTACATAGTAACCAATAATCATGTTGTTAAAGACGCTTCAGAAATTGAAATTACCTTAAATAATAAAAAATCATATAAAGCTAAATTGGTAGGAACCGATTCAAAAATGGATATTGCTTTATTGAAAATTGATGCCGACGAAAAACTTCCCTATTCAACATTTGCCGATTCAGATTTGGTAAAAGTTGGGGAATGGGTTTTAGCCGTTGGGAATCCATACAACTTAACTTCAACTGTTACCGCTGGAATTGTTTCAGCCAAGGCTAGAAATTTAGATACTTCGGGCATTCAATCGTTTATCCAAACAGATGCGGCAGTAAATCCAGGAAATAGCGGAGGTGCATTGGTAAACAGTCGTGGAGAATTAATAGGAATCAACACTATGATTTCATCACAAACCGGCTCCTATGTTGGTTATTCTTTTGCGATACCTTCCAATATTACTCGTAAAATTATTGAAGATATTATGGAATTTGGAAATGTACAAAGAGGGATTTTAGGAGTTGAAGGAGGAGAATTAAATAGTGCCACTTCAAAAGAATTGGGGATTAAAGAAACCGAAGGCTTTTATGTAAAAAGGGTAAATAAAAATACCGGAGCTGAAAAATCGGGAATAATTAAAGGGGATATTATTAAAAAAATTGACAGTCAAAATGTGACCTCTTACGCAGAGTTAAATGGTTATATCAGCACCAAACGACCTAAAGATCAGGTTCAAGTTACCATAATAAGAAACAACAAAACACTCACTATTCCTGTTATTTTAACAAAAAGTGACGTTATAAACACTCAATTTAAAGGATTGGAATTAGAAAATATAGGAGCTGCCGATAAGAAGAAATTCAGAATTAGCTATGGGGTTAAAATCAGAGAAATTGACAATGATAAATTGCGCGCCTACGCAAATGATATTAAAGGAGGAATCATATTAAGTATTGGAAATAGCAAAGCGATTGATGTAGAAACCGTTTCAAAAGCCCTTTCCAATATTGATGAAAATCAAGCGGTTCAAATTGAAATGCTAACCGTAAACGGACAAGTGATCCGCTTAATTTTGTAGAATACCATCTTACTTTAGTTTTTAAAAAGTCGATTTTAATTAATCGGCTTTTTTTGTTGATCAAAAAATAAATTTAACATTAAAACTAGTTACGAAATCGATTGAAATGGGTACTTTTGCAAAAATTATAAATTTATAAATTCAAATTTAGTTTAATTATTATGACAATATCCTACGAAAAAGAGGTTTCATTTCAAGCCAATCGAAGAAGAGCTGGCGTAGAATTTATTAAAATAATCAGCGATTTATGGTACGATAAATCCATTGAAATGGTGCTTTTTAGAAATCAATTAATAGATAAAAATGTAAGTGAAATTATCAACCTTCATGAATATGCTGGAGAGTTTGTTGGTAAACCAATTTCAATATTTGATTCAGTAGAAATTGCAAAAGCAATATTGTCATTGGATTTACCACCTTCAAAATTAGATATTGGAAAACTTACCTTTGAATACCATTTAAAAGACAATAACCACAATAACGCCAAAGCATTTGTAATTGACAAATTAAAAAACATCAATAATTCAGAGGGAATAAATTCCAAAGATGTTGTTTTATATGGTTTTGGACGAATCGGTAGGTTACTTGCGCGAGAGTTAATGGGAAAAATGGGAAAAGGAGAACAATTGCGTTTGAGAGCTATTGTTACTCGTGACAAAAACGATGCGAATTCATTAGAAAAAAGAGCTTCTTTACTGCGTTACGACTCCATTCATGGCGACTTTATGGGATCTGTAGTTGCTGATGTAAAAAACAGTGCCCTTATTATAAATGGAACTACTGTTCATGTAATTACTGCCAATGGACCTGAAGAAATTGATTACACACAATTTGGAATCAACGAGGCTTTAGTAATTGACAATACCGGTGCTTTTACAACAGAAGAAGCACTGAGAAGACATTTATCATCGAAAGGAGCTCAAAAAGTATTGCTTACAGCACCTGGAAAAGGAGTTCCAAATATTGTACATGGGGTAAATCAAAAGGATTACAATCCCGATGAAATAGATATTTTTTCTGCTGCTTCATGTACTACTAATGCGATAACCCCAATATTGAAAGTTGTTGAAGACACTTTAGGAGTTATAAAAGGACACATAGAAACGATTCATGCTTATACCAACGATCAGAATTTGGTGGACAACATGCATAAAAAATACCGTCGCGGTAGAGCCGCGGCCTTAAATATGGTTATTACAGAAACCGGCGCAGGAAGTGCTGTTGCAAAAGCACTACCAAGCCTTTCAGGAAAGTTAACTTCCAATGCAATTCGGGTTCCCGTTCCAAATGGATCATTGGTAATATTAAATTTAGAAATTAAGAAAGCAACCTCAATTACCAAAATAAATGCCATTATGAAAAAATACGCATTGGAAGGGGAATTGGTAGAACAAATAAAATACTCATTAAATAATGAATTAGTTTCCTCAGACATTGTTGGAACCTCTGCCCCGTCAATTTACGATAGTAATGCAACTATTGTATCAGGCGATGGAAAAAATATTGTGCTTTATATTTGGTATGATAATGAATACGGCTACAGTCATCAAGTAATTCGCTTGGCAAAATACATTTCAAAAGTAAGACGCTTTGCATACTATTAATGGTTTATATTTAATGATTAATAAAGAAAAATCCGTTTCATCACTGAAACGGATTTTTTATATTAAATCTCAAACTACTTTGAACCTTTAATTCTCTTTATTCATCAGATAATAGATTGGAATTCCAATTAGCATAATCAAAACTCCCCAACCACAGGTACTCGTTTTGGTAACTAATAAAGCGACACAAATTGCCGTTGCGATTATTAGGTATAAAAAAGGTAAAAATGGATATCCGATAGCTTTATAAGGTCTTTCAATATCTGGCATTTTCTTGCGAAGAATAAATATACCATAGATTGTTAGGATATAAAATATAAGAACGATGATGACTACAAAATCCAAAAGGTCCCCGTATTTTCCAGTTAAACACAACGCAGAAGCCCAAAAACACTGCGCCCATAAAGACCAAGAAGGCACGCTTGCCTCGTTTAAATCAGCCGCTTTTTTAAAGAATAAACCATCTTTTGCCATGGTATAATAAACTCTCGCTCCAGCCATAATCAAACCATTATTACAAGCAAAGGTGGAAATCATGATCATTAATGCTATGATCACTGTTCCAGAAGCACCAAAGATATTTTGCGAAGCCACAACGGCAACTCTATCCGACTCTGCAGTTGCTATTCCCTGAAGTGGAACAACTGCTAAGTACATTAAATTGGCTAATATGTAAATAACACTAACGATTAGCGTTCCTAAAAACAAACTCAATCCTACATTTCTCTTTGGATTTTTAATTTCACCGGCAATGAAGGTAACTCCATTCCAAGCGTCGCTAGAAAAAACAGAGCCAACTAACGCTGCTGAAACTGCCGCAATTAATGCCATTCCCCCTATTGGAAACCAGGAGTTAGAATCTGCAGCATATGATTTTACAGCCCAAGCATCAGCCCAATTGGCATTCCAAATTTCCGTTTTTGCACCTAAGGCAAATCCAAAAATTACTAATCCTAAGAGAGATAAAATTTTGATAATTGTCAATATCGTTTGCAAGATTTTACTGTTTTTAACTCCGCGACTATTGATATAAGTCAGCAATACAATAGTAATTATAGAAACAATTTGAGCGGCATGGAGTTGGAAATTTCCGACTTCAAAAAGGATATTTTTCTCACTTAGTGGTGGATATAAATAAGCTGCAAATTTTGAAAATGCTACTCCAACAGCAGCGATTGTACCTGTTTGGATTACTGCAAAAAAGCTCCAGCCATATAAAAATCCAAATAATTTACCGTAAGCCTCTTTCAAATAAACATATTGACCACCCGCTTTTGGAAACATGGCACTCAATTCACCGTAACTAACCGCTGCCACAATGGTGAGCAAAGCGGTAAGTCCCCAAATTGCAATTAGCCATCCTGCAGAACCCACTTGGCGAACCATATCAGAACTTACAATAAATATTCCTGAACCTATCATAGAACCTACCACTAGCATGGTTCCATCTAGTAAGCCCAATTCTCTTTTAAAATCTTCGGGGTTGTTATCTTGCATAATTTTGGTTTTTGGTTTGGCTAAAGATAGAATTTTTAATGAAGCGTACAAAATATCTTAAACCAATAACTGTAGTTTTACTTCAACAAACAAAAAACGCACTGTTTTTACAGCGCGTTTTTAATATCATAAAAATGTTAATTTATGCTTTACCAGCAGCAATTAAATTCAATGCTGAACCAGCAACAAACCAACCTATTTGACTGTCATTATAAGTATGATTTGCCAGAATTATATCTTTAGAACCGTCTTCGTGAGCGAATTCAATTGATAATGGTTTGCCTGGAGCAAAATCAACTAAATCTAAGAAATTGATAGTATCGTTTTCTTGAATTTTGTCATAATCGGCTTCATTTGCAAAAGTCAACGCTAGCATCCCTTGTTTTTTCAAATTGGTTTCGTGGATACGAGCAAATGATTTTACCAAAACCGCTTTAACTCCAAGGAAACGAGGTTCCATAGCAGCATGCTCTCTTGAAGAACCTTCCCCATAATTTTGATCCCCAACCACAATACTAGGTACACCTGCAGCTTTATAAGCTCTTGCTACCGCAGGAACTGCTTCATAGGCGCCTGTTAATTGATTTTTAACTTTATTGGCTTCTTGATTGTATGCATTAACAGCACCAATCAACATGTTATTTGAAATATTATCTAAATGTCCACGGAATCTCAACCAGGGTCCCGCCATAGAAATATGATCGGTAGTACATTTACCAAAAGCTTTGATTAATAATTTTGCACCCGTATAATTTTTACCATCCCATGCATCAAATGGAGCTAATAATTGTAATCTATCTGAAGTTTCAGAAACCGCAACTACTAATCCACTTCCATCGGCTGCAGGAGCTTGGAATCCATTGTCATCCACTGCGAAACCTCTTGTTGGCAATTCATCACCATTTGGAGGAAGCAATTTTACTGCTTCTCCGTTATCATTCAATAAAGTATCTGTAATAGGATTGAAAGATAAATCCCCGGAAATTGCTAGAGCAGCTACCATTTCTGGTGAAGTTACAAAGGCATGTGTATTTGGATTTCCATCGGCACGCTTGGAAAAATTTCTATTAAAAGAGTGAACAATAGTATTTTTCTCTCCTTTATCAGCGCCTTCTCTATCCCACTGTCCGATACAAGGTCCGCAGGCATTGGTAAAAACTTTAGTACCCATTTTTTCGAAAGTAGCAATAATGCCATCTCTTTCGATGGTATATCTAATTTGTTCTGATCCTGGGTTAATTCCAAATTCTGCTTTAGGAGAAATTCCATGAGCTACAGCTTGTTCTACAATTGAAGCGGCACGAGCCATATCTTCATAGGAAGAGTTGGTACAAGAACCTATTAAACCCCATTCTACTTTTAAAGGCCAACCATTTTTAGCGGCTTCTTCTTTCATTTTAGAAACTGGAGTTCCTCTATCTGGTGTAAAAGGACCATTGATATATGGCTCTAATTCACTTAAATTAATCTCGATTAATTGATCAAAATATTTCTCTGGGTTGGCATATACTTCCGCATCACCGGTCAAATAATCGGCCACTTTATCAGCAGCATCCACTACATCTTGACGACCTGTAGCTGCTAAATATCTTCTCATTGAGTCATCATAACCAAAAGTAGAAGTGGTTGCGCCAATTTCAGCACCCATATTACAAATGGTACCTTTACCAGTACAAGACATATTAGTTGCACCTTCACCAAAATATTCAACAATAGCACCAGTTCCTCCTTTAACAGTAAGGATATCTGCCACTTTAAGAATCACATCTTTTGGAGCAGTCCAACCGTTTAATTTTCCTGTTAATTTAACTCCAATTAATTTTGGAAATTTCAATTCCCAAGACATTCCTGACATTACATCCACCGCATCAGCACCACCAACACCAATAGCTAGCATACCTAAACCACCTGCATTTACTGTATGTGAGTCGGTACCAATCATCATTCCGCCAGGGAACGCATAATTTTCTAAAACAATTTGGTGAATAATTCCTGATCCTGGTTTCCAGAATCCAATTCCATATTTATTTGAAACTGATGATAGGAAATCAAAAACTTCTTTAGATTGCGAATTTGCAACAGCTAAATCAGTAGAAGCACCCACTTTTGCTTGAATTAAGTGGTCACAGTGAACCGTTGTTGGAACTGCTACCGTTTTCTTTCCAGCATGCATAAATTGCAATAAAGCCATTTGTGCTGTAGCATCTTGACAAGCTACTCGATCTGGAGCAAAATCGACATAATCAACTCCATTCTTAAACGCTTGTGAAGGAGTTCCTTCCCAAAGGTGCGTATATAAAATTTTCTCTGTTAAAGTTAAGGGTCTTCCAACAATCTCTCTTGCTTTATCTACTCGAGAAGGCATATTGTCGTAAACCTTTTTTATCATTTCTATATCAAAAGCCATAGTAATCTAAATTAGTTTATTAAGAATACAAATTTAAGCAATAACATTTAATTTTAAAGATATTTTAATAAAACTAGGTTTTAAACTGATTATTATTTAAATAATTGCAGTAATTGATAAAATAATTAGGAAAAAAATAATATTATATTAATTTATTATCTAATTAATAAATAATGGCCTGATTTTTATGAAATCCGAAATTAACCTTAAAGAAAAAACCTCAAATTTTGAGGTAAATTTGAGGTTTTTTTTAATTTTTATATAATCTTACAATAATGAATCTATAATTTTTTCGATTGAAATTCCTTCGGCATCCGCTTTATAATTTTTTACTACTCGGTGTCTTAAAATACCAATAGCTACTGCTTTTACATCTTCAATATCTGGCGAGAATTTACCATTAAAGGCTGCATTTGCTTTAGCAGCTAAAATTAAATTTTGAGAAGCTCGAGGACCAGCACCCCAATCAATATAATTTTTAACAAAATCATTTGAAAGTGAGTTGTCAGGTCGTGTCTTACTAACTAAAGTCACCGCATATTCCACAACGTTATCGGCAACAGGAATTCTTCGAATTAATTGTTGGAAATCAATAATTTCTTGGGAACTAAACAAGGAATTTACCTTCAGATCAGAATTTGAAGTAGTGTTTTTAACCACTTGGACTTCTTCTTCAAAAGTAGGGTAATCTAATTTTATAGAGAACATAAAACGATCCAATTGCGCTTCCGGCAATGGATAAGTTCCTTCTTGCTCAATTGGATTTTGAGTTGCCAAAACAAAGTAGGGTAAATCCAATTTATAATTGTGACCTGCAATAGTCACGGCTCTTTCTTGCATGGCTTCTAATAGCGCCGCTTGGGTTTTTGGCGGTGTTCTGTTAATCTCATCCGCTAGAATGATATTAGAAAAAATAGGCCCTTTTAAAAATTTAAACTGTCGATTTTCATCTAAAATTTCACTTCCTAAAATATCTGAAGGCATTAAATCGGGAGTAAACTGAATGCGTTTGAAATCCAATCCCAAAGCTTGCGAAATAGTGTTTACCATTAATGTTTTTGCCAAACCAGGTACACCAACTAAAAGCGCATGACCACCTGAGAAAATACTCAATATTATTTGATCAACTACTTCTTCTTGACCAACAATAATTTTTGCAATTTCTTTTTTAAGTTCAATTCTTTTTTGAACTAATTTATTTATTTCGGCTACGTCAGACATTTTTTATTGTTAAAGAAATTAAATTAGCATTATAAATTCTGATGGAAAAGAATGTTATTTTTTTAACCAGTTATTGGTGAAAACACAGTCTCTATATTCACCATTTATTTTAATGAAAGTCTCTTTAATTTTTTCTTCAAACCATTTTCCGATTGCTTTAATTTGTTTTTCTTTCAAAGCAAGGTTTTTAATTTTTATATAATCTTGAGCATAATCTGCCATGTGCTCATTAATTCGATTGGTAACCGTCAATAATTTAAATTTCTTTTTTCCAGATTGATCTTCTTCGCCCAAAGGAGAGGTTACTTCCCCTTCTTTTAAGCTTGAAACATTTGAATACAATGAAGGATCCATTTTGGTCAATTCAAATCGGGTATCTTGTGTTTTAGGATTAATTAAAACTCCGCCGTTTGCTCTTGTTTCTTTTTCATCAGATAAAGTTCTTGCTGCTTCAGCAAAAGTAATTTCCTTGTCTTCAATTCTTTTTTTGATCAAAACGATTTTTTCCCTTGCCGCTTTTAAAGATTCATCCGAAACTTTTGGGATCAATAAAATATGACGTAAATCAATTTCTTGACCTCTAATTTTCTCTACGTAAATAATATGAAAACCAAATTCCGTTTCAAAAGGTTCTGAAATTTCTCCTTCACCAAGACTAAAAGCAACATCTTTAAACTCTTTTACAAAGGGCGTTTTACGTGTCATTTTATAAAAACCGCCGGAAGATCGTGAGCCTGGATCTTCAGAATACAAAACTGCTTTACTGAAAAAACTAGATCCACCTTGTATGTCTTTTTTAAATCCTTTGAGCTTATCAATTACTTTCTGCTTTTCTTCCTCTGTCACTTTTGGGGTGACTACAATTTGGGAAACTTCCATCTCCGATCCAAAAACTGGCAAATCTGTAAAAGGGATTTTTTTGAAAAAAGTTCTAACTTCTTCTGGGGTTACTTCAACTGCATCGACAATCTTTTTTTGCATGTCCTCCGCTAACTTATTTTCCTTAAGAACATCAAAGAAATAAGTTTTAAATTCTTCTTCCGTATTTTTTTTGTAGTATTGAATCACCTTGTCCATAGAACCTATTTGCTCCACCATATAGTTGATTCTGTCATCCATCATTTTCTTTATCTCATCATCTTTTACAATAATACTATCTTGAATAGCTTGATGCGCATATAATTTGTCTTCCAATAACTTTCCTAACATTTGACATCTTGTTATGTCTTTAATTGAATTCCCTTGGCTTGAAATTTCAAGATACGATTTGTCGATGTCAGAATCTAAAACCATATATTCCCCAACAGTTGCAATTATTCCATCTGCTTTTTGACGGGATTGTGGTAATTTTACTTTTACAGAATCCGTTGGTTTTTCTTTAATTATTTCTTGAGCATTTACTGCAAAAGCAAATACAGTGAGAAAAATAATTAAAGCAGTTTTGGTATTTAAAAATGTTCTATTTAATTTATTTATTGTCATCATCCGTTATTTCAATTCGATATTGTTAATTTATTTTAAATACTTATTTTAACCTTTGGATCGGTAATTAAGGTTTCAATTGTTTTTTTACATTTTCAAAAACAGCTTGATTCACCTCTACTTTAAATTCATTTTTAAGGTCTTTTACCCAATTTTCTTCTAAATATTGTTGGTAATCATTAATGGCTTTTCCTTTGCATTCATCAAGCTCTTTTGGGCCTGCGGGTAAAGTTGCATTTACTTTGGTTACAAAATAATATTCACCCTCTTTTATGATTTCAGAAATTCCTGTTTCGAATTTTAGATTTTTAGGCAACACCTCATTACCTTCTTCAAAAACGCCCACTTTTGACATTATATTCACAGTGCCGTCTTTAACATTCAATTTCTCTTTTATAAAATCAACCGGTTTATCATTTTTCAAATATTTCTGAGCTTTCTTAATTACGTCTAACTTTGTAGAAGAAAGAATCGTAACATCCAAACGATTTTTCCATTGGAAATTTTTTAGATTTTTATCATAAAATGATTTTAGACCCAAAGAATCAGTTTTTGATTTATTCCAAATTTCTTTTTCCATTAAATCAAAAAGCAATAGCCCATCTCGGTATTCGTCCATAACTGCAGAAAATTCAGGAAACTCTTTTTCTAAGTTATCATCATAATATTGAGATAATTCTTGATCTATAAAGCTTTCATAAAATTTGTTAATCAACTTAGATAATGGCTTTAAAGTATTTTTTGCTTTTTGTTGCTCATCAATATAGTTTAAAAATGAAGCACCCGATAATGATTTTGATGAATTTATAGTCACTAAATTTTTATTGTACAGTTTCAAGTCAACAGGTTTCTCCCATTTTCCTTCATAAAAATTATCTGTAACCAATTTAGAAATCAGAGCATGGAATTTATCCTCTCTTTTAATTGTGTATTTCTTTCTTAATTTTTCATTCATTGAGGCAACTATCAATCTAGAACGGTCGTCTTTACTAACTTTCGATTCTAAATCAGAACGCATTTCGTCTATTGTTTTTACTGAAAATTTATCAATTAATTTAACGATATGCCATCCGTATTGACTTTTAAAAGGTTCCGAAACAGGTTTTTCTTTAGTCAAATTAAAAGCAACATTCTCAAATTCCTCTGAACTTAATTGACCTGAACCAAATCTGTTCAACACACCCCCTTTTGAAGATGAAGATTTGTCTTCTGAGAATTGTTTCGCAAGATCTTCAAATTTTTCTCCTTGTTGTAATTTCTTATAAATATCTTGTATGGTGTTTTTCCCTTTGTCTTCTTCGTCTTTGTTTTCAGCGGTAGCAGAAGGATTCATGATCATTATGTGAGCCACAATTACATCGCCTCTATTGTCACGAACTTCGTTTACTTTAATTAAATGATAGCCAAAACGGGTACGAACTGGATTAGAAATACTTCCTTTTGGGGTTTTATAAGCACCATTTTCAAATGCATATACCATTCTGAATGCAGTAAAATACCCTAAATCCCCTTTATTGTCTTTAGCTGAAGGATCTTGAGAAAATTCAGTAGCCAGTTTTCCAAAATCTTCGCCAGCGATAGCTCTTTTACGAACCTCCAAGGCTTGTCTATACACTTTCAAAGTATCTTCAGGTGCAGCATTTTCATCTACAGAAAATAAGATATGAGAAGCATTTATTTCTTTTAAAAATCGTTTATAGCCTTCTTCAACGAGTTCCTTTGTTACTTTTGAATCAGAAGTGTAATTTTTTGAAAGCTGACTTCTGTAGGACTTCAACTCATTTTGATAAGCAGTACCGTCTTGAAGTCCTAATTTATATGCTTTATTGATTTTTAATTTATAGCCAACAAACAATTCCAAATATTGATTTAAATCTTTTTGAGATTCATCTTTAACTAAATCCAGGTTTTTCTTATAAACTCTAGCAAATTCATCGGTGTAATACGATTTATTATCAATGGTAAATAGAACTTCTTTCGTACTATTTTGAGCAAATCCGATTAAATTAAGTGACAATAAAAGTCCAAAAAATAATTGTTTCATTTTTATATAAATAATATTTAATTTAATATTTGAATAGCAATAACTAGGTATAAATTGCAACTCACAAAAATAACAATTCAAATACATTATACAACTATCACAGGTACTATTAACATAAATTTATTAACATAAAACAACTAAATAATACAGTCTTTAATCTGTTATAGAAATATTTGTTGAATATGTAGTATTTTTGCAATCCATTTACAAAACTTATGAGCTTTTTAAAAGAAATTGAAAGAAGAAGAACTTTCGGAATTATATCGCACCCTGATGCCGGTAAAACGACTTTGACAGAAAAATTATTACTTTTCGGTGGCGCAATTCAGGAAGCTGGTGCCGTAAAAAACAATAAAATAAAGAAAGGAGCCACTTCCGACTTTATGGAAATTGAACGTCAAAGAGGGATCTCTGTTTCTACCTCGGTTTTGGCATTTAATTATAGTGATAAAAAAATAAATATACTTGACACCCCAGGACACAAGGATTTTGCTGAAGACACGTTCAGAACTTTAACTGCGGTTGACAGTGTAATTGTAGTTATTGACGTTGCAAAAGGAGTTGAGGAACAAACAGAGAAATTAGTTTCTGTATGTAGAATGCGTAATATTCCAATTATTGTTTTTATCAATAAATTAGATAGAGAAGGAAAAGACGCTTTTGATTTAATGGATGAAGTGGAACAAAAATTAGGTTTGTCAGTTACCCCATTGAGTTTTCCAATTGGAATGGGATATGATTTTCAAGGGATTTATAATCTATGGGAACAGAATATCAATCTTTTTAGTGGCGATAGCAGAAAAAATATTGAAGAAACGATTGCATTTTCAGATGTGGCCAATCCAGAATTAGAAAAAATTATTGGTCAAAAACCGGCAGAACGACTTCGAGAAGAATTAGAATTAATTGATGAAGTTTATCCTAAGTTCAATCGGGAAGATTATTTAAACGGAAAATTACAACCCGTGTTTTTCGGATCGGCATTGAACAATTTTGGTGTTCGAGAATTGTTAGATTGTTTTGTAGAAATTGCTCCGTCACCAAGACCCAAAGATTCTGAAACTCGATTAGTTGATCCAAAAGAAGAAAAAATGACGGGATTTATTTTTAAAATTCACGCCAACATGGATCCTAAACACCGAGATCGATTGGCTTTTATCAAGATTGTTTCGGGGACATTTGAAAGAAACAAACCCTATTACCACGTTCGCCAAAAGAAAAATTTAAAATTTTCAAGTCCAAATGCTTTTTTTGCGGAGAAAAAGGAAATTGTAGATATTTCTTATCCAGGTGATATTGTGGGTCTTCACGATACCGGGAATTTTAAAATTGGAGATACCTTAACAGAGGGAGAAATAATGAGTTTCAAAGGAATTCCTAGTTTCTCCCCAGAGCATTTTAGGTATATCAATAATGCCGACCCAATGAAAGCAAAACAGTTGGATAAAGGAATTGACCAATTAATGGACGAAGGTGTTGCGCAGTTGTTTACTCTTGAAATGAACAATAGAAAAATTATTGGAACGGTTGGTGCCCTTCAATATGAAGTTATTCAATATCGTTTAGAACATGAATATGGCGCTAAATGTACTTATGAAAACTTTCCGGTTCACAAAGCATGTTGGGTAAAACCCAATGATCCAAAAAGCGAGGAGTTTAAAGAATTTAGAAGAATCAAACAGAAATTTCTAGCTCATGACAAATACAACCAATTGGTATTTTTAGCTGACTCTGATTTCACCATACAAATGACTCAGAATAAGTATCCAAATGTACATTTGTTTTTTACCTCTGAATTTGAATAATAAATTAAAACTTAAGTAGCATTCATTTCTATTTATATAGGAAAAAGCTTAAATAAAAAAACCCATTCACAATGTGAATGGGTTTTTTAGTAGTTAATGGTAGAGAATTATTTCTTAATAACTCTAACCGTTTTCATTGCATTTTCAGTAGTTACTTGAATAAAGTAAGCACCGTTAGCATAACTAGACATATCTATTTGTGTAGTATTTGAATTAATTTGTTTGCTCATTAATTGTTGACCAACGATATTAAATACTTTCACACTTGTCATGTCTTGAGAATAAGAAATATTCAACAAGTCGATCACAGGGTTTGGATAGTAAGTAAACTTAGTCATATCAAAATCTTGATTAGCCAACGTAGTAATTGTAACTGCTAAACTCGCAGCACTTCTACATCCGTTAATTGTTTGCGTAGCATAATAAGTAGTGTTAGCTAACAATTGAGTAGATGAAAGTGGATTAGTTCCTGAAGCAGCATTTGCAGCAGTAGCATACCAAGTAATGTTAGAACCAGTAACTACGATATCGCCTAGTGTCAATAAAGAAGATAATGATTGAGTTGCTGCACCTGTTGGAGCTGGAACAGCAGTTACCGTTACTGAAACCGCACTTCTAGAACTTTCACAACCACCAGAAGTTTGGGACACATAGTAGGTTCCTGTTGCTAAAGCAGCAGTTGAAGCTAAAGCTGTACCGCCTGTAGCAGTAGTATACCATTGCACTCCAGTACCGTTAGCTGTTAAATTCGCAACCGTTGCACTGTTACAGAATTGTTGAGACGGACTACTAGAAGGGGCAACAGTTGAATTTGAAATTGCAAATACTAAGAATCTAGTTGGACTTTCACAACCATTTGCTGTTTGTGACGCCCAATAATATCCTTGAGATAATACTGTTGTTGGCGCTAATGCATTTCCACCAGTTGAAGTAGCATACCATTTAATATTAACTCCTGTTAATGAAGGAGTCATACTACTTACAGTAGCACCACCTGTAGGACAGAATTGATAAAACTGTAATCCTGTAGGAGCAGGTGTTTGGTATACTGTTACCGGTACAGTTGCCAATCTAGTACACCCTAAAGAAGTAGTTGCAGTTGCAGTATAAGTTACTGAAGCAGCAGCAGCATTTGTTTTAAAGTAAACTGTTCCTGCATTTGTTCCTGCTGTATAAGGAACCGTTCCTGCAGCATCGGTATATAAATTCGTAATTGGTAACCAAGTAGTAGCTACTTGTCCTTGAACAAATATTCTTAAATTAGGACGTGTTGTAGTTCCAACAGGAGCTCCTGGATTAGTACATAAATCTGCAGTAAAATCATTTGTTCTATATAAATTCAATCCAGTTGCAACAGTTGAAGAGGCAACAGACAATGAATTTGTTCCACTTCCACCACCATCATTGTTATTGAAACAAGTTTCAACTAATAAACTAGAAACTCCATCCCAAACTATAGGAGTGGTTAGTGTATAATCGATATTACCCGTTCCTGTTGGAGGAGTGTAAGCAACATTATTTAAAATTGTAGTGGTTGGAGCGGCGATAAATCCAGTACCTAGAGTAGTACTTGAAACAAAACCAACACTTACAGAATAGTTATTCATTAATAAAGGAACACCCGTTAAAATAACGTGACCAATACTAGATATTGAACTTCCTGCAATTAATCCTAAAGAAGTTAATTCAGCAGCAGTATACAATGCTTGTGTTTTAGAACCTCCCCAGAAAACTTTATAAGGTGTTGACAATGTATTTCCTAAAGTTCCAGTTCCAATTTGCATTTGTCCAGTTGCGCCTATTGTACCTCCTGAAGTTACTAAAGGCAATACAAGATCAGCACAAGCTGAAGCTGAAGCTGGAGCAATACTCAATACAGTTGGAGTTGGATTAACACTAACTGTTACACTTGCAGTTGTAGCACATGGTGTTGCACCAGTAGTTTGAGAAGCAACCAAATTATAAGTAGTTGTATTTAATGGATTGAATACCCACCCAGCAGTAGAATTTCCAGTTACCGTTGTTGGAGTTGTCCAAACATAGTTTGTATAACTAGAAGCACCTGTAGTTACAGTTATTGGAGCTGAATTAGATTCCGCACAAATAGTAGCTGTTGTTCCACTTAATACTAAAGCTGGAGGAGGTGTCACAGTAACAACTACTGGAACTCTTGGAGATGAACATACTACTTGACCATTAATTGTAAAACGAGGTCTAAATGAAGTAGTAGCATCTGCAGTTGTAGAAGCCAACATAGTCGCTGGATCTAAACTATCCGCTTGATCATAAGCAGTAGATACGAAACCAACATTATCCACCTTCATTGTTGTTGCAACAGCTGTAAACGCAGCCGGAACAGAAGTCCAAGAGATAGAAACTAAGATGTTAGAACTACCATCCCAGTTGAATGTTGAGGCAGAACCAGTTCCAGTTCCGAAAGCTAAATTGTTTAGTGTATTCGCAACAGGAGTAAATCCATTATCTGGAAGTGTTCCTGCATAAACCTGAGACAATCCAGTTGATATAAATGTAGTTGTCATTACATCTGCAGTAACAGGAGCTAACGAAACAGAGAAACCTTGATAAGTTTGACCTGAACTAGTAGGCTCAAAACCTAAACTGGTAATGTTACCAGCACCAATTCCAGCAGAAAGCAATTCGCTTGCTTTAATGATGTATTGTGTTTTAGTTCCTCCCCAAAAACCTGGTAATAACGATTGACCTGCAGTAGAAGAGTTTGTACCTCCTGCACCTATTGGTAAAGCACCAGAAACATACGTTTCAGCACCTGCAAAATACGTTGTATTCGCACTAATGATAGGAGTTACAAATGAAGTACCTGATCCTAAAGCAGCACCACCGGTAGCATTTGCATACCACTTAACAGTAGTACCTGTTGATCCTGTAGCACCCACAGTTGCAGTTCCATATCCACAACGTAAACCAGGGGTGGTAGAAACAACTGAGTTAGCGTAACTAATGGTTACTGGACTTGTAAATCCAGGAACACCATTACAAGAAATCAATTTACAACGGTAACTTGAAGCTGTAGGAATTGCTGAATAGGTTACCGCTGTTGCAGAAGCAATATCGGTCCAAGTGGTTCCACCATCAATAGAATTTTGCCACTGATAAGTCATACCAGCAGTAATAGTGTAGCTAGTGCTGAAAGTCACTGATTGACCAGAACAAACTGTTGTAGCACTTGCAATTGTAGTTAAACCAGCAGGAACTGTAGTTCCAAGTACCGCCATTGCTACTTCAGCCGAACCTGCAGCATTAGTACAACCGGTAATTTGGTTAGTATAAGATATAGAATAAGTAGTTGTAGCTACAGGAGATACAGGAATACTTAATACGTTAACACCTGGGTTAGCATATCCAACTACTGGAGGAGTTGCAGTAGGGTTTGCAGTAACTGAAGGCATTGCAACACCGTTAGCAAACCAAGTAGTGTTATAATTTGAAGGTGGAATAAAACGCCATGTTTCAGGAGTTGTTACCGTTCCAGAGAAAGCTTGACGACCTGGAGCGACGGCACCGATAGTTTTAGTTGCGTCTTGAAGACCTACGGTAGGTGAATTTGTTGATGTTTTAGAAACAATTGCAATATCAACTGTTCCAAGCGTTTCATATAAACGAGCTTGAGCAGTAAAACCTAGCACGTTATCCGAACAACAAGGGTCCACTTTACTATATTCAATAACAAAAATTCTGTTTGGAGCATAACCTTGCGTCCAATAAGTTAATGTACTTGACGAAGAACCTGAAGTACCATTACCAAAATATTGATCGGCAGCCATCAATGCAATAACATTTCCAGGGTTTGCAGCATTAGGGAAAACACCTCCTGTTGCATTGAAAGTAAATTGCCCTAATTGACCATTAGCCGTACCATAACCTGGAGGAGTTCCAAACATTAATAATCCGTTAGTACCTGCTGAAATAGTATTAAAGCTATTTCCAAAGAAGTTAAAATTGAATCCAATTGGGAAACCAGACCAACCACCATCATCAAGAGAACCTCCTGTAAGCGGAACGTTTGGAACACCATTAGTACTTACAACAACTGCATTTGATGGTGCAACAAATGGCACATATGGAATTGAAGTAACAGCAAAGTTACCTGCTACTAATCCAGAACCGATTGTAGCTCCTGTTCCAGGACAAACCCCTTGAGCAGTTGAAGTTACAGTTGCAGATGGTAATGGGTAAACCCCAATAGATATATTTGATACAGCAGTACAAGTACCTTTAGTCGCTGTTAATCTGAAATCTGATGTTTGTGACAATGAAGAAGTTGTACTACTTGCGCCGGTTGCAGGAGCAACAGTTGCAGGAGAAGTTAATGAAGACCATGAGTAAGTAATTGTTGCATCTGCTGGTGAAGCCGTTAATGTAACTGGGCTTCCCACTCCACAAAATGAAGTAGCAGAAGATACAATTGCTGTTGGAGCAATTGTAATCGTAACCATTCTTCTTGAACCTTCACAAGAACCATTGAATTCAGAAACCCAAAGATTACCTGAACAAACAGGTGCACTAAAAGTAGCGCCAGTGAATAAAAGTGTACCAGCGTTGGCATCATTGTACCATCTAAAAGTTCCTGAACCACCTGAAGCAGTAACCGTAACCGTACCTCCTAAGTTAATGCTAACTGTTGAAGTTGAAACAGTTGGAGCAATTGGTGAGGGAGAAACAGTAATAATTTGTATACCTGTAACAGTTACGCCATTTTTAGTAACCGAAATGTTACCTGTTGTTCCAGAACCAGCAAAACCAGTAATGGTAGTATCATTTACAACTGTAAATGTTGATACGTCTGTACCTCCAATTTTAACGGCTGTAACCCCTAAAAAGTTAGTCCCTGATAAAGAAAAAACACCGGAGTTAGCACAAAGCGTTGTATTGTCTATACCTGAAATTGTTGGCGCACCTGTTCCCCATGCATAAAAGTTACCACTATTAAATAAAGCTAAAGTAGGCGCAACAGTTCCTGTTGTAAGACCACCAGTAGCAGCAAGAGGACCTGAAGCACCTATTGCAGCACTTCGAGTATTCCAAGCTCCATTTAATGCAGTTGATTCAAGAACAATCGTTTGAGGTTGAGTAATTGTTAAACCATCCTGCTCATTATAATTTAATCTTACTGTTGGAGCTGTTCCACCAAATAAGGTAGGAGAAGCTGTTGCAGCACCTAATGTAGTAGCGGTTTCCACTTTAAAAGCACGATTACCTAAAGCAATACCAGTACCACCAGTTACTGTATTAGTAGGAGCACCTACTTCAGTCACTTTAACTGTTAAAGCATCGGTTCCTCCAGTAACTGCAGTAGATGAACCTCCACCGGTAAATACCGTAACCGCTCCACTAAATGGGAAGTTAAATGTAGATCCTGTAGTTCCACCTCCTCTACCAGTTAAGGTCATAGATCCATTGGTAATATAAGCTTTATTAGCACCGTAAGTAGTAGTAGTTCCTGCGTATCCATTCCAAGTAAATAATAAATTATTACCACCTAAATTCAATACGTTTCCAGGTGCATTAACACTTGTAGTTAAACTTAAAGGAGCAAAAGAACTACCAAAAATAACCAAGTTGTTTGTTAAATTCAAACCTATTCCATTACCTGCCAACGATAAAACATTTAATTTTCTGTTAGCTGGGATAGTAGCATCATCTGTAGCAACTACAGCAACTGTAGAAGGTGTGAATAAATTTAATGTTAAGTTATACAATGCAATACGAGCTGAAGGAGCAGTGGCAACAGTAGTAAAAGTTCCACCTACCGCAGTTCCAGAAGTAGTACCTACACCAACAGTAGGAGCAGCAGCATATCCAAAACCAGAGTTGGTCATTGTGAAACTTGTAATTTGTCCATTGCTACCTATGTTAGCCGTAGCAGTTGGCCAACAACCTGCTGGGAAAGCTATAGTTGCATTTCCTGTAGATAAAGATAATGTTGGTGGCACTGAATAAGTTGCGGAAGTTCCAGTATTTAAGTATACAGACACTACTTTTCCTTGATTCATTGTCACTATAAAGTTTGTTGCCGCTAATGCTGTACCTGAAACTAATGTTCCACCTGTTAATACAACTGTAGGTGCAGCAGTATAACCTGAACCTGAATTAGTAACCAAGTTAAGTGTAGGAGGCCCAGCAAATCCAACCGTTGGAGCAACTGTATAGTTAACCCCACCATTAGAAGTTGAAATAGCACCAACTCCTGAAGAAGCTTGAACATTAGAAGAAGCTACGCTTGCTCCTTGATCACTATTGATAGTTAAACCACCAGTAATGGTAGCACCACCACTTTTTTGAGTTAAGCTATTCAGAGGACCCGCAATTTGTTGGAAATAAACTGCCGATGCAGCTGCACCCGAACCTGTTCCAGCTAACACACCAACACTAAAAGCAGTAGATGGAGCAGAAACATAACCTGAACCTGATTGTGTCAGATTTAAACTTCTAACAGTCCCTGTAACTGAATCAAAATTAACAGAAACTTTAGCAACTGTTCCTACATATAAAAACGTTGCTGTTCCACTTACTACCGCACCAGAAGTATGAACCGGTGGAGCAGTTGATGAAGCAGTTCCTGCTACTGTACAAGTGTATAAATTATTTCCATAAAAATATTGAGTTCCTAAAACATGAGCTTGTGCACCTAAGAAAGAATTTCCTAAAGTTCCAGTGGTACCAATCCATAATAAATTTTGAGAAATCCCTGAAGTATGCGTAGGAGCAGTTGCTCCGATATTTGCAGCAGTTGTACAACGATATACATTATTTCCTGAAACATATAACGTATTTAAAACTCCTGTAATATTACTCCACTGAGTTACTGCAGCACCAAAAACAACAGGAGCAACAGTGTACAAAGAACCCATATTAGTTACCGCAATACTTGCCACTTGTAAGTTTAAAGCTTGACCGTAAATTTGAGCAGTATTATCAATTCTTATTTTACCATTAGTATTTAATGACCCACCTGTATGCGTTAATCCTGCAGTTACAGTTAAATTTTGTGAAGTAGAAACGGTATTACTACCTAAATTTTGAAAGGCTAAAGTTCTAATAATTCCTCTTGTACCATCGCCTTCAAAAACTCCGGTACCACTTAAAGTAGAACCCGAACCATTAAAGTTGATTGTTCCAAAAGCAAAATTAGCATAACCATTATTTTGGAAATTACCACCTATGTTTATTGTAACTCCACCACCTGAAGTAGAGTAAGGTAACAATTTACCAGCTGAGTTAACTGTTAAATCTCCAGCAATTGTCATTGCATTTGCAGTACCATTCCATTGTAAAGTTCCGGTAACAGATAAGCTTGCAACACTAGTAACTTGATCTACCGTTACGATTGAACCAGCTGGAATAACAACTGTACTTGCCTCATTTGGAAGTGTTCCTCCCCATGTAGCAGGATTACTCCATAAACCTCCATTTACAATTGCTGTAGCTGTATTTGGAAGCAATTGGAATAAGCTAAAAGTTCCTGGGCATGGACTGGCAGGTGAGGGAAATGTATCAAATAAGATAAAATAAGTTACACCAGCAGTTAAATTTACAGATAGACTTTTAGTGGCTGCAGAGCTTGCTATACCACCAACACAAGTAGTACCTGCAGTTGTAGGGCAACCATTAAAAACTGAAATTTGAGTCCAAGTTTGACCACTCATGCTTAAGGAATACATCCCCGTTGCAGTTGGTGTAAAACTATATAAAGATTCAAGACCTCCATAATAATTTGTATTTGAACAACCACCAGTTAAAACTGATGCAGCTACAGAGGTAGCTGTAATATCATTTGTGGTTCCACAAATAATGGTAGCATTTGTAATTGGCAAAGAACTTGGCGCAATAACAGTTGCGTTAGGACAAGTAGTTGCATTTACTTGCTGACTAACCGAAAAAGTTAATAGCATTAAAATTGCAAAAAACCACGATGTACTCGTGATCATAGAGCGGGAATCAGTAGAAGAACCAACTGTAGACCCTGAACCATTTTTGAACCAGGCAAATAAACCGCCGCCAAAAGAATTGTAATTATTTTTCATAATTAGATATTATAGGTTAGGAAATTAAATTTTAAAAATTAATCAGGCGTTAAAAATAGTTAAATAAAATAAAAAAACAATGTTAAATTTTAATTTTTTTTTAAAAACCTTGAATAATTATGAAAGTAAGAAAAAATGGTATTGAAAATTATTTAATCACTAAAAGTAAAATGAACTAAAAGTTTCTAATTTAAAATAAAGAGTTCATTTAAATTTTTAACTGGAGAATATTGGGATAAAAAAAGCCCCTTCAAATGAAGGGGTTTTAAAGTTATGCTTGGCCAGCGGTTCCAAAATTAAGTGGAATGGCCGGTTGCTCTGTGTCTTTTATTTCGCCATGAGCGACTTCAAATCGGTGTACATTTTCGGCTAAAGCTTTAACTAATCTTTTGGCATGTTGAGGCGTCAAAACGATTCTTGACTTCACTTTTGCTTTAGGAACACCTGGCATAATACACACAAAATCCAAAACAAATTCTGATGCCGAATGATTGATAATAGCTAGGTTAGAATAAATTCCTTCCGCTGTATTTTCATCTAATTCAATATTTATTTGTCCTTCTTGCTCGCTCATATTAAAATGGTAAAAAAAGTGAAAGATTTAAAATAATTAAACCTTTCACTTTTGAATTAATAATTGTATTCTTCTTTTGTAGTTATCATTTCATTGAACTCCTCTTTAGAACCTACAATGGTGTGATCGTATTCTCTCATACCGGTTCCAGCTGGAATTCTATGTCCTACAATAACATTCTCTTTCAATCCTTCTAACTCGTCCACTTTACCAGCTACTGCTGCTTCGTTTAACACTTTAGTAGTTTCTTGGAATGATGCTGCAGAAATAAACGATTTCGTTTGTAACGACGCTCTCGTAATACCTTGAAGTACTGGAGTTGCAGTGGCCGTGATTACATCACGAGCTACGACTAGATTCTGATCGTTACGTTTCAATAGTGAATTTTCATCACGCAATTGACGAGGAGAAACAATTTGACCTGGTTTCAAGTTTTGCGAATCCCCAGCGTCTTCAACTACTTTCATACCGTACAATTTATCATTTTCAACAATAAAATCTTTAGTGTGAATTAATTGATCTTCTAAGAATAACGTATCTCCTGGATCTTCAACTAATACTTTACGCATCATTTGACGGATCACCACTTCAAAGTGTTTGTCGTTAATTTTCACCCCTTGTAAACGGTACACCTCTTGAATTTCATTTACTAGATACTGTTGAACAGCAGCTGGCCCTTTAATTCTTAGGATATCGTCTGGCGTAATTGCTCCATCAGATAATGGAACTCCTGCACGTACAAAGTCATTTTCTTGAACTAAGATTTGGCTAGAAAGTTTTACTAAGTATTTCTTAACCTCACCAAATTTAGATTCGATGATAATTTCACGGTTACCTCTTTTTACTTTTCCAAAAGTTACCACCCCGTCTATTTCTGAAACTACCGCTGGATTAGATGGATTACGAGCTTCTAACAACTCTGTAATTCTTGGTAATCCTCCAGTAATATCTCCTGATTTTGAAGATCTACGTGGGATTTTTACTAAAATCTTACCTGCTTTAATTTTCTCCCCATTGTCAACCATCAAGTGGGCTCCAACTGGTAGGTTATAAGAACGGATCAACTCATTATCTTTACCGTAAATCAATAAAGTAGGAATTAATTTTTTGTTTCTTCCTTCAGAGATTACTTTTTCTTGGAATCCTGTTTGCTCATCAATTTCAACCACGAACGATTGCCCTTGCTCTAAATCTTCGTAAGCAATTTTACCAGTAAATTCTGAAATAATAACTCCATTGTATGGATCCCATTTACAAATAACATCTCCTTTAGTTACTACTTGACCGTCTTTAACATAAATGCTAGATCCGTAAGGGATATTATTGGTTGCTAATAGGATGCCTGTTTTAACGTCTATTAATTTCAATTCAGTAGAACGCGAGATTACAATATCAACTGCTTGACCTTCTAAATCTTCTCCTTTAACTGTTTTTAAATCTTCTAATTCTAGACGACCATTGAATTTAGCTAAGATGCTTGATTCTTCAGAAATCCCACCCGCAACTCCACCTACGTGGAAAGTACGTAATGTTAACTGTGTACCTGGCTCTCCAATTGACTGTGCAGCAATTACACCTACAGCCTCTCCTCTTTGAGTCATTTTTCCAGTGGCTAAGTTTCTTCCGTAACATTTAGCACAAATTCCTTTAGTAGCTTCACAAACTAGTGGCGAACGAACTTCCACTTTCTCGATTGGAGAAGCTTCAATTAAACGCATCGTTGCTTCCACAATTTGCTCTCCTCCTTTTACTAATACTTCATTAGTCATAGGATTAATAACGTCTTGTAATGCAACACGACCTAAGATTCTTTCTCCTAGCGTTTCAACAATTTCTTCATTCTTTTTCAATGCAGAAACTTCAACACCTCTAAGGGTTCCACAGTCATCAATGTTTACAATTACGTCTTGTGAAACGTCATGTAATCTTCTTGTTAAGTAACCCGCATCGGCAGTTTTTAATGCGGTATCCGCAAGTCCTTTACGAGCACCGTGAGTAGAAATGAAATATTCTAAAATCGAAAGTCCTTCTTTAAAGTTAGAAAGAATCGGGTTTTCAATAATTTCTCCACCACCGGCAGTCGATTTTTTTGGCTTTGCCATCAAACCACGCATACCTGTTAACTGACGAATTTGCTCTTTAGATCCCCTTGCTCCAGAGTCAAGCATCATGTAAACAGAGTTGAAACCTTGTTGGTCTTCTCTAATATTTTTCATTGCTAATTCTGTAAGTTGGGCATTTGCAGAAGTCCACACGTCAATAACTTGGTTGTAACGTTCGTTATTGGTAATAAGACCCATGTTATAATTTGCAGAAATACCGTCAACTTGTTCTCTTGCATCTGCAATTAATTTAGTTTTTTGTTCTGGAATTCTAATATCACCAAGAGAGAATGACAATCCACCGCTGAAGGCAAATTTATAACCCATATCTTTCATGTTGTCCAAGAACGCAGCTGTTGTAGGCACATTCGTTACACTTAATACATGTCCGATAATATCTCTAAGGTTTTTCTTAGTTAATACATCATTAATATATCCCGCTTCTTCCGGTACTACTTCGTTAAAAAGTACACGACCTGCAGTAGTTTGGATAATTTTATATACTAATTCTCCTTCTTCATTAAAATCTTTCGCACGAATTTTCACACGAGCGTTCAATTCTAACTTCCCTTCATTCAAGGCAATATTTACTTCTTCAGCAGAGTAAAAAGTTAAGTCTTGACCTAAAATTTTATGTTCTGGTGTAGAGATTCTTTCTTTGGTCATATAATAAAGACCCAATACCATGTCTTGAGAAGGTACAGTAATTGGAGCACCATTTGCAGGATTCAAGATATTGTGAGAAGCCAACATTAATAATTGTGCTTCCAAAATAGCTTCTGGTCCTAACGGCAAGTGAACCGCCATTTGATCCCCATCAAAATCCGCGTTGAACGCCGTACAAACTAAAGGGTGCAATTGGATTGCTTTTCCTTCAATTAATTTTGGTTGGAATGCTTGAATACCTAGTCTGTGCAAAGTAGGAGCACGATTCAGTAAGATTGGGTGTCCTTTAATTACATTTTCAAGGATGTCCCAAACTACAGGCTCTTTTTTGTCTATTATTTTCTTAGCCGATTTAACTGTTTTTACAATTCCTCTCTCTATCAATTTACGGATAACGAAAGGTTTGTATAATTCAGCTGCCATATCTTTAGGGATACCGCATTCGAATAATTTCAATTCAGGTCCAACAACAATTACCGAACGAGCAGAATAATCCACACGTTTTCCTAATAAATTTTGACGGAAACGTCCTTGTTTTCCTTTTAATGAATCGGATAAAGATTTCAAAGGTCGGTTGGATTCTGTTTTTACTGCAGAAGCTTTTCTTGTATTATCAAAAAGGGAATCTACCGATTCTTGCAACATACGTTTTTCGTTTCTCAAGATTACTTCAGGAGCTTTAATCTCCATTAATCTTTTCAAACGATTATTACGTATAATTACACGACGGTATAAATCATTTAAATCTGAAGTAGCAAAACGACCACCATCAAGAGGCACAAGAGGACGTAATTCTGGTGGAATAACTGGAACAACTTTCATAATCATCCACTCTGGACGATTCTCACGGTTCAAGTTAGACTCACGGAAAGACTCTACTACTTGCAATCTTTTTAAGGCTTCTGTTTTACGTTGTTTAGACGTTTCATTATTTGCTTTATGTCTTAAATCATAAGACAACTCATCTAAATCGATGCGCGCTAATAAGTCCATAATACACTCTGCTCCCATTTTGGCAACAAATTTATTAGGATCAAAATCGTCTAAATATTGGTTATCAGCAGGTAAAGTTTCTAAGATATTTAGATACTCTTCTTCTGTTAAAAAGTCCAATCTTTGTACTGATTCTCCTTCCGCATTTTTAGCAATACCGGCTTGGATTACTACGTATCTTTCGTAGTAAATAATCATATCTAATTTCTTAGATGGCAAACCAAGGATATAACCAATTTTGTTTGGAAGAGAACGGAAATACCAGATGTGAGCAATTGGCACCACTAAATTGATGTGTCCAACTCTATCTCTACGTACTTTTTTCTCGGTAACTTCAACACCACAACGGTCACAAACAATCCCTTTGTAACGAATTCTTTTGTATTTTCCACAAGCACATTCGAAATCTTTTACAGGTCCAAATATTCTTTCGCAGAAAAGTCCGTCACGTTCTGGTTTATGTGTTCTATAGTTAATGGTTTCTGGTTTCAAAACCTCACCTCTTGACTCAGCCAAGATCGATTCTGGAGAAGCCAATCCAATAGTAATTTTGTTAAACCTAACTACTGGGTTTTTATCTTTATTGTTGTTTCTATTATTCATCATAGTTGAAAACTTGAATTGATAATTGATAATGGATAATTGACAATTGACAAGCATTATGCGTTATCAATTGCCAATTGTTAATTGTTTTATTCTTCTAAACGAATGTCTAAACCTAGACCTTTCAATTCGTGCATTAATACGTTGAATGATTCTGGAAGACCTGGTTCTGGCATAGTTTCTCCTTTTACGATTGCCTCGTAAGTTTTAGCTCTACCAATAACATCATCCGATTTAACTGTCAAGATTTCTCTTAATGTACTTGATGCTCCATATGCTTCAAGTGCCCAAACCTCCATCTCTCCAAAACGCTGACCTCCAAATTGAGCTTTACCTCCTAATGGTTGTTGCGTAATTAATGAGTATGGTCCGATTGAACGCGCGTGCATCTTATCATCAACCATGTGACCTAGTTTCAACATATAGATTACTCCAACAGTTGCCGCTTGGTGGAAACGTTCTCCAGTACCTCCATCATAAAGGTGGGTGTGACCGAAACGTGGAATTCCAGCTTCGTCAGTCAATTCATTAATTTGGTCTAGAGTTGCACCGTCAAAAATTGGGGTAGCATATTTTCTACCTAATTTCTGTCCAGCCCAACCAAGAACCGTTTCATAAATTTGACCAATGTTCATACGTGAAGGTACCCCAAGAGGGTTCAATACGATATCAACAGGAGTTCCATCTTCTAAGAAAGGCATGTCTTCATGACGAACAATACGAGCAACAATACCTTTGTTACCGTGACGTCCCGCCATTTTATCCCCAACTTTCAACTTACGTTTTTTGGCGATGTAAACTTTAGCTAATTTCAAGATTCCTGCTGGTAATTCATCCCCAACCGTAATAGTGAATTTCTCTCTTCTTAAGCTACCTTGTAAATCGTTCAACTTAATTTTGTAGTTATGGATCAAATCGTTTACCATTTTATTGGTATCGTCATCTGAAACCCATTGCCCTTTAGTTAAGTGAGCAAAATCTTCTACAGAGTTTAACATTTTTTGAGTGTATTTTTTACCTTTTGGTAAAACTTCTTCTCCTAAATCGTTCATTACTCCTTGTGAAGTTTTTCCATTAACAATATTGAAAAGTTTATCAATTAATTTGTATTTTAATTCAACAAATTTGGTTTCGAATTCCATTTCCAATGCCGTTAATGCATCTTTATCTTGAGTACGCTTACGCTTATCTTTTACCGCTCTTGCGAATAATTTTTTGTCTAAAACAACTCCATGTAAAGAAGGTGACGCCTTCAACGAAGCATCTTTTACATCTCCTGCTTTATCTCCAAAGATTGCACGAAGCAATTTCTCTTCAGGGGTAGGATCTGACTCTCCTTTAGGGGTAATTTTACCAATTAGAATATCGCCAGGTTTAACTTCGGCACCTATTCTAATCATACCATTTTCATCTAAATCTTTAGTAGCTTCTTCGCTAACGTTTGGAATATCATTCGTTAATTCTTCGTTTCCTAATTTAGTATCTCTCACTTCTAATGAATAATCATCGATGTGGATAGAGGTAAAAATATCGTCACGAACTACTTTTTCAGAAATTACAATCGCATCCTCGAAGTTGTACCCTTTCCATGGCATGAACGCTACTTTAAGGTTTCTTCCTAAAGCTAATTCTCCATTTTGAGTGGCATAACCTTCCGATAATACTTGTCCAAGAACTACTCTGTCGCCTTTTCTTACGATCGGTTTCAAGTTGATACTTGAACTTTGATTTGTTTTTCTGAATTTAATTAAATTGTATGTTTTCTCATCTTCTTCAAAACTAACCATGCGTTCTGCATCAGAACGGTCGTATTTAATTGTGATGATATTGGCATCTACATAAGTAACGGTTCCGTCTCCTTCAGCATTGATTAATACTCTAGAATCAGAGGCTACTTGGCGCTCTAAACCGGTACCAACAATTGGTGCTTCTGGACGCAATAATGGAACTGCTTGACGCATCATGTTGGATCCCATCAAGGCTCTGTTCGCATCATCATGTTCCAAGAATGGAATTAACGAAGCCGAAATAGAAGCAATTTGATTTGGAGCTACATCGGTATAATCTACTTGAGAAGGTTGAATTACTGGGAAGTCACCTTCCTGACGAGCAATTACATTATCGGCAGTAATTTTACCTGAAGCATCCATTTGGATATTTGCTTGAGCAATCATTTTACCTTCTTCTTCTTCTGCACTTAAATAAACAGGAGTAGCATTCAGATCAATTTTTCCATCTTTAACCACACGGTATGGTGTTTCAATGAATCCCATTCCGTTTACTTTAGCGTAAACTCCAAGTGAAGAAATCAAACCAATGTTTGGTCCCTCAGGAGTTTCAATTGGACACAAACGTCCGTAGTGCGTATAGTGAACGTCACGAACCTCGAAACCGGCTCTTTCTCTTGAAAGTCCACCTGGTCCTAGGGCTGATAATCTTCTTTTGTGTGTAATCTCAGCTAATGGATTCGTTTGATCCATGAATTGAGACAATTGGTTGGTACCAAAGAAAGAGTTGATTACAGATGATAATGTTTTTGCATTAATCAAATCAATAGGTGTAAACACCTCGTTATCTCTAACGTTCATTCTCTCGCGAATGGTTCTCGCCATACGAGCTAAACCTACACCAAATTGTTGAGAAAGTTGTTCACCAACAGTTCTTACACGACGGTTTGACAAGTGATCAATATCATCAATCTCTGCTTTAGAGTTGATCAATTCGATCAAATATTTAACGATAGTTATGATATCCTCTTTGGTCAAGACTTGCTTTTCCATAGGGATATTTAAACCTAATTTTTTGTTCATTCTATAACGACCAACTTCACCTAAGTTATAACGTTGATCAGAGAAGAATAATTTATCTATAATACCACGAGCAGTTTCTTCATCAGGCGGTTCTGCGTTACGCAATTGTCTGTAGATGTGCTCAACGGCTTCTTTTTCAGAGTTGGTTGGATCTTTTTGTAACGTATTGTGGATAATAGAGTAGTCGGCTACATTATTATCTTCTTTGTGCAACAAAACAGATTTTACATTAGATTCAACTATTTCTTCAACATTTTCTTTGTCAAGAATAGTATCTCTGTCTAATATAATTTCATTTCTTTCGATAGAAACTACCTCACCGGTATCTTCATCTACGAAATCTTCGTGCCATGTATTTAATACACGAGCAGCTAATTTTCTTCCGATATATTTTTTAAGCCCAGCTTTAGAAACTTTAATTTCTTCAGCAAGATCAAATATTTCAAGAATGTCTTTATCTCTTTCAAAACCGATTGCACGGAAAAGAGTAGTAACAGGTAATTTTTTCTTTCTATCGATATAAGCATACATTACGCTATTGATATCGGTAGCAAATTCTATCCAAGAACCTTTAAAAGGAATAACTCTTGCAGAATACAGTTTCGTTCCATTAGCATGGAAAGATTGACCGAAGAAAACACCTGGAGAACGGTGCAATTGAGAAACAACAACACGTTCCGCGCCATTGATTACAAAAGTACCACTTGGAGTCATGTACGGAATTGTACCTAGATATACATCTTGTACAATAGTTTCAAAATCTTCGTGCTCTGGATCTGTACAATACAGTTTTAGTCTTGCCTTTAGAGGCACACTATAGGTTAGTCCTCTCTCAATACACTCTTGAATTGTATAACGAGGTGGATCTACAAAATAATCTAGGAATTCCAATACAAAGTTATTTCTTGTATCTGTTATTGGAAAGTTTTCCATGAAGGTGTTGTATAAACCTTCATCGCCTCTTTCGTCAGTTTTAGTTTCTAATTGGAAGAAATCTTTAAACGACTTAACCTGAACATCAAGAAAATCTGGATAGTCAGGAATATTTTTAGTAGAGGCAAAATTCAATCTTTCAGTCTGATTTGTTAACATCAATGGACAAAATTTTGATTAAAAAAAGTAATTTTTGTGTAAAACACTATTTATTTTATAAAACAATCTATACTTCCTTTTTATAATCAATACCTCTTTAAAAATAACTCTAGAGCAAGCTCTATCATCGATTTTCTTTCATCGTATTGACTTATAACCTTTTCGTATTTTAAACTATTTTATAATAAAATTTGATATAATTTTATTATACGAAAAATGGTTTAGGTCATTGGATGTTAATCCAAGACCTAAACCTAGTTCTCAAAACCGGGTAAACTATTTAAGTTCTACTACAGCTCCAGCTTCTTCTAAAGCTTTCTTAAGACCTTCAGCTTCTTCTTTAGAAACTCCTTCTTTAACAGCACTTGGAGCGCTATCAACTACGTCTTTAGCTTCTTTCAAACCTAAACCTGTAAGTTCTTTTACTAATTTCACTACAGCTAATTTAGAAGCACCAGCTTCTTTTAACATTACTGTAAATTCAGTTTGAGCGCTTTCAGCTGCAGCTTCTCCGCCACCAGCTCCAGAAACTACAACAGCTGCAGCAGCTGGTTCGATTCCGTACTCCTCTTTTAATATTGTTGCTAAATCGTTAACTTCTTTAACTGTTAAGTTAACTAATTGTTCTGCGAATTGTTTCAAATCTGCCATTTTTTCTATCGTTTTAAAATGATTTGTAAAATATAATTTATTAATGTGCGCGTTTTAATTTGCTTAAAAAAATTAAGCTACTTCTTCTTTGAATTGGTTCAAAAGAGCTGAAATCACTCTTTGAGCAGGAGATTGAAGTAATCCGATGATTTCTCCAATAACTTCTTCTTTAGATTTAAGTGATGCTAATGAATCTAATAGATTATCACCAATATAAACTTCAGAATTGATATAAGCTCCTTTTAACAAAGGCTTATCTGCTTTTCTACGGAATTCCTTCATGATTTTTGCAGGAGCATTTGCTACCTCTGCAAGAAAGATTGAAGTATTACCTGTTAATGTAGCAGGTAAATCTCCATAGTCGTTATCAGAAGCCTCCATTGCTTTTGCAAGCAAGGTGTTTTTAACTACCTCTAATTTGATACCTGCTTTAAAGCAAGCTCTTCTTAGGCTAGAAGTTAATTCTGCATCTAAGCCAGAAATATCTGCTAAATAAACAATATTTGAACTTGCTAACTGTGCAGTTAAATTTTCAATCGCGATTGATTTTTCTTCTCTAGTCATACTAAAAGTTTTATAACTACTTATACTGCTTTAGGATCCAATGCAATTGCAGGACTCATTGTGCTTGTAAGGTAAATACTTTTGATGTAAGTTCCTTTAGCAGCAGTTGGCTTAAGTTTGATTAATGTTTGAATAATTTCGTGAGCGTTGTCAACAATCTTATCCGCTTCGAAAGATATCTTACCGATACCAGCGTGAATAATACCTGTTTTATCAACTTTAAAGTCGATTTTACCCGCTTTCACTTCTTGAACAGCTTTTCCTATTTCCATAGTTACCGTTCCTGTTTTAGGGTTTGGCATTAAACCACGAGGTCCTAATACACGACCTAATGGACCTAATTTCCCCATAATAGCAGGCATAGTGATAATTACATCAACATCTGTCCAACCGTCTTTAATTTTTTGTAAGTAATCGTCAAGACCTACATAGTCTGCACCAGCTGCAGTAGCTTCCGCTTCTTTATCTGGAGTAACCAATGCTAATACTTTAACGTCTTTACCAGTTCCATGAGGTAATGTTACCACACCTCTTACCATTTGATTCGCTTTTCTAGGATCTACTCCTAAACGTACAGCGATATCTACAGACTCATCAAATTTTGCAGAAGCAACCACTTTAATTAATGCCGCAGCATCTTTCAAAGAGTATAATTTGTTCTTGTCAATTTTTGAAGCAGCCTCTTTTTGCTTTTTTGTCAATTTTGCCATGTCTTAAGCTTGTTTTAGAGGAGAATCTCCTGTTACAGTTATTCCCATAGATCTAGCTGTTCCCGCGATCATGCTCATAGCAGCCTCGATTGTGAATGCATTTAAATCAACCATCTTGTCTTCTGCTATAGTTCTAATCACATCCCAAGTAACGCTAGCTACTTTTTTACGATTAGGCTCACCAGAACCAGACTTTAGCTTTGCAGCATCCATTAATTGAATAGCAGCAGGTGGAGTTTTAATAACAAAATCAAAAGATTTGTCTTTATACACTGTTATTTGCACTGGGCAAACTTTGCCGGGTTTATCTTGAGTTCTCGCATTGAATTGCTTACAGAACTCCATGATATTAACTCCAGCAGCACCTAAAGCAGGTCCAACCGGTGGCGACGGGTTCGCAGCACCTCCCTTAACTTGTAGTTTAACTACTTTACTAATCTCTTTAGCCATTTTTTTAAAAATTTAACACATCAAACATTGGAAGCGAATAATGTGGTTTATTATAGTGTAACAAAAAATTATACTTTTTCAACTTGCATAAAGCTCAATTCTAATGGTGTTTTTCTTCCGAAAATTTTAACCATTACTTCAAGTTTACGCTTTTCTTCATTGACTTTCTCAACAGTTCCATTGAAACCGTTAAAAGGTCCATCAATCACCTTAATAGTTTCACCCACATTGAACGGTATAGATTGTGAATCAACACTAACTGCTAATTCATCCACTTTACCTAACATTCTGTTTACTTCAGAAAGTCGCAACGGAACAGGGTCTCCACCCTTAACTTCACCTAGGAATCCTATAACTCCAGAGATTGATTTAATAATATGGGGTATTTCACCAGCAAGATTAGCTTCAATCATTACGTAACCAGAAAAATAGACTTTGTCTTTCACGATTTTCTTTCCGTCCTTTACCGTTACTACTTTTTCAGTAGGAACTAGAACTTGAGAAATAAAATCGCCCATACCTAACCTATTAATTTCGTTTTCGATGTAAGCTTTTACTTTATTTTCTTGCCCGCTTACCGCTCTAACAACATACCATTTTTTCACATTACTATCTGCCATCGTAAGGTATTTAAGCTTTTATCCAATTAAAGAATCCTTCCAAAGTTTTCGCGAAAATTTCATCTACTCCCCATGTTGCCAAGGCGAATAATACTGAAAAAACAGCCACAACAATCGTTAGACGTTGTACTTCTTCCCACTCTGGCCAAGTAACATTTGACTTTAATTCATCAAATGCTTCGTTTATATAATTAAAAACTTTTGTCATTGTACATATTTTTTTAGTGGCACGGGCGGAGGGATTCGAACCCCCATCAACGGTTTTGGAGACCGCTATTCTACCCTTGAACTACGCCCGTATAAAAAAGTCAGTGGTATATTAAAATACCAACTGACTTTCATATAAATTAGATAATTACTCTACTATCTCAGTTACCTGACCAGCTCCTACTGTTCTACCACCTTCACGGATAGCAAAACGTAAACCTAAGTTTAATGCGATAGGGCTTAACAATGCAACATTGATAGTTAAGTTATCTCCTGGCATAACCATCTCTACACCTGCTGGTAAAGTGATCACACCTGTTACATCCGTTGTACGAACATAAAATTGTGGGCGATAATTATTGTGGAATGGAGTGTGACGTCCACCTTCTTCTTTTTTCAATATATACACCTCAGCTTTGAATACAGCGTGTGGTTTTACTGAACCTGGCTTAATAATAACCATACCTCTTTTGATATCCGCTTTATCAATACCTCTTAACAATAAACCTACGTTATCTCCAGCTTCACCTCTATCAAGGATTTTACGGAACATCTCAACTCCAGTAATTGTAGAAGTTAATTTTTCAGCTCCCATACCAATAATTTCAACTGGATCTCCTGTGTTAGCAATACCTGTTTCAATACGACCTGTAGCAACAGTTCCACGACCTGTAATGGTAAATGAATCCTCTACTGGCATCAAGAATGGTTTTGCATTATCACGAACTGGTTCTTGGATCCAAGAATCACAAGCAGCCATTAATTCAATGATTTTTGGTACCCAAGCTGGATCGTTATTCAATCCACCTAAAGCTGAACCTTGGATAACTGGACAATTATCTCCATCATATTCGTAGAAAGATAATAAGTCTCTGATTTCCATTTCAACTAATTCTAATAATTCCTCATCATCAACCATATCCACTTTGTTCATGAATACAACAATTCTAGGAATACCTACCTGACGACCTAAAAGGATGTGCTCACGTGTTTGTGGCATTGGTCCGTCAGTTGCAGCTACTACAAGGATAGCACCGTCCATTTGAGCAGCACCTGTAACCATGTTCTTTACGTAATCCGCGTGACCTGGACAGTCAACGTGTGCGTAGTGACGATTAGCAGTTTCATACTCAACGTGCGATGTATTAATTGTAATACCTCTTTCTTTTTCTTCTGGAGCATTATCGATTTGATCAAACGATTTTGCTTGACAGTAACCCGCATCAGACAATACTTTAGTAATTGCCGCAGTTAATGTAGTTTTTCCGTGATCCACGTGACCAATTGTACCTATATTAAGGTGGGGTTTGTTACGGTTAAAATTTTCTTTTGCCATTTTACTTAATTTTTAATCTTAGTTATATATTCGTGTTCAAATTATACAATATTGAGCCAACTACGGGAATTGAACCCGTGACCTCTTCCTTACCAAGGAAGCACTCTACCTCTGAGCTAAGTCGGCAGAGAATTTATTTTTAGATTTATGACTTCAGATTTTTTGATCTGGAATCCGAAACCGAAAATTTCTTCTTGTGGGGAGAGCAGGATTCGAACCTGCGAAGTTCACACAGCAGATTTACAGTCTGCCCTCGTTGGCCGCTTGAGTATCTCCCCAAATTTTTCTCTTACATAAAATCCAGAAATATTGAAAATTCTCTATTGAAAATCCTCAATATTTAAAGAGCCGGTGGAGGGACTCGAACCCACGACCTGCTGATTACAAATCAGCTGCTCTAGCCAACTGAGCTACACTGGCGTTAAATATAAAAAAAGCCCGTTATTTCTAACGGACTGCAAATGTATATTAATTTGTTTTTTAAACAAAATATTTTTGCGAATATTTTTTATTTATATCTGATGTTTTACTTTTTCTTTTCTTTTAATTAATATTCGCTCGAACGATTCTGCGGATTGATCGACTGCTTCTTCGAACGATTTACATTGTTTTTTTACCATAAATTCGTCTCCCGGCACATTAATTTTCATCTCAACTATCTTATTTTCCTTCTCACTTGTCTTTTCAACCTTCAAAAAAACGTCTGAAGAGACGACTTTACCATAATATTTTTCCAATTTATCTACCCTTTCTTGAATAAAACCGACTAACTTTCCGTCAACATTAAAGTTAACTGCATGAACATTTACCTTCATAATTAAACTATTTATTGGTTAAACACTATTTACTTTTTATTCCGAGGATGTGAATCACCGTAGACCTTCTTCAACTCAAACAAACTGCTTTGAGTATATATTTGTGTCGACGCCAAACTAGAATGTCCTAATAATTCCTTTACAGAATTTAAATCGGCACCATTGTTTAAAAGATGGGTTGCAAAAGTATGTCGTAATATATGTGGACTCTTTTTTACCTTCTCGGAAACAGCACTAAAGTAATTATTTATTAACCGATAAACTAAAGAATCATTCATTTTAACACCTTTTAACGTTAAAAAGAAAATGTCATTATCGGTAATTCTTTCTAAATAAGCGCGTTCGGTTAAATATAATTTTATCTGACTTGCAATAGTTGGCAATAAAGGTAGAATTCTTTCTTTATTTCTTTTTCCTAAAACTTTTAAAGTGGCATTAGAAAGATCAATATTCAACATTTTTAAATGAATTAACTCTGTTCTTCGAATACCCGTAGAATAAAATAAGTCAATCATTAATTTATCCCTAATCCCTTCAAACCCCTCTGGATAGTTTATTGAGTTTAGTACTTCGTCCAGTTCTTTTTCTGAAAAAGGGATTTGAAGTGTTTTTGGAGTTTTTAAAGATTTGTGTTTTAATAAAGGGCTAATTGCTATTTGCTTCGTCTTTAATAGAAATTTATAATAGGATTTTAATGAGGCGATTTTTCTATTTACTGAGGTGTTGGAAATTTGCGCATCAACTAAGGTTACAATCCAACTCCGAATCAAACTGTAATTTACATTTAATAAATCGTCAGAATCAAATTCGGAATAGATATAGGTTTCAAAAGAAATCAAATCGTTGAGATACGCATTTACCGTATGGGGCGAATACTTTTTTTCTAATTGTAGGTAATCTCGAAATGCCGTTTTGCTATTTTCCATAAAAAAACCGTTAGCATCAAAGTTAAAAACTTTTAATGACTAACGGTACTATTTTGTAAAAAGTTATATTATAAACTTTCCAAATTGTCTTTCATATTTTGAATGTAAGCCGCCTTTTGAATTTTCATTCTATTGGTAACAGATGGCTTAATAAAAGCAGTACGTGCACGCAACTGACGAACAGTTCCTGTTTTATCAAATTTTCTTTTATAGCGCTTTAATGCTCTATCGATATTTTCTCCGTCTTTAATTGGTATAATTAACATAATATAGACACCTCCTCTCGTTAAGAGTGCAAATGTAATTATTAATTATTAATTGTGGGTTATAAATTTTAAATTATTTTACCGCCGGCTTGTAATCCTGTTTGTCAATAATCATTTTGGATAAAATTTCTTTAAGAATTTCTGAAGTACCTCCACCAATTGGTCCCAAACGGCTGTCTCTAAATAATCGCGCCAAAGGATATTCTTCCATATAACCATACCCCCCTAACATTTGAAGACAACTGTATATGGTTTCGTCTGCTACTTTGGTCGATTTTAATTTAGCCATAGTAGCCTCTTTAACTACATATTCGCCTTTGTCTAATCGAGCTGCAGCTGCATAATTAAATATTTTACAATGCTCCACCTCGGTTGCATGTTCTACAATAGTATGTCGTAACGCCTGAAATTTATTAATTTTTGTTCCAAATGCTTCTCGTTGTGACATATAATCTATTGTATAATCGATCGCATATTCCGCTCTTGCATGTGCATTAATAGCCATAATTAATCGCTCGGAAGCAAAATGTTGCATGATATATGGAAAGCCTTTTCCTTCTTCACCCATCAAATTTTCTACTGGTATCTCCACATTATCAAATGCAATTTCTGCAGTATCGGATGCTCTCCAGCCCAGCTTATCTAACTTCGTAGCCGAAATTCCTTTTAAATTAGTATCCATCAAGAAAATGCTAATTCCTTTATTTCCAAGTTCCGGACTTGTTTTGGCAGCTACTACATAATAATCTGCATATACCCCATTTGTAATAAAGGTTTTAGATCCATTAATCACATATTTATCACCCACTTTCACCGCTGTTGTTCTCATTCCTGCAACATCACTTCCCCCAAAAGGTTCTGTGATACACAAAGCACCTATCTTATCACCCAAAATACTTGGCACTAAATAATCTTGTTTAATTCTTTCATCCCCTTCAGCATTTAAATGCGTCATTGCCAAATAAGTATGTGCCCAAATAGCTGCAGCAAAACCAGAGGATTTAATTTTTTGAAGTTCCTCAAGAAACACTACAGTATAAAATAAATCTAAATTCATCCCTCCATACGATTCTGGATAAGCAATTCCAAAAAAACCCATTTCGCCGAACTTTTTCCAAATAAAGCGTTCAATAGTACCTGTTTTTTCCCATTTTTCTATATGGGGTACTACTTCTTTTTGTAAAAAGTCTTTTAAACTTTTTCTAAATAGTTCATGCTCTTCTGTAAAATAAATCGAATTCATAGGGACTTTTTTATTGTATCTTTTTAGAATTCCAAATATAAACTAATAATATCTAATTTTTCACTTGGAAAATCGTTAATTTTTGTTAAATCCTCAGAATTTTTAAAATCGCCATTCATACTTCTATAAGTTACAATTGATTTTGCCAAAGCATATTTAAAATATGGGAATAACATAAGCTCTTTTATTGAGGCATTATTAATGTCTATTTTCTTAATTCTGGGTAAAGCAGTAACTATAAAATATTTATTTAAATTCTCAATAACTTCAGGGGAAAGTCCCCAAATATCATCCATTTGCTTCAAGCTCACAAATCCGCCTAGTATTCCTTTTTGCTTCAAAATTCGATCGGATAATGCCGGTCCAATCCCATATACTTTTATTAAATCTTCTTTTGTAGCAATATTAATATCTTTCAAGACTATCTTTTCTGTTTTCTTTTCAAATGGCTTGTAATTGTTTGCTTTTCGTTTATTAACCCAATCAGGAAATTTAAAATAGGGAGAAATAGCACTCAATAAAGAATCAGAAACTTGGGTTACTTTTTGAAATTCTAAGGCAGAATTTACATATTGATTGGTTTTTCTGAAATTTAAAAGTCGATCAATTTCAGCAACTGACATTCCTAATTTACTCCCTTTATAATCGGTAATAAAATTCGGATTGAACGGATAAATTTTAGGAACATAATTTTGCTTTTCTACTTTTAAGGAATCCACTTTAGATTGTAAAGAAATCCATTTTTGTTTCTCGGAATCCTTACTATTTTCGATAGTTGGACCCAAATAGAAAAAGGCAAATTGACAAATCACACATAGCAAGACCAAAAGAAAAATCCCACTTCTTTGTGATTTTGAATACTGGAAGTAGGATTTTAATTTCATAATACAAGTTTTATAAGTCGAAAACAGAACTCCGTTTTGCTCGAATGAGATCTTTTAGTCGCCACCAAAAGGCCAATGTTAAATATACCCCAAACCAAAGTCCTGCGGTTACAAATGAGATGTAAATAAAAAACAACCTTACACTGTTGGCTCGCATTCCCAAAGCATCTGCAAGTCGCGAAGAAACATGAAAACCGTGTCTCTCAAAAAAATATTTAAGCCGAAGTATTAATTTCATTGTTCTAAATTTAAAACGATTACAAATTTAGCATTTATACTTCAGATTTCAATAATTCCATTCCAATTGCACATTCCAAGCACCGGCTTTTATTACAATATTCATTTTTCAATTGCAATAATGCTTGGGTTTCAAAGGCATTTTTCGCTTTTAAACCAAAGGAAGTAAACTTGTCTATAATTGCATTTGATTCCGGCTGGACTTGGTTTAACAACGTTATTAATTTTTCCGATATTTCTTTGCCTTGGCTTTTAGCGTAGGCAAATTGTATTGGAATGATCGTATTTATTATCAGTAAATCCACGAATGATTTCGACAATGCTTTCTTTTTTTTCGGACTAATTTTATCAAATTGATAATGGGTATCCCAATATTCGGATACCGACTTGTCGAAAATTTTATAAATAGCAGCTACACTATCGGCTTTAATGATTTTTGAAAATAGCTGCTGCTGACAATAATATACATTTGCCAATTGTGAAACTCGAATTGTTGGAAAATTATCAGGTCGGTGTTTGAAAAATTGCAACGGTGTAAAGGAATTGGATTGGAGTTGGTATTTCTGAACCAAATAGTCAAAATTCGTTTTTAGCTTTTTATAATAGTGATCTTCTTTTTTTATTTCTAATAATCCCGCGATACCAAAAAGCAAACTTTCCAAATTGAATAGATCGTTTCCTTCTTTACGAATGATTGAAAAGGGAATTGAATTGGCCATATCATATAAGGAATCGCCATTGGTGTTTAAACCAAAATTTTTGGCTAACTGGCAAAACAAAATTGCATCCCAGTCTTGTAGGGTGCTTTCAGCTAAATCAAGAATAGGATTGGATTTTCGCTCTAAACGTTCAAAAAACAACCGCTCTTGCCAACTCAACATTATAAATGAATCGACGAACTCAATTTGCTTCTCACAATAAATCCATGATTTTGGAGAAACTAACGAATGGTAATTTTGGAGTGTTTCTTTGGAAACAAGTTCTTTAAGAATCAATACCGGGATTTCAGTGTTGTTTTTTCGATAGATTTCAACGTCATGTTCCCAAACCACATGCAAAATTACACTATCATAATTGGAATCTTTTTCGTGATGGTGCGCATACCAATCGGAAGATTTGAGGTGAATTTCAACATTCCCAGCCCATTTTTGATTTTCAATTGTAATTTGAGAATTAAAAAAATCGGGGCCCGCAAGTTGTAGGTAGCTACCCGAATTCTCGATAGTCAATTTCTCCCCGTTGGAAGTTGTTAAATTCGAAGTATCGAATTTCTTGAATTTCCACAAATAGTGCAGGAAATCTTCTTTCATTTTAAATGGCGTTTAATAAAGGTAATTACATTGTCGAATGTAGTCAAAAAAGCCACACCGAAAACATTACCCCGAAAAAAGAAGTGTTAATTATCTGAGGAGATACAATTTGGCGCAAGCCCGAGCATCCGATAACGCTTCGTGATGGTTCAATTGAATATTCATAACACGACAGCAATCGCTGAGTTTAGCTGGTTTAAATCCTTTGGCTTTGTATATTTTTACGGTGCATTCCCAACGAGAACCAATATTTAAACTATCGTAATCCAACCCATGAAACGCCATAGTCTTCGCTAATACATTTCGATCGAAACTTTCATTGTGCGCCACCACTACCCTATTTTGTAATCGTTTTTGAATTTCTGGAAAAACTTGAGGGAACGTCTTTGCATTTACCGTGTCCTTTGGATAAATTCCGTGAACCTGAATCGTGAATGGAGAATAATAATTGTTATGCGGTTTAATTAATGTCACAAATTCATCGACAATCACTCCGTTTTCAACTGTAACAATTCCCACAGAACAGGGATGATATCCAATTGCAGTTTCAAAATCAATAGCGGTGAAAGTCATTTTTATTTTTTGCGGCAATTTACAAATGTTCTCGCTAGAAAAACAATTTCTATTATATTTGTTAAAAAGTTATTCTATGAAAAAGCAGCTCCTTCTCCTTATAATTGCATTTCACTCGGTTGTGTTGTTTTCGCAAAAGTCAAACAGCGGAATCAAAGTTACCTTTGAGAGAAAATCCAATGGTTCGTTAATTGAAAACCAAGATCCACTCGTATTTTATGCCAATGAAAATAACGGCTGGCTTACTACCGAAAAAAGGATTTCAACCCAACTCCCGACGCCTTTTGAGGAGAATTTCATTGATTATAAAAACAACCATTGGTATCAAAAAGCAACTTTAAAACCTTCAAAAGAGATCGTAACTTTAGATAGTTTATCCATTGGCAAACAAAAATTTGAGTTGCTACCCGATACTAAAACCATTTTAGGATACGAATGTCATAAAGCCAAAATAATCGTAAACTCCAATACGATTGAAGTTTGGTACACCAATGAACTCGGATTCAAAGGAGCTCCTTCTATTTTAGGTCAGAATTTGGGTTTTGTTTTGGAATTGAACCGAAACGGAAACTACCAGGTTTTGGCCACCAAAATCGAAAAAACAAAAAAATTCCCTTTACAAATGAATCTCCCAAAGCCAAATCAACCCAAAGTTGATCTTTTGACTTACAGAGATTTATTATGGAAAAGTCGCTTTGTGACTTTACCCGTATTTAAAAATGAATTGATTAATTTTTCAGAGGAATCCAAATCTAACGATAGCATTTACCGATTTGCAAATGGAACTATTATCGTTAAAAAAATTAGAATCCCTGAAATTAAAAATGGAAGTCAATTGTTTGTCGATGTAACCGAACAATCCAACGGCGATGCATATGATAGAACCGGATCGGTATTTATAATTCCAACGTCCAGCAAAATCTCTTTTTTAGACGGACTTAAAAATGGAGTTGCTGCTCTTCCAATCTATGAAAATGGAAATGGCAAAAAATACCAAGGCGTGGTGAAAACCAATGATTACGAGCCTTTATTAGAATTAATGCGCTTTTTCACCCCGTTTGGAGTAAAAAAATACAACACCATCCAACTTAAAAATAAAGTATGGCAAGACAGCGTATATTACCGACAAGACATTTCAGAAATGAACGATTTATTGAGCAATCAAGAGATTTACATCGGAATGAATATTGGCAATTACGATAAAGGCGGACATAAAGTAAGTTTGAATTTGACACTACATCCAGAGGAAATTTCGAAGAAAACACTTCAAAATATTCCGTTGTTTAACACCAACAATATCATGGAAATGGCGGGACAAGAATACGGCTCGATGTTCAATGTTGAAAAAGGTTTAGAAGTTAAATTCACTCTTTCTAAACCAATGAAAAATGCTCGTTTACGCTATATTACCACCGGACATGGCGGTTGGGAAAATGGGGATGAATTTGTGCCAAAGAAAAACAGCGTCTTTTTAGATGAAAAATTAGCTTTTGCTTTTGTACCGTGGCGACAAGATTGTGGCTCCTATCGATTAAGTAATCCAGCTTCGGGAAATTTTGAAAACGGATTGTCATCCTCAGATTATAGTCGTTCCAACTGGTGTCCTGGAACAGTAACCAATCCAATATTTATTGACTTAGGCGATCTTTCTACAGGGGAACATACCCTTCGAATTCAAATTCCGTTAGGAGCCAATGAAGGAAGCAGTTTTAGTGCTTGGAATGTATCGGGAGTATTAATTGGGGAATAAAAAGCCCGCTATTAAACGGGCTGTAGTTTATTTTATAGAACCAATAATATCGTATTTGGTTATAATATGGTGTTTTCCATTTCCTAAATCCACTAATACCGCGGCATTATCTCGAGTGAATAATTTTGAAACTTCTTCAATAGCCGTTCCTAATTTAACCATTGGATAGGCTTTCCCCATTACTTCGCGAATTGGTTTATCGCCAGCATTTTTATCAGAAACATAACTTTGAAACAAGTCAGATTCATCTACAGAACCCACAAAACCAGAAATATCTACTACTGGAATTTGAGAGATTTTGTATTTGCGCATGCGTTCAATAGCGTGTGAAACCAGTTCTTCCGTTCTTACCACAATTAATGGTTTATCGATGTGGTCTTTAATTACGTCTTCGGCTTTGGTTACTTCTTCATCTAGAAAACCACGCTCGCGCATCCAATCGTCATTGAACATCTTACCGATGTAACGACTTCCAGAATCATGGAATAAAACCACTACGACATCCTCCGGCTTAAAATGTTCTTTCAGCTGAAGCACGCCTTTGATTAAAGCACCTGCTGAATTTCCTACAAATATTCCTTCTTCTAAAGCAATTTTTCTAGTATAAACGGCAGCGTCTTTGTCGGTCACTTTTGTAAAACCATCGATTACTGAAAAGTTAACATTTTTAGGTAAAATATCTTCTCCAATTCCTTCAGTAATGTAAGAATAGATTTCATTTTCATCGAATATTCCTGTTTCATGGTATTTTTTAAAAACCGATCCATAGGTATCAATTCCCCAAACTTTAACGTTAGGATTTTGTTCTTTCAAATATCTTCCAATACCAGAAATAGTTCCGCCTGTTCCAACTCCCACTACAAAATGAGTCACTTTCCCATCAGTTTGTTTCCAAATTTCAGGACCTGTTTGTTCGTAATGTGCTAAAGCATTAGAAGGATTGTCGTATTGGTTTACGTACCAAGAATTCGGCGTTTCTTCACCCAATCGTTTTGAAACCGAATAATAAGAACGCGGATCAGTAGGTTCCACATCCGTTGGACAAACCACTACTTTCGCTCCTACTGCACGAAGTATATCCATTTTTTCTTTGGATTGCTTGTCGGTAATTACGCAAATTAATTTGTATCCTTTTACGATTGCGGCTAAAGCCAATCCCATTCCGGTATTTCCAGAAGTCCCTTCAATGATAGTTCCTCCAGGCTTTAAACGACCGTCTGCCTCAGCATCTTCAACCATTTTTAGGGCCATTCTGTCCTTGGTAGAATTTCCGGGATTAAAGGTTTCTACTTTTGCAAGTACCAACGCCTCAATTTCTGCGGTTACTTTATTCAATCGAACCATCGGCGTATTGCCTATTGTTCCAAGTATGTTATCTGAATATTGCATTTTTTTTGTTTTTTATTTCTATACTATTATTCGAAGAAATTCCATACCAAACCGAAACGAATTATGAAATCGTGGTAGGGATTATTTGGGGAAGAATAGTAATTGTTTCCAGTCATTGACGAATTAAAATGTTCGGCTTTTAGATAAATTCTAGTGCGCTGAATTCTTGCATTTGCAAATAAATCTATAGTAGGATAAGCTCCAATTTCTTTTTGATTTTGCACAAAAAACTCCCCCAAAATTGGGTTGTAATCGTTGGCATAAAATTTTGTAAAATAATTAAATATCACCCCCGTTTGAAGGTACATCGCTTTATTAAAGAAAAAATCGGAATAATAAAGGGTGTTACGAAGAACCAAATCCGGCACATTTAAAATTTTATCTGATTGATCTACTTTCTGATATAAAAAAGTATTGTCTAAGGCCCACTTTCTGAATTTAACTTCTTTATTGATTTTTAAGGAAATATGATTGATCGTTTTATCGTATTGTTTTGGCGAAACCAATTGCAAATTGGCAGTATTGTCATTACTGAAATACAAATAATCGTTGATGGTATTCAATTCTAAAGTGGCGCTTGCCCATTGGGTAGTGGCGTCGACCTTTAACGAATTGTGCTTTTCATTTTTAAAATTATTGAACCAATTGTAATTGATATAACTGCTTTGATGTAAATTATAAATATTATTTGGCAAATTATTGCTGTTTTGGTATTCGAAAGTAAAGTAATTTTTATCGTTGTATTTATAGTTTAAATGCGCATTAAAGTCAAATAGCGATTGTTTTGTTATTGAACTGGAATACTGAAACTTTCCGTTCCATTTGTTTTTTCGGTATTCGTATTGGGCTCCGATATCGTTAATTACATCATTCATCGCATTGGGGATGGTTTGAGCCGTTAAAAATAAAACCGAATTGAAGTAATAATTGTATCTAAAATCATCTACAAAAAACTGAAATTTTCCTAAAGTAGTATTTTCATAAATGGCTCCTACTTTATTGTACATTCTGTTGTAACGCACTTGATCGTTTATGTTTGCTGCAGCAAAGGAAGGTCCAAAGCGGTACAAAGTGGAAGTCGCCCCAGTACTTGAAGTGATTGTAGTGGGAACTGTAGCTTGATTGTATTCAAAATATTTAGTTTCAAAATTAATTTGATGCGTCAAATAAAGATTGTTATTTCGCTTTTTAGCGTTAATTAAGAAATTATGATCCAGGAATAGCCTGGTTCCAATTAAGGTGGATTTAGCATCTTTTAAATAAACATCCAATCGAGGGCGTTCATTGTAAGCGGGATCATTGCCTTCAAAATTATCCGGATTGGATAAACCTCCATTTTCGCCATTTAAAATATCTTGTGAGGTATAATGGAAATTTGCGTAATACCTTTTATCCTTGGTGTTATAACTAGCGGTAAATCTAAAATTCCCGGTGCTGGAAAGTTGGTTGATGTATTTTCCTAGAGAACGCAACCCTTTGTACCCGATTGAAAAATTAAATCGTTCCGAAGTGTTTAAAGTAAGAAATGCATCTAGGTTTTGACCTTGCTCCATCACGGTTTTAAAATACAATTCGGTAAAGGGTGTTGCCACTGAATAGTATTTGATATCGTTGGGTTGGTAATAATTAAAATGCTTACAGGTATAACCAAATTCCGGAAACGACGATCTATGATTTGAAGTATAGTGTAAAGTTGTGAAAGCCTGGCCTTCATTAGCAAACGGCATTAAGCCAAAAAGATCTCGACGAAGGTAATTGTAATCGTATTCTTTTTTTATAGTGAGTGAAGTATCTACAAAAGTAGTATCCCGTTCAATCGTAATTATTCTGTATTGAGAAATCGTTGCTTTGGGCTGGTCATTTGTATGATCTATGATCAAGGAAGCTCTTTTTACGGTGTCTAATTTGGTTTCATTTCCCACTTGTGCAAAAAGGGAAAAAGAGAGTAAAAAGACCAGAACCAGCAAGCGAATTTTCATAAAAATATTTTCAACAAATATACTATTATAAATAATTATTTAATAATGTATTGCTGATAAATAAAAAACCCCGCAAAAAGCGGGGTTTTAAATTATAGAATATTAAAAATTAATATCCTGTATTTTGTTGGATTCCTCCGTTAGCATTTAACTCTACTTGTGGAATAGGCAAAGCGAATTTGTAGCTAGTTAAAGGTAAATTTGTTGGATTCGCACCTGGAATGTTCCAAGAAGCTGAAGCGTAATCAGCAGGATCTCTATCTAAAGTAGCACCCGCTAAAGTTCCTAAACGTTTCATGTCAATAAAACGGAAACCTTCAAATGATAATTCTTTTCTTCTTTCGTCAAGGATTCCTTTCCAAGCCGCTTGAGCACTAGCAAAAACTGGCGCTGGTTGAGCTGTTGGGAAACGAGCATCCATGATAACTTTTAAATCTGCAGCAGCACCTGTTAAATCACCTGCAGCTACTTTCGCTTCTGCTCTAATGAAATACATTTCAGATAATCTACAAACCATGAAGTCAGGGTTAAAACCATTAGCTGATGTTAAAGCCGATTGACCTCCATGTTTGTGAAGTACTAAAATATCAGTGTTTTTAACGTCTGCAGAAGTCGTGTAATTAGGATCGATTAATGAACTAGTAGTTGTAGTACCAGTAGTAAATACATTTACAGCTAAACGGATATCTCCTGGAGTTGCAGCAAATTTATTGTATAACGCTCTACTTACTTCATAGAATGGAGAACCATTTCTTCTGTTAGTTACTGAAGCCCAACCGTTGTGTAAGTTAGCTCCTTGAGAGTTTTGAACTGCAGTTCTTTTCAATCTAAAGATTACTTCTTTATTAGCTGCTTCATTGTGCGTGTGGAAAACAGCTGCATAATCAGCTGCAGTATTCGCTAAAGTGATACCTGAAGTAGTAATAACAAGGTTAGCATTAGTTAATGCATTTGTATAATCCCCTTTTAAAGCATAAGCACGAGCTTTCATCGCTTGCGCTAACGTTTTAGAAGCATAGATCGTTTTGTTCGTGTATGCAGTTGCAGTATTTGAATTGTAAATAGCAATAGCCGCATCTAAATCAGCGTGGATAGAAGCATAAAACTCTCCATTCGTAGCTCTTCTTGGGAACTCAGATGTAGTGATGATTCTGTTTGCCAATACTCCAGCTAAAGCAGTATCATCTTTAGGATTTGGAGAGAAGTAAGACATCACTTTCAAATGACATGCCGCTCTTAAAACCAAAGCTTCTGCTTTTGCTCTTTCGATTACTTGAGTATCCGCTGCACTTGTAGGAACTACAGTTGAAGAAAACTCAATTACACGATTGAATCTTGAAATAGCACCGTAACTTGAAGTCCAAATAGCTGATGCAGTTGGATCGTCTTGTAACATTAAGAATACATATTCCAATCTAATTCCTTGACCACCATTGTTGAAACCCATTGCAGCTTCATCAGTGAATACAGAACTAAATACATATTCAGCTCTATTGGTCATTATGTTCATACCTGAGTTCATCAATCTCGTAAGATCTGAACTTTTAGTAATAGCAACCTCCTCCGTTAATGAACCTGGAGTAAAAGGCTCTAATTGGTCGTCGCACGAAACTAATAGTGTGAACGACAACAACAATAATCCATATATTTTTTTCATAATTTGTCTAATTAAAATTTAACTTGTAATCCAAAAGTGTACAATTTCGGAGTTGGGTATTGATATCCATCACCAGTTCTATCACTTTCAGGGTCAAAACCTTCCCATTTAGTGAAGTTATACAAGTTTTCTCCTTGAAGTGTGAAAGACATATCTGTGATAAAAGTTCCGCTTAAGAATTTCTTTGGAACATTGTATCCTACTTGAACGTTTCTTACACGAACATAAGAAGCATCTCTCAAGAAACGGTCAGAAGAATCACCAGCACCTAAGTTAGTTGCAGATAAAGAAGGAACATTTGTATTTGTGTTTGTTGGAGTCCAAGCATTTAACATGTCAGAACCTACCACAAATTGACCAATAGCACCTACATCATATAATGAATCTAAATCAAAATCAAATCTTACTACATCAAATGCATAAGTGAATAAAGTTGAAGCGAAGAAACCTTTGTAGTTAAAATCAAACCCAAAACCTCCAGTATAAACAGGAACATAGTTAAGACCAACTGGTTTTCTATCCGCAGCAACAGGAGTTTCAGTAGCAGTTCCGTCAGCAGCTTCGAACAATAAGTTACCAGTTGCAGGATTTACTCCTAAGTAATGGAATACATTTGGCTCAAGAATAGATCCACCATTTTGAGTAATGTAGTTACCACTTGCAATCACCCCGCCATTAGATTCAATTTTACTAACTTTATTATCATTGTAAGCTCCATTCGCTCTCAATGTTAAAGTCATGTCGTTTGTTTTGATTAAATCGTAAGTCAAGTTCAATTCAAAACCTTTGTTAGTAATAGTAGCTTCAGAGTTTCTGTTGATTGAAGATACACCAGAAGTTGGAGTAACTGGAGAATCTAAGAATAAATCAGAAGTAGATCTATTATAGTAATCAAGAGATCCTCTAAGTCTAGAATTGCTCAATAATTCAAAATCAGCTCCAATGTTATATTGTGTTGTAGTTTCCCATCTTAATGCTGGGTAACCAAAAGAAATATTGTATCCAGTACCACTGTTATAAGCGTTGTTTCCAACAGTATAAATATCAGCAAATGCTGGAGGGTTGATACCTGCATAAACAGTACCCGCAACAATTCTTTGATTTCCTACAGTTCCGTAAGAACCTCTTACTTTCAATGAATTTACGAAAGTAACATTGTCCATGAAAGCTTCTTCATCCATATTCCATCTACCACCTACAGACCAGAAGTTACCCCATTGGTATTCTTCAATAAATCTTGAACTACCGTCTCTTCTGATAGAAGCCAATACTCCGTATTTTTTATTGTAATCGTAATCTACAGATCCGAAGTAAGAAACTAAGTCATTTCTTAACTGGCTTACAGAAGCTGAAGGTACATAAAAGTCATTTGCAGCTACGTCCGCAGCATAACCAGCTCCAGTATTAGCAACCCATACACCTGGGATTAAACCATTTCTTCTTAAGTTGTTTGAGTGTAAACGAGAATGGTTGTACTCAAAGTTAGCAAAAGCATTGAATGTATGCAATCCAATTTCTTTTGAAAAACCTAATTGAGATAAGTTAGTAAAGTAAAACTCTCTTCTTTGGTTAACATCTTCAAAACCATTGAAGTTACCACCCGCTAAAGAAGATACTCCAGGAGTAGAAGAGAACAATAACGCGTTGAATGAGTTAGGTCCTTCTGCTTGGAAGAATCTGTTACTGATTAACTGGCTACCTGTTCTATTTCTAAGTGTAAAGTCATTTGATAATTTGTAAGAAAAATCACCAGCAATATCCACACGGATTTCATCTGTTAAGTTTTCATAAGTTGCCAATTTATCCATCAACATAATAGGAGTTGCTAATAAACCTGGTGTATTATTATAAAAATCAAGAGCAGCTTGAGAACTAGTATATTCATTTGGAGAAACATAAGGAGCACCTAAAAATGCACCAGTAATGTAGTTTCTGTTGATTGCTCCAGTTCCTAAGTTAGTCGCTTCGTTATTTTTAGAATAACCAAAAGCAGTGTTAACAGAATACTTGAATTTTTCGTTAGAAGATTTTCCAGTAATGTTATTTCTTAAAGTAAAACGGTTTAATCCAGTAGTTCTAAGAATACCATCTTGTTGGAAGTACCCAATAGACGTGAATGAACTCATGTTTTTTCCACTGTTTTCAATACTTAAGTTGTGAGAAACAGAAGTTGAAGGTCTGAAGAAATAGTTAACCCAGTCAGTATCAATAGTAAAAGCATCAATTTGAGCATTCGTTAAAGAACCTCCTAAACCAGTACCTAAATTTTGCTCAATTTTCAACAATTGTTTTGAATTAGCATAATCATACTTTGGAGTTTGTAAGTAACCCGCTCCGTACTGAGAATCATACTTGAAAGTAGTTTTAGACTCTCCAAATTTAGCTTGTTTCGTTTTAATAACGATTACACCATTAGATCCTCTGTTACCAAACTCAGAAGTTGCAGCAGCATCTTTTAATACAGCGATAGACTCGATATCATTTGGGTTGATACTTCTAAAGTTATCACTATTAGATGGAAAACCATCAATTACATATAAAGGATCAGTACTACCTGAGATAGAACCTACCCCTCTAATTACAACTGTTGATTTAGCACCTGGTTGTCCTGTACCAGCAGTGATGTTAACCCCAGCCAATTGTCCTTGGATAGTGTTAATTGCACTCGCGTTTGGACGATTTCCAATAGTTTCAGAAGAAACTGATGCAATTGCTGTTACCGCTGATTTCTTAGAAACGTTTCGGTAACCTTGAGAAACTACAACCTCAGCCAGTTTAACTCCATCCTGCATTTTTACATTAACAGTGTTTGAAGCACCAACTTTAGCAGTAGCGTCAGTCATTCCAACAAAAGAGAAAACCAATACGTCTCCAGCTTTTGCTTTGATAGAAAATTTTCCATCAACATCTGTTTGTGTTCCAGTTTTAGTACCTTGAACAACAACATTAGCACCTGGTAGAGGACCTGATTTATCAGACACAGTACCTGTGACAGTTTTCTCTTGTGCAAAAGAAAACTGCATAGTTAACGCTATAAGTAGCGTAAAAATCCATTTTAACTTTGATCTCATATTATTTTTATTTGAATTAGTTATTCCGCAAACTTCTTAATAATTTCTTAATTAAACAAACTTTATTTAAAAAAAAAAAAATTAACATATGTTAAAGTTATACACAATAGTATGAATTATTATAGCGAAGGCACTTGATAAACTAGCAATTAACCAACTATTTTTATAATTTTGTAACGAAAAATTCAATATTAATTAAATGTTAAGAAGCTATTATTTAGATAATTGTATTGAGGCGGGAACCGATGAAGCGGGACGAGGTTGTATTGCCGGACCGGTAACTGCAGCCGCAGTAATTCTCCCTGAAAAATTTTCAAATAATTTATTGAACGATTCCAAATTACTTTCTGAGAAACGTAGGTTTGAATTGCGACCTATAATTATAGCCGAAGCGACATCCTATTCTGTTACTCATATTGAACCATTACTAATTGATGAAATAAATATTTTAAATGCTTCTTTGAAAGCGATGCAAGAATCAATATTGAAATTAAGTCCGCTACCGCAACATATTATTGTAGACGGAAACCGACCCTTAATTTCAAAAGGCAGTCATAGTAATACCATCGGCAAAATATTCACTACTGAAGTACTGGATTTAATAAAATCGATTCCAAGTACTTCTATAATTAAGGGGGATTCTAAATACCTGAGCATTGCCGCAGCCTCAGTATTAGCAAAAACCTACCGCGATGATTACATGGATTTGATTCACGAGGAATTTCCAATGTACAATTGGAAACAAAATAAAGGCTACCCAACCAAAGAACACCGCGCTGCAATATTAAAATATGGGGTAACAAAATACCATCGTTTAACTTTTCGATTATTGGGAGAAACGAAGAGAATTTCTACTAACTAGTGTGATTTGTGGTTAAAGAAGTAGTAGTCGAAGTTGTAGGTTGAGGGTTGTAAGTTGTAGGTTGTAAGTTTAGTTTATAGGTAAATGATAAACAATTCGATAATTCAAAATTTATAATTCAAAATTTAAAATAATTTTCCTAGCGTGCTTTGTGGTTAAAGAAGTCGAATTTGTAGGTTGTAAGTTGTAAGTTTAGCTTAAAGGTAAACGAAAAACAAATAGATATTTCCAAATTTATAATTCAAAATTTAAAATAATTTTTAAAGCGTGCTTTGTGGTTAAAGAAGTCGAATTTGTAGGTTGTAAATTGTAAGTTTCGTTTATAGGTAAATGAAAAACAATTCGATAATTCAAAATTTATAATTTAAAATTTAAAATAATTTTTAAAACGTGCTTTTAGGTTAAATAAATTTACATTCAAATAATTCCGAGAAGTGTTTCAGAATCCTATCTTTTACTTCTTGTTCGTTTACTTTTTCAACTCCTAATTCTACATTTAGTGAAGTAACCGCTTTCCCCTTAATTCCGCAAGGGATAATATTATCAAAATAACCCAAATCGGAATTGACATTCAAGGCAAATCCATGCATGGTAACCCAACGCGAAGCTCGAACACCCAGAGCACAAATTTTTCTTGCAAATGGCGTCCCAACATCCAACCAAACACCAGTTTCGCCTTCACTTCTTGTACCAATTATAGTATAGTCGGCTAAAGTGAGAATAATAACCTCTTCCAAGAAGCGCAAATACTTATGGATATCGGTAAAAAAATTATCTAAATCCAATATGGGATAACCTACAATTTGCCCAGGTCCGTGATACGTAATATCTCCACCGCGATTAATTTTGTAGAAGGTGGCTCCTTTGGCTTCCAATTGTTTTTCAGATAAAAGTAAATTTTCTAAAGCACCGCTTTTACCTAAAGTATAAACGTGAGGGTGTTCTACAAATAAAAAGTAATTTGGGGTATCAACTGTAGTTTCCTCTCTCCTATTCTTGATTTTTAAATCGACAATTTCCTTGAACAATTCCTCCTGGTATTCCCAAGTGGCTTTGTAATCTTTTAAACCGAGATCTTGAAATTGAATATTTTTATTCATCACTTTTATTTGTGTCGCAAAGTTACAAAGTTTAATACGAAAACAACTTTAAATGGAAAGTCAAATTAAATTTCAACTATTCAAATTGCCACATTTTCAAATTTAACTATCTTTGCTTTCTTAAAAACAGATCATAATGGCATTATCCGAACAAGAAATACTTCGTAGAGAAGCACTTCAAGAATTACGCAATTTGGGAATTAACCCCTATCCTGCTGACGAATTTGTTACAACCGCTTTTTCAAATGAAATTTTAGCCGATTTCGAAAAATTTGAGGGGAAAGAAGTTGTTTTAGCAGGTCGTTTGATGGGAAAGAGAATTATGGGTAAAGCTTCCTTTGCTGAACTAAAAGATTCTGAAGGACGCATTCAAATTTACATTTCGAGAGACGATATTTCTAACGATGAAGAAAAAACGATGTACAATGTGGTTTTCAAAAAACTACTAGATATTGGTGACTTTATTGGAATAAAAGGAACTGTTTTTAAAACCCAAGTAGGCGAAATTTCAATTCATGTTTATGGCTTAACCGTTTTATCTAAAGCATTGAAACCACTACCCGTAGTAAAAACTGATGCTGATGGAAAAACGCACGATGCTTTCGCCGATCCAGAGCAAAGATACCGTCGTCGTTATGTAGATTTAACGGTGAACGATCATGTAAAAGAAACGTTTATAAAAAGAACAAAATTGTTCAATGCAATGCGTTCGTTTTTTAATGACCAAGGTTATTTAGAAGTTGAAACTCCTGTTTTACAACCTATTCCAGGTGGTGCTGCGGCTCGCCCTTTTATAACACATCACAATTCGTTAGACATTCCATTGTACATGAGAATTGCAAACGAATTGTATTTAAAAAGATTGATTGTAGGAGGTTTTGAAGGAGTTTATGAGTTTTCGAAAAACTTCAGAAATGAAGGTATGGACCGAACTCACAATCCAGAATTTACCGCCATGGAAATATATGTAGCCTACAAAGACTACAATTGGATGATGAAATTCACCGAAAATTTATTGGAACATTGCGCTGTCGCTGTTAATGGAACTTCGGAAGTTACTTTTGGTGAACACAAAGTAAACTTTAAAGCACCGTATGCAAGAGTTACCATGACGGATGCTATCAAACAATTTACAGGATTTGATATTTCTGGTAAATCGGAAGCGGAATTATTTGAAGCGGCGAGAGGAATGGGAATTGATGTGAATTCCACCATGGGTAAAGGAAAATTGATTGATGAGATTTTTGGCGCTAAATGCGAAGGAAATTATATTCAGCCTACTTTTATTACCGATTACCCAAAGGAAATGTCACCCCTTTGCAAAGCACACCGAGACAATCCTGAGTTGACCGAGCGTTTTGAATTGATGGTTTGCGGAAAAGAAGTAGCCAACGCTTATTCGGAATTAAACGATCCAATTGACCAAAGAGAACGTTTTGAACACCAATTAAAATTAGCTGAAAAAGGGGACGATGAAGCTACCGAATTTATTGACGAAGATTTCCTTCGCGCCTTAGAATACGGAATGCCTCCAACTTCTGGTTTAGGAATTGGAATGGACCGATTGATGATGTTTTTAACCAATAATTCATCTATCCAAGAAGTGTTGTTTTTCCCACAAATGCGTCCTGAGAAAAAGCAAGTGCAAATTGAACTTTTAGAAGAAGAGAAGTTGATAATTGACTTTATAAAATCCAATGATAACAAAATGGATTTAGGAGTTTTGAAAGTAAAATCAGATTTAAGCGGAAAAAAATGGGACGCTGCCATGAAAGGCCTTTCAAAACATGCATTAATAAAAGTTTCCTTAGTTGGAGAAAGTAAAATTGTAGAATTAACAAACTAAAATAAAACCATGAAACTGACCACAAAAATTATCTTGACGGTATTCGTTTGCCTGACACTTGCCAAAACTAATGCTCAAACATTCACTTGGGGAGCTGCATCGCCATCATTAAAAGAAACGGATGCAAAAATTTACAACACTGTTGACGCTAAATTTTACCAAACAAACTCAATTTACAACGATAAAGTTTTTAATAGAATTGTAAAATCTAATGTTTATTCTTTGACTAATTTAAACAAGGAAAAAACGAATGATTTAAGCATTGAACAACCTGTAATGGGATTGGCAACGCAAACGCATTTGGAAATGTTTACAGAAAAAGGAGTTTCAAATATCATTTTCTTGGATGATTTTAATACCAAAACTAAAGAACGTGAATTGTACTGGCAAAGAGTGAATTTAGAAACCAATGAAAAGTCAAAACCTGCTTTGATTACTTCAATGCCAACAAGAAATTCAAATTATTTCATTTCACAATCACCAAATAAATTGTTTTATGCTGTTTTTAAACAATTTAATTTTGACAAAAAAACAAATGAAAAAGTAAACGTAACTCTTATTGACAAAGACTTTAAGGTGATTAGAGAAATTTCATTCGAATCTCAATATTTAAATAGAACGCAATCTGAACCAAAAATATTTGTTTCCAATCAAGGGACTGTTTTTGTGGTAAAAGAAATTGAATTGCAAAAAATGAAACCTTTCAAAACCGTTTTTTATTGGGATGGAAATGGAACTACCATGCAAGAAACAAGTTTGAAGTTTGATAATGATTTTCAAATTTATCAATTCAAAGGTCACTTTGATGGTGACGATTTTTACCTACACGGATTGTATACTAGAATTGGCTCAAAAGGAGTTCAAATGTATGGTGGAGGCCTTCCAGCAGCGGGAATTTATGCCGCTCGTTTTAATGGCAAAGGTGAAAAAAAATACATTGAAGCCAACGAAACAGGAGAAATTCCAGGATTGAATTTAAAAAACTTTACTTTCGACGGAATCAAAACTTGGTTTTTTGCAGATAAAATGTTCTTACTACAAAAGAACAGACCACCAGTTCCTGGCGCTGGAGCTTTCAACTTTGAAAAAGACAATTTTTACTCTAATACTGGTTTAATTTTCGGAAAATTGGACAACGAAACTGGAAAATTAGAATGGAAAAAAGAAATAAAACACCAGGAACCAGATACTACGAATGACAACGGTACTTTCTTATCTTATTTGCCTGTAGTAAATAACAACCAGCTTATAATTTTGTATAATGATACTCAAAAAACTAAAATTGACCGTTTCGTAATGGACGACAGATTTACTGCTTTTGATACCTATGATGCCAGTGGAAATTTAGTATCAAATACCCTAATTCCTGAAACCGGTTTGGAATTGAAATACAAATACAATTACGGTTTTGAAGAAAATTTTGATTTGGATACTACCTTTTTAGTTAAAATTAAAGACGGAAAATATATCGTAAGAGCAAAATCAGGGGGCAACGAGAAATTAGGATATTTAACTTTTTAATTATGAAAAAAAACGTCTTAGTAATCGCATTATTATTTGCTTTAAGCATAGTGAATGCTCAGAATATTCAAAATATTGGAGTTTCATTTACACAAACATTGTATCCTAAAAAAACGTTGCCAGCTAATATAAAAAATTATGCAGTTACGGTAACAACGCCCTATTTAAAAGACGACAGTACCTTTAGAAAAATTGCGGAAGACAAGTACCAAGCGGATCTAAAAAATTATCCAAATGTAATTGCTGAAGCCAAGAAAAAGTTCAATGAAGTTGAAATGGTCAATCACAATGTTAAAGTTGAAGAAGCAAAAGAACGCTATAAGTTGGAATCAGAGCAATTCAACAAAATGTCAACATTAGAAAGATTAGCGTTAATTGATAAAAAACCAGTTTTGCAATATCCTCCAAAACCGGTTTATTATGATCCTCCAGTTCCAAGATTAGAATCAATAAATGTGAGTGATATAATAATTTACAATCCTGAAACATTGGCAAAAAACTACATAAAATTAAGTGGTTTTGGAGATGGAAACGATGGGCTTCAGATTAAAATCGATTTCAAAGGTTTTGAATATGTAGAACCTGCTGCTTCACTAGTAAATGTTGAAAATTACAATCCTCAAACAAAGGAGAAATTTTACACAAAACAAACTCAATTTGTAACAAAATACAGACATCCAACTATGCTACAAGTGAGTATAGATGGGAAAAACTTGTCTTCCGGAATATTTCAAGGAACAAGTGAATTTCAATCAAAGGCAACGAGTTCTAAACCTACTCGATTGTATATAGAAAGACAAGAAATTGAATCGATAATGTCACGTATTAATCAATATTTAAACGATCAATATGGCTATGTAACTGTTACTCGCTATGCCAACGTTTATACTGTAAAAAATAGAAAAGGGGAATACGATGATATTGAAAAAGCAAGAGATTTTGCAATTTCAGGTTATAAAAATTACACCCAACATCAAGAAGATGCTGTTAAAGATCTGGCCAATGCAATTGCTATTTGGGAAAAAATAATGACGGAAGTTAATTATGACGATAGTAAAGCTCGAATTGACGAAAAAGTGGGTACTGTGATTTTGAAGAACATAATATTTGCCTGTATTATTACAAATGAATTTGAAAAAGCAAATAAATACTTAACCGATTTCAAGTCATTAAGACTCAGCTACGACGATAAACAATTTGCTGATAACTATGAAAAAATGGCGGCGGAATTAAAATCGAGATTCGACGGAAAATAAAAATTATTAACTCTGTTGATTTTTAAAATTGTTAAATTACTTTTAAAGTTTAATATCTTTAGAATAGATGCTTTTCAATCATAAAAAAAAATGTATCATTGCACTATAATATTTATTAAATTAAATATTTTGATAAAGAATCCCTATTAATCATCCAATATTATTTCATTAAAATGAAAAAAACCAACTTTATAACAGTTCTTTTTTTGCTAAGTATAAATTTAATTTATTCACAGTCTAAAGAAGATGTAGCTAAAATTGTGGGAAGTTATGATTTGTCAAAAATCAAAGAACTACAGTCTAATTTAAAGCAAAAGACAACTTTAGAGAAGCAGAAAGCCGAAGCAGCAGCCATTATCAATAATTGGCCTATTCGTGTTGTTGGTAAAGACGGTTCAATTAGTGAATTAATGAAATTAACTCCTGACGGTTTTCCAATTTACTATACCAATAATAATGCTAGTGCGGCCAGATCAACTAGAGCAAATCATTTAAATTCTGGAGGATCATTAGGTTTAGACCTTAATGGACAAGGAATGGTAGCTAGAGTTTGGGACGGTGGAACTGTAAGAAGCAGTCATAACTTATTTTCAGGGCGCGTTACTGTTGTAGATGACCCATCAAGTACAACTTATGCTGCACATGCTACCCATGTAACAGGAACAGTTATGGCTTCTAATGCCAATGCAAACATTAAAGGAATGGCCTATATGGCACAAGCGAGAACATTTGAATGGACCGATGATAATTCAGAAGCTTTATCAGAAGTACAATTAGGAATGTTGATTTCCAATCATTCGTATGGTGTTCCAATTACAGGTTCAACAGGTGTTTTACCTTCATGGTATATTGGTTCTTACACCCAAGACGCAAGAGATTGGGATGAGATTGCCTATGAATCCCCTTTTTATTTAGCAGTTTTATCTGCTGGAAACGAAGGACTTAGCAATGCCAATCCTGACCCACTTGCTTTTGGTTTTGACAAATTAACTGGAAATAAAGTTTCTAAAAATAATTTAGTAGTTGCCAATGCTCAAGATGCAGTAGTTGCTGCTAATGGAACACTAACTAGCGTTGCGATTAACACTTCTAGTAATCAAGGTCCAACGGATGATAATAGAATTAAACCAGATATTACTGGAAATGGTACTTCTGTAACTTCTACTAATAGCACAAGTGATTCTTCTACTACTACTATGTCTGGAACATCAATGGCTTCTCCAAATGTGGCTGGAACACTTTTACTATTGCAACAGCATTATAAAAACGTAACCAATAGTTTTATGAAAGCAGCTACTTTAAAAGGACTTGCTTGTCATACAGCTGATGATGCTGGAAATATAGGCCCAGATCCAATTTTTGGTTGGGGTTTGTTAAATGCAAAAAAAGCGGCCGAAACCATTACTGGAAACGGATTAAACTCATGGGTTTCAGAAGAGAATTTAAATCAAGAGCAGTCTACCACATTTGTGGTTAAAGCAAGCGGAACAGAACCTTTAATTGCTTCAATAACTTGGACAGATTTGCCTGGAGCAGCTAATAATGGGAATCTTGCTGCCAATGACCCTACCAAAGCTTTAGTAAATGATTTAGATATTAGAATTAGAAAAAATGCAGTTACCTATTTTCCATGGAAACTCAATTCAAATGCATCAGCTGAAGCAATACAAACGGAAGACAATGCAGTTGATAATGTAGAACAAGTCTATATTGAAAGCCCAACTAATAGTGAATATACCATAACTGTATCGCATAAAGGACTGTTACAAACCGGTAAACAAAACTACACATTAGTTGTAACGGGATTAACTTCCTCTTTTTCAATTGTTCCTACATCATCTGATTTAACGGTTTGTTCTAATCAAAATGCAGTTTTTACTTATAATTATAAACAAACTGGGACTGGAACGACTACTTTTTCTCCTGTTGGTTTACCTGTAGGAGCATTAGCTAGTTTTAATACTACTTCTTTGAGTGCTAATGGTACCATTACAATGACAATCTCTGGACTTTCAAGTGTGCTGCCAGGAGAATACAATATCGGTATTATTGGAAATAATGGAACTGAGACAGAAACCAGATTTAAAAATTTAAAAATTTACAATTCCACTTTTGTCCCAGTAAATTTAAGTACTCCTACTAATTCACAAACAGGTCTATCCACCTCTGTTAATTTAACTTGGAATAGCCAATTTAATGCTGAATCTTACAATGTTCAAGTGTCAACTGTTTCAAATTTTAGCACTACAGTTTATAACGCTACAGTAACAACGAATAGATATATAGCAAGAAGTTTAATGCAAGATACTGTTTACTATTGGAGAGTAACTCCAGTAAATCAATGCGGATCTGGAGTATCAAGCAATGCAACTGTATATAATTTTAAAACCGGAGTTCTTGTTTGTGGAGCTGCTGTTTTTAACGCAACTAATTTTACAAATGCTACTATTGCCTCAGTAGCAAATTCAAGTGCAAGTGTTCCGGTTACTGTTACTGGCGGACACACAATTGGCAGTATGAAAGTAAGACTTAATTTAACTCATACTTACATTCAAGACATGACTATTTCTCTTGTTGGACCAGCAAGTATTGGAAGTCCTGAAGTAATCTTATTCAAAGAAGCTTGTGGAGATCATGACAATATTAATTGTACGCTTGATGACAATGGTGAAGCGCCTCAATGCTCAGGAATACCTTCTGTTTCTGGACTAATTGCTCCATATGAAGCATTAAGCGCTTTCAATAATTTGCCTGCAAATGGAGAATGGATTCTTAAAATTAAAGACCCATATAATGGGGATGGTGGAACAGTTAATTCATTTAGTATCGATATTTGCTACATTACAAATTCATTAGGTTTGGAATCGAATAGTTTAACAAATACTTCCGTATATCCTAACCCAACTAATGACATTTTAAATATAGATATTCCAAACGCGATTGGAACTTCAAAATTAAAACTTTATGATGTTCAAGGAAGATTTGTAATGGAAACAGTAACAAATACTACTCAAGAGGTTATGAATATTGGAAATTTACAAAGTGGAGTATACCTGCTATCCATTGAAAACGAAAATAATAAAACCGTAAAGAAAGTTATTTTAAATAAATAATTTAAAAGCGAAATAAGTACAAAAAATTAAAGATAAATATTTATTTATTTTTTTGTTCAAGAAAAATAATATAGATTTGAACTAAATTTAAATTAATTCTCATGAAAAAAATAATAATCGCATGTTTTTTAATGCTGGCTGTTAGCGTAACTACCAATGCTCAAAACAAGAAAAAAACTACTACTCCTGTTACTAAAGAAGTAGTAAAACTTACTCCTGCAGAAGCTGGTGAAAAAGATGGAGTGGCCATTTCTAAGTTTTTAGGACTTGACGAAAATTTAACTATTGCATTCAGTAATTTATTTGAAATGAAACACCAAGTAATGCAAAGTGCTACTGAAACAAATGAAAGCAAAAAAGAAATGTCAAGAATCGTAGGTTTGAAAATCGAAGCTTCAATCGACTCTGAAAGACTTGAAAAATTAAAAGCAAATACTGCTCTTTACAATCAGCTATTAAGCACTGACGCTTTTGAAAAATAAAATTTCAATTTATTGAATAAAAAAAGGGCTTTCATTTGAAAGCCCTTTTTTTATTATAATGTTTGTGCAACTTTTTCAATTGCGTTAATTGTATAGTCTAAATCTTCATAGGTTAAAGCATCGGAAATAAACCAAGTTTCATAGGCAGAAGGCGCAATATAAACTCCCTGATCCAATAAGCCGTGAAAGAATTTCTTAAACGTTTCGTTATCTCCTTTTGAAGCAGTTTGAAAATCGACAACTGGATTCGCATCAAAATGAACTGAAATCATAGAACCTAATCGGTTGATAGTAAATGAAACTCTATTATCAGTGAGTACTTTTTGAATTCCCTTCTCTAAATAAATTGTCTTTTCTGAAAGTCTTTGAAAAACAGAAGGGTCATTTTCTAAAGCATTTAACATCGCTAATCCTGCCGCCATGGCTAAAGGATTGCCTGATAAAGTTCCCGCTTGATAAACTGGTCCTAAAGGCGCTAAATAATCCATTATTTCGGCTCTTGCCGCAAATGCCCCAACAGGCAAGCCTCCTCCAATAACCTTTCCAAAGGTCACAATATCTGATTTTACATTTAGTAATTCCTGAACTCCACCTCTAGCCATTCTGAAACCAGTCATCACTTCGTCAAAAATTAATAAGATATTGTTCTCATCACAAATTTGTCGTAACGCTTCTAAAAAACCCTTTTTTGGAGGAATACAACCCATGTTACCTGCAACTGGTTCGATAATTATAGCTGCAATTTCACCCATATTAGCATTCACAAGCGCATTCACACTTTCTATGTCATTGTATTTAGCTAACAAAGTATCTTTTGCAGTTCCTTGAGTAACTCCTGGACTATTTGGCGAACCAAAAGTAACTGCACCACTACCCGCTTGAATCAAAAACGAATCGGAATGGCCATGATAACAACCAGCAAATTTTATTATTTTATCTTTTTTAGTAAAACCACGAGCCAATCGAATAGCGCTCATACAAGCTTCTGTACCTGAATTAACAAAACGAATTTTATCGATTCCAGGTACCATTTTAATTGCTAAAGCTGCAATTTGAGTCTCCATTTCAGTTGGCATACCAAATGAAGTTCCCAGTTTGGCTTTTTCAATTACCGCATCAACAACGGGTGGATAGGCATGCCCTAAAACCATGGGGCCCCAAGAATTAATGTAATCAATGTATCGATTTCCATCTTCATCAAAAACATAAGCTCCTTTTGCGCTTTTCGCAAATATTGGTGTTCCTCCAACAGCTTTAAATGCTCTAACAGGTGAATTTACTCCTCCTGGAATTACTTTTTCTGCTTCCGCAAATAGTGCGCTGCTTCTTTTATATAACATTTTATAATCTTGAATTTATTCTATAATTAATAACTGCCCAACAGAAATTGTATTGTCGGAAATATTATTTTTTGCCTTTAAATCATCAATAGAAATATTGAATTTCTTAGAAATAGAATACATCGTATCTCCTTTAATAACTACATATTCCTTTTTCATTACTGCCGATTGAGCCGCAGTTGAAACATATTCTTTACCTAAAACTTCAGCATCGTATTGATCCAAATGATACCTTTCGATTATGGCGATCAATTTTTCTGGATATTTTGGGTCAGTAGCATAACCAGCTGCTTTTAAACCCTTTGCCCATCCTTTATAATCGTCTTTTTCTAATTTGAAAAGTGGCTCGTACCATCTTCTACTCTTTAAAAATAGCGCATGATCATTATACGATTCACTCGCTTGATTGTATTTTCTAAAACATTCTTGCGCGGCATCGTCGTCATATTTTACTGAGGGTCCTTTCCAATCTTGATGGCATTTAATTCCAAAATGATTATTTGCAATAGCGCTTAAAGGTCCCGTCCCAGCTCCTGATTCTAAAATTCCTTGCCCAAGGCAAATACTTGCAGGAATTCCGAATTGAGCCATATTACTTTTTGCTATTGGTTGGTACGAATTGATGTAGGCTAAAACTATTTCTGGTGTAACTTTAACTCTGGTAGTCGCTTCTAATATTTCAGTTTTAGGCTCTATTGTTTTAATAGAATCTGTTGAATTCGCGACAGGATTCGTGATTTCAATTGGTTTAATTACTTCCACTTTTGTTGGCGGTTTGTAATTTTTAGGCCGAGTAGTTTGAATTACAACTTTTTTTGAAGTACAGCTTGCCGCAAATAAAACGATAAATAGTAAGGCTATTTTTCTAATCATTGTGTTATAATTTGTTGTAAATTTTTATTTTTTAAATAGATATTCATTCCCTTTATTCCCTGAAGCCCGCCGGTGTGAATCGCAAGTATTTTAGCGCCCTTCGGGAAAAAACCATTTTCGATTAATTCAATTATTCCAAACATCATTTTTCCAGTATATACAGGATCTAAAGGAATTTTGGTTTGTTGATAAAAGTCATTTATAAAGCGAATTAATTCTTCATTTACTTTTCCATAACCCCCAAAATGATAATCGGTAACTAACTCCCAATTGGACTTCACGGCAAATTTACGAATATCCTCCGACAAAAAATCACCTTTTAGAGAGGGAAATCCAATTATTTTTTGATCTAAATGAGAAGCATTTATCAACCCCGAAATGGTGCCACCAGTTCCAATGGAACAACAAATATGTGAAAATTGCAAATCTTCCTCTGTTACTATTTCTTCACAACCTTTAACCGCTAATGAATTAGCACCTCCCTCCGGAATTAAATAAAAGTCGCCATATTTTTTTTGTAATTTTTCAAGAAATAGATCCGTGGTTTTATTCTTATATTCTTCACGAGATACAAATAGTAATTTCATACCGCATTCGTAGGCAAATTGCAAGGTTGGGTTTTCGGAAATTTGAGATTCCAATTCCTCGCCCCGAATAATTCCTATAGTTTCAAAGTTATTTTCCATACCAGCACAGGCCACAGCAGCAATATGATTTGAAAACGCTCCACCAAAAGTGAGTAAGATGTTCTTCTTCTCCTCATTTGCTTTAAGCAAATTATATTTTAATTTTCGAAATTTATTTCCAGAAATAAAGGGATGTATCAAATCTTCACGTTTAACATGTAAAGTGATTTCGTTTGGAAACTGAAACGCTATTTGCTGGTTTACAACCAAAGAGTTGGTAAATTAATAGTTAGATTTTGCAAAGATAAGGCTTATAATAAAATTAATTTCTAATAATATCTTAACAAAAGAAAACATTCATCATAAAGTTTATAAATTTGTAAAATGAAGGAAAAGGATAATGAAAATAAATTAATTGAAGGGGTCGATTATTATATTACTCCGGAAGGTTATAAATGTTTTACAGAAAAGCACCACTTAAATCGGGGCTATTGCTGCAAAAGTGGCTGCAAACATTGTCCCTATGGATTTGATAAAAAAACAAACGAAATCAGAAAATAAATTCGAAAAATGACTTTTCAAGATCAAATTAAAGAAGGAATACCATCTGTTTTACCTCAACCAAAAGCGTTTGAAACAGACATAAATCACGCTCCCAAAAGAAAAGATATATTATCTGATGATGAAAAAAAATTAGCCCTTAGAAATGCTTTGCGTTATTTTGAGCCAAAAGACCATGCCGTTTTAGTTAAAGAATTTTCTGATGAATTAGAACAATACGGCAGGATTTACATGTATCGTTTGCGTCCAGATTACAAAATGTATGCACGACCGATTTCAGAATATCCAGGTAAAAGCGAACAAGCAAAAGCTATCATGTTGATGATTCAAAACAATCTTGATTATGCCGTAGCACAACATCCGCATGAACTAATTACCTATGGTGGTAATGGGGCTGTTTTTCAAAATTGGGCGCAATACCGACTGACCATGAAATACCTTTCAGAAATGACCGATGAACAAACATTAACCATGTATTCTGGTCATCCGATGGGTTTATTCCCATCCCATAAAGAGGCCCCTAGAGTGGTGGTTACCAATGGGATGGTAATTCCAAATTATTCAAAACCTGATGATTGGGAGAAGATGAATGCTTTAGGCGTTTCGCAATACGGACAAATGACCGCTGGAAGTTACATGTATATTGGTCCACAAGGGATTGTTCACGGAACTACAATTACGGTATTAAACGGATTTAGAAAAATTAAGAAAAATCCTTCCGGAGGTTTATTTGTGACTTCTGGTTTGGGAGGAATGAGCGGAGCACAACCAAAAGCAGGAAATATTTCGGGCTGCGTCACTGTTTGTGCTGAAGTAAATCCTAAAATCACTCACATTCGCCATTCACAAGGATGGATAAATGAAGTGGTTGACACTATTGATGAATTAGTCCCAAGAGTTAAAAAAGCTCTTGAAAATAAAGAAGTTGTTTCGATAGCTTATTTAGGAAATGTGGTTGATATTTGGGAACGATTTGATATAGAAAACATTGACATAGATTTGGGTTCCGATCAAACTTCTTTACATAATCCATGGGCTGGAGGTTATTATCCTGTTGGGATTTCATTTGAAAAAGCCAACGAAATGATGGCAAAAAATCCGGAATTGTTCAAAGAAAAAGTTCAAGAGTCTTTGAGAAGACATGCGGCAGCAATCAATAAACACAATGCTAAAGGCACTTATTTCTTCGACTATGGTAATGCTTTTTTATTAGAAGCTTCACGTGCTGGTGCAGATATAATGGCTGAAAATGGAATCGATTTCAAATATTCAAGTTATGTTCAGGACATTATGGGACCAATGTGTTTTGATTATGGTTTTGGACCTTTTAGATGGGTTTGTGCTTCTGGAAAATCGGAAGATTTAGCCAAAACGGATGCAATTGCTTGTCAGGTATTAGAGGAAATGATGAAAAATTCACCGCCTGAAATCCAACAACAAATGGCAGATAATATTCAATGGATTAAAGGGGCTCAAGAAAATAAATTGGTGGTCGGATCGCAAGCTAGAATTTTATATGCAGACGCTGAAGGGCGTGTAAAAATTGCAGAAGCTTTTAATGACGCAATTAATAAAGGGGAAATAGGAACTGTAATTTTAGGAAGGGATCACCACGATGTTTCTGGTACCGATTCTCCTTATCGTGAAACATCAAATATTTATGATGGTTCGCGTTTTACTGCGGATATGGCGATTCAAAATGTAATAGGCGATAGTTTCCGAGGGGCAACTTGGGTTTCTATTCACAATGGAGGCGGCGTTGGTTGGGGAGAAGTTATTAATGGTGGTTTTGGTATGGTTCTTGACGGAAGTAAAGAAGCTTCAAAAAGATTGCAATCGATGCTTTTTTGGGATGTAAATAATGGAATTTCAAGAAGAAGCTGGGCCCGAAATGAAGGGGCAATTTTTGCTATAAAAAGAGCCATGGAGGCGGAACCTTTATTAAAAGTTACACTACCAAATAGTGTTGACGATTCTTTACTGAATTAATAGTAACAAATAAATCAAATAATCATGAAAGCAATTAAAATTATCCCGGTATTTATGTTTCTTTTTTTGAGCTCTTGCAGCTCTGTAATGGTGAATTCTGATTATGATAATAATGTTGACTTTAGTCGTTACAAAACATTTGGATTTCAAAAAAGCGGAATTGACAAAGTAGAAATTTCAGATTTAGACAAAAAGAGAATCCTCAGAGCGATCGATAGTGAAATGACTAAAAAGGGCTTTACAAAAAGTGAAACACCCGATTTATTAATCAACATTTTCACTAAAGAGAAAGAACAAGTAGACGTTAATCAGTTCAATAACAATTGGGGATTCGGCTGGAGATGGGGTTGGGATCCTTTTATGTGGGGTGGACAAACAACGGTAACCAGAACTACAGAAGGAACTCTTTTTATTGATATTATCGATGCAACAAAAAAAGAATTGATTTGGCAAGGCGAAGGAAATGGTTATTTGACAAAAAAAATGGAGGAAAAAGACGCTAGAATTAATGAATTTGTTACTAAAATTTTAGCACAATATCCACCTGAAAAAAAGTAAAAATTTAAAAATCTAACTAAAAAAACCTACCCTTCTCGGTAGGTTTTTTTTATAGAATTGAAACAAATAATAAGAAATCGATAATTTATATTGGAAATTTACTTGAAAAATTAGTACTTTTACAGGAACCTATTCGGTTTAATTATGAAAGTACCTTTTGAAAGCAATCCATTAATAGAGCGACTTCCGGCGCATTTAAAACAATTTATCAAACCTCAAGATTACGCGGATTATACTCCCATAAATCAAGCTGTTTGGAGGTATGTTATGCGTAAAAACGTAAGTTATTTATCAAAAGTAGCTCATGAATCTTATTTAAATGGATTGGAAAAAACAGGACTTGAAATTGAAAATATCCCAAATATGTATGGGATGAATCGGATCTTAAAAGAAATTGGATGGGCAGCAGTTGCTGTTGATGGGTTTATTCCTCCCAACGCTTTTATGGAATTTCAAGCTTATAACGTATTGGTAATTGCTTCTGACATTCGACAATTAGAACACATAGAATATACTCCCGCTCCAGATATTATTCATGAAGGCGCAGGACACGCACCAATCATTGCAAATCCGGAATATGCTGAATATTTAAGGCGCTTTGGCGAAATAGGATGTAAAGCAATTTCTTCTTCCTATGATTATGAAATGTACGAAGCCATTCGATTATTGTCTATAGTAAAGGAAGCTGAAAACACCCCACAATCGGTTATTGATGCTGCTGAAAAAGCAGTGAATGAGCTACAAAATCAATCGGTTGAAATGTCAGAAATGGCACAAATTAGAAATTTACATTGGTGGACCGTTGAATATGGTTTAATCGGAACCGTTGAAAATCCTAAGATTTACGGCGCTGGTTTATTATCCTCAATTGGTGAAAGCGCCTGGTGCATGACCGATAAAGTAAAGAAAATACCTTATGATCTTTCCGCGGCAAACCAGAGTTTTGACATTACCAAACCGCAACCGCAACTTTATGTAACTCCTGATTTTGCTCATCTTAGTTTTGTTTTAGAAGAATTTGCAAATAAAATGGCATTACGAACGGGTGGATTATCTGGAATAAATAAATTGATTAGTTCTAAAGCTTTGGGGACTATTGAATTGAGCACTGGCTTACAAATTTCAGGTGTTTTTTCTAATGTAATTGAATATGATGGAAAACCGATATATGTTCAAACAACTGGAAAAACGGCTTTAGCCAATAGAGAAAAAGAACTAGTGGGTCATGGTGCCAATTATCATGCTGCAGGTTTTGGAAGTCCCATTGGTAAACTAAAAGGAATTAACCTTGCCATCGAAGACATGAGCCCAAAGGATTTAATGGCCTATGGTATTTACGAAGGTAAAACGGTAACTCTTGAATTTGAAGGGGATATAAAAGTAACCGGAGATATTATTACAGGTTCAAGAAATCTTCAAGGGGCAATAATAATTATTAGTTTTGATAATTGTACGGTAACACACCTAGAGTCGGTGTTATTCCAGCCTGAATGGGGTATTTTCGATATGGCTGTGGGTAAAAAAGTAGTTTCCGCATTTTCAGGCCCAGCCGATTGCAACAGTTTTGATATGATTACGCACCTGCCGAATAGCAAAACTATAAAAGCGGAAAAAACACCTGATAGGGAAGAATTAGAATCTTATTATAGTGAAATTCGAAAGTTTCGTGAAAATAAAAACAGTGCTGAAAAAGCCTTTGGAATTTTCAAAATTGTATCCAATAAATTTCCAAACGACTGGTTACTTAGCCTAGAAATTGCAGAGATTTTAAACAGTCAAAAAGCTGAAAGCTCATTAAATGAAGTGCTGAGCTATTTAAATAATTTGAAAATGAAAAGACCTGAAGTGAGTCATTTAATTGATAACGGATTGGAACTTTTTATCTAAAACTAATTTCTAAATTTCTTTAAGGCTTCTTTTGTAAAAGCGGAAAGCACTAATTTTCCACTAATTGCTGCTCGATCTTTTAGAAGTTCGTCCCAGTTTTCAGTTCCTTTCCAAAGCACTTTTTTAAGTTCTATTAAAGCGCTAGGATTATAGTTAGCTATATTTTGAGCCATTGTTTGAACAGCATTTTCAAGTTCATTATTATCACTAAAAACACCATGATACAATCCTTTTGATTGCGCCCAATCGGCGTTGTAGAAGTTATTGGCATCTAATGTTAATTGAGAAAAAGCAGAAACCCCTATTTTCCTTTCAATAGCGGGAGCTACCACAAATGGCCCAATTCCGATAGTCAATTCACTTAATTTTATGGAAGCAAATTGGGTTGCAAAACAATAATCGGTTGCTGCGGCAATGCCTACTCCTCCTCCAACCGCTTTTCCATGAATGGATCCAATAATTATTTTTGGACATTTTCTCATTGCATTGATCACATTGGCAAAGCCCGAAAAAAACAACTTTCCCGTTTCCTCATTTTCAATAGCTATTAGTTCTTGAAAACTTGCACCAGCGCAAAAAGTAGTGCCTCCATCACTTTTAAGAATCACCACTTTAACAGCATCATTTTCTCCTAAATTAGTAATGGTGTCAACTAGTTCACTCAATAAGTTGGAAGGAAGCGAATTGTGTTCTGGATGAAAAAAGGAAATGGTAGCAATTCCATTTTCAATTTCATTTTTAATATAAGGTGTTGCCATTCTGAATGTATTTAAACAATAATTTTGTGATATCAAATGTAGAATTTATTTCAAAGTAAAGTAAACATTAATACAAAAATATTCAAGTGTTGAAGTACCTTTGTAGAATAAATAATAAAAATATGGGATTATTAGATTTTTTAGGATTTGGAAAGAAATCAAAAAGCATTAAAGAGTTTAAGGATAAAGGCGCAATTGTAATTGATGTTAGGAGCCATGGAGAATTTGCTGGCGGACACATCAAAGGTGCAAAAAATATTCCCTTAAACGAACTTGGCGGTAAAATTAATGATATTAAAAAACTAAAACTACCTGTAATTGCTTGTTGTGCAAGTGGAATGAGAAGTTCTCAAGCGACATCAATTTTGAAGCAAAACGGAATTGAAGCTATTAACGGTGGAGGTTGGCAAAGTTTACAAAGAAAATTGTAATTAGAAATTCATAAAAGGGAATTTCGATTTTATATTATTGATTTTAGTATCCAATTGGATTTGGAATTTTTTATAACTTTCAGAGATAGGATTGAATGGCCGATGCGACAAATCACGTTGAATTGCTTCCACTTCACTCATGGTAATAATAGCTCCACCAGCAACTGAACTTTCCACAAAACGTTCCCAAATATAATCAATAGCCACTTGATTGGGATGAATTAAATCTTCCGCATAAAATCGGTAACCACGCAATTCATCCATCATAATCTCATAGGAAGGAAAATAGCTAATAGGCGATTTTTGAGAAGCAAAAACGGAATTTAAACCCACAATTAAATTGGCTTTACTGTTTTGATTTTCAACAAATCCATCTTTAAGATGGCGCACTGGCGAAATTGTGAATATTAGATTGCAATTTGGATTTACCTTTTTAATTAAATTGATCGTATTTTGGATTGCTATTTCAATTTCAGAAACGGAAAGCAATTCTTTATCAAAGTTGGTTTGTGGTACTTTATGACAATTAGCCACGACCTTATTGGACTGTTTATTTCTATAAACCCAAGAAGTCCCATAGGTAATAATAATGTGCGTTGCTTCTTTAATTTGCTTATTGGTGGCAACCAACAAATCGTTAATTCCAATTAATAAAGACTCTTTATCGGGATTACTTAAATCGGAATGTAACTCAAAATTATGCCATCTTTCATTATTGAAAAACAAGTCTTTTTCTGAAAACAATTCAAGGTTTATTATTCTAGTAATACTATTCTCAATAGCCAAAGGATGAAATAAAATTCCGAAAGGGTTACATGAATTTTGGAACTTATAATAATCGAATTTATTTGCCATATTTTCTGCAAAGCAAGAGCCAAAAGAAAGTATCTTACTTTGATAATCTATTGGGAATTTTGATTGAGGAATTGGAACTTTTGTTGTAAAATCCATAATTATAAGGCTAGAAATAGATTGCAATATTACGAATTTTGCGACTTTAATTTGTCGAATTTTTGTAATAATCAAGCATTTTATAAATTAATACTAATAATTTTAAATTATAATTTTCGCTACTATTTTTATCTATATTTGTGTAACAATTAACTTTAAAATATTTAAAATGAAGTATTTATTAACTACAATTATGGCCATTGGTTTTGCTTTTACAGGAGTTCAAGCTCAAGAAGCAAACAAAGCACCACAAGAAAAAACCCTTTCTAAAGAAGAAAAAGCGGCTGCTAAAGCTAAAAAAGAAGCAGATTTGATGGAAGCATTTAAAACTGCTAGCTTAACAGAGGTGGAACAACAAAAATATAGAGTAATTATGGAAGAAAGTTCTGCATTTGGAAAATCGTTAAAAGCAGATGCGACACTTTCAGATGAAGAAAAAGCTGCGAAATCAAAAGAATACGGGAAAGCTAAAGATGCTAAGCTTAAAGAATTATTAGGCATCGAGAAATACAAAGCTTTTAAAGAGGTTCAAAAAGCCCAAAAAGCAGCTGCAAAAGCAAACTAATTAGTTTTAGCTAACAAAAAACCCTTTCAATTGAAAGGGTTTTTTGTTAAATAGAATTAGTTTATTTAATAAAATCCATCGCTTTTTCAAGGGCTTCAGCAATTCCTAATGAATTTTTACCTCCCGCAGTTGCGAAGAACGGCTGTCCTCCTCCTCCACCTTGAATATATTTACCCAATTCTCGAACTACATTACCAGCGTTTAGTGATTTTTCGGCAACTAATTCTTTAGAAATATAACAGCTAATTGTTGGTTTTCCTCCCGAAACTTCGGGATCATCTGTTGCCAAAATTACAAAAACATTGGTTCCTAAAGTTCCTAATTCGTAGGCCAAATCTTTAGCGCCATTGGGATCTAAATCGACTTGTTTTGCAAGAAATTGAACTCCGTTTACAGTTTTGATTTCAGATGCTAAAGTCACTTTAATAGTTTTAACTTTATCTTTCATTAAAGCCTCGATTTGCTTTGAAAGTTTGCCGTTTTCTTCTTGTAATGAATGTACTGCTTTTAGAATATCTTGTGGGTTTTTCAGCGCTTCTTTAACTTCGTTCAACGTAGTTTCATAAGAAGCGAAATGAGTTTTTACTGCATCGCTAGTAATGGCTTCAATACGACGAATTCCAGCCGCAACTGCTCCTTCAGAAACAATTTTAAAATGCCAGATTTCCGCGGTATTCTTAACGTGAATTCCACCACATAATTCCATGCTTTCGCCAAATTTAATGGCGCGAACTTCATCACCATATTTTTCTCCAAAAAGTGCCATAGCACCTTCCGAAACTGCTTGTGCAAATGGAATACTTCTTCGCTCAATTAATGGTAATTGCTCTTGAATACGTGCATTTACAAAATCTTCAACTTGCTGCAATTCTACCTCGGTCATTTTAGCAAAATGAGAAAAGTCAAATCGCAAGTAATTTGGATTCACCAACGATCCTTTTTGCTCCACGTGAGTTCCTAAAATACTCCTCAAAGCTTGGTGCATTAAGTGCGTTGCTGAGTGATTTCTAGATGTTAAATCTCTCAAACCAGAATCGACTTTGGCCTCAAATGTAGCCTGTACATTTTCAGGCAATTGCTTTGAAAAATGTACAATCAAATTATTTTCTTTTTTCGTATCAATAATTTGGATCGTGTCATTTGCAGATATTAAAACTCCTTTATCACCCACTTGTCCTCCTCCTTCTGGATAAAATGGTGTGTTGTTTAATACTATTTGAAATAAAACACCATCTTTCTTACTATCGGTTTTTCTAAATCGTGTGATTTTAACTTCATTTTCAATTTGATCATAACCCACAAAAGTTTCGTAATTTCCTTCTTCTAAAATTACCCAATCTTCAGTTGAAACTTCGGATGCAGCGCGGGAACGTGTTTTTTGTTCTAACATCGCTTTATCAAAACCAGCTTCATCTAACTCATATCCTCTTTCTCTTAATATCAAAGCTGTTAAATCTATTGGAAAACCAAAAGTATCGTATAATTCGAATGCTTTTTGTCCTGAAACCAATTTGCCTTGAGTACTAGAAATTACATTTTCTAACAATTGTAATCCTTGGTCCAAGGTTCTCAAAAAGGAATTTTCTTCCTCCTTAATCACATTCATAACTAAATTTTTCTGCGCAGTGATTTCAGGGAATGAACCTCCCATTTGATCACTTAAAGTAGCTACTAATTGATAAATAAAAGCTTCTTTGGTATTTAAAAAGGTAAATCCGTAACGGATGGCGCGACGCAAAATTCTACGAATTACATATCCAGCCCCCGTATTTGATGGCAATTGTCCGTCGGCTATTGCAAATGCAACGGCGCGAACGTGATCGGCAATAACACGGATGGCGATATTGATTTTTTCTTCTTCGTCGTCTTTTGCCTTTACAGTGTATTTTGCCCCAGTAATTTTTTCTATATGTTGGATAATTGGCGAGAAAACATCGGTATCGTAATTGGATTGTACGCCTTGTAAAACCATACACAAACGCTCGAATCCCATTCCGGTATCGACGTGTTGCGCTGGTAATTTCTCCAATGATCCATCAGCCTTACGGTTGAATTCCATGAATACATTGTTCCAAATTTCCACCACATGCGGATGGTCATTATTCACTAATTCTTTACCTGAAATCTTTGCTTTTTCTTCTGCTGAACGAATGTCAACGTGGATTTCCGAACACGGACCACACGGTCCTTGCTCACCCATTTCCCAAAAATTATCTTTTTTATTTCCAAGGATAATTCGGTCTTCAGAAATTAAGGTTTTCCAAATGTCATATGCTTCTTGGTCGAAAGGCACATTTTCATCTGGGTTTCCTTCGAATACAGAAACGTAAAGAATGTCTTTTGGAATTTTATAGACTTCGGTTAGTAACTCCCATGCCCAATTGATCGCTTCCTTTTTGAAATAATCGCCAAACGACCAGTTTCCTAGCATCTCAAACATGGTGTGGTGGTAGGTATCAATACCTACTTCTTCCAGATCGTTATGTTTTCCTGAAACACGAAGACATTTTTGAGTGTCGGCAATTCTGTTACTTTTAGGAGTTCCATTTCCCAAAAAATATTCTTTGAATTGTGCCATTCCTGAGTTGTTAAACATCAGGGTTGGATCCTCCTTTAGAACGATTGGTGCCGATGGAACGATTAAGTGTCCTTTGCCTTCGAAAAAGTTTAGAAATTGCTTTCTTACGTCTTGTGATTTCATTTTTAATGTTTATTCGGTTATTTGTTTATTCGGTTATTTGGCTTACGAATTAACGAATTACCATATTAACAAATAAACTTTTTTGCCCCAGATTGTAGCAGAAAGCTTCGAGGAATTGAAAAGTGTTTTTTATTTAGCTGGCAGAGCGACCAAAGGTAGCTCCTGCTGGGTTTTATAAAAAAGTTTTTCAATCTGAGAACTTGCAGCGCAAAGCTGGAATAGGCACATAAAATAGTGTTAAAAAAAACGTTAGTCTACTGAAACATTTACTAAATTTGTTTTTCCAACGCTTTGTAAATTTATAAACCTATTTTTACAAAGTACAAAAATAGCATATTTTTAAAACATGGCGAAGGTAAAATATTATTACGATACTGAAAGCTTAGCATATAGAATTATTACTCCATTAAAAAGGAGGAGTTTTGCCTATATAATGCTGTTTTTATTGGCATCGGCGTTATTTGGCTTTTTGGCATTTGTAGTATTATTGAATACGCCATTTTTTGAAACTCCCAAAGACAAACTTCAAGCTCGTGAAATTGATAATTTGAAAATTCAATATGCTATATTAAATCGGAAAATAGATCAGGTGGATGAAGTTATGAATGCGCTTGAAGAACGTGATAACAATTTGTACCGTGCTTACTTTAACTCCTCTCCTATTTCAGAAGAAGACAGAAAGGCAGTTTTTGGAGTTGAAAACAGGTACAAAGATTTGGCAGGTTATAACAATTCGGATTTGATAATTAACACTACCAAACGGGTTGACGTTTTGTCAAAACAACTGGTAGTTCAGTCGAAATCACTGGATGAAATTTTGAAATTAGCAAAAAGCAAGGAAAAATTATTGGCTGCGATTCCAGCGATTCAGCCCATCCGAAATGAGAATTTGAAACGAATGGCTTCTGGTTTTGGATATCGTAGTGACCCTTTTACGAAGGCTAGAAAATTTCATGAAGGAATGGATTTTACCGCTAAAACAGGAACTCCGGTTTTTGCTTCAGGCGATGGAATTGTATCGAGAGCGGACAATACGGCATCGGGATTTGGGAATCACATTGTGATTCGGCATGGTTTTGGTTATGAAACGCTGTACGGTCATTTAAGCAGGTACAAAGCGCGTGCGGGACAATATGTAAAAAGAGGAGATGTTATTGGATATGTAGGAAGCACAGGGCGTTCAGAAGCACCGCACTTGCATTATGAAGTTCATAAAAATGGAGATGTGGTGAATCCTTTGAATTTTTATTATGGAAATATATCCGCAGCAGAATATGTTGCTATTTCAAAAATTGCGAATCAAGAAAATCAATCTTTAGACTAATGCATATAGAATTAACAGAAGGAAAAAGGTATTACAGCATTGGTGAATTGGCCAAAGCATTTGATGTAAATGCATCATTAATACGGTTTTGGGATAAGGAATTCGATATTCTACAACCAAAGAAAAACGCTAAAGGCAACAGAATGTTTACACCGGAAGATGTTACTAATTTGAAATTGATATTTCATTTGGTAAAAGAACGCGGATTTACACTGGAAGGAGCTAAAACTCATTTAAAAGAAGGCCAGAAGAAAACGCTTTATAAATATGAAATTATCAGCAAATTAGAGAGTATAAAAATGCAGCTGAACGCAATAAAATCAGAATTATAAAAACTAAATATTAAACTTAAAATTAAACAAAAATGGAAATGCTTAAAAAATTTTTACCTTGGATTATTGTTGCAGTAGTTGTTCTTGGAATGTACAGCTGGGCGTCTGGAATTTATAACAATGCGGTTCGTTACGAACAAGATATTAAAGAAAGCTGGGGTAACGTTCAAACGTCTTACCAAAGAAGAAATGACTTAATAGGAAACCTAGTAAATACGGTTAAAGGAGCAGCCGATTTTGAAAAAAGCACTTTAACAGCAGTGATTGAAGCAAGAGCAAAAGCGACAGCAGTAACTATTGATCCTAAAAATATTACTCCAGAACAATTAACTGCGTTCAACTCGGCTCAAAGTGGCGTAAGTTCTTCTTTATCGAAATTATTAGTTTCTGTAGAACAATATCCTGTGTTGAAAGCCAATGAGAATTTCTTGAAATTACAAGATGAATTGGCAAGTACCGAAAATCAAATATTAACGGCTAGAACACGTTTCAACGAATCGGTTAAACCTTACAATAACAACATCAATACTTTCCCAAGAAATATTTTAGCTGGAATGTACGGTTTGAAAGAAAAACCATATTTTGAAGCAGCTGTTGGTGCTGATAAACCAGTTGAAGTAAAATTCTAAATCCCTCTAATCCCAAAATTGGGAATTTAAAACCGAGAACTATGTCCAAAGAAGTTTTTTTAACCCCCGAAGAAGAACAAGAAATTGTTGCTGCTATTACTGCGGCAGAAAAAGAAACTTCTGGCGAGATTAGAGTGCATATTGAAAACACCAGTTCAATTGCTGCTTATGATCGTGCATTACTTGTTTTTGAAGAATTAAAAATGCACGAAACGGAGCTTAAAAATGGTGTTTTGATTTATTTGGCAGTTACCGATAAAGCGTTTGCAATTTGTGGTGATAAAGGAATTAATGATTTAGTTCCAACTGATTTTTGGGATTCTACTAAAGAAGCAATGCTATTCCATTTTAAAAATGGAAATTTCAAAGAGGGCCTAATTGATGGAATTCAAAAAGCGGGTTCTCAATTGAAAAGCTACTTTCCTTGGCAAAAAGAGGATACCAATGAATTGTCTAACGAAATATCAAAAGGAGAATGAAATCAACTGTAAAAAATTCCTTTTTAATTTTGTTTGCCACTTTGTTGTTTACACAAATAGGTTTTGCACAATTTGAAATACCAGAAATTCCGAAAGAGCAGACTTCTGTTTATGATTATGCCAATATTTTAAGTCCGGAAGAGAAAGTTCAACTAGAAGAAAAGTTGGTTCGTTATTCCGATTCTACAACTACCCAAATAGTAATCATTACTGTTGAGAGTTTAAAGGGAGAAGACGTGAGTCTGTTAGCAACTAATTGGGGGCAAAAATGGGGAATTGGAGGAACTGCGAAAGATGACAATGGAGTAGTAATTCTTTTGGCTAAAGCCGAAAAGAAAATAGCAATAAACCCTGGTTATGGAGTAGAAGACCGATTAACTGCAGGAATTGGTGGCGAAATTATCCGAAATATTATTGTACCCGAATTCAAAGCGGGAAGCTTTTATAACGGATTAGATAAAGGTACCACTGCAATTATTGATGTATTAAAAGGTAAATACAAAGGAAAACGAAAAGCAAATAAAAAAGAGGGCATTCCTTCTATAGTAATAATTCTTATTGTAGTATTTGTATTGGCTTTACTATCACGAAGAAAAAACAACGGTGGTAACTCAGGTAGCTCGGGTGGAGGTCCAAGTTTTATGGACATCTTAATCTTGAGCAGCTTGGGCGGCGGAGGTCGAGGATCTGGAGGCTTTGGCGGTTCATCGGGAGGCGGCGGCTTCGGTGGTGGCTTTGGTGGTGGCTTTGGCGGAGGAGGATTCTCTGGTGGAGGTTCCAGCGGAGGCTGGTAATTCCTTACTTTATATTATAAAAAAAGCCCCAAAATTTGGGGCTTTTTTATTTTACTTCTCTCTAATGTAAATATCGATTGGAACTCCGGAGAAATCCCAATTTTCACGAATTTTATTTTCTAGAAAACGCTTGTAAGGTTCTTTAACATATTGCGGCAAGTTAGCAAAAAACACAAACTGTGGCGTTGGTGTAGGCAACTGCATGCAATATTTAATTTTTACATATTTCCCTTTTAATGCCGGTGGCGGGTATCCTTCAATAACTTTTAACATGTAGTCATTGAATTTTGAAGTTGGAATTCGCTGCTTTCTATTTTCAAATACCTGAACGGTAGCCTCCAAGGCTTTTAGCAAACGTTGTTTTGTTAATGCGGATACAAATAGTATAGGCACATCTACAAATGGCATTAACTCTTTTCTGATTTTTTCTTCGTAATCACGAGTTGACATGGTGTCTTTTTCGACCAAGTCCCACTTGTTCACCAAGATTACTACCCCTTTTCTGTTTTTTTCTGCCAACCAAAATATGCTTTGATCTTGACCTTCAAATCCGCGTGTGGCATCGATTATTAAGATACAAATATCTGCATGCTCAATAGCACGAACGGAGCGCATTACAGAGTAAAATTCTAAATCTTCTTTTACCTTAGCTTTACGACGAATTCCTGCGGTATCTACCAAGTTAAATTCGAAGCCAAAACGGTCAAATTTTGTATCAATGGCATCACGTGTTGTTCCTGCAATATCGGTAACAATGTATCTTTCTTTACCAATTAAGGCATTTATAAAGCTTGATTTTCCGGCATTTGGACGACCAACAACTGCAAAACGAGGTAATTCTAATTCTTCTTGTGTTGGTTCTGGTTTTATAGGAAACGCTTCAATTAAAGCGTCTAATAAATCACCTGTTCCGCTTCCTGAGATACTTGCGAAAGTGTAGTAATCGCCTAAACCGAGGTTGTAAAATTCAACAGCGTCTTTTTCGCGCATGGCGTTATCAACTTTATTCACTGCTAATAGAACGGGTTTGGTTACTTTTCGTAATAATTTAGCCACGGCATCATCCATTGGAGTTATTCCTTCTTCTACATCTACAACGAAAATTATTACATCCGCTTCATCTATAGCTAATTCGACTTGCTTACGGATTTCTCCTTCAAAAACATCATCAGAACCGCGAACATATCCTCCGGTATCAATTACAGAAAATTCCTTTCCATTCCATTCGCTCTTCCCATAGTTTCTATCGCGAGTAACTCCCGAAACAGAATCTACGATCGCTTCTCGTCTTTGGATTAATCGATTAAAAAGTGTCGATTTTCCTACGTTTGGTCTTCCTACAATGGCAACAATATTATTCATGTTATAATTTTAGATTGTGGATTTTAGATTTTCGAATTGTAAAAATGTACTACTAAAAAACACAATTAATGTCATTTTATTTTTTGCAAAGGTACGTTATTATTTTGTTTTGTAACTATACGTGCTGCGTGAAGGATAGCAGAGGAAATCCCACGCTTTTTAGCGTGGATTGTAACGAATAGCCTGACCCTTGTGGTCACGCCCAAAAACTATTGATTGTAACCGAAACGCTTTAGCATGTTGGCGTTACTTCTCCAGTTTTTATTCACTTTTACATACAATTCTATGTGAATTTGTTTGCCAAAAAACTTTTCTAAATCGGCACGAGAATCCATGCCCACTTTTTTCAATGCAGCTCCTTTATGTCCAATAATAATTCCTTTTTGGGTATCGCGTTCTACCATAATTAAAGACCGAATTCTAATGATATTTTCGTCTTCCAAGAATTCTTCGGTTACAATTTCAACGGCATACGGGATTTCCTTACTATAGTTGAGTAAGATTTTTTCACGAATGGTTTCATTAACAAAAAAGCGTTCTGGCTTGTCAGTCAGCTGATCTTTAGGGTAATAAGCAGGCGATTCTGGCAAAAGTGAAATGATGCGTTGGAAAACTTCAGGCACATTAAAATTTTGCAAGGCTGATATTGGATAAATTTCAGCATTGGGCACTTTCTCGGTCCAAAAGGCAACTTGGGTTTCCAGCTGTTCCTGATTGGAATTATCGATTTTATTTAGAAGTAATAAAACCGGTATTTTAGAATGGATAATTTTATTAAAAAAGGCTTCGTCTTTTAGTTCTTGCTCCCCTATTTCGACCATATAAATCAACACATCGGCATCTTCAAAGGCAGATTTTACAAAGTTCATCATGGATTCCTGCATTTCATAAGCAGGTTTGATGATTCCCGGGGTGTCGGACAATATCAATTGGAAGTCTTCACCGTTAACAATTCCAAGAATTCGGTGGCGGGTAGTTTGTGCTTTTGAGGTGATTATCGATAATCTCTCACCTACAAAGGCATTCATTAGCGTTGATTTACCTACGTTTGGGTTTCCAATGATATTTACAAAACCGGCTTTGTGTGACATTTATTGCTTTTTATTTCTGCAAAGGTAAACATATCAGGTCAATAGATGAAATAAAAGATTTTTTAAAATTTTTGTTGCAATTGCCGAATATGGTTGTATATTTGTACCCGAAACAGCGCGGGATAGAGCAGTAGGCAGCTCGTCGGGCTCATAACCCGAAGGTCACAGGTTCGAGTCCTGTTCCCGCTACTAAAGAGGACCCATCCCATTTTTGAGGATGGGTTTTTTGTTTTTCAGAATCATAACTTTCTGAAATACATTTAGTTAACTCGAATAAAGCATTGGTTTTTGAGGTTCGATATTTTCTATTTTTGATCGAATAATGAAACCCCTCTGGAAACACCAAATATTGGAACTTTCTTTTTTTACTATAATCCAAAGAGTCGTAGAATTTAGTGGGGTTGAGGGCTATTTTTAAGAAATAATTTATTGCTTTTTCATGGTTCGATATTTTTGTTGGCAAATAATCCAGTTCTTTTGTTTTTTGGATTATTGCTTCATTTATTTTCTGGCTTTGTCTTTCAAAAATATCTTTAGAAATTTCATTAATTGCATACCGATATTCCATTTTATCATAACTTTCTTTCAGGTTATTTAATTCAAAAGAAGCAAGTCTTTTTTTCTCCGAAAGGTTAGACATCTCATCATCTATTATTTTTTTTAGTTGTACAGAAAACAAATCTTTCAATTGCCCAGAAAAATTAAACTGTTCTAAAACTTCGCAAAATTGTTCGTGTAACCCTGATCTTAAAGATTTTTTTGAACTTGAAGCGTTGACGGTTTTATGGCAGGAATTACATTTGTAGTAATAAATGTTTTTTGCCTTGTTAAGATAAGAGGTCATGGTGTCATCACAGTCGGAGCACATAAGAAATTTAGGCGCTAAAGGTGTTTCTTCCTTTCCAGCTATTTTAACTACACCAAACTGCTTTGACCCTTCAAGAATCCGTTGCAATTGATTGTATTCTTTAATCGTTATCATTGGCTCCCACGAACCTTTAATTATTCTACCCTCCAATAACGAATTACAAATTCTACCAGTATAAAACTGATTGCGCCAAATCTCAGAAATCCTTTGTTTTCTCATTTGAACTCCTTTTGAATTTAACCAATGTATAATTTCAGAATCGGTGCTTGATTTGTAGATTTTCATTTTAAATGCTTCCTTTAAAAATTGACCTTCAATATTAATCTTAATCTCTTGAAATGCTTGTACTTTTGTCGGGTCTGAAACTCGTGGCCCGAAATGACCGTAACCTCTTGGCGTTTTTCCAAAAACTTTTCCATTTTCCAAAGCGTTTATTAAACCAGGAATAACAGTATCTTGACGATTAAAATTTTCCTTTTGAGCATATAAAAGTTGAGTTGAAAATTCATTTTCAGCTCTTTCGTTAAATGTATGGTTGTCTGTACTTACGGAGTAAAGGAAAACATTGAACTCCTTTCTTAATCTAACAAAAAGTTGAATGTGCTCTGCTCCTGCTCTTCCAAATCGACTAGGAGACCAAATCAGTATCATTTTTGGACGTTTAGAAACAGTAGTTTTCTTTATCCTGTCCATTAGTTCTTTAAGCGTGCTTTGGGTATTGATTCGTTTAGAACTTTCATATTCGGCATCAAACTCTTGGGTAATGATTAACTGATTCTCCTTTGCAAACGCTTTAATTTTGTTCACTTGTGTTTCAATACTCCCATTGTTCACAAATTGGTCTTTAGTTGACACGCGTGTATATGACCAAACTACTGAATTTTTAAAATCGTTAAGTGTTAAGTTTTTCTTTTTCATTTTTGTACTGTTCGTAAATTATTTTGGTAAACTCATATAACTGTTTTGAAAATTCAAATGAATCTTCTTCTTTAAGCACTTCTTTTAATATTGGTACAATTGCTATTAGCTCTTTATAATCTAATAAGTAATCGCTTTCATTGGGTTCTGAAAATTTTTGGCCCATATCGTATTAATATAAATACGGGCTGGATTTTCAGGAACCGAATAGGTGGTACATTTGACATTTGGTTAGGCTTTTATTGTTATTTTATAATTTCCTTGAGCTCTTGGCTCTATCATTATTTTTGAACCTAAAGGTAGTTTGTTGGTTAGAAAAAAACTGGCTAACTCTTCAGGCTGTTTATGTTCCTCCGTGATTTTGATGATTTTTGGAGAACCGTCTTGTTGAACTTCAATTTCTAAGTGTTTAGGCTTGTCAAAAAATAAAACTCTACGAATTTGATTTTCTATGGAAGATAAATATTCTAAATCTGTATTGCTTTGTCCTATTTCTATTCCAACCAGTTTTGACAATAGTGGCAGAAATGGAATTACTATTAAGGTTTCACCAAAATAGAAGTTATTCAAATCAGCTGTCAAACCAACATTGCTGAAATTAAAAGAATGTTCTCCTGTTTTAGGACAATAAATTAATGACACAACACTTCTATTGGAAATCAAACAACTTTTAAATGCATCAGTAAAAGGATTAATCTCTTTTCTAAAAAGGTCAATCATTATTGGTTCAAATCCTAAAAAATGTTCAATTGTTTCCTTATCTATTTTTTCTAACTTATTTTTCGAAAGTAAGTTTTTAAAAACTGAATCAGCATATTTTTCATTAAATGGTTTTATCCAAATATCATAGGATAATTTCTGCAACTTTTTTGAGTCTATTCCAATATTGGATAATTCATTAATTATTAATAGCCAAAGTGCTTCTGTCATATTCATAAATCCTTTTTTTTCCTTTTTAAAAAAGGGGATAATATCACGCTCTTTCCAATAATTAACTTGCCTTGAAGTAATTTGAAGATGTTGTTTTGGCAATAAATACTTATTGGAAATCATGTTACCCATTTTTATTAATTCTTCTCTGTCCATAACTAATTATTTAGTAATTTTTATATTTAAGATATTTACTATTTGGTAAATTTAATATTTTATTTTAAATTTACCAAATTTTTAGAACAAAAACAAAAAAGATGAAAAAGAAAATTCAAAAAAGGCAGAGGTTTTCCAACAGAACTTACCCGCCGAAGTTGTGCAAAAAACAAGATTGCAATACGGAGTTTGTTCCAACAGATGGACGGCAGGTTTATTGTAATGCCCAACATCGAATTGACAGTAACAATGATAAGCGAAAGGTTATTGATAAAATTGAAAATGATTTCAAGAAAAAAGCAAAAAATAATAAAGAGGTATTAATAAAAATTGAGAAAAGTGAATTTTACATTAAATCGCGAGTAGCAAATAAAACTCTTTTATTGTATGAAGGTTATGATTTTGGTGTTTACCATAAAAAAGATCGTGAAAAAGGAACAAATCGAGAAGTACTAATTTGCTATGATTATGGATTAGTATTAGTAGATGGAAATAATGAAAATTACAAAATAGATAAAATAGAAAATATTTAAAAATATGATACAATTACAATCACACCAACCTACAACTGCAGAATTATTTCCATTTGCTTACCAACAGGATTTATTAAAAAAACAATCAGAGCATTTTGTAAACAAAATTATCACCACTGGAAATTTTGAAAGCGGTTATGAAAACATGCCAGTTGACTTTCCTTCTGCTCCAGAAAATTCACCCATTATTTTAAACTCAAAACCTCCTCAATTATTAGTTGGAACTTATCTTAAAAACAATTGGAGGCCATTGCTCGCTGTTGGAATAATATTTTTGGTTTCAGCTACCATGTACCATAAATTAAAACGGGAAAAAGAGAAAAAAATAGCAGGAAATCAAATTCCAAAAAATCTTTGTTATAAAATACCCAAAAAATCAATTTAAGTCAATAAAAATAGATAAAAAATTAATTTAAATAATAGTATTTATTTACAAATCAATACGTATCTATTTATAAAAAAATTAGTTGATACCATTTAATTATTATTTGAAATCTATACCGTTATCTGGAAAAAGTGCATCCATCATTTTTTTAACATCAAGGTCAGGACGCCGTTTTTTCATTTTAAGTAACATTAAATGGAAAGTATGAATTTCTATAAGTTCTTTCTCAGAATAAATCTGAGGAGCAATCTTATTATTTTTCTTAAAAAAATTCATACTCTAATTTTTTTTACAATTAAATTTTAATTCCAATTCATTATTAATAGAGTCATTGGATAGTGATATTTTCAAGAATACAATCCGTACAATAATTATTGTATCAAAATTAGTTTTATTGAATCCGGCAGCAATAATCCCTCAATTCCGTTTTAAAAAAAAAACAACTTCCGGAACAATTAAAACTAAATATTTTAATTCAAAAGTTAATTTTTATTAGGCTTACCTCTATTTTAATTACAATCCTATGGAGGTTCATTTCTAAATTTTAAATAAAAATAGAACCCTTAGAGTTTCTAAAGAAATAAATGCAATTATTATTAGTTCACTTTTTAAGTTATAGAATTAATTTTCTAAAAAGAATGACTGATCGTTTAATGAAATTATTCCAACAAACAAATAGTCCTACTATTTTCTAAAAATAATAGGACTATTGATATAAAAATAGCCATCAAGTTCTTTTAATTATTCTACAATAATAAAGGTACTTCTTCTGTTTTGTTGGTGTTCCTTTTCAGAGCATATAATTCCATCAGAACATTTATTAACTAACTGAAGTTCTCCATAACCTTTAGCTATTAATCTATCCTTACTTATACCTCGCTTTACTAAGTAATTTAAAGTGGACTCTGCTCTTTTTTGAGATAGAACTTTATTGTATTTTCTGTTTTGTCTTGCATCGGTATGAGATCCAATTTCAATATTAATTTTGGGATAGGTTTTAAGTACTTCTACAATTTTTTCTAATTCTACTTTAGCATCTTTTCTTATTTCTGATTTATCTAGGTCAAAATAAATTTGATTGAATTTAATCACATTTGCAATATCAACTCCCTTATCAATTTTAACTTTCAATGCAGATACAACAACTGGAATATTAATTTCTGTTTCATATTGAGAAACGGCAATTGTTTTTTGTTGCGTTTCATACCCTTCTTTTACTATTATAATTTTATAGGTTTGATTCGTTTTTATTGGGTCAAAAGAATAATTTCCTTTATCATCTGTTTTTGTTTTAGCTATAACATTATCGTCATTGTCAAGAAGTACCACTTGAGCCTCCTTTAAAAAATCTTTTGTAATTAGGTCTTGAAGCGACCCTTTAACAGGTATTTCTACTTCAAAAACAAAAGGTTTAACTTCCTCAATTAAATAAATATCATCATCTCCTACACCGCCATTTCTATTACTGGTAAAGGTTCCTAATCGAGTTTCTCTATTCCAGAACATTGCAAAATCATCCATTGGACTGTTGATTTTAGTTCCCAAATTAATAGGTAAAGCGTTTGGATTATCTAAATCTAGAACAAAAATATCAAACCCTCCATATCCTGGTTGACCGTCTGAAGCAAATAACAATTTGTTATCTTTAGTAATAAAGGGGTAACTTTCTCTTCCTTCTGTGTTAATTTTAGAACCTAAGTTTTCAGGTTTTCCATAAGTTCCATCTTCATTTATATTCATTTTAAAAATATCGGAGGCGCCATAAGTACCTTTCATGTCAGAAGCAAAATATAAATATTTTTCATCCGGACTTAATGCAGGATGAGCTATTCTAGCTAAGTCATCCGCTACTATTTGAATTTTTTCTGGCGAACTCCAATTTCCATTTTGGAATATTGACTTGTATATTTTATAGAGTCCGTTTACCGCCTTACCTTTTTTGTTTTTTTTCACTTCATTTTGTGTAAAAAACATTGTTTTACCATCCTTTGAAAATGTTGGAGTAGCTTCATGGAATTTTGAAAATGTTTTTTTTGAAAATAATTTAGGCTCCGGAATATCGATCAAAGGTTTTATTGTTGAATAATACAAATTAGTAAACGATTGATTCGTTCTTTTATAGATTCTATTAGCTAAATTTCGATTTCGGGCACTTGCAAAAACTATTGTATCCCCTTTTATAATTCCGCCATAATCGGATTTTGTAGAATTTATATCTAGATTCATGACGTTAAAAGCATTCGCTAATTTATCATCTGTATTCGCTTTTCCATTGAATTTTTTGAATAAATCTGCTCTAATCTCAAGTTTTTCCTTGTTTGAATATTGTTCTAATATTGTTTTTGCTAGATCATAATTACCGATTGACTTTAAACATTGCGCATATCGATACAAATATTCTGAATTACAATTAGCATTAAATTCGTATAATTTTTGATACCAAACAAATGCCTTTTCATAATTGGCATTAAAGTAATAAGAATCTCCCAACCGTTCATAAATTTCAACTGAAGCTACTCCTTTTTTGGCTAATTGTTCGTAAATTTTTACCGCTTCTATGTATTGTTCTTGTTTGAACTTTTTATCAGCAGTTAACAATGCTTTCTCTTGTGATTTAGCACTTATGGAGATGAACAGTAAAATATAAATATATTTTTTCATAGTGTAATTAAATTAAAAGAATCTTGGGGTTTCTATCTTTTGATTATTATTAAATAAATCAAACTTTAAAAAGAATTCATGAGAACCAGAATTAAAATTGGATAATCTTGTAGTTTCTCTATCGTATCCATATCCAATAAACATTCTATCCGATGCTTGAAATCCTACTATTCCACTAAAAGCAGCACTCATCCTGTAAGCAATTCCAGCAGTGAATTTTTCATTTATTAAAAAGTTAGCCGTAATATCCAATTGTAAAGGAGCGCCATAAACTATTTTAGATATTATTGCCGGTTTAAATTTGATATAATAATTCAAATCATATACTTTACCTGCAGTTAAGTAAAAGTTCTGTCTTCTATTTGCTGTTGATACCGCAACTTCATCATAGAAAGCAGTATTTAGCAACATTGGAACTGAGAGACCTAAATAGGCATTTTTGGTGTAATAATAGAATCCAGCTCCAAAATTAGGAGAAAATCTATTAATGTTGTTTTGAAATGAAATATCCCCAGGATTGTACTGACTTAGCTTAGTATAATCTATATTTATATATTCACCCCCTGCTTTAATACCAAATGCTAATCTAGAATTATCACCAAACAATAACGTGTAAGAAAAATCGGCATTGAAATAGGTTAAATCTGAAGGTCCAATTCGATCATTTAAAATATTGATTCCATATCCAATATTGGTGTTTTCTATTGGTTGATGAAAACCAATATTAGCTGTTTTTGGAGCCCCGTCTATTCCGACCCATTGGGTTCGATACAATCCAAAAGAACTAGCATACTCTAAGGATCCAGAATAGGCAGGATTAATTTGTGAAGGATTGTACATGTACTGTGTATATTGAGGTTCTTGTTGCGCTTTAGCCTGAAAGGAAATCAATATTACAAAGCTGATTGCTAGGTTTTTAAATACTCTATTAACTTTTTTATTTTTCATTGCTCTTATTATCTATTTATATATAAATAACCCGTACGTTGTTTCTGTTCACCTGCATTATTTTTGTATCTAATAATGTAAAAGTAAGTTCCAACAGGTAATTCATCTTGCTGTTTAATTGTTATTCTACCTTCTGAAATACCCCTGAAAAATTTATTTTCTTGTCCATAACCGTCTATTTCATAAACAGCTACTCCCCATCGGTTATAAATTGATACCGTATTATCCGGATAACTTTCAATGTTTCGAATTACAAAAACCTCGTTATCCCCATCACCATTTGGAGATACTGCAGAAAATATTTCTAAATCATCCTCTGAAACCGAATGATTATTAACTTCTAGATAATCAGGTATACCATTCCCATTTGAATCAGAAGGATTGGTAGGATTTTGGCCTATCTCCTCACCGTTTAATAATCCATCACCATCACAATCTCCATTAAAGAAATCTTGAGATAATGGTAATGTTACATTTTCAGATTTAGATTCACATGGATTTGTTGGATCTGTACCGTCAATTACTTCCTGCCCATTAGTCACACCATCACCATCACAATCAGATGATAACCACATTCCTGTTGGAGGTAATGTTTGATTTGTCATAACCAAATCACATGGGTCTAAAGGATTAGTTCCGTCAATTGATTCTTGAGCATCAGTTACTCCGTCACCATCTGAATCAAGATCAAGATGGTTTGGTGTTCCATCGCCATCCGTATCTGTTGGAGTACATGGAGCTGTTCCTGTACATCCAGCGTCTTCTGTTGCATCTGGAATACCGTCGCCATCAGAATCAATATCTAAATAGTCTGGTGTACCATCGCCATCTGTATCAGTTGGCACACATGGGGTTACTCCCGTACATG